>NZ_CP092968.1:1217500-1826250 GCF_027571405.1 Methylocystis parvus OBBP
CAACGCTCAATAATGATACCTGCACTGTGCAATCAGCAGGCTCTCGCCTTCAACGCGATACACCAGCCGATGCTCCAGCGTGATCCGTCGCGACCACCAGCCGCGCAAGTCGCCCCGTAGCGGCTCGGGCTTTCCCGTCCCTGAAAAAGGCGTGCGCGCACATTCCTTGATGAGTGAATTAATGCGCTCCAGAACCTTCGCGTCCTGCGACTGCCAGTAGAGGTAATCCTCCCAGGCCTGTTCCGCAAAGACGAGCTTCATTCCGAGAGCTTGCGCTCCACGCCCTTGCCCGCGTCCAGTTCACCGATCGCAGCGAGAAGGCGCTCGGCGTTGCGCGGATTCTTCAAAAGATGCGCGGTCTCCTCATAGGACGCGAAGTCCTCGAGCGAAATGAGAACGGCGGCGGGCTTGCCGCGATCGCGCGTGATGACTACCGGCTCATGATCTTCGGTCACGCGGTCGAGCGTGGCGGCGAGGTTCTTGCGGAGATCGCTGTAAGAAGTGGTGCGCATTGATGGAATATGTACGGGATTAAGTACGTTTACAAGCTATCATGTTCGCCTTGCGCGGCGGAATCAACGCATCGCGGCGCCGAGGCAGATCTCCCAAAATGCCCGAAATTCTCAATTGAAGGCATTCGCTTTCACTCCTCCATCTTCAACGCCGCAATAAACGCCTCCTGCGGGATCTCCACGCGCCCGAACTGGCGCATCTTCTTCTTGCCTTCCTTCTGCTTCTCGAGAAGCTTCCTCTTGCGGGTCGCGTCGCCGCCATAGCACTTAGCGGTCACGTCCTTGCGGAAGGCGCGCACGGTTTCGCGGGCGATGATCTTGCCGCCGATCGCGGCCTGTATCGGCACCTGGAACATATGCGGCGGGATCAGCTCTTTCAGCTTCTCGCACATCTGCCGGCCGCGGCCGTCGGCGCGGGTGCGGTGGACGAGCATGGAGAGCGCATCCACCGGCTCGCTATTGACGAGAATGCTCATCTTCACGAGATCGCCGGCGCGATAATCGGTGAGCTGATAGTCGAAGCTTGCATATCCTTTCGAGATCGACTTCAAGCGATCATAGAAGTCGAACACGACTTCGTTCAGTGGCAGGTCGTAGACCGCCATGGCGCGCTTGCCGACATAGTTCAAATCGACCTGCGAACCACGCCGATCCTGACAGAGTTTCAGCACCGAGCCGAGATAATCGTCGGGCGTCATGATCGTCGCCCGAATCCACGGCTCCTTGATTTCCTCGATCTTCACCACGTCCGGCATGTCGGCCGGATTGTGCAGCTCGATCTCCTCGCCATTGGTCAGCAAAATCTTGTAGACCACAGACGGCGCCGTCGCGATCAGGTCGAGATTGAACTCGCGCGACAGACGCTCCTGAATGATTTCGAGATGCAGCAGGCCGAGGAAGCCGCAGCGGAAGCCGAAGCCGAGCGCCGCCGAGGTCTCCATCTCATAGGAAAAGCTCGCGTCGTTCAAACGCAGCTTGCCGATCGCCGCGCGCAAATCCTCGAAATCGGCGGCGTCGACCGGGAAGAGGCCGCAGAACACCACCGGCTGCGCCGGCTTGAAGCCCGGCAGCGCCGCGTCGCAGGGCTTGCGGTCGTCGGTGATCGTGTCGCCGACGCGCGTATCCGCCACCTGCTTGATCTGCGCGGTGATGAAGCCGACCTCGCCCGGGCCGAGCTGGGCGACATCCTGCATCTTGGGGCGAAAGACGCCGATCTTGTCGACCTCATAATGGGCGCCCGTGCCCATCATCTGGATCTTCTGGCCCTTTTTCAGCGTGCCATCGAAAATGCGCACCAGCACGACCACGCCGAGATAGGCGTCGTACCAGCTATCGACCAGCAAAGCCTTGAGCGGCGCCTTTTCATCGCCCTGCGGCGGCGGCAGGCGTGTGACGATCGCCTCCAGCACGTCGGGAATGCCGATACCGGTCTTGGCGGAGATGAGGACCGCCTCCGAGGCGTCGAGGCCGATGACCTCCTCGATCTGCTCCTTGATGCGGTCGGGCTCGGCGGCCGGCAGGTCGATCTTGTTGAGCACCGGCACGATCTCGTGCCCGGCGTCGATCGCCTGATAGACATTGGCGAGCGTCTGCGCCTCGACGCCCTGCGAGGCGTCGACCACGAGCAGCGAGCCCTCGCAGGCCTTCAGCGAGCGCGAGACCTCATAGGCGAAGTCGACATGGCCAGGCGTATCCATCAGGTTGAGAACGTAGTCCTTCCCGTCCTTCGCCTTGTAATGGAGGCGCACGGTCTGGGCCTTGATGGTGATGCCGCGTTCGCGCTCGATATCCATCGAATCGAGCACCTGCTCGACCATCTCGCGCGCCGCGAGCGTTCCGGTCTCCTGAATCAGCCGGTCGGCCAGCGTCGACTTGCCATGGTCGATATGGGCGACGATCGAGAAATTGCGGATGTTGTCGAATTTGTGGGGGGCGCTCATGGCGCCGGGGATAGCAGGGAGACGTCCCAAAAGAAAGGGCGCGGTTAACCACCGAGTCCAGACCGCCGGCCGGCCTTCAACGACGGCCTGGTCCTCCGAGACACAGCCCCGGCTCGCCGGTCAGGACGATCCCCAACTTGCTGATTTAAAAAGAAACCCCTCATGCTGAGGAGCTTGCGCGGCAAGCGTCTCGAAGCATGAGGGGCGCCCATTCGATTCTGTCAGAATAGTGGCGCGGAACGCCTCACTTCTTGGCCAGCAGCTCCTCGACCTTGGCCATGCCTTGTTTGGAGAGCGCGATGACCCTCGGCGTCGCCCAGGCGATGAATTCCTTTGTCAGCTTGATCGCCAAGCAGCCGACCCTGGTCACCGTTTCGACGGTCTTGTCGAAATAGGGAAGGACCGGGCTGTCGGCGGGAATCTTGTTGCGGACCCAGGCCACGCCCTGCTTCGTCCTGTCGGCCAGAACGTCGAGCAAGAGCTCGAACGGGTCGGTCGAAGGCTTGGCGTCGAGCGCATCGCGCAGGCGCTGGATTTCCATCGAAGAGGCGACGAATTGCCGGTTGGCGTCGTCGGCCTTGCGCGTGGCCTCCTGCAAAGCGGTTTCGACGGCGCCCTTCTCGCGGGCGAGCTGGTCGCGCTGAGAAGTGAGATCCGCGACGAGCTTGTCATGCTCCGCGACGACGTCGCCGATCATCTGGTCGCGCTCGGCGAGGACGGAGGCGAGCTCCTCCTTCAGTTCATCGCGTTCCTTGGCGTAATCGTTCGCCTTGGCGACGATCTGCGACTTTTCAAAGCTCTGCTGGTCCCGGTCGGCCTTGACCGCCTTGAGCTGCTCTTGGAGATTCTCGTATTCGGCGCGGGAAACGCCATCGTCGGGTTGCGAAACGGTTTCGTCGGACATACCGCCTCCTAGAAGCTTTCGATTCCATGCGAACGCGCAATGGCGCGGAAATGCGTCAGTAGCGCTTCGGCCTCAAAAACGCTCGCCAACCAAATCCATCAATACGGTTAATTTTTTGATTACGCAAAAAATGTCTTCTTCTGAGACGGCTTAGCTGACGGAATGCGCCGTCTCGCGCGCTTTATCGTCCTTGTTCCTGCAGACGTTGCAAGGCGGCGGCGCAATCGCGCGGCGCGGCGAGGCAGCGGTCGCGCGCGGCGGCGACGAGCGCGTCGGCCCCGGCTTGCGCCATGTCCCTCGCCGTATCTTCGAATTGAGGGCGCCGGGGCGGTTTGGGCGCCCCGACGCGGCCATGCGCATCTCCGGCCGCGTGATGGGCGGTCGGCGCGTCCTCGCCGCGCCATTCGAGCGCGACGAGGACGAGCGCGATGCAGGCGAGACATTTCAAAAGAAAGACCACGCGCGTCTCCGATCTTTTCCAGACTTTTCGCGCGCCCGGGTTGCCCGAAGGTAAATGCGGCCGGCGCGAATTGGACTCGGGCGTGAAACCAAACACAAACCATCGCGGCCGCGCGGGGCCGAAAATGTCGGTTCACGCCGCACGCTTAGCAGTCACTTAAGATAGGTCTGCGACGCTCCCTGCAATCAGGAGCGTATGCTTTGAGTAAAACTGTCTCATTCGACCGTCCGGCGATATGGATCGACCATCTCGTACATGAAAGCGTTCTGAAGCGCCCTCTCGAGTCGGCGCGGCATCGCTTTTTCGTGCTTCCGAGGCTTGTCGTCGCCGCCTGCATTTTGCTCGGCGCGCCGGTCTGGCTTTTCCTCTATGGCGCGCCCTCGGCGTCCGAACTCATGATTTACGCGCTCGCCCAAATGCCGCTGATCTCGGTCGGCGTTCTGGCGCGCACGGGCCAGCTTCGCCTCGCGCAGAGCGTCTCGATTTTCGGCTGGCTCGCAATGGCCGTCGCCCTGCACGGTCTGACGCAGGGCTATGAAACGATTTCGATCACGCTGCTGACGATCGCGCTCGTCGAAGCCGCGCTGACTCCCGAGATCGTCATGATCTTCGTCATCGAAGCGGCGACGATCGATCTCATCGCGCTCACGGCCGGCGTCCACATGCCGGGCCAGCATCTCAGCGCCTTCGAGCGCTCCGCCTCGCTCGCCATTCTCGCCGCGCCGCTGCTGCTCTACATCGCCTTCCTGTCCGTCTGCGCCATCCGTGCGGAGAATACGCGCACCAAGGTCGACTCCGCCAACGCCCGCGATTTGCGTCTGCTGACCGACGCGATCGGCGACATCGTTCTGCATCTCGATCGCGGCGGGGCCGTCGGGATGATCATCGGCGACACGCATAAGGTCTACGGCCTCGATCGTCGCGATCTCATCGGCCGCGGCTTCTTCCAGCGCGTCCATATCGCCGATCGTCCGGCGTTTCTGAAGCTCGTCTCCGACGCCTTCGATCAGGACGCGCCGATGACGACCGTTCTGCGCGTGCAGGTGGGCCTGGCACCCTCGGCGTCCGGGAAATATGTCGAGCCGATCTTCAACTATTTCGACGCGCGCATGTGCCTGGCGCAGCCCGTCGCCGACGATTTGAATCTGACGAACGAAAATCCCCGTCCCGTCGTCTGCATTCTGCGCGACGTGACCGCCGAGAAGCGCGCCGAAGAAGCGATCGCGGCGGCGCGCGCCGAAAGCGAACGCGCGACGATGAGCAAGACGCGCTTCCTCGCCAATGTCAGCCACGAGCTGCGCACCCCGCTCAATGCGATCATCGGTTTCTCCGAGATGCTCGCCAATGCGGAGCTGGCGCCGTCCGATCCTGCGAAGCAGCGCGAATATGCGCAGATCGTCGCCAATTCGGGCCATCATCTGCTCGAGGTCGTCAACACCATCCTCGATATGTCGAAGATCGAATCGGGTTCGATGCAGATCTTCCCCGAGCCCTTCTCTCTTCCCTCCCTTATCGACCAGTGCTGCGACATGGTGCAGCTCAAGGCCGATCAGGGGGGCGTGAATCTGCTGCGCGACTATCGCCGCGACATGGAGGAGCTCGTCGCCGACAAGCGCGCCTGCAAGCAGATCCTGCTCAACCTGCTTTCCAACGCCGTGAAATTCACGCCGGCGGGCGGCAAGGTTCGCGTCGTGATCGCGCCCGAGGGCAATCTTCTCGCGGTGACCGTCGCGGACACTGGCATCGGCATTGCGGCGAGCGACCTCTCGCGTCTCGGCGACCCCTTCTTCCAGGCCAGCGCCTCGCATGACCGCGCTTATGAGGGCACCGGCCTCGGCCTCTCGGTCGTGCGCGGCCTCGTCGGCCTTCACGGCGGCGCCATCACCGTGGAGAGCATGCCGAAGAAAGGCACCTCCGTTACGGTCCGTCTGCCGCTCGACTGTCGCGAGCCGACGCTGGGAACCTGCGTCTCCGCGCAGATCGAAGCCATTCCGCGCATCGGCGCCGCCATCGGCGCGGATATCAGCCAAGTCAACGAAATCGCCAAGAAGACGGTGAAGAAAATTGCGTGACGCATCGCTCAGCGCCTCGAAGTTTCAGGACTTCCCCGAAGAACGCGCCGCGCCGAGGCGCCGCGCGCCGGCAGCTCCCGCCCAGCCGGCGCCCACGCCGCGCATGCCGAAGAAAAAGCCCTCGGTCCTCGCGCGCGTTTTCGCGCCCCAGCGCATGGGCGTGCTGGTTCTGCTCGGCATTGGCGGCCTCGCCTTTGTCGGCGTGCCGATGAACGCCCTCTTCCTTCAGGACGGCCATCACCCCGCCCCGCTCTTCGCCGCTCGCACGCCTCTCCCGCAAAAGGCGGCAGGCGCGGATGTCGCCGCGCCCGTGGCGGCGAAGTCCGAATCGGCCCGAATCGAGAGCGACGCCGCGAAGACGGACGCGGCCAAGGCCGAAGCGGCGAAGGCGGAGATGGCGCTCCCCGCCGCCAAGCCCTCCAGATCCGAGGCCGCCGCGCTGAAAGCCATGCTCGCGCGGCCCGAAGGCGCCGCTCGCGCCGAAAAGAAACATGATGCGGCGGATCGCGACGCCATCGCCGCCATGCTCGGCGGCGCGGAGGCTCCCGTAAAGACCCGGACGGCTCCGAGCGCCCGCGCGCCGGCGCCGGAGGCGAAAGCCCAGGCGACCCAACTGAAAACGCCCGCTCAGCCGAAAATCGCCGCCGCCCCGGCGCCGGCTCCAAAGGTCCTGACCCAGCCGCCGAAGGCGCCGGCGCCGAAAGCCCAGCCGCAGACGCAGGCCACGGCGCCCGCTGAAAGCGTCGCCACCGCCCAGCGTTCGCTGCAGCGGCTCGGTTATGTCGTGAAGCCCGACGGCGTCCTGAGCCCGGGCACGCGCCAGGCGATCGAAAAATTCGAGCGCGACAATGGTCTGCCCGCGAAGGGCGACCTCACGCCCAAAATCGCCAAGCTGCTGGCGACGCGCGCTGCGGCGCCGCACCAATAAAGACAGGCTTAGACCGGAGACGCATTTCGCCCTAGATTAACGCAATGCGTCTCCGATCCGATATTTTCGCGGCCGCGCTCATTCGCCGGGCAGAAGCGCAAGGGGCCGTCGCAATGTTGCGGCGCCGAGGCGCCGCCGAAGCGGGCGCCCTTTTCATCAAGCTCGACCGGCTCGACGGCCGCGCCGCCGTTTACGGACCCGCGCCGCAAAGCGAAGAGCCGCCGGAAGGCGTCGACCGTCTGTTTTCCAGGGTCCACGTCAATGACTGGCTCGATCCGGCCGAGGCGGAAGCGCGGCTCAAACGCGAGATGATGTTCGACCCGGATCTGTGGATCGTCGAAATCGAGGACCGCGACGGCCGCGTCTTCGTCGATCTCGCGGCGTAAGCGCATGGACCGCTGTCCTGGCGCGTTGGTCGTTGAGGTCGTGGACATAGAGCGTCGTCGTCGTGGTCGACCCGCTGGTCGCCGTGCGCGAGGCTAGACGGTTCAGGGCGTCATAGCCATAGACCGCGCCCTGCGACGGGGCGTTGGTCTGATAGGCTTTGGAGAGCCGCCCCTCCACGTCATATTGGAAGGTCATCCCCAGCGCGCCGGTGCGGCTATCGGTCACGATGTCGCCGGAAGCGTCAGGCGAAGGACCGCCCCGACTGACCCGAAGGCGTGACCGAGCTCAGCCGGTTCGAGCCCGCCGGATAGGCGTAGGTCGACGTGACGCCGTTGCGCGTTTCGCTCGCGCGGTTGCCGTTGGCGTCATAGGTCCAGGACAGCGTCCCGTAATAGCCCTGCGCCGTCATCAGCCGCCGCGTCGGCGTATAGGTGAAGAGCTGCGCCTGCGACGTATAGGTGAAGGGCGGCGTCGTGGACGGATTGTTGTTGTCGGCGATGCTGTCGACCATGTCGCCGGTCCAGGACAGGACGCGGTCGATGATGAAGCCCGGACCGCCCGACCAGCCGGTCTGCACCCGCGTGATGCGATAATCCGTGTCGGTCGTGAAACTCGTAATGGCGCCGTAGCCGAAGGTCATGCCGGCGAGGGGGCCGTAGGGGTTCCACTACACGCCGGAGACGACCGTTTGCGGAGCGGCGGCGGCGTTCTGCTGCGTCGTCACGCCTGACACGCGCCCCATCGCGTCGCGGGCCGCTTTGGGCCCAAATTAAGCCGAAAGGTCAGCGAACCAATTTCCGTAAATGCTATGCCTGTGTCTGTTTAATTGAACTATTTTCCGGCCTCGCGCAGTAAATCTATAATCAACGGTGGCGCATTAATCTTCAGCGCATATTGAAGGGGCGTGTCTCCCCAGTGGTTTGCGATTTTTACGTCAGCTCCATTATCTAACAATAATCTAACAACGTCGGCATTTCGACCAATGACTGCGTTAAACAACGGTACCCCATCCATATCACCTAGCTCGTTGACCTTAGCTCCGCCCTCCACGAGGGTTTTTACTGCATCAACGTCACCCCAAGTACAAACGGTATGTAAGGGTGTATCACCTAGGTGATTTTTCTGGCCTAGAGATGTTATCTTCAAACCATACCAGCTCGCCGTTTTTTCACATTCACGTAAAACTTCAGAGATAGAAGCCATTTCTTTCAATCCTCAGGCGAACTTGGTGGGCAGACTTGGCTGTTACAATATCTCTTGATATCGTCAGCCGCGTTTTTCATTCGCTGTTTTACTTGCTCTAAGGCAGGTTCATGTATGGCTCTAGTCTTGGCATCCCCCCAACGCTCTTCCCACTCTACGCGCCTCTGGTAACAGACCAGGGCCTGACGATACCGCCAACGGGCGCTCGCGCATGGTGACAGGCCGGGCGGTTCACGCCGGTCGCATATCCTATGATAATTATTGTGATCCAAATCTTTTTGAATATCATCCCAATCAATACCGATCTTCGGCGGCCATTGTATGATGAGGCCGTCTGGATCGATATACGCCAACGGGTTCTGCCCCACATACCCATACAAGCTCCGCCCGCCTGCATAGCCGATCGGATCCGGCTGCACATACCTCCCGAGGCTCGCGTCATAGTGGCGATGCCAGTTATAAGCCAGCCCGCTCTCCATCTGGAACCACTGTCCCGGAAAGCGCATGTCGAGCTTGATCGTGGAATCGAAGATCGCCGCGACGCCGCCGAAGGGGGAGTAGATCACGTCCCACACGGAGGCCCAGTTCTGCGCCACCATGCGCGCCGGGCGGCCCAAGTGGTCGGTGTGGACGGAATACATTGTCGGCGTCGCCGTGTCGGCGCCGTCGATCACGGCGATCGGAATGTCGTTCAGCCAGATATATTCGCGCTTCGTCACCCCCGCCGCATCGGTCTCGGCGATGACGTGGTTGTCGAGATCGTGGATGTAGAGCGTCGTCGTGGTGGTCGCGCCGCTCGTCACGGTGCGAGAAGCCAGGCGGTCCTGCGCGTCATAGGCGTAGACCGCGCCCTGCGACGGGGCGTTGGTCTGATAGGCTTTCGACAAGCGCCCCTCGACGTCATATTCAAAGCTCATGCCGAGCGCGCTGACACGTGTATTCGTCACGGCGTCCAGTTAAGCTTAACCGTCCCTTCCTCTGACAAAAATAATATTCCGGGGCGCGACAAGCGCATGCTTTCCTACAATTTCCGGAAGAGATTTGCATGTAATTATAGTTATTTTCACAAATTCATAGTCTTTTAAGTCAATATCAGACCAGTCAAAAAATGAAATAAATTTGCATTTTGCATCAGATGGGATTTCTTTAATAGGATAGTCCCAGTATCCAGATTCTATATCGCGGTTTAATAACGCAGGTATAGAGTCTAAATAGCTAGCGCCTATCACCTCTATTTCATGATTTACCCTTCCATAAGGAATGATCTGAAAATCAAGAGGCTCTAGAACGATATAATTGAACATATGTCTCTCAAGTTCTGTAAAATATTCGTTTATATTCCAGGCTAATTTAGTATTACTCCAAGGATTATCTACATAAAAAGCTATATTGAAAACTTCCCTGCTTAAAGACCGGAAGAGGCGCATCCTTATGTCCAGGTTATTTGAGTCATCCATGGCCAGCATTTTATGTTTCCCTGCTCGTTAATCCTGATGGCTAACTCGTTTTGGATAGCAGGTGCAATCTGGTGCCTGATGCCATTCAATGCCGTGTCGGTGTTTACCCCCCGTAGACCCATGCGCATCGCCTTCCGCTTCCCAGTATATGTTTGGCGGGCAAGGGTTGCACTTGCCATTGCAATCTTTGCCAGGGTTTATCGGCTGCACATCCTGAACTGGATCGACTTTGCCTCTGGCTCTGCTCTCCCAAGCTGTAATGATCAGTTTCCCACTATAATACGCAGCGGCGCCGGCTACGATCGGAATCAAAACTGGGATCGCTGGAATAGCGAACTGCCCCTTTGGATCGATCCTCGCCAAGGGGTTCCCCCCTACATAATCGAAGGGGTTCGGACCATCCGTTTGTAAAGATGATAGTCCCATCGGATCCGGCTGCACATACCTCCCGAGGCTCGCGTCGTAATGTCGATGCCAGTTGTACGCCAGCCCGCTCTCCATCTGGAACCACTGTCCCGGAAAGCGCATGTCGAGCTTGGTCGTGGAATCGAAGATCGCCGCGACGCCGCCGAAGGGGGAGTAGATCACGTCCCACACGGAGGCCCAGTTCTGCGCCACCATGCGCGCCGGGCGGCCCAAGTGGTCGGTGTGGACGGAATACATTGTCGGCGTCGCCGTGTCGGCGCCGTCGATCACGGCGATCGGAATGTCGTTCAGCCAGATATATTCCCGCAGCGTCACCCCCGCCGCATCGGTCTCGGCGATGACGTGGTTGTCGAGATCGTGGATGTAGAGCGTCGTCGTGGTGGTCGCGCCGCTCGTCACGGTGCGAGAAGCCAGGCGGTCCTGCGCGTCATAGGCGTAGACCGCCCCCTGCGACGGGACGTTGGTCTGATAGGCCCTTCGACAGCCGTCTCTCGACGTCATACTGGACGGGCATCCCCGGCGCGCCCATGCGGGAGCGTCCGGAACAAACACTATTTTACAGCGCGACGCAAAAGCTGAATAATTTCCATGGGCGCTCCCACAGTCTCCGCGTGTCCTAACGGCGTCCATCCAAAAGAGTTTGCAACATTGGGGTCAGCGCCCCTCTCCAGCAACAATCGCACGACGCCGGCGTTACGACCAATGATAGCGTTAAACAAAGGCACTCCTTCGTGGTCGCCCAAAGCGTTGACGTTTGCCCCGGCGTCTAAAAGAGTCTTTACTGCGTCGATATCACCCCAAGTACAAACTGTGTGTAAGGGCGTATCGTCGAGATAATTTTTTTGATCAAGCGACGTGATGGACATACCAAACCAACTTGCCGTCTCCTCGCATTTTTCTAAAACTTCAGCAAGAGATGCCATCGTCATCAATCCTCAGGCCCGTCTGGTGGACAAACCTGCGTGTTACAATACTTCTTGATGTCATCCGCCGCGTTCGTCATACGCTCTTTTACATTTTGTATTGCCGAGGCATGTTTAAGTCTAGTTTCTGCATTCCCCCAGCGCTCTTCCCAATCTAATCGTCTCTGATAGCAGACCTTGGCTTGACGATACCTCCAACGGGCATCCGCGCAAGGCGATAGCCCCGATGGCTTTTGCCGGTCGCAAATCCGATGATAATTATCGTAATCCATTTGCTTTTGGAAAGCATCTCAGTCAACTCCGACCTTGGGCCATTTTACAATTTGCCCATCGGGATCGACATGCGCCAGCGGGTTCTGCCCGACATACCCATAGAGACTCCGCCCGCCCACATAGCCGATCGGATCCGGCTGCACATACCTCCCGAGGCTCGCGTCATAGTGGCGATGCCAGTTGTACGCCAGCCCGCTTTCCATCTGGAACCACTGTCCTGGAAAGCGCATGTCGAGCTTGGTGGTCGAATCGAAGATCGCGCTCACCGCCCCAAAGGGCGAATAGATCACGTCCCACACGGAAGCCCAGTTCTGCGCCACCATGCGCGCCGGGCGGCCCAAGTGGTCGGTGTGGACGGAATACATTGTCGGCGTCGCCGTGTCGGCGCCGTCGATCACGGCGATCGGAATGTCGTTCAGCCAGATATATTCGCGCCTCGTCACCCCCGCCGCATCGGTCTCGGCGATGACGTGGTTGTCGAGATCGTGGATGTAGAGCGTCGTCGTGGTGGTCGCGCCGCTCGTCACGGTGCGAGACGCCAGGCGGTCCTGGGCGTCATAGGCGTAGACCGCTCCCTGCGACAGGGCGTTGGTCTGCCAGGCCTTGGACAGACGTCCCTCGACGTCATATTCGAAGCTCATGCCGAGCGCGCCGCTGCGGCTGTCGCTGACGATGTTCCCCGCCGCGTCATAGGCGAAGTTGCGCGCGCTCTGTCCCGAAGGCGTGACCGAACTCAGCCGGTTCGACGTGACGGGATAGGCGTAGGTGGAGGTCACGCCGTTCGCGGTCTCTGTGAGGCGGTTGCCGTTGGCGTCATAGGTCCAGCCGAGCGTGCCGTAATAGCCCTGCGCCGTCATGAGCCGCCGCGTCGGCGTATAGGCGAAGAGTTGCGACTGGGAATTATACTGGCCGGGCGTCGCGCCGGGGTTCTTGTTGTCGATGATCGAGGCGACGACGTCGCCGGTCCAGGCGAGCGCGCGGTCGACGAAAAGGCCCGGATCGGTCGGGGAGCCGTGCTGATAGCGGGTGATGCGGTAATCCGTAAGCGTGATGCGACGACCGCGGATCAGTTGAGGCCGCAGCATTTCTTGTATTTTTTGCCTGATCCGCATGGACAGGGATCGTTGCGACCGACTTTGCCGAACGAAGTGGATGTGAGCGGCGACGATACTGGCGTCATGTCGCCGAGATCATGGCTTTCGAGACGCCATTTATTGAGGGCCAAGACGAACGGGCCGATCAGTTCCGTCGCGGTTGATGCGAGGGCGTCATGCTCGAGCTTGGAGAAGCGCGCGTCGCCTCGAGCGATATCGGCGAGCGTCAGCAAGCCCGACATGGCTTTGGCGGTATCCAAGTCCGCATCGAGCAACGGTCGCCATGCAGCGGGGCGAAGCTTCACCGCCTTTTCGAAGCCTTCGATCCACAACTCCCAAAGCACATCGCCGTTGCGATCATCGATGGCGAAGTAAGGCGCATAGGTCCCGGGCCTCTCGAAAAGCCGTTTCGCGAGATCATTGTAGTGCGCCATGACGAGCGCCAGCACTTCGTTCAGGTGAGCCATCGAGTCGAAGGCGGGCGCCGCCTCCTCGTCCGTCTGCCCCCAGACGACCGGCAGCCATTCGCTCGGCGGGATCATCTCCGGACAAACGAGCACGCCGGCGACGAGCCCATCGAGTTCTTCCAGCAGCATGGCCTCCTCGCCCATGTCGAGGAGAGCGCTTTTAAGCTGCCCGAGATGGCGCGGCGGCTTCCGCATGAGGCTTCCATTTCCAGGGAAGGAGATCATCGATCCGGTTGATCGGGTGATCGGCGATGCGAGCGATGACGTCGGCGAGCCAGGCTTCCGGATCGACGTCGTTGAAGCGCGCGGTTTCGATCAGCGTATACATGATCGCCGCCCTTCGCCCGCCCTCGTCGGAGCCGGCAAAGAGGTAGTTTTTTCTGCCCAATGTCAGGGGCCTGACGGCACGTTCGGCAGCGTTGTTCGTCATCTCGAGACGTCCGTCGTCGACGTAGCGGATCAAGGCCATCCAGCGCGAGGTCGCATAACGGATGGCCTTGGCGAAGTCGCTCTTGCCGCTGATTTTGGCCAGCGTCGCGTCAAGGAAGGCGCGGAGTTCGGCAAGGACGGGAGCCGATCGTTCCCGGCGCGCGGCGACGCGCTCGGCCGGCGGCTTGCCTTTGACGCCGGCCTCGATGACGAAGAGCCGCGCGATGATGTCGAGCGCTTCGGCCGCCGCCGGCGATTTCGTTTCGATATGCACGTCGTAGAGCTTGCGCCTCGCATGCGCCCAGCAGGCGACCTCCTTCAGCGGCGCCGGCGCGCCGGTTTTCGGATCGGCCTCGTAAAGGCCGCCGAAGCCCGTGTAGCCATCGGCATGGAGATGGCCGCGACAGCCCTTCAGCAAGGCATGGGCGTGCTCGGACGTGCGGTCCGGCGAGTAGAGGTAGAAGGCGGCCGGCGGCGCCGTCGACCCATAGGGCCTTTCATCGCGCACCGCCGTCCATAATCGGCCAGTCTTCGTTCTGCCGCGTCCCGGATCGAGCACGGGCACCGTCGTATCGTCAGCATGAACGGCGGGACCGCCGCGCACGTGACGCGCGATGCACTCGGCCAGCGGCTCCAGCAGCGCCGCCATATGGCCGACCCAGCCGGCCATGACCGAGCGGTCGATCGTCACGCCTTCGCGTGCGTAAATGCCGGACTGGCGATGCAACGGAAGGTGATCGCAATATTTGGCGACGATGACATGAGCCAGCAGCGCCGGCCCCGGCCGTCCCTTCTCGATCGGCAGCGTCGGCATGGGCGCCTGAACGATCGTCTCGCAGGCGCGGCAGCTCATCTTCGGCCGCACATGCGCCACGCGCTTGAAGTGCGAGGCGACATATTCCAGCATCTCGCGCTCGTCGACGCCGACCCGTCCGAATTTGCTCCCGCCGCAGGTCGGGCAGACGCAGGGCGCGTCGTGCACGACCGTCTCTAGCGGGAGATGGTCGGGCAGAGGCGCACGAACGGACGGCTTCTTCGGGGTCGATGACGAAGCGCCGTTTGTGGTCGCTTCGCTTCGCGCCACGCGCCCGGCGTCGCTCTCCTCCATGTCGCCGATCAAGAGTTCGAGCTGTTCGATATCGCGGTCGAGCTTTTCCGACGAACGCCCGAAACGCGCGCGCCGCAAAACGGCGAGCTGCATTTTCAGCTTCTCGATCAGCAGGGTCTTGGCGTGAACTTCCGCGGCGAGCGCCTCGGCGAACCGTCGCAGTTCGGTGGGGTCTTCGGGCAAATCGGCAGCGGCGCGCGACATGGTTTTGTCTACCACAAGACACGCGTCGGCGCAGCTCGAGAATGCATGGATTCTAAAGGAAGACCGGGCGTTCCGGCGCTTCTGGCGCAACCGTCCGCCGCCAGTCGATCCCCTCGATCAGCAAGGCCAGTTGCGCCGCCGTCAATTGCAACGCGCCCTCGACGATCGGCGGCCAGACGAACTTTCCCTTCTCCAGCCGCTTGGCGAAAAGACACAGGCCCGACCCGTCCCAGGTCAAGATCTTCACGTAATCGCCGCGCTTGCTCCGGAACACGAAAGCCGCGCCGGAGAAGGGATCGTTGCGAAGCACCTGCGCCACGTCGGCGGCGAGTCCGTCGAAACCGCGCCGCATGTCGACGGGCTTCAACGCCAGATAGACCTTCACCCCCGGCGCGAACTGAAGCATCAAAGGTCACCCAGCGCCGACAACACGCGGCGCAGAGCCTCAGTGTCCACATCTGCGTCGAGCGACAAGCGCGCGCCATTCGGCAGGCTGACTTCCATGGCGCCGCGCCGCACGTTCTTGCGCGACACCCGCGCCGGCGTGGCGGCAATCTTCGCCACCGGCGCCGACGACGGCGGCAGAGCCGGGCTCATCGGAGCCGGCTTCAACTCCAGCAGCTCGACGGGAACGAAAGTCTGTGCGGCTAGCTCCGGCGACATTTTCGCGGGCGCTGTCTCTTTCGCCGGCCCCCGCCGGCGATCCAGCCAGCCTTCGCGCGAACGCCGCAGCCACTTGAAAACCAGATTGGCGTTCAATCCGTGCCGTCGCGCGACAGCCGCTACGGACGCGCCAGGCGCCAACGCCTCCGCAACGATCCGCTGCCGCTCCTCAAGGCTCCACGTGCGCCGCTTGACGCCATCCTTCGCCGCCGACATTGGTGTCCACCTGTTCGATGGTGGACACCTAACCAACTCCATATGCGTTCCGGTAGGCGGTCGTCAGATCACGCATACGGTAATCCGCATCGGTCGTGAAGATTGCGGAGCCCCCATAGCCGAATCTCATGCTGGCGAGCGGGCCATAGGGGTTCCACGTCACGTTCCAAGCGACGGACTGGGCGGCGGCGGCGGCGTTCTGCCGCGTCGTCACCGCCGCGACCCGCCGCATCAGGTCGCGGGGGCGGGCTGGAGGGTAAATTATGCAATTCGTATTCACCGTAATACGTGACCGACGTCAGCCGGTTCGAGGTTGCCGCATAGGCGTAGGTGGAGGTCACACTGCTCAAAGTCTCGGTGAGACGATTGCCTCGTGATAGGCGGAAGTTAGCCTTTAAATCGCCTTCATCGCATCATTTTTTCTCTGATTCGAGCGAATAGGTGAGGCGTATTTCGCTGCTTCTAAGAAGCGAAACATCTCCACTGATTTCCAGGTTCCCAACCTTTTCCAACTGCCGAATACGGCATATGATCCTATCAATTAGCTGATCAGACCACTCCTCCCGAATTGTCTTCAACACTCTCTCAATAATTAGAGCCGTTTTTTTCCAGCTATATTCGGTACATGACATTATGGCGGCGTCGATTATTTTATCATTATCCATATTATTTTTGTCGATATTCATGCATATCCTCCGGCGCATTATGCGCTTTGTTGCGAAGTCAAATATATAGCAGTAGACTAATGAGTTACGGGATTTCCGCCACATCGTTCAGAAACATAGCCCATCGCACATCTGCGTAAATTATACGGTTCAGGGCCAAACCTTCGCTTATTGAAATTTTCACCATTGGCGATCAGTTCTCGACATATTTCGTATGCCTCCTTCCATTCTTTGTCACAGCCTCCATCTTTTGGTGAATCATTTCCGGTTTTGCTACGGCAGAAGTCAATTCCAGCCTGAATTAAGTCTCCTGCGGCTCGCGCAGCGGCGCCAGCCGCTCCGATGCATAGAGCGGGAAATCTAATACAGATTGCGGGAATAGCGATCGCTGTCCGCCCATCCGGATCAACATACGCGAGCGGGTTCTGCCCCACATACCCATAAAGGCTCCGCCCGCCCGCATAGCCGATCGGATCCGGCTGGACGTATCTCCCAAGCGTCGCGTCGTAATGTCGATGCCAATTATACGCCAGCCCGCTCTCCATCTGGAACCACTGTCCCGTGAAGCGCATCGACGCCGATCCAGGCTTCAAAGTCCTGCCGCGACGCTGGGTGGTTGAGCGAACCTTTGGCTGGATGACCCGCTGGCGACGCCTCGTGCGCGATTACGAAAAGCGCATCGACGTCTCCAAGGCCATGATCCACGTCGCTCTCGGTGGACTCCTCTTGCGCAGGATCGCGCACTGAAATCAATTCTCAAACGGACTCTGAGAAGCGTCATAGGTCCAACACTCAAAATAACACGATATTAAAAGACCGAGAACCTATAATGATAGATGAAGAATCCGAAAAATTCAATGTGAATTGAGAACAAGAGGAATGCGCATCATATGTCGACGCTACGCCACCTTCCTCTAGCATGTCGACCAGCTCTTTATTTACACCACTATCCCCAAGTTTAACATTTAATATATGAGGGTTATTAAAATAGACTCGTGCAAGACGTCGAATATCTAAAGTATCTTCTTTCTGAATCTGGAAATTTATCATATTTAAACACACAAAAAAAGTAGGCCTATACGAAAAATCCTTAAGAGACCATCCGATAAGCTGCCGAAGTGACTCGCCATTTGTTAGCATTTTCTTCCTCTATTCCTACTAGAAAGAATATAAGTCATTTTTTTTGCTTCAAATAATACTTTCCCTTCATTGAAGCCTACATCAATCGTCCATATATTTGCGTCGTTTCGATAGATTTCGACATGCTTGGTGAGAGGAAAAACATGTATACACTCAAACTGTGCACAAGCAAGACGAACATCAACAAGGAAAATATTGAGCTCGTTATAAGATTCCTCCGTTGGCTGCCCATCAAATCTCAACTTTATAATCCCAGTCCCATTGCTCTCGATTTCGTTGAGATGCAGGTTTTCTAGGCTTGGAAATCCTTCTGGAACATTTTTGTGCGATGTCATGCTAATATCCCCTATAGGAAATTCTTGCATTCTACGATACCCAGATGTTCGACGACAATCTCGTTGTCATTGGCTGCGCCATGAGAGCAATCATATTTGCAGATAGTTCTGGTATACCGCCATCGCTCACTATTGCTATCCCACTGTTAGGGCACACTCGCTGTACTGCGCATTTGTCACCGACATCTGGTCGCTGTGTATAAGGCCAAACGGTAACCAACCCTTTCGGATCAACCTTCGCCAGCGGATTCTGCGTGCTGTATCCATAAACGCTCGGGCCGTCTGGAAAGTTCGAGCGGCGGGGTGAGGCGGGCGTCTGCAGGCCTTCAGCCGCCCCGAATCGCTGCGCGCCCGACCGCAGATAAATTTGATCGGTTAGCGAAGCTGGAGGTTGCAAGCGCCACGCAGAGACGCCCCCAACCGTCTCTCCTTCCCGCTCATCCGCCCGCAGCGGATCCGGCTGGACATATCTCCCGAGGGTGGCGTCGTAATGTCGATGCCAGTTGTAGACCAGCCCGCTCTCCATCTGGAACCATTGCCCCGGAAAGCGCATGTCCTGCGTCACGCCGGGATCGCTCCAGACGCCCGCGACCTCCCCGAACGGGCCATAGGCCACGTCCCAGGCCCAGTGCCAGTTCTGCTCCAGCACCAGACGCGCCGGACGGCCGAGATGGTCGGTGTGGACATAGTAGATCACCGGCGTCGCCGTATCGACCTTGTCCACCACCGCGATCGGCAGGTCGTTCAGCCAGATATATTCGCGCAGCGTCTGACCAGCCGTATTGGTCTCCGCGATGATGTGGTCGTTGATGTCGTGGACATAGAGCGTGGTCGTCGTGGTCGACCCGCTGGTCGCCGTGCGCGAGGCTAGACGGTTCAGGGCGTCATAGCCGTAGACCGCGCCCTGCGACGGGGCGTTGGTCTGGTAGGCTTTGGACAGACGCCCCTCCACGTCATATTCGAAGCTCATCCCCAGCGCGCCCGTGCGGCTGTCGCTGACGATGTTCCCCGCCGCGTCATAGGCGAAGTTGCGCGCGCTCTGTCCCGCAGGCGTCACTGAACTTAGGCGATTCGACGTTGCGGGATAGGCGTAGGTGGAGGTGACGCCGTTGCGCGTTTCGCTCGCGCGGTTGCCGTTGGCGTCATAGGTCCAGGACAACGTCCCGTAATAGCCCTGCGCCGTCATCAGCCGCCGCGTCGGCGTATAGCTGAAGAGCTGCGCCTGCGACGTATAGGTGAAGGGCGGCGTCGTGGACGGATTGTTGTTGTCGGCGATGCTGTCGACCATGTCGCCGGTCCACGACAGGACGCGGTCGATGATGAAGCCCGGACCGCCCGACCAGCCGGTCTGCACCCGCGTGATGCGATAATCCGTGTCGGTCGTGAAACTCGTAATGGCGCCGTAGCCGAACGTCAGGCCGGCGAGGGGGCCGTAGGGGTTCCACTGCACGCCGGAGACGACCGTTTGCGGAGCGGCGGCGGCGTTCTGCTGCGTCGTCACGCCTGACACGCGCCCCATCGCGTCGCGGGCGTAGGTAACGCTCCGCCCGGAGGGGTAGACGATGTTCCAGATATTCCCGGCGGGGTCGTAGCCATATTGCGTCGCCAGCGCCGATGTCATCGGCGCGTTCGTCCGATAGTCGATCCAGATGCGGCCCTTCGTGTCGATGCCGCGCCAGCTCGTCCCCGACTCGCTGTAAAGGCCGACCAGACGGCCGACGCCGCTCGTCCCGTTCGTCAGATCCCAGTCGAAGGACTGCCAGTAAGCGGGCTGACCCGAATAGGTCTTGCCCGTCAGACGGCCGGAATTGTCGTAAGTGTAGTTGGTCGACACCCCGCGCGCGTCGGCGCGTTTTGTCACGAGGCCGCGCGCGTCGCGCCAATAGGCGATCGTCCCCCGGTCGGGCGAAACTTCCTGAATGACCTCGCCGAAGCCGTTGCGGATATAGCTCGTCGAGAGATTGCGCGCGTCCGTGTAGGTGGTGACCGCGTCGGTCCCGTTGCGCGTCAGATTGACGGTCTTGTTCTCCTCGTCGGTCTCGCTGATCAGGCGGTTGAGGGGATCGAAGCCGTAGGAGAAGACGTTCGACCGCGGGTCGGTGACGGTCTTGAGATTGTCCGTCTTGTCATAGCCGAACTGATAGCTCTGCGACCCCGCCCCCATCGAACGGATCAGGCGGCCGGACGGCGATGCGAGCGATGCGCGTCATATGGCGCTTGTTAAGAGACGATGTAGGTTATGAAATTGAGCTCTGCTCCAAGCGTCGTGAGGCAATTCATTACGCGGGGAGGCAGTTGCGAGTGAGCAACTTGCGTCTCCGCAGGATGATAGATCGCGATTTCAGCGACCAGCTTATAAGGCGCCAACTCGGCGAAGGATTTCAGTAATTCGGTCTGGCGCCTTTTGAGAAAAACAGACCTCTCAAGCTTTATTGCCAAGTTTAAGGCAACGTATTCTCCGGAATGTACGACTGCTTTTCTGAACGGCTTGATCACTTTCAAACGCCGTTCAGAAATGTTTTTGCGCCCTGTCAACTGAAGCCACAGGACCACATCGGACACCGATATTTTTCTCGGACGCTTTGGCTTCATGGTTTACCCAGACGACACCATTCGTCATGCAACTCGCATGCTTCCTCGTAGCATAGGTCAGCGTCTCCGGGGAGCTTGACCTCTCGATGATACCAGCGCCAAAACTTTTTAGAAAATCCAAATCGTTTATCGTTTGGCTGTAATCCACTAAAGTCTGTTAAGCTCATCGGTTTTTGACTTGCGTAACCAAATAAACCCGGCCCATCCGCAAAGATGAGGCGTTGCGACGACGCGGCCGTCGTCACCCCCGCAGCCGCGCCAAAACGCTGCGCACTCGACAGTTGATAAATCTCATCGACAAGCGACGTTCGCGGCAGCAGCGCTGACGGGGCCAACCCCCCGATCGTCTCTCCCTCCTTCTCCTCCACCCGCAGCGGATCCGGCTGCACATACCTCCCGAGCGTCGCGTCGTAATGTCGATGCCAGTTGTAGGAGAGGCCGGTTCGAGGTTACCGGATAGGATCCTTACCGATCCGCTTTATTCAAGTAATTTTTCTCGACAGAGACGATCGTATTCTTTGTCGGAGTCTCGAATATCGCAGTCGACGAGAAAGTGACCGAGTGCATGGACGGCTTCATTTAGAAGGGTATTTCCTCTACTCTCCATTTTTGAGACAAACATATCAAAATCGGCCAGATTGATCGTCCCCGCGAGAGTTCCTGAAGATAGAATAAGACTCTTTCTTTTATATCCATTCGTTACCGCCAGCGTCTCGAATTGACCGGGATATGTTTGTCCATGAATGGCAGAATATGGAAGTGTAGGACGGGCTCGCCCCCTGTTCCTGGCGTGTAAGGGAAGAGCGATTCGAATGAAGCGGACGGAATGCGACAGAAAGGAACTATGCCCCCCACATTTCTTTGCGCGCTTGATCGGGATCTCTAACTAGACCATAATATGCAAAAAGTAGGTTTGTTGCGGTGCAGGGCAGGGACAGAAATCTTCTGTCCGCCACATCAACTTAAAAATAGCCACCTGCAAAAACATGCGGGCAACTAAATTCCCTTTTGCCGCCATCTTCTTGAGAATAGCGATTGCCATCAGTGTATCGAAGCGAGAACCGAAAAACGCCAAGTGCCTTGCATAGAATAATTTCGATGTCTCATGTGCATGAGGTAAATCTAAGAACATTTTTTACAGGCGACGTGATAGGCCTAACATCAAGGAGCACGACCAACAAACTTCAAATCCTCCTCGAGTTTCTTGTAATGAATAATGCCAAACGTCGTGAATTTGATGATTACGCCCTGCTTCAAATAACCCCACTCTTGTTCTGGGAAGCCTTCATCAAATTCACCGCCGTCAAGATTGGCGACCACAACCCCTGTTGAGTCATTAGCTAGGGAAACCCTGTCACCAAGCTTTACTGTTTGTCCAGTTGAGTATTTCATTGGTTCACTTTGCGAATGGCTCAATTGGTATAGCGCCGGCCGGCAACTCGGACGGCCTAACTGCACCGACCGACTGCCAGAAGCACTGACAATTGTTCGGGTTTTGGTTAGCACGGTAGATGTTATAGTGCGGTCCGACAATTCCATGCTCAGGCTTATCAGGGGTATCGAGAGGTCTGTAGGCTATAGTCCCTACAGGCACGATCTTGCCACTGAGAGTTTTACACGGGCCGCATGGCTTTTTGCATTGCTGCTCATTCGAGCTATGGCCCTGCAGGTTCGAGCTATCGCCCGGGAGGCTGAGGATCGCAGCAAGTGCCATGGCGGCTGAGATCGCAGTACCAATTCCGGCTCCAATCCCGCAGCCAATGGGTCCTCCCCAAGAGCCTACAATGCAGCCAAACGCGGGGTTCTGTCCATCCGCGTCGATATAGGCAAAGGGATTTTGCCCCACATACCCATACAAGTTCCGCCCGCCCGCATATCCAATCGGATCCGGCCGCAGATACCTCCCGAGCGTCGCGTCATAGTGGCGATGCCAGTTATACGCCAGCCCGCTCTCCATCTGGAACCATTGTCCCGGAAAGCGCATGTCCTGCGTCACGCCGGGGTCGCTCCAGACGCCTGCGACCTCGCCGAACGGACCGTAGGCCACGTCCCAGGCCCAGTGCCATTCTTGCTCCAGCACCAGACGCGCCGGCCGGCCGAGATGGTCGGTGTGGACATAGTAGATCACCGGCGTCGCCGTATCGACCTTGTCCACCACCGCGATCGGCAGGTCGTTCAGCCAGATATATTCGCGCAGCGTCTGACCAGCCGTATTGGTCTCCGCGATGATGTGGTCGTTGATGTCGTGGACATAGAGCGTGGTCGTCGTGGTCGACCCGCTGGTCGCCGTGCGCGAGGCTAGACGGTTCAGGGCGTCATAGCCGTAGACCGCGCCCTGCGACGGGGCGTTGGTCTGGTAGGCTTTGGACAGACGCCCCTCCACGTCATATTCGAAGCTCATCCCCAGCGCGCCCGTGCGGCTGTCGCTGACGATGTTCCCCGCCGCGTCATAGGCGAAGTTGCGCGCGCTCTGTCCCGCAGGCGTCACTGAACTTAGGCGATTCGACGTTGCGGGGTAGGCGTAGGTCGACGTCACGCCGTTGCGCGTTTCGGAAGCCCGGTTGCCATTGGCGTCGTAGGTCCAGGAGAGCGTCCCGTAATAGCCCTGCGCCGTCATCAGCCGCCGCGTCGGCGTATAGCTGAAGAGCTGCGCCTGCGACGTATAGGTGAAGGGCGGCGTCGTGGACGGATTGTTGTTGTCGGCGATGCTGTCGACCATGTCGCCGGTCCACGACAGGACGCGGTCGATGATGAAGCCCGGACCGCCCGACCAGCCGGTCTGCACCCGCGTGATGCGATAATCCGTGTCGGTCGTGAAACTCGTAATGGCGCCGTAGCCGAACGTCAGGCCGGCGAGGGGGCCGTAGGGGTTCCACTGCACGCCGGAGACGACCGTTTGCGGAGCGGCGGCGGCGTTCTGCTGCGTCGTCACGCCTGACACGCGCCCCATCGCGTCGCGGGCGTAGGTAACGCTCCGCCCGGAGGGGTAGACGATGTTCCAGATATTCCCGGCGGGGTCGTAGCCATATTGCGTCGCCAGCGCCGATGTCATCGGCGCGTTCGTCCGATAGTCGATCCAGATGCGGCCCTTCGTGTCGATGCCGCGCCAGCTCGTCCCCGACTCGCTGTAAAGGCCGACCAGACGGCCGACGCCGCTCGTCCCGTTCGTCAGATCCCAGTCGAAGGACTGCCAGTAAGCGGGCTGACCCGAATAGGTCTTGCCCGTCAGACGGCCGGAATTGTCGTAAGTGTAGTTGGTCGACACCCCGCGCGCGTCGGCGCGTTTTGTCACGAGGCCGCGCGCGTCGCGCCAATAGGCGATCGTCCCCCGGTCGGGCGAAACTTCCTGAATGACCTCGCCGAAGCCGTTGCGGATATAGCTCGTCGAGAGATTGCGCGCGTCCGTGTAGGTGGTGACCGCGTCGGTCCCGTTGCGCGTCAGATTGACGGTCTTGTTCTCCTCGTCGGTCTCGCTGATCAGGCGGTTGAGGGGATCGAAGCCGTAGGAGAAGACGTTCGACCGCGGGTCGGTGACGGTCTTGAGATTGTCCGTCTTGTCATAGCCGAACTGATAGCTCTGCGACCCCGCCCCCATCGAACGGATCAGGCGCCCCAGCTCGTCATAGGCGCGCGTGCGGCTATAAGCGGTCGTGGCGTTGGGACGCTTGATCGTGACGGAAGTGGCGTCGCCATTGGCGTTGCGGGCGTAAGTGATCGTCTCGCCCGCCGAATTGGCGACCGTCGCCAGCCGGCGGGCGTTGTCGTATGTGTAGCTTTCATAGGCGCCGTTGGGCAAAGTGATCTTCGTGACCGCTCCGACCGCGTCATATTGGATCGTTGTCGTCGCCGGCGTTCCGGCGGCGTCGACGCTCATCTGCGTCAACAGGCCGCGCGCGGCTTCATAAGCGAGCGTCGTGACGACGCCGTTGGGATCGGTGATCGAGGTCGGCTGGCCCCGGCTGTTCCAGGCGGTGACGGTCGTCACCTTGCCCATCTCATTGGTGACGGTCTGGAGATTTCCGGCGGCCGAATAAGCGTAGGCGACCGTGTCGCCCGTTCCGGCGAGCGGCCCGTCGACCGAGGTCAGGCGCCCGGCGGCGTTGTAGCCATAGGTCGTCGTGCGCGTCAGCCCCGCAGTGGAATAGGGAATGGTCTGCGTGGTCGTGTCGACTTTCTGCACCTGCGTGATGCGGCCGCTGGCGTCGATCGTGACATTGGTCGTGAGGGCCGGTTCGACGGTCTGCGTCGCGATGTTGAACGTCGGATGCCAGGTGTAGGTCGTCATCACGGCTTGCGGCGTCCCCGACCCGCGCGTCTTGGTGAGCGGTCGGTTCCTGGCGTCGCGAGTATAGGCCGTGACGCGCCCTTCCTCGTCCGTCTCCGAGGCGATGAAGCCGTTGGCGTCATACGTCCAAGCCTTCGTGCCGCCAACGCAGTTCGCGCTCGGCTGCCCGTCGACGCCCTTGACGCTCGTTTGATTTACGTTCGAAGGATGCGAAAACGTATAGGTCGCGACCTTGCCCAGCGGATTTGTAACCGTGCGCACAAGATCACCGTTTGGCGCTTGGCCGTAGGCGACCTGCCATTTGTCCAAGCCGCCTGCGTGCTCAGATGACAAGGCGCGGCCCTGGCTGTCATAGGAAAAGGTCGCGTAGCGCACGCCGCGCGCATCGGTGATCCCGGTTAGAAAATCCGGGAACTGCGCATTCTCATAATGGTACGTCGTCGAATCGACTAACGCTGCGCTTGGGTTGAGCTGCTCGACGCGCATCAACCGACGCGCAACGGGCTCCGAAAACCCATTCGCTTTCAGCGGCGGGTCGTATGTGTAGCTCAGCTTGCCGCCGCCCGGCAGCGTGATTTCCTTGATCGTCAACGGCCAAGGCGGAATATACGTTGCGGGATAAACTTCTGCGCTGGTCCAAGAGACGTTATTCCAATTGATTCCAAATACGCGTCCAAAAGTGTCGGTAATGGACTGCAGATTGCCATAGGCGTCATAAGCGAAGGTCCAGGTATAGCCGCCTTTCGACATCGAAATTGGACGCGCGATCTCGTACGTCGCGCCGCCCGGCGCAAACAAAAACGTCTGCAGCGTCCACACGCGGTTCTCGACCGCGTCCGTCACTTTCCATTGCGAGGTCGTTTTCCTGATGATGGAGAAATCAATAGGGTTTGGCAGTGTGCCGATGAACTCGACCTTATACCGGTTTTGCGTCAGATAGCCGGGCAAAGGATTAAACGTGTTGCCCGATCCTGAATAAATAAAGTCATACCCCATGCCGTGCGGCAGCATGAGCGTCACCGAGTTAAAAACAGCCCAGCCACTGTTGACCTGAAGATGAAGCTCCATCTGAAAGTTAAAGCGCCAGCCGCCGACGGCGCCGCGGACGGGGGCGAGGTTCTGTGCAAGGCGTAGCGGGGGAAGATAGATATAGTTTGTCTGATTTTCTTCTAAGGTCAGGCTGCGATAATGGCGCGAGATAAAGAACTCGCCATCACCGGTCGCATAATCGGTGGCGCTCTCGATCTTGGCGCCGTCCGTGACCAGAATGGGATTGCCGGCGCTGGGCGCGGACTTGCCCTGGTCTCCGCAAGCCGTGGATGGGGCGGCGCTGGATGCCTGATAACACCAAGAACTGCCGCCACGGGCGTATCCGTTTACGCACTTTCTGCTCGGATACGTCCCAGGAAATATACCACACTTCTTGCCAGGGGGGCACCCCCTTTGAATGTCCATGGTCCAGGCGCAACTCGCGCTGCGCACACCGTTCTGCGTGACCCCGAGAAACGTACTATCGGGGCCTACGCGCCCGCCAAATATGTCGCAATTAGTCCCCTTGCAGTAGCTAAAATCGGCAAGGCAAGCAGCGGTAGGATCGTCGAACTGACCTGGGGCGTATTGAGGCCGCCACCCGTCGTCGCCCTCGCCGAAAGCTTTAGCGGGCGGACACCACAGCGCGGAGCCAAGAAAGGCGAAAGCGGCGAAAACAACTGGCAAAGTGAGCAACCGATGTTGCCTTTTAGAGCAAATAAGCTGGTAGGCGAGCGCGCATAAAACGAGCGTCGCTCGGACGAGCGAACCGCCAAAATTCCGTTTCGTAAAAGTCGGATGAGCCGTAACTGGAAAAAGCGCGCCGAAAACGGAAGCGCTCAATGAATGAAAATCCTTGCGCATGAATGAGACCTGCTTGAGAGAAACTAAGGCGCATGGACAGCGAAGCACGGCCAATGCAACAAGAGAAGACGCGCGCGCGGCTTTGTGATCCAGCAAACCCGCGACTGCCGAAAAATCGAAACATTCTTCACGCGTTATTCGTCATAAAAATCTGTGGATAGAAAATGACCCAATCGCCCAGCCCAGAATGGAGAGAGGACTTTTCCGGCCCACCGTGATTTGCGTAATTCTGTCACCGTAATTCGGGAGGCTTGGCGCGCCCCCGCCTTGCCGAAATCAATCCAAAACGATGCCGAGTCCGTGTCGTTCGATCTGCTTCGACAGGCTAGCTTTCTACGCATGACAGCCGGGACGGCGGTCAATGAGAGAGCGATGCATTGAAGCAGGAGGCAACGCCATGACAAGCTTCCGTCTCTTTATCCTCGCCTCATGCTTGTTGTTCGTTCAGGCCGCTCAGGCCGGCAAGCATTCGTTCCCCAGAAATTATCCGCAAGCGAAATTCGAAAGACCGGGGTCAGACGGGCGGGCGTGCTCATCCCCCGGCATCGGATGTCCTGGAATCAACGAATGGCGATTGGGCGACGAGCGCGATTTCCAGTTGCTCCCGAAAAGCGGCTACTGACGCAAATTTTCTGCTTTTGCCGACTCCTTGTCGGCGATGGCTGAGCGCGCGATCCTGGGAGCGCCGCGCCCGGCGAGCGGCGACGCCGTCTCAAGCCGGACGCCGCCGCCGCGTTTTTGTTTCTTTCGGACTTTCGCCGAACAGGCCTTTATAATATGCGGCGAACCGCGAAGGCGACGAAAAGCCCAGATCCAAGGAAAGCTCCAAGACGCCTATATTTTCTGCTTCCCTGCTCAGTCGCTCCCGCGCGACATACAACCTCTCGCGCCTCTGCCACTCCATCGGCGAGCAACCGAATTTCCTCTGAAAAGCATATTGAAGTCCCCGGGCTGAAAGGCCGCCGATTTCCTCCATTTCTGATTTCGTCAGAGGTCTATCAAGACTGTTCCGTATGGCGTCGCAGACCGCGTCGATGGTCCCCGCGGTTGAGCGTTCCCGAAAATGGTCAGGCTCCCCGCCATGCACGATCTCGGGCTTGAGCCAACAGGCGAGCTGACGATAAAACCAGTCGTCCAGCCCAATCTTCTCCAGAAATATTCTGCTGACGCCGGGGGAATTTATATAGGCGCACAGATGACGAAACACCGACATGAAATTCATTGAACCGGTCTGCAGATCGAGAATCTGCACTTCCTCGTCGCCGAGATTCCGCTCTTCCGAGTTCGTCTCGCCCAGCATCCTGGAGATGGTGTTTTTCAATCTGTCGGAATCGATTCGAGCAATTAATACGGACCTGGTCTGGGCGGTGCCAAATCTATAGAAGCAGTCCGAAAGCAATAAGGCCCGACCTGCCGCGCCCCACTGATATTGACGCGCGCCAATCTGGAGGGCCGTGTCGCCGTAAAAAGGCATGAGCAGGTAACATTGCTTGGGCGTCCTTATGCCTAATCTCATGGGGCTCGATGCGGCGGCGTTGAGCTCGAGTCCATTGAAACTCAAAGTTGCGATCTTGTGCTGGAACGGCGCTTCGGTGAAAGCCGGCTCGTAGACCTCGACGCCTCCCAGCACCCGGGCCGCTGCGGCCGCTTGATACGGATCCGCGGCATGTATCGCGCGATCCTCCCCAAAAGCGAGAGGCGGCAGGACGCGGGACTTTGAAAACCTCCGCATTCCCAATGGCCTTTCAACCGTTGCATCTTCGCAGAAGATAACTGGGCTACAGCTAAGAAGCAATCGCGCCGCCGTCAAGACTGGAAACGACTTTAAACATCACGACCGGCGCAGCCGTTCTTATCTTCAACTGAATTTCATGGAAATCTGAATTTAGTTCAGCGGATGAATACTCTGAATATCCGCCCATCCAGACGTCAGCGTGGCGCTAATATTTGCCGAAATTGTACTTCGCTATGCCGAAATCGTGTCATAGGCCTTCTTCGACGCGTTGGAGCGTCCGATGTCGTCTCACTATCAGGCTGTTGAAAAACCTCTCGCGCTGGCGGCGCTGATGTGATTCCCTTTCCTCGAAGAAGGCGCCGGTCGCCGTATTACAAAAAAGCCCGCCATACGGCGGGCTTTTTGCGGATGACGGCAAAATAACGCGGCTCCATTCACGCCAGCCGTTTTGTGGGTCCGCCTTTAAAGATCACGCCGACTGATCGAGCTTCCGGACCGGCTCGGCGGAAAGGCGCGGCGCCGCGCGGCGCCAGCCGGGACCGCCGACCAGCGCGTCGTCGCGCGTCGGACGGCGCTGCGCTTCCCGATCGCCGCGCAGGGCGCCGGTGACGGAAGCGACGATCTGCAGGGCGGCGCGCTGCGGCGTCGAGCGCACCAGGGCGACGAGCGACCGCACGCGGTCCGTGTCGTGCGAAATCGCGGGATCGGCGCAAAGGAAGATGCGGGTCGCGGCGTCGGGATCGACGCCGAGCGCGGCGAGCGCCAAAGCGAGCGCCTCGCCCTGGCTGTCGGAGACGACGGCGCGGGCGCGCTCCTTGCGGCATTCGAGCGCGTCGGCGAGCAGCGCCGCCATGGCGTCGCGATCCCGGCGCACGGCCGCGCCTTCGAGGCGTCGCGTGAAAACCGCCTCGGCGCGGCAAAGCTCCGCGAGGCCGCCGGAAAGCGCGCGACGGCAGGCGTTGAGAATGATCCCCGTGCGCTCCAGCCGCGTCGCGGCGAGGAAGAGCGTCTCCGGATCGATGGCGCGATCGTCGCGGTCGAGCAGGATGCGCGCGAGCGTGAGATCGTCCCGCGCCGCGTGCAACAAGGCGCGTCGCGCGGCCTGATCGAGATGGGCGGACCAGTTGGCCGCGAGCGCGCGCAGCGCCTCCGGCTCAGCGCGCTGCGCCAGCGCGTCCACGATTTCGTGGTCGAGATCCTTGCGTCGCGCGACCGCGCTTAGCAGAGGCCCGTCCGAGGCAATGGCGAGAGCAATGAGATCGCCGCGCGGCGCGTTTGGCGCGAATTCCGCGACGAGCGCCGCGCAGGCGCCGCCCTTCTCAAACAGACGGCTGAAAATCGGCTCGGGCGTCTCAGGATGGAAACATAATGGCCGCGCCGCTTTCGCCGCGGACTCGACGTCGACGATATCGATGAGCCCGAGCGCCAGACGCTCGAATTGCCTGATGTCGCTGACCGGATGCGTGGGTCTTGCGACGAACTGGTCCACGATGGCTCGCAGGAGCGAGGCGTCGACGATTCGGCGCTGACTCTTCTCTAACTGCATTGACGCGCTACTCACTCAAACGCTTACGCGATCATCAGTTTCAAATTAGCACGAGGACGTTGACGGAACATTAACCCTCGCCGTCCCCTAATCGCGGTAACGGGCGATTCACTTTTGGCCGCAGCCAGTGCGGAGGATCGAAAATGGGGGAGGTCGTCGCCTTCCAAATACGCGAGAAAACGGCGCGCGAACGAAGCGGGCCGCCAAGCGGCGGCGCGCAAATTCTCTTCTTCCTCGGCGTGCGTTACGCGCGCATCGAGGAGCCGCAGGACGCGCTGACGCCCGACCAAGGCCAGGGACATGGCCATGGACCGCGCGGCGGCAAGAAGCGAAAAAGCCGCGCACGCGCGTAAACCTTTCGCTGCTCTCACATTCTTTCAAGCCTCGGCCTCGGCCGTAGCAAAGCGCCTTAATCCGCTCTAATCTCCGCCAAGTTTATTTCTTTGGGGCTTGGTTTGAGGTGAGCGACGCGACGCGCGCAGCGGAGCAAGATGAGCGCGGGGGCGCGGCCCTCGCCTTGCCGCTCGGGCCTCTTTCCCGAAAATACGCCGTCGCGCTGCAAGCAGCCTATGCGCAGGAGGTCGAACTCGGACGCCCCTTCCTGTGGCGCGCCGTCGCCGCCGGAGCGGGCGTCGTCCTCTATTTCGCGGCCGAGCGCGAGCCCTCGCTCATTCTGTGTTTCAGCGCGCTGGCGCTCGCCGCCCTGCTCGCTTTCGTCACGCGGCGCCACGCCCGGGCGCACGCAGTTTTTCTCGCCCTCGCCTTCACAGCGGCGGGCTTCGCGGCCGGCGCATGGCGATCGGCGCGCGTCGCCGCGCCCATCGCGACGCGCATCGGCGTGGGCGAACTCACCGGATTTGTGGAGGAGATCGACCTCCGCCCGGCAGGCGCGCGCTTCATCATGCGCGTCGCGAGCGCGGAAGGATTGCCGGACGACATTACGCCGGCGCGCGTGCGACTGACGACGCGCGGCGAGCCGGCTTTCGCGGCGGGCGATTTCATCGGCCTCAAAGCGCGCATCATGCCGCCGGCGCGCGCGGCGCTGCCCGGCGGCTACGATTTCGCCCGCGACGCTTTTTTCGCGCGGCTCGGCGGCGTCGGCAATTCGCTTGGCCGCATCGAAATCATGGCCCCGCCGGATCCCGCCTCTCTCGCGCTGCGCTTCTTCGCGGCCATCGACCGCATGCGCAACGCGCTCGCGTCACGCGTCTATAAAACGATCGGCGGCGATGCGGGGGCGATCGCCGCCGCCATGGTGACCGGCAAGCGCGATTACCTTTCCGAAGGCGCGAAGGACCTCATCCGCCGCGCCGGGATTTTCCACATCGTCACCATTTCCGGCATGCAAATGACGCTGGTCGCCGGAATTTTTTTCGTCGGCCTGCGGCGTCTGCTGGCGATGTCGCAGACTCTGGCGCTCAATTATCCGATCAAGAAATGGGCGGCGGGGCTCGCGATGATCGGCGCCGTTCTCTATGACGTCGGCACGGGCTCGCGCGTCGGGACGGAACGCGCGCTTGTCATGACGCTCATCATGCTCGCGGCGGTCTTGTTCGATCGCCCTTCCCTTTCCATGCGCAACCTCGCGCTCGCAGCTTTCTTCGTCGTCGTCTTCGAACCCGAGGCGATATTGGGCGCGAGTTTCCAGCTCTCCTTCGCCGCCGTCGCCGCGCTCATCGCCGTCTATGAATGGCGCGGCGACTACCTTGCGCGGGCGCGCGCAAAACCGCCCATCCCCGGCATGCGCGGGCGCTTCTCCGAATGGCGCGAGGCCTTGGCGGAAAGGCTATTGCACGGCCCCGGCGCCGCGCTCGTCGCGACCCTCTGCGCCACCGCCGCGACCGCCTCTTTCATGGCCAATGATTTTCATGAATTGAGCCCCTATGTTCTCATCGGCAATCCGCTGACGCTGGCGGTCATTGAATTCTTCGCCGTCCCCTGCGCGCTGATCGGCGCGGCGCTTTATCCCTTCGGTCTCGACGGCTTCGTCTGGCGCTATCTCGAAATGGGAATTCATCTCGTCACCTGGCTCGCCGGCTTGATCGCCAGCGCGCCGGGCGCGAGCCTCAACGTGCCGGCCTTCGCGCCCTGGGCGATCGTCTTTCTGGCGCTCGCTGTGCTTTCGGTCGTGTTGTGGCGGAGCTGGACGCTTCGCGCGACGGCGATCCCCTTTGTCCTCGTCGGGCTCGCAGGCGCGACGAGCGGCGCCGGCTTCGATATCGCCGTGCCGGCGACGGGCGATGCGGCGGCCTTGCGACAACCGTCCGGCGAATTGACTTTGCTCGGGAAAAAGACGAGCGCTTTCGCGGCGGAACAATGGCTGCGGGCCGACGCGGATTCGCGCGACGCCGCCGACGCGAAAGGCGGCGCGTCCTGCGACGACGCCGGTTGCATCGCGCGCGCCGTCGATGGACGCGTCGTGGCGCTCGTCCTGGAAAAGAACGCCTTTCTCGAAGATTGCGCCCGCGCCGCAATCGTCGTCACGCCGCTACGGGCGCCGGAAGGTTGCGCGGCGCCGATCGTCATCGACCGCGGCAAGCTCTCTGAAACGGGCGCCGTCTCCTTACGCCTCCTGAAGGAAGGCGTCGCCTGGCGGACCGCGCGCGGCGTGGAGGAAGACCGGCCTTGGTCGCCGCGCCATGCGCAAAACGTCAAGCATGCGAGCGTCGAGGATGAGGAGACGGAGAAAGCCGAACTTGCTGAGCCGCTGGAGTGAGACGGCGCACATCTCAATCGTCCGCGCGGATCCAGCGCCGCGCGCATTTATGGCGCTGCGAGTCGGCTATGAACATTCTCAACTTTGCGCCCCGCCCGACTCAATATCTGCGCAGCAGGCTGACGAGCTTGCCCTGGATACGGACCTTGTCAGGACCGAAAATGCGCGTCTCATAGGCCGGGTTCGCCGCTTCGAGCGCGATGGACGCGCCGCGCTTGCGCAGGCGCTTCAGCGTCGCCTCTTCATCTTCGATCAAGGCCACGACAATATCGCCCGTATCGGCGTAATCCTGTTTCTTGATGACGACCGTGTCGCCGTCGAGAATGCCCGCCTCAATCATGGAGTCGCCGCGCACCTCGAGAGCGAAATGTTCTCCCGTCGACAGCATGTCCGGCGGAAGGCTGATCGTGTGGCTGCGCGACTGGATGGCCGAGATCGGCGTGCCTGCGGCGATGCGGCCCATGACGGGAATCGCAACTTGCTGGCTCGACTCGTCCTCGCTGCGCTCGCTCAGCGGCCGCACGCGGCCGAGATTGCCCTGAATGACGGCGGGCGCAAACTTACCCGCCCGCGGTCCCGGCCCGCCGCGCGGCGTCGCGGATTCCGGCAGACGCAGCACTTCCAACGCCCGCGCCCGGTTCGGCAAGCGGCGGATGAAGCCGCGCTCCTCCAATGCGAGAATCAGACGGTGGATGCCCGATTTGGAGCGCAAATCCAGCGCGTCCTTCATCTCGTCGAAGGACGGCGGCACGCCCGATTCCTTGAGCCGCTCGTGGATGAAACGCAGCAGATCGCTCTGCTTTTTCGTCAGCATAATCCGCCCCCGGCCACGCCGCTCGCTACAAACAAATCATGAACATCTTATAGACGTTCGCTGTGCGTTCCGCAAGCTTTATCGCGGGAGAGGTTAACAGAAGCTATATGGCCGCCTCGGCCGGCGCCTCAAGGATGCGGGCCCGGCATATGGGCGGGAGCGGCCGCGGGCCTCGCAGACGCCCGGTCCTGCGCAATGGCGGGAGCTGCGGCGGTCTTCTCGCGCCAGCCCACGCGCCAGTCGTTCAGCAAACTCCCTGTCCGCTCGGCCGCGCGCACAAGCTCATACAACGCCATGTCGGCTTCGATGAAGGGCTCCAACCGGCGCCGCTGCTCGCTCGTCAGTTCGAAACTGGACGTGCTGATATTATGCGGCTGGATCACATGACGGGTGCCCAGCGTGGCCCGGATATATTCCTGAATCACGAAATTCTTCTCCACCGTCACGATCGCATGGCCGGCTGAGAGATATTGCAGGAGATCGTTGGAAGCCGAGGCTTCGTCGCGCAAGCGGATATGCGCGCGTTGCACGTCCTTTTCCTGCAGCCGCTCCTTCATGTCCAGATAATCGTCGAAATTGCCGACCGGGTGCGTATGCTCGACATAGCTGTGCTCGACGATGTTCTTGAAGGCGGAGATCTCGCGCTGGACGGGATCGCGCAGGATCGTGAACATGAAGAATTTGCGCCCGCCCATAATGGTCATGATCTCGCGCGCGGGGAGATGAGCGGATAGATATTTCCAGCGAAACGCATGAAAGGAATCGTTCGGGTCCCGGATGCGGATAAAGTCCGCATCCGTTCCGAGACGGTAACAGTGATCGTCTCCGAGAACGTTGCGAAAGAAATAGTCGACGGACATGCCGCCGGTGCGCGGGATATGGCAATGCACGATCGGCACGTCTTCGATGGCCGACACCACCATTTGAAATCCGCTCATTGATCGACGGTCCTCCATCGTTGGGATTCGCCCGCCCCGCATGACGACGCTCATCGAGCCGCGTTTGCGGGAATCACAAGGCGGCCGCCGCCTTCAACCTTGAGAATTTTGATCGCTCTCAGAGAGAGACGCGCCCGAGACTAACGATTTGTTATGATATTTCAATAGTTAAGCTGGATGAGAGCACTGCTTCCGCGCGAAGTGAAAATGTCGGGCGCACCGATCCCTTCGCGCGATAAAAACGCCGCCGCTCTCTTTCGAAAGCGGCGGCGCGGGAATTTCTGATTTCGCTTCGAGACTATTTCTTCATCCCGAGCGCTTTCTTGATCGACGCGGTCGGGCTGTCGTCGGGAGCAAGCGCGGACATTTCGCGGCGTTCGTCCGGCGCGAGCGATTGCGCGACGCTCGTGGTCTCGGCCTCGCGCGTCTGGGCCGCGGCCTTGGCGGCGGCCATGGTCACGATGGGGGACTTGGCGGCGATTTGCGTGGCCTTGCCGGCCTTCACGGGCTTTTCTTCCAGCGCGATTTCCGTCGGCCCCGCCAGGGCCTCCGGGCGGCTCGCCTCGGCGACGCGCGCCAGGAAGCTCGGATGCATGCCGCCGTCCTGATAGACGACGCGGACCGGCCGCACGGTTTCGGCGAGCTGCGCGACCTTCTCGTCGTCCTTCGCCGATTTGGCTGAAACGCTCGCGATGAGGCTCGGATCGTGTTTCAGGGGCGGACAGGCGGAGAGCGGGTCCATATGGCCGGCGCCCTGCGCGTTGAAGACGTAGCGGCTGCCGCAATAGGCGACGGTCGGCTCTTCCTTCGTCACCTCGAAATGGTCGTTGCCTTCCTTCAGATTTTTCCAGAACCCGATATTCGCGTCCAGACGGTGCTTGGCGAGATTTTCCGCCGTCATGCGGAACGGATAGGACTGCATCTGGATCGAGCGCTGGCCGCCATTGAAGGCCGAGCGGGCGATGGCGTAGATTTCCGCGATCTGCGCATCCGTCATGGAGAAGCAGCCCGCCGAAGAGCACGCGCCATGCACCATGATCGTGCCGCCCGAATGGCCGAGCGCGCGGTCGAGCTGGTTCGGATAGCCGACATTGAAGGAGAGATAATAGGCGGAGTTGGGGTTCATCTGCGCCGGCGTGATCGAATAGAAGCCCTCCGGCACCTGACGGTCGCCCTCGCGCGTCTTGGGCCCGAGCTGACCCGACCAGCGGCACATGGGGAAGGTCTTGAGGTGGACATATTTGCCCTCCCCGTTCATCTTCCAGATCTCGAACTCGGCCTCTTTCTTATAGGCGCGGATCAGCATCGGCGATTCTTTGCTCGTGCCGATCTGCTCCATTTTCGCAAGCGTTTCCGGCGGAACGGGCGCGAGGGAGCGCTGAGAAAGCCCGCTGTCCTGGCAGGAAGCGAGAGACAGCCCGGCGAAGACGGCGACAGCCGCGGCAGGCTTCAAGACCCGATACAACATGCGCTCAGCTCCCCTTTGCGCCCCGGCGCCCGCGCACAATACGCAACTGTGGCAAAACTAACACAGTTCCGTAACCCAATCCTTACCGGGAGGAGAGCCGTCGCTCTCTTCCTCGTCGGGGACAGACAAAAGGGTGATTTGGACGAGAAAGTGTCCGTGGCGCCATGTGGACGCCGAAATTGAAAGGTGTGACTTTTTTATCTCACGCCTTCGCGTCGATCTTACGGCCCATGCCGAGAAACTTCTCCGCCCGGGCGGCGCGCAACTGCTCGCGGGAGAGATTCGTCAGTCGCGACAGCTCCGAGTTCACGGCGTCGCCCACCGCTGCGATGGCGGCCTCGGGATCGCGATGGGCGCCGCCGGCGGGCTCCGAGACGATCACGTCGATAATGCCGAATTTCAAAAGGTCCTGCGCCGTGATCTTCATGCTCGTCGCGGCGTCCTGGGCTTTCGCCGAGTCGCGCCACAGGATCGACGCCGAGGCTTCGGGGGAAGCCACCGTGTAGACGGCGTGCTCCAGCATCAGCACCTTGTTCGCCGCGGCGATGGCGATGGCGCCGCCGGAGCCGCCTTCGCCCACCACCACCGCCACATTCGGGACCCCCAGCGCCAGAGACGCGTCGGTCGAGCGGGCGATGGCCTCCGCCTGTCCGCGCTCCTCCGCGTCGATGCCCGGAAAAGCGCCGGCCGTATCGACGAGCGAGATCACAGGGAGCCCGAAGCGGTCGGCGAGCTCCATCAGGCGCACCGCCTTGCGATAGCCCTCGGGCCGCGCCATGCCGAAATTGTGATGCAGGCGGCTCGCCGTGTCGGAGCCCTTCTCCTGCCCGATAATGCAGACCGGCTCGCCCCGGAAGCGGCCGAAGCCGCCGACGATGGCCGAATCCTCGCCGAAGAGCCGGTCGCCCGCGAGCGGCGTGAACTCCGCGATGAGATGCTTCATATAATCGGAGAAATGCGGGCGCTGCGGATGGCGCGCGACCTGAATCTTCTGCCAGGGCGTGAGCGTGGCGTAGAGGTCGGCCAGCGCCTTCGCCGCCTTGGCCTCGAGCTTGGTCAGCTCCTCGGCGATCGAGACACCCTCGCCTTTCTCGGCCAGCGCGCGCAGCTCTTCCACCTTGGTTTCGAGTTCAGCGACGGGCTTTTCGAAGTCGAGATAAGAGCGCATGAGCGGGCGTGGTTCCTGGGCGAATTCAGTGGGCGCCCGGCAGCCTTCTCGGGCGCGCGGAAACTCGCTTCAACCGGAGCGGAAGTCAAGGAAGCCAAGCGTCGCGCCGGCGCTATTTTGAACAGCCGCGCCAAGAGTGTAGAACCCCGTGAAAAAGGAGCGTTTTGCTTGAGCTCGACCCTCCCGCCCGAGAGCCGTTACGTCGCCGCGCGCGACGGCCTGCGCCTCTTTTACGCCGATTATCCCTGCCCCGGCTCGACCCGGCTGCCGCTCGTCTGCCTGCCCGGACTCGCCCGCACGTCGGACGATTTCGTCCTCGTCGCGCAGGCCGCGCAGCGCTCGGGGCGCCGCGTGCTGGCCCTCGACTATCGCGGCCGCGGACGTTCCGAATGGGACAGGGACTGGCGCCATTACGATCCCGATATCGAGGAAGACGATATTTTCTCGGTCCTCACGGACGCCGGCGTCGCGGCGGCCGTCTTCTTCGGCACGTCGCGCGGCGGGCTCCATACGATGCGAATCGCGCGCGCCCGGCCCGGCGCGATCCGCGCGGCCGTGCTCAACGACATCGGCCCCGTGATCGAAAAGAGCGGCCTGCTGCGCATCAAGGGCTATGTCGGCAAAATGCCGCCGCTGCAGAAGATGAAAGACGCCGCGGCGCTGATGCGCTTCGCCATGAGCGCGTCCTTTCCGGCCGTGACGCCGGAGCAATGGGAGGCCTTCGCCCGCCAGACTTTCGAGGAGAAGGACGGCAAGGTTCAGCTTCGCTACGATCCCCAACTCAATCACACGCTGGACGAGATCACGCCCGAAGCGGAGGTTGCCGATTTCTGGGAACCCTACGCCGAACTCTCCAGGGTTCCGATCCTCGCTTTGCGCGGCGAGACGTCGGACATCCTTTCCGTCGAGATATTCGACGAGATGGCGCGCCGCGCGCCGCAACTCCAAAGATACACGGTCCCCGGCCAGGGCCATGCGCCGTTGCTTCTGGATCAGCCGACGATCGATCGGGTAATGATCTTCCTGAACGCGCAGCCCTGACGGGAGGCGAATGTCGTTCCGGCGAGCGCTCCGAGTTTCGCGGCGCGACGCGAGGCGTCGGAAACGACATGCGTCTTTTCGTCTCACAAGTCTCTTGCCTCGCGCCGCGTTTGGGCGCTAAGCTCCAGTGTTGTCATCATTTTTGAAAACTGTTCATTGGAGCGACATCCATGATTTATTCTATAAAAAGCAAGCGCGCTTTCGCCGTCCGCGCCCTGTCGCTCGCAGCGCTGCTCGCGACGGCTTCCGCTTTTGCGGTCGAGGCGCAGGCGCGCCATCTTCGACATGCGCCCGCCCGTCACGCCAGAACCGCCGCCACCGACTCTCCCGCGCCCGCTCCGGCCGCTCCCGCGACCGCCGCGCCGTCGCAGGCGCCTCTCTCCGCCAATGACGTTTCCTGGCTTTTCCCGCCGCCGAGAAACGCCGCCGATCTCGATAAGACGATCGCGATCGCCGATCTCACCGCGCCTGATCCCAAGGACGCGACGAAGCGCGAAGCCATCTGGCCCGCCGCCGTCTTCGCGCAGTTCATCGCCAATGCGGAAAGCCCCGCGACGGGGATCGGGAACGACCACCGCATCAGCCTTCCGGCCGGCGCGCACGACGTCAAGTCCTGGCGCATTGCGGGACTGCGCATCGATCCCGGCGCGCCCGGCCTGACGAGCGACATCATCGCCCAGTTCGGCCAGTCGCCGCAATTGCGCTTCATTCTCCAGCCCGTGACGCGCAAGGCGGATGGCGGCGTCGAAGTTCACGATGTGGCGGCGCATGTGATCTACACTTTCTCGGCCGGGAAAGACGCGCCCGCTGAAACGGGCTGCTCGGCTCGTGAGAAACCGGACATGGAGGCGTTCCGGAAGCTTGCACGCGACTTCGCCGGCTTGCGCGACGATCTGGCGGCGGGGAAATTCGGCGGCGCCGCGATCACGACGGCCGGCAAGCCGCTCGGCGTTCATCCCGGGCTCGCCGACAATCGAACCGCGAAGCCCTTGAAGGATGCGCTCGCCGCCGTGCTGGAGCGCCATCTCTCCGGCGGCAAGCTCAACGCAATGGCGGTGATGGGTCTCCCCTCGCCCGCGCCGGAACCCTGGATCTTCATGGCCATGGCGCCGGTGCCGCCGGGCGTCGTGCCTTCCCTGCCGAATGGCGGATTCATTCCGGTGCGCGGCCCCACCCTCGACGGCAAGCAAACCGCGCAGGGCCTTTCCTTCGTGGACGACACGCATGTCATGCCGACGCCGGCGCCCAACAATCTCAACCCCATCACCTGCAAACACGCCGCTTTGCTCGCCGGAGAGGCCGCCCTACCGGTTGCGCAGCGCAAGGGTCTCGCGACCGCGCCGCTTTTCCAAATGGGCGACGCTCCCGTTTCCGACCCGAAGAAAGTCGCGACCATCCAGGAGACCGTGGACCTCGTCGCCGACGCCGATCGCAGTCATTTCTTCAACACCGACTGCGTGAGTTGCCACACCGATACGCGGCGCGCGATGGATTTGTTGAAAAAGACGTCCGTCCCCGGCGTCGATTCCGCCGCCCTTCCGAAGGAAAAATGGAATGTGCGGAACTTCGGCTGGTTCCCGTCCTTCTTCCGGCGGACGCTGGAGCCGACCGCGACGCGCCGCACAGCGTCCGAGACAGAGGCCGTGGTGAAATTCATCAACGCCAACGGGCTGGCGAATCCCTGACGGAACCCGTCGCGCGTAACGCGCGTCGCCGCTTCGGGGGCGGCGTGCGACGTTGCGGGATCGCCGTCAGTCCTTTCCAAAGATCAGCGAAGCGAAGATCGCTGCGAAAAACAGTATGTCGACTACGATCGCAGCGGAGGAGACCGTCGACAGCGACTCGCTTATCGCATCGACGGCATGCGCGAGTTTCGCGAGCGTCGCGAGGATCATGGCCGGCCCTCACTCACGCGCCGCGAGCGACGGCTCGGGAGGGCCGATCCGCATCTGATATCCGTCATGCAGTATCAGATCGACGAGGCTTTTCGCGGAATCCTCCCAACTATAGTCGGGCATCCTTTTTTCCGTGGCGGGGATCCACAGGCGACGTTCGATCTTTTGCGCAAGATCGACCGGGTCGAGGAGCTTGAAGTAGTCGATGTGGTTTCCGCCAAGTTCGTGAAACACCGGCAGATCGGATGCGATGACGGGAAGTCCCTGGCGTCCCGCCTCGACGAGCGGAAGCCCGAAGCCCTCGATCGCCGAAGGATAGACGAGCGCGGCGGCGCGCTCGTAGCAATGACGCAGATCGGCGTCGCTCGCCTTGTCGAGCCATAGCAGGCGCCGCCCAAATTCCGGGTGACGCCGGATGCGCCGCGTCAACGCTTCGCTCTGCCATCCCGCACGGCCGATGATGACGTAGCGCGCGTCGACGCCCGCATTCCACAGCAGTTCGAAGGCGTCGAGAGCGACCGGATACGCCTTACGCGGCTCCAGCGTTCCGACGCCGAGGAAAAAAGGCGTCGGTCTCGACGTGAAGGCTTCGACCTTGGGAGAAACGAGCCCGAAATCATCATCGGCGAAGTCCGAACCGAGGCGCCACCATCCCACGCGAATATCCGGCTTTACGCCCGCAGGCTCGCGAGAGGCATAGTCGATGAAATCCTGCGCGACGCTTCTCGAAACGCAAATGACGGCGTCGCTCGCGAGCGCCAGTCTTTCGAACCATTCCTTAAAAACTTCCGACATTTCCGGAGAAACGGACAGCGGATGAATCAAAGGGATGAGATCGTGAATGACGGTGACGAGACGTCCGCCAGCGGATGCGAGATTGCCGATGACGGGAAGATAATCGGACGTCAGTCCCCAGCACGCGTCGAGCAGAACGAACGTGTCGTCCGGGGTGAATTCGAGAATGCGCGGCGCGCTCGGATGGTCGTAATAGGGAACGACGGCGCCGTTCTGGATCACGACCGGCAAGGCGAAGGGAGACAGGATCGCCCGTTTGGCGATCTCACGCACAACGCGCTGGATTCCCGTCTTTCCGCCAAATCGCGCCGTCGGCGTGACGTCGATGAATATTCGGCGCGACGGCAGCGATGCGGACACTTGCAGCGCCGTCTCATCTGAGAGCGGCGGGCGTCGAACAATGCTGAGGCGACGGCGCCTTCTCTCTCCATCGTGCAGGAATGAAAGGCCAAGCGATCGGGTGACCGTCCAATAAAGCTCTCTGAGGCGAAGATAGGCGAAGGTCGTGATGGGATCGACCGATTCCTCGAACCGCCGCCGGCGCATTTCGGCGTTTTCGCGCTGCGCCTGCGCGGCCAGATAAAGCGTGATCTTCTTTTCGTCAGCGCTGAACGTGTGCATGTCCTTGCCCTTCGCGAGATAAAGCCGTCCCGTCGCGCGCCTTCGCGGCCGCGTGAATGTTTCTGGCCCTGGCGATGACCGGCGGAACGGCGGCGGCGGCCGGCCTCGAGCCGCTAAAGCTGCAAAGGCGTCGGAGCGCAGCGTTCGATCCCTGCGCAGGAGAAGCCCGAGCCCCGCTCGCCTCCATGCGAGGCGCGGGCGAGCAGCACGAAGACGGAGGCGAGCGCGACGACGATCGCCAGACGAAAAGCCGGAATCCGATGCGCCCGGGGCGGCGACGGCGGCCGCATTTGGTCAAAGGATTCGATGGACAAAATCCTGCGCTTCATCGTCGCCTCTTGTGTGTGATTTTTTCCCACGTCAATTTTATGCGTGGGATTTTTTCTCACGTCAAGCCGTGTGTGGGATTGTGTCCCACTTCTTTTCGCGCTACCGAGGTCTATGGCCGACGCCAGAGATGAAGGTCTTCCCGACGCAGCCCGCCTTCAGCAGCCGGTCGCCCGGCTGCTGCGCCCGCTCGTGCGCCTCTTCATCTCCTGCGGCACGACCTTCCCCGCGCTTTGCGACCTGCTCCGGGAGCTTTACGTGAATGTCGCGGTTCACGATTTCGCCCTGCCTGACAAGGAGCAGACGGACAGCCGGATCAGCCTGTTGACCGGCATTCACCGCAAGGAGGTCCATCGTCTGAGAAGCGCCGGTGCGCCGGTGCGGATGGTCCCCGCCGCCGTGTCCCGCACGACCCAGATCGTCGCCCTCTGGATGGCCGACACACGCTTTACCGACGAGACCGGCGCGCCGGCTCCGCTACGCCGCGCCGGATCGGAAGGGAGCGGCCCGACATTCGAATCTCTCGTCGAGGAAGTGACGCGCGACGTTCGGCCGCGCGCGGTGCTCGACGAATGGCTGGACCGAAAAATCGTGACCGTCGACGCGGTGGGAAGGATCGTTCTCGCCGAGGCGGCGATTGCGCCGAGCAAGGGCGACGAGCGTCAGCTCTATTATTTCGGCCGGAACCTCCACGATCACATAGCGGCGGCGGTCGCCAATATTTCGACGAGCCCCGCGCCTTTCATGGAGCGCGCGGTTCATTACGAAGGCTTGTCGCAGGACGCGGCGCGTCGTCTCGAAGCGCTGTCGCGCGAACTGGCGATGAATGCGCTGCTCGCGGCGAACCGCGAAGCGCAGGCGATGCAAAAGAACAGCGAGGACGGCGAGTGGCGCTGGAATTTCGGCGTTTACGTCTATCGTGAAAAAACGCCGCCGGGCGAACGCGTCGACGACGACGCGGAGAAACAGCCGTGACGCATCCCGTTCGCCCGACGCGCCGCCAGTTCGGCGCGCTGCTCTTCGCTCTGCTCTCGACCGCTTCGCGGCGCGCTTTCGCGGCCGGCGGGAATCCGAAGGACAATGGGCTGGGCGGAACCGGCTATATCTCGCCGATGCCCGATCCCGACAACGGATTGGGCGGCACGGGAGTCGTCGGCGTGATACGCGGCTTCGGCAGCGTCATCGTCAACGGCCTTCGCATCTCCTATCCGTCCAATGCGGAGGTCACGATCGACGGAGAGCCCGCGAATCCGGCAGCGATGCGAATCGGCCATGTCGTCTCGCTCGTCGCAAGGCGCGAGAACGGCGCGTATTCGACAAAGAAGCTCGATATTCTGCGAGAGGCCGTCGGCGCGATCGAATTCGTTTCAGATCGAAAAATGCGGGTGCTGGGACAGAAAATCGAACTCGGGCGGAACGTGAAGAGCGACGGACTTGCCGTCGGGCGCCTTGTCGCCGTCAGTGGTTTGCGCCTGCCCGACCAGACGATCGTCGCGAGCCTCGTCGAGCCTGTCGCGCCGGGCGCCGCTCAGCTTCTCGGAACGGTCACGCGCGCGAAGGATGGAGGGCTCGAAATCGGCGGTCAGCGGCTCGAAGGCGTCGCGGAGTCCATGCTCGGTCGCCGCGTCCTGCTTCGCGGCGCGCAGCGCGGCGCGACGCTCGACGCGTCGCATGTCGCCGACGCCCCCTGGCTGCCGCGCGGCGCCGAGCGTTTCGTCGCGGAAACCTATCTCGAACGCTACGGCTCGACCGTGACGACCGCGAGCGGTCTCGACCTTGGAGACGCGAACGGCATGTCTTTCCGGGGCGTCGTTCGCGCCGTCGTGAGCTTCGAGCTCGATCCGGCGGGCGGATGGTCCGTTCAATCCTTCGAGCCGACCGAGTCGCTCGGCGCGCATGGCGCGGCGGGCCCGCGCCGCATGGAGCAGGAGGCTCCGAAAGCCGCGCCCGACCAAACCCCCCCGCCATCGCCGGGCGGCGGCGGAACCGGATTCAGCCTTCCCGGCGCGCCGGCCGAACCGGGCGGTTTCGGGCCGGGCGGCGGATTCGGTTTGCCCGATCCCGGCGGACCGGGAGGCTTTGGCGGTCCGGGTGACATGGGACCTGGCGGACCGGGACCCGGCGGACCGGGACCCGGCGGAATGGGACCTGGCGGGATGTTCCACCCGCCGGGGATGCGCCGCCGTTGATCGGCGACAAGGCTTGCGCGCTACGGCGCGTAGCCCTGCGCCTGATTCACGCGCGACGCCGCCTGCCCGACCGCGACCGACGCCGCGGCCTGCGCGCGTTGCGCGTCGAGCTGCAACTGCCGGACGCGGTAAAGGTCGAAAGCGTTGATTTCGCCGAGCGCGAAGGATTTGCGCGAGAGATCGAATTGTTCATTGGCGACGGAGAGACGCTGGGCGGCGAGTCCCGAAGCCTTCCGCGCTGCGGCCAAATTCACGCGCGCCGCCTTTATCTCGGCGAGGATCACGCGCTTCGCCTTCTCATATTCGGCGCGCGCGCGCGTCATCTCGGCCTCGGCTTCGGCGCGGCGCGGCGCCTGCCGGCCGTCGGTCGGCAGCGGAATGCGAATCCGCACGCCCACCGTCGTCGCATTGGTGAGCTGATCCGTGATCGGTTGCGACGTATCGGTCGAATATTGGCGGTTATGTTCCTGCCGCCCGAAAACGCCGATGTCGGGATTGTCGATCGGCGTCGCTTCGACGAGCTGCAATTGCGTCTCGGCGCGGCGCAAGGCGGCGAGCGGCGTGCGCAGCGCCGGATGATCCTCGATGTCGCCCGCGGGCTTCACCGTCTCCAGCGCGCCGTCCGGCGGCGCGCCGCCGGTAAGCGCTGCGTAGGTCACGCGCGCGACCTTCTCCGCGCCTTCCGCTTGCGCCAGCTCCGTTTCGGCGGCCAGCAATTCGTTCTTGGCGAGCAAAGCGTCGCCTTGCGCCGCGTCGCCGAGTTCGACGCGCCGCGTCATGTCCGCGCCGATTTCGCGCGCCATCGTCACGCGGCTCTTCGCGACATTGACCTCGCGCGCGGCGCGTTGGGCGTTCCACCACGCGTCGCGCAGGAGGCCCGCGACGTCCAGACGGCGCAATCCCATCTTTTCCTCGATCTCGATCACGCCGGTCGAAACCGTCGCCTCCATCGCGTCGCGCTGGCCGGGGAGCCACAAGGGCAGACCCGCCTCGACCTCGGTCTCGTTATAGTCGCGCAGATTGCCGCCGACGGCGTTGCGCTGCGTGCCGCCGAGATAGGGCGAGCCCGGCGTGATCGAACGCGTCGTGGCGTAGCGCGACGACACCGCGCCCAACTGCGCCTCCAACGTCTTGCTCTGCGCGTCGATCGCCACCGCCATGTCGAGATGGCGCGCCAGCACATGGCCGAGCGGCTTCTTGCCGCGTTTCTCGATATTGCCCTCTCCGCCCTTCACGGACACCGCGCCGCTCGTCTTCGGCGCGGCCGCGGCGTCCGCGGCGAATGCGCAAAAGGAAAGAGCGAGGGCCGCGGCGCGCAGGCTCATGAGATCACCCGATGCGCCAGGCGGCCGCGCTTGGCGCGCAGGAGCCAGCCGGTCGAACGATCATAAAGGATCGGCAGCAGGATGAGCGTGAGAATGGTCGCGGAAATCAGGCCGCCAATGACGACGATCGCCAGCGGGCGCTGAATTTCCGCGCCGGGCCCGGTCGCGAAAAGGAAGGGAATGAGGCCGAAGGCGGCGATCGTGGCGGTCAGCATGACCGGCCGCATGCGCCGCCGCGCGCCTTCCATTACGGCGTCCCGCACCGTGCGCGTTCCTTCTCCGACAAGCTTGTTGATGTAGGAGATCAGCACCACGCCGTTCAACACGGCGATGCCGATCAGCGCGATGAAGCCGACCGAAGCCGGCACGGAGAGAAACTCGCCCGAGAGCCAGAGGCCGAGAACGCCGCCGATCGCGGCGAAGGGCACGTTGCAAAAGACGAGCGTCGCCTGCAAAGCGGAATTGAAGGTGAAATAGAGCAGCACGAAGATCATCGCGAGCGCGATGGGCACGACGATCGCGAGGCGCGCCGATGCGCGCTGCTGGTTCTCGAACTGCCCGCCCCATCGATATGTGTAACCCTTGGGCGTCTTCACATGATGCGCGACGGCCGCCTTGGCTTCATCGACGAAGCCGACGAGATCGCGACCCTCGACATTGGCGAGAACGGTCGCGAAGCGCCGCCCCTCCTCGCGAATGACCTGGATCGGGCCGTTCTCGGCCTGCACCTCGGCGAGCTGCGACAGCTCGACGACCTTGCCGTCATTGGAGACCATCGGCAGGCGGGCGAAATCGACGGAGGAGCGCCGGGACGTTTCCGATCCGCGCACGACGAGCGGCGTGCGGATCGGCCCTTCGAGAATGATGCCGACCTGCTGGCCGTCGACCCAGACGCGCAACGCGTCCTGAATTTCGCCGGCGTTCAGCCCGAAACGTCCCGCCGCGAGACGATCGACGCGCGCCGTGAGATAGCGCATGCCGTCATTCTGCAGGCCGAACACGTCGCGCGCGCCGGGTATCTTCTTCAGCTCCGTCGCGACCTCGCGCGTCAGGCGGTTCAGTTCGTTGATGTCGTCGCCGAAAATCTTGACCACGACGTCGCCGCGGGCGCCGATGATCATCTCCTGCACGCGCATGTCGATCGGTTGCGAGAAGGCGTAGGAGATGCCCGGTATCTCGTCGAGAACCTTGCGGATCTCGCCCATGAGCCAGTCGACGCCATGCCCGCGCCATTCCTTCTCGGGCGCGAGCGTCAGAAAATTATCCGTCTCGTTGAGCCCGACGGGGTCGATGCCGAGTTCGTCGGCGCCGGCCCGCGCCATCATGCCTTTCACCTCCGGCACTTTCTCCATGATCTCGCGCTGGATGAGCCGGTCCGTCTCGGCGGCGACGGCGACGCTGATCGTCGGATGCTTGCGGATGGTGATGACCGGGGTGCCCTCGTTCATCACGGGCATGAAGGTCTGGCCGATGCGCGAATAGGCGACGCCCGCGACGACGAGCCCCGCCAGCGCGATCCCCGCCACGATGAGAGGGCGCGCCAAAGCGCGCTCCAGCAGCGGCTCATAGACGGCGGCGATCTTGCGCACGAGCCAAGGCTCGTCGGCATGGCCGGGCTGCAAGATGGTGGCGCTCAGCGCCGGCACGACCGTGAGCGACAGGATCAGCGCGGAAGCGAGCGCGAAGGCGATGGTCAGCGCGACAGGCGCGAAGAGTCTGCCCTCCAGCCCTTCGAGCGAGAGCAGCGGCAGGAAGACCGTCACGATGATGATCACGCCGGACGCCAGCGGCGTCGCGACCTCGCTCGTCGCCTCGAGCGTCATGAAGATGCGGTCGGCGAGCGTCACGTCATGCGCTTCCGACAGGCGGTGTTCGACATTCTCCACCACGACGACCGCGCAATCGACGAGAAGGCCGATGGCGATGGCGAGGCCGCCGAGCGACATGATGTTGGCCGACAGGCCCCAAAGCCGCATCACCCCGAAAGTGGCGAGCGCCGCGAGCGGCAGAATGACCGAGACGACGAGCGCCGCGCGAAGATTGCCGAGGAACAGGGCGAGCAGGATCACGACGAGGACGATCGCCTCGATCAGCACTTTCTGCACGGTCCAGACGGCTTTGCCGATCAGTTCGCTGCGGTCGTAGAAAATCTCGAGCTTCGCGCCCTTGGGCAGCAGGGGCTCGATTTCGGCGAGCTTCGCCTTCACGCCCGTCACCACCGTGCGGGCGTCCGCGCCACGCAGGCCGAGCACGAGCCCCCAGACGGCTTCATCCGTGCCGTTGCGCGTCACAACGCCGTTGCGCGGCAGCGAGCCGAAGCGCACTTCGGCGACGTCGCCGACGCGCACGATGCCCGTCGCGCGGGCGGCGATGACGACGGAGCGTATTTCATCGAGCGAGCGCAGCCGGCCTTCGGCGCGCACCAGCAGCGCCTCCTCGCCGTCGCGGACGCGGCCGGCGCCGTCATTCCTGTTGTTGTCTTTGAGCGCGGCCTCGAGCATCCCGACCGTGACGCCGCGCGCCGCCATGGCGGAAGGCGACGGCGCGACCTCGAATGTGCGCACGAAGCCGCCGAGCACATTGACGTCCGCGACGCCCTGCAGGCCGCGTAGCGCCGGGCGGATCGTGAAGTCCAGCAGGCTTCGCTGCTCGGTCGGCGTCAGATTGCCGCCGACAATGGTGAACATGAGCATTTCGCCGAGCGGCGTGACGATCGGCGCCAAGCCGCCGCCGGCGCCGGCCGGCAGTTGATCCAGAACCTGCGACAGACGCTCATTGACCTGGGCGCGCGCCCAATAGATGTCGACGCCCTCCGCGAATTCGAAAGTGATCAGCGCAACGGAATAACGCGTGGTCGAGCGCATGCGGATGAGCGAGGGGATGCCTTTTGCGGCAATCTCGATCGGCGCCGTGACGCGCGTTTCGAGTTCTTCCGGCGTCAGGCCCGGCGCGCGCATGGCGACGAGCACCTGAATCGGCGCGACGTCGGGAAAGGCGTCGATCGGCAGTTTGAGATAGCTCGCCGCGCCCCAGCCCGCGATGAAGAGCGCGCCCAGAAAGGTGAGGAGCCGCTGCCGCAGCGAGAAGTGGATCAGGCGCTCGAGCATCGATGTCCGATCACTTGCTCTCCGCTTCCGCGAGTTCCGCGAGAAGCGTCAAAAGGCCGCGCGTCGCGACGCGCTCGCCGACGGCGAGCGGTCCCTGCACGGAAGCGAATTGCGGCGTCTCGGAAACGAGCGTCACGGGAATGGCGCGAAATCCTTCCGGAACGCGCACGAAAACCCAGCTGTGATTGAGATGGCTCACCACCGCGTCGGCTGGCACGCGCCATTGCGAGGAGCCGCCGCCCTTCACGCGGAGGATCGCCGTCAGCGCCTGCCCCGGCCGCAACGGGCTGCGGCCGGGCCTGAATTCGGCCACCGCGGTGACGGACTGCGTCGCGGAGTCGACCGTGCGTCCGACGCGGATCAGCTTGCCGTCGAGCCCGGCGGAAGGAAGATGCACGCGCTCCACGCTGTCGAGCGCGACGGCGCGGCCGAGCGGCACCTGGAGATTGACCCAGATCGGATCGAGCCGGGCGATGGTCACGAGCGGCGCCGAGGCCGCGACGCGTTCGCCCGTCGTGCCGTGGCGCTGCAAGATCGTGCCGCCGAGCGGCGCGCGCACCATCAGGACGGCGGCCAGCTTGCGGTCCTTGCGCAGCGCCGCGATCTCCGGCTCGGTCATGCCGGCGAGCGCCAGAATCTGGGCGCGCTCGTCGAGCGTGGCGCGCGCCTGCGCGGCCTCGGCCCGCGTCACGATCAACCGCCGTTCGGCGATGATCCGCTCCTTGAAGAGCTGCTCGTCGCGGCGCAGCTTCTCGACGGCGAGCGCGGCTTCCGACATTGCGAGCAGGAAAGCGCGCTGCGCCTCGACCAGCTCCGACGATTTCAGCGTCGCGATCGGGTCGCCTTCCTTCACGTCCTCGTCCGGCGCGACGAGCAGCGTCTCGACGAGACCCGCCGCCGGCGCGGCGACGATCCGCAATTGCTGGGGCGGCACCGACACGACGCCGGGCACGACGATCTCGCCGACGCCCGATTCAGCTTCGACGGGCTGCGTCTCGACGCCGGCCGCGTGAATCTGCTCCTCCGTCAGCTTGACGAGGATGTCCTGGTTCGCGGCCTGACCGTTTGGCGGCGCGCCCGACGCGGGCAGCCCACAAACGCAAGCGAGGGTGAGGATGAGAGGAAGGAGGTGATGATGCCGCATATCGTTTGATGGGAGCTAACCTAGAGCGCAAGCGGCGCCGGTCAAGCCCGACCGGCGACATCGAGCGGCGCGTGGATACTGGCCGCCAACGCCCGGCCGCTCAAGCGTGAACAAAACCTTAAGACCGCTTTCCCAGGAAAAAAGTCAATTTTCGAGGCCCTGGGCGCGGACGAGGCCGGTCGCAAACCGCCTGGCGCCGCTTATATTCGACCATTGAGACGATTCTTCCGCTTCTTGAGGATTTCATGCGCCACCCCGCCAATGTCGCTGTCCGCCTTGTCGACTACCGCCCCGCCGACTTTCTGATCGACGCCGTGGCGCTCGATATTTCCCTCGACCGGACGGCGAGCAAAGTGGTCGCGACGCTTTCCTTGCGCCGCAATCCGAAAGGCGCGCCCGGCGCGCCCCTGTCGCTCGACGGCGACGACCTGACTCTCGTCGGCGTCAAACTCGACGGCCGCCCGCTCGGTCCGCAGGACTATACGGCGGCTCCCGACCATCTCTTGCTGGAGAAGGTTCCAGACGGACCCTTCACGCTGGAGATCGAGACGCGGGTCGACCCTTCGGCCAATACGCAGCTTTCCGGCCTCTACCGGTCGGGCTCGGCCTATTGCACGCAATGCGAGGCGGAAGGCTTCCGCCGCATCACTTATTTCCTCGACCGGCCGGACGTGCTCAGCGTTTACACGACCCGCGTCGAAGGAGACAAAGGCGAGGCGCCCATCCTGCTCTCCAACGGCAATCCGGTCAAATCGGGAAATCTTCCCGACGGCCGCCATTACGCCGTGTGGCGCGATCCCTTCCCGAAGCCGTCTTATCTCTTCGCGCTGGTCGGCGGCGATCTCGGCGCGCTGCGCGACAGCTTCACGACCATGTCCGGCCGGAAGATCGATCTTGCAATCTATGTCGAGCACGGCAAGGAGGCGCGTGCGACCTACGCCATGGACGCGCTAAAGCGCTCCATGCGCTGGGACGAGGAAAAGTTCGGACGCGAATATGATCTCGACGTTTTCAACATCGTCGCCGTCTCCGACTTCAATATGGGCGCGATGGAGAATAAGGGCCTCAACATCTTCAACGACAAATATGTGCTCGCTTCGCCCGAGACCGCGACGGACGGCGATTACGCCGGCATTGAGGGCGTCATCGCGCATGAATATTTCCACAACTGGACCGGCAACCGCATCACCTGCCGAGACTGGTTCCAGCTCTGCCTCAAGGAAGGACTCACCGTCTTTCGCGATCAGGAATTCTCCGCCGACATGCGTTCGCGCGCGGTCGAGCGCATCGGCGACGTGCGAGGCTTGAGGCTTGCGCAATTCCCCGAGGACGGCGGCCCGCTCGCCCATCCGGTGCGGCCGGAGGTCTATCACGAGATCAACAATTTCTACACGGCGACCGTCTATGAGAAAGGCGCGGAGATCGTGCGCATGTTGCGCACGCTGATCGGCGACGAGACCTTCCGCCGCGGCATGGACATTTATTTCGAGCGCTTCGACGGCACGGCCGCGACGGTCGAAGATTATCTCTCATGCTTCGCGGAGGCCTCGGGGCGCGACCTTTCGCATTTCGCTTTGTGGTACAGCCAGGCGGGGACGCCTATCCTTTCGACCGAAGGCGCTTACGATCCGCAAGCGAAGACCTTCTCGCTCACATTGAAGCAGCATACGCCGCCGACGCCGGGACAGAGCGAGAAGAAGCCTTTGGTCGTTCCCGTCGCCTTCGCCCTCTTCGGCGAGAATGGCGAGAAGCTCGAGCTTGCGAGCCCGGATGCGCGCGCCGACGAACTTGCGCGCGGGCTGATCGAACTCACGGACGCCGAGCGCAAGATCACTTTCGCCGGCGTTGCGTCGCGGCCGGTCGTCTCGGCGTTGCGCGGCTTCTCCGCGCCTGTGCGGCTCGAGCCGGCGCCGGAAAGCGCCGATCTCGAAAAGCTGCTCGCCTGCGACGACGATCCTTTCAATCGCTGGCAGGCGGCGCAGAGCCTCGCGCTTCGCGCGATTTTCGCGCGCGTCGATGCGGCGAAGAAGGGCGCGCAGACTCCTCAAGCGCCGGGTTTCATCGGGGCGCTGCGGACCATTCTCGCGGGTGCCGACGCCGATCCCGCTTTCGCGGCGCAGGCGCTCTCCCTGCCCTCCGAAATCGACCTCGCCCGCGAGGCGGGCCACGACGTCGACCCGGACGTGCTCTTTTCGGCGCGCTACGGATTGCGCGAGGAGATCGGCCGCGCCCTCGGCGCCGACGCCGAGCCGATCTATCGCCGCCTCTCCGACGCCGGCCCCTATTCGCCCGACGCGGCGAGCGCCGGCCGGCGGATGCTCAAGGCTCTGGCGCTCGATCTCGTCGCGGCGGGCGACCCGGAGAAGGGCTCGGCCCTCGCCCGGAGTCAATTCGCCGCGGCGGGCAACATGACCGACCGCCTCGGGGCGCTGACGCTGCTCGCCTTGCTCGGGGGCGAGGCGCGGGAAGCCGCCTTCGCGGCCTTTTACGAACAATATAAGGGCGACGCGCTGGTCCTCGACAAATGGTTTTCGCTGCAGGCGACGATCCCCGAGCCCGCGACCACGAAGCGCGTCGTCGATCTGATGCGCCATCCCGATTTTTCGCTGACCAACCCAAATCGGGTGCGCTCCCTGATCGGGGCCTTTTCCAACGCCAATCTCACCGGCTTTCACGCGCTCGACGGATCTGGCTACGATCTTCTGACGCGAATTGTGCTGGAGCTCGATCCCAAGAACCCGCAGCTCGCCGCGCGGCTCCTCTCCGCCTTGCGCTCCTGGCGAACGCTGGAGCCGCGCCGCCGCGGGCTGATCGAAGAACGTCTGCGCCACATCGCGGCGCAGGGAAATCTTTCGCCCGACACGAAAGACATCGCGACGCGCGCGCTCTCGTAACCGGGCCCCCGCCCTGAATTTGCGCGAAGCGCGGACGCCGGGCGCCGCTCTCGACCCACCCCTCGCAAAAGCTGGGGCGGGAGCGCGCGCCAAATGAGCGCGGCGTTAACGCGCAATTAAGGTCTGGACAATTCGACTCCGAAAGATTCGAATGAAGGTGATTCGGGCGCTTCCCGCCCGCTCGAAGATCGCCAGATTTCGGAGATTCTTTTATGGCGCGCCCCGCAGCTCGTGCGATGAGTCACGCGGAAACGGTTTGGGGCGCCTATCGCTTCCTTGGCGAGGGCGAGAAGGAGCCCAAGGACGAAAGCCCCTGGCTGAGGCGCGTCGCTTTCGTCGTTTCGGCGATCGGCCTCGTCTCGCTCACGGCTTTCGCGATCACGCTCACGACCACGATGCAGGATCAGCTCGTCGAAGAGGCCACGGCTGATTTCGAAGTCTTCGCGCACGCCGTCTGGCACGATCTGCACGACAAGATTCAAGCCGACGCGCAGAAGTCGCTCGGCGAACCGCTCAACAAGATCCTTCCGGGCCGGGCGACCGCGCGCGGCCGGCGCATTCTCGTCACCGACGATCACGGCCACGTCGCAGCCGCCTTCCCGCCGCTCGACTCCAAAAATGCGACGCTCTCCGACGTGCTCGGCGCCGAGCAGGTGCTGACCGAATTTGCGGACAAAGCGGGCGTGATGCGCGTCAAGCTCGCCGACGGCACGCCCGCGCTCGCGACCGTGCAGAAACTGCCCGCGCCCTACGGGCAGGTGGCGATGATCTATCCGCTCGACAATGTGCTGGGCGAATGGCGCACCATCGCCGCGCATTATGCGGTCGTTTTCGCCTTCACTACCGTCATGCTGCTCGCCGTCGTGTTCGCCTATTTCCGGCAATCGCGGAAACGTCAGGCCGCCGAGCAGGCAAACGCCTATATTCGCTCGCGGCTCGACACGGCGCTGTCGCGCGGACGCTGCGGCCTGTGGGATTGGGACATTGCGCGCGGCCGCATCTACTGGTCCGACTCCATGTATGAAATGCTCGGCCTTCAGGCCGAGCGGCGCTGTCTCTCCTTCAGCGAGCTCAACGCCTTGATTCACCCGCATGACGGCGATCTCTCGGTGATCGCCGAGATGGTTTCGACGTCGCGCACGAAAAGCGTCGATCACGAGTTCCGCGCCCGTCACGCCAACGGCCAATGGATCTGGCTGCGCGCCCGCGCGCAACTCGTCGACGACGCCCGAGACGCGGGCCTGCATCTCGTCGGCATCGCCGTCGACATCTCCGAGCAGAAGGCGCTCGCGCAACACACCGCTACGGCCAATATGCGCCTGCGTGACGCGATCAACGCCATCTCCGAAGCCTTCGTGCTGTGGGACGCGCAGAACCGCCTCGTCGTGTGCAACTCGAAATTTCTGGACCTTCACGGGCTTGCGCCGGAATCCGCTCCCCCGGGCGCGACCTATGGCGACATCATGGCGCGCCGCACCGCTTTCGTCCTTCAGCACGAGACCTCCTCCGCCGACAGCCGCGCGGGCGACGCCCGCACTTATGAAGCGCGGCTCACCGACGGGCGCTGGCTGCAGATCAACGAGCGCCGCACGAAGGACGGCGGCTATGTCTCCGTCGGCGCCGACATTACGGCGCTCAAGCGCAATCAGGAGAAGCTGCAGGACTCGGAGCGCCGCCTCACCGGAACCGTCGCCGACCTCACCCGCTCGCGCCAGACGCTCGAAATGCAGGCGCAGCAGCTCGCGACTCTCGCCGAGCAATATCATCATCAGAAGGCGGAGGCCGAAGCCGCCTATCTCGCCAAGTCCGAATTCCTCGCAAATATGAGTCACGAGCTGCGCACGCCGCTCAACGCTATCATCGGCTTTACGGAGATGATGCTCGCCGAGCCCTTCGGCGCGCTCGGTTCGCCCAAATATGTCGAATATTGCAACAATGTCCGTCAGGGCGGGACCTATCTCAACGAAGTGCTGACCGACATTCTCGACATGTCGCGGCTGGAGGCGGGCCTCGTTCGCCTCGCCGAGCGCGAGGTGAGCGTCGCCGAAGCCGTGCGGCGGGCGGTAAATATCTGGCGCGCCCGCGCCGAGGAAAAGAAGATCACGCTGCTCGTCGAGGTCGACGAGAAGCTGCGCTGCGTCGGCGACGAGGCGCTGATCGTCAAGGCGCTTGGCGTGTTTCTGTCGAACAGCGTCAAATTCACGGACGCCGGCGGCTTCGTGCGCCTGCGCGTGCGCCATCACGGCGCCTCGATCGCCTTCTTCATCGAAGATACGGGCCGCGGCATCGATCCGCGCGTCCTGCCGCGGCTTGGCCGCCCCTTCGAGCAGAGCGCCGGCGTCATGGAGAACGGCATGAAGGGCTCGGGGCTCGGCCTCGCCATCGCCCGCGCGCTGGTCGACCTGCATGGCGGCGCGCTGCGTTTCCGCTCGCGGCTCGGCATGGGCACGGTGGCGATGATGCGCCTCGCCTGCGCGCATTGCGCGGGCGCCAATGTCACGCCGCTCATCGCGCGGCAGATCGAGACGCAGCCGGCGAAGGCCGCGCCGCCGGCCTACGCCGCGCGCTCCCTCGAAACAGTTGCGCGCGTCGCGGGAAGCGACAGCACCACGCGCAAGCCCGGCGCATTGTCCTCGATCCGCAGGGCGCCGTGATGAAGGCGGGCGACTGCCGCCGCCATTGAGAGGCCGAGGCCCGAGCCGGGCCGCGACCGCGAATTCTCCAGCCGCACGAAACGTCCGATCACGCGTTCGCGATCCTGCGGCGAAATGCCGGGACCATGGTCCGCGACCGCGATCTCGATGCGGTCGCCGACGCGCTTCGCCGAGACGTCGATTCTCGGCTTCTCGCCCGACGCGCCATATTTGAGCGCGTTGTCGACCAGATTGACGACCGCCTGTCCGAGAAGCTCGCGGCTACCGGTGACGCAAAGGCCCGGCTCCGTCTTCGCCTGCAATTCGACGCCCTGCTCCTCGGCGACGGGCTCGTACATCTCGACAATGTCGCTCACCACCGCGTCGGCGTCGCAGGCGACGAGATTGTCGGTCGAACAGCCCGCTTCGGCGCGCGCGATCATCAACAGCGCGTTGAAGACGCGGATGAGACTGTCCGACTCCTCGATGACGGCGTTGAGCGCCTCTCTGTGCTCGCCATTATTGGACGATCCGCGCAGCGCCGCCTCGGCTCGGTTGCGCAGGCGCGTCAGCGGCGTCTTGAGGTCATGCGCGATATTGTCGGAGACTTCGCGCAGACCGGTCATCAGTTCGGAAATCCGCTCGAGCATGGCGTTGAAATTCTCGGCGAGGCGATCGAGCTCGTCGCCCGCGCCCGACACTGCGAGACGTTCGTGCAGATCGCCCGCCATGATGCGGCGCGCTGAGGCCGACATCACGTCGACGCGCTCCAGCATGCGATGCGCGACGAAGAGGCCGCCCAGCGCGCCGACGAGCGCAAGCCAGAACAGCGACACGCCGAGCGCGCGGCGCAGAATGTCGCGCAACACCTGATGATCCTCGATGTCGTGGCCGATCAGCAGCCGGAAGCCGCCCGGGATCAGGAAGAGCCGCAACAGGGCCGGATGCTCGACGCCCGGCTCGCCGCGGCGCTGATAGGGCGTCTCGACGAGTTGCGAACCGCCAGCCGGCGCCGTTGTCGGCGGCTCGATATTGCCGACGATGACTTCGCCCGAATGCGTCGTAAGCAGATAGAGCGAACCGCCCGGCGCGCGCACGCGGCGCTCAAGCGCGGTGGTGAGCTGATGCAGCCCGCCTTGCGCATATTGCTCCGAGAGCGCGCGGATCTCCGCCTCGACCGTCTGCTCGATCTGCTCGTCGAGCACCTCCTTCACCCGCGCGCCGACGCGCGTCAGCACGAGCCCCGCGCCGATCGAGAACAGGACGAGATAGGCGAGCGACAGTTTAAAAGCCGTCGTCCGGAAGAGCTTGCCGAGTTTCGAGTTGAGCAATTGCGCGTCCCCATGCCGCCGGTCGGCCATAGCCGCCGCTTCCGTCCCGATATGGCGTTTACCTTGCGATTTTTCGCCGGGCGGCCCAAGCGGAACCAAACGAGCGCGCGCCGCGTTGGTTCTGGAGGGTCAACCCAAGGTAGACGAAGATGCGCAAGAACTTGAAAACCCTGATTCTAGCGGCGCTCAGCGGGGCGACCGCCCTGTCCTCTCTCCCGCCCGAGGCCCTCGCCGGGCCGATGAGCGTCGCGCCGCCCTCCGTCGTCGGCCTCAGCGGGCCTGCCACGAATGTCTATTACTACCGGCGCTGGGGGTATCGCCCCCACGGCTATTGGCGGCCGCACTACCGGTCCTGGGGCTACTACCGGCCTTACCGCCACCGCCATTGGGGCTATCGTTCCTATTACCGCCGCGTCTATTACGGCTATCCGGCCTATTACGGCTATGGCTACGATCCGGCCGGGGCGATGTTCGCCGGCGCGGCGCTCGGCATTATGGGAGCCGGCCTCGCCGCCGCCACCGCGCCGCGCTGGGGCTATGGCGGATGGGGCTGGGGCGGCGGCTGGGGTCCCGGATGGGGCTGGGGCGGCTGGTGGTGACGGACCGGCGCATCACCGCATTCCGTCCCTGATCATGTAACCCGCTCCGCGTATCGTATGCAGGAGCGGGTTCTCCCTGCCCTTGTCGATCTTGGCGCGCAGGCGCGAGATGTGAACGTCGATGACGTTGGTCTGCGGATCGAAGTGGTAATCCCAGACATTCTCCAGCAGCATGGTGCGCGTCACCACCTGCCCCGCATGCTTCATGAGATATTCCAGCAGGCGGAATTCGCGCGGCTGCAGCACAATCTCCTGGCCCGCGACCATCACCTTGTGCGAGAGGCGATCGAGCTCCAGATCGCCGACGCGGTAATGCGTCTCCTCGCCGCGCGGGCCGACCCGGCGGCGCACCAGCGCTTCGACGCGGGCCAGCAGCTCCGAGAAAGCGTAGGGCTTGGGGAGATAATCGTCGCCGCCGGCGCGCAGCCCCTTCACGCGGTCGTCCACCTGGCCGAGAGCGGAGAGGATCAGGACCGGCGTCTCGATCTTCTGCTCGCGCAGGCTGGAGATGAGCGAAAGCCCGTCCATCTTCGGCAGCATGCGGTCGACGATCAGCACGTCGTAATCGCCCTCCTGCGCCGCGGCGTAGCCTTCGAGCCCGTCGGCCGCATGGTCGGCGACATGGCCCTGCTCGCGGAAAGCCTTGACGAGATAATCGCTCGCCTCTTTGTCGTCTTCGATAATAAGTATGCGCATCGCTGGCATCATAGCCGACCTTGTAAAAAAAGGCAGGCCGGCGCGTAAATCGCGCCGGCCCGCCCACGGCGACGGCCAGGAGGGGACTGGCCTTTCCGCCGCTCTTCTTTGCGGGGGACCGTCTGCGGGCGGGTGCAGTCTCGCGGTCCGCGTCGCAAGAAGCCTATCTCGTCAATTCGCCGGCTATCCGGCGCTCTGCCGCACCGGCACCGCGATGAATTTAGCGCCGTCCGCCGATTTCACCCGCAGCAGCACCGAGCGGCGGCCTTCCTTGCGCGCCCCGTCAATGGCGTTGGAGAGGTCGGCCCGCGAATTCACGGCCTGGCCCCCGACCTCGACGATCACGTCGCCCCGGCGCAGACCTTTCTGGGCGGCGGCGCCGTTGGGATCGATATCCGTCACATAGAGGCCTTCGCCGCCCGCGCCGCGGACTTCCGAAGCCGGCGCCACCTCGACGCCGAGGCTCGCCACGCTGGCGTGGCCGGTCGCGCCCGTATCCTCGTCGTCGGCCCGCGCCTCCCTCTCTTCCGGCAGCTTCCCGAGCGTGAGCTTCGCGCTCTTCTCCGAGCCGTTGCGGACGAAGGTCAGATCAATCGACTTGTTCGGCCCCATGGCGGCGATCTTGCGCGCCAGTTCGCGCGGCGTCTCGATCTTCTCGCCATTGACGGCCGTGATGACGTCGCCCGCCTTCAGGCCCGCGGCGTCGGCCGGCGCGCCCTTCTGCGGCTGCGCGATCAGCGCGCCCTTGCTGGACTTCAGCCCGAGGCTTTCGGCGATTTCCGGCGTCACCTGCTGGATCTTGACGCCGATCCAGCCGCGCGACACGGCGCCCTTGTCCTTCAACGCCGCGACGACGTCCTTGGCGACCTCCGCCGGAATGGCGAAACCGATGCCGACCGAGCCGCCCGAAGGCGAATAGATCGCCGTATTGACGCCGACGACATTGCCGCGCGTATCGAAGGCGGGGCCGCCCGAATTGCCGCGGTTCACCGGCGCGTCGATCTGCAGGAAGTCGTCATAGGGGCCGGCGCCGATGTCGCGGCCGCGCGCCGAGACGATGCCCGCCGTGACCGAGCCGCCGAGGCCGAAGGGATTGCCGACCGCAATGACCCAATCGCCGACGCGCGGCTGCGCGCTCGCCCATTCGACGTGAGGCAGCTTGTTTCCGTCATTGACCTTGAGCAGCGCAAGATCCGTGCGCTTGTCGGTGCCGATCACCTTGGCTGTGAGCGTGCGTCCGTCCTCGAGCGCGACCTCCACCTCATTGGCGTGTTCGACGACATGGTTGTTGGTGACGACATAGCCGTCGGGGCTGATGATGAAGCCCGAACCCTGCGACTGCGTCATGCGCTTTTGCGGCGTCTCGCCGAAACGCTTGAAGAATTTATACATCGGATCGTCGGGCGATAACTCGCCCTGGCCTTCGAAGGGGTTTTGCGACTCTTCGAAGCCTTTCACCTTGATCGCGACGACGGCGCCCTTCACATGGTCCACGACGTCGGCGAAGGAGGCGGGCCCCATCGGCGCAACCGAGACCGAGGACGGCGCCTCGGCGAAAGCGGGGCGAATGGGCGCGCCGACGCTCGCGCCAAAGGCGAGCGCAGCGGCCGCGCCCATCAGCGCGAAGCGCGAAGCGTAGCGGCGACCCTGCGCCGGCTTACGGCGGCTCTGCGCAAAAATCGGATGATGCATTTGAAAAACTCTCCATTCTTGCGGCGACGGCTAGGAGGAGGCTGGGAGCCGCCGTCGCCGCCTGCATGTGGAAGATGGAGGCGCGGCGCTTGCCGTCCAATGGCCGGCGGATGAAACTTTCGTAAGGCGAAGCAGCAGCGTCGTTAAGGAATACAAGCGGCCGCGCGCCTGCTTGCGCGCGAGGGAGGCGCGGCGAAAGGATGATTGCGAAACGAGATTGCTTGGTCGGCTCCGTCTCCTCGCAATGACGGACGCAGTTCAGCTCACAAAATACGCAGCCGCGCGCCGCAGACACTCCTCAAAGCCTGCGCGCGTTTCTCCCATAACAATGTCCCAGCCCTGCGCGCTTACGGCTTCGACGATCATGAGATTATCCGTGAGGCCGAAGTCCTCGACGCTCATGCCGTCGCTCGCGAAAAGACGTCCGTCCGCCTTGCGCAGGGGCCCATTTCTCTGCGCGACGCGCGACGCATAGGACTCCGAACTATCGGCATAGGCGAAAACCGGCTTGCCGATCGCGACGGCGAAGCCGAGTTCGAAGACCGTTCCCGCATCGGCGCTCGGCCCGCGGAAAGGCGAGAGATTCGCGATCATCGCGTCGCAGGCGCGGATCGACGCGAGATTGGCCTCGAAAATGCGCCGGGACAAAGCTTCGTCGCCGATCGCAAGCTCCGCTTCGAGCGGATAGACGCCCTCAAATCCGCAATGCGCGCAACGCGCCTTCAGCTCTGCGCCGATCGCGCCTGCGTCGCGGCGGAAGACTTCCGGGCCCGCGAGATAGAGGCGCCTCACAGCCAGCCGGCTCTGCGGAACCGCCAATATAAAATCGAGCAGATCGTAAAGGTCACGCCGAGAACGGCGTAATAGCCATATTGCCATTTGAGTTCCGGCATGTGCTCGAAATTCATGCCGTAAATGCCGGCGATCGCGGTCGGCACGGCGAGAATGGCGGCCCAGGCGGCGAGGCGGCGGGAAATATTCGTCTGCTGCATCTGCGCGTTCATCAGACTCGCTTCGAATGCGAAAGCGAGCGTCTCCCGCAAAGTGTCGACGCGTTCCTGCGCGCGGCGCAGATGGTCGCGAATGTCGCGGAAATGCGGACGCATCGCCGGATCGATGAAGACAATGTCGGTGCGCTCCAGGCGCCGGCAGACATCCTGCAAAGGGACGACCGCGTTGCGCAGACGCAGAAGATCGCGACGCAACGTATAGAGCTGCTCGATCTCCTCCTGCCCCATCGTCGTCGTGAGAACGTGATCCTCTATGTCGTCGACCTGATCGTTGATGCAGTCGAGGACCGGGAAGTAATTGTCGACGATGAAATCGAGGATCGCATAGACGATGAAGTCCTCGCCCTCGGAGAGGCGCTGCGCGCGCGCTTCGCAGCGATGCCGCAATTGCGCATAGCTTTGCGAGGCGCCGTGACGCACGCTCACCACATAGCCGGCGCCGACGAAAAGATGCGTTTCGCCGAAGGTGACGCGGCCATCCTCCATCTGCGCCGTTCGCGCGACGATGAAGAGGCCGTCGTCGAATTCCTCGAGCTTTGGAAATTGATGCGCCTTGGCGGCGTCTTCGATCGCGAGCGGATGCAGCGCGAACTGCTTTCCGACGCGCTCCAGAAGATCGACCCCGGGCTCGAAAAGCCCGATCCAGACGACATGGTCCTCGCGCTTCGCCCAGTCGCCCGCGTCGTCGATGGCGATATCGGCGACCTTGGCGCCCTTGCAGTAAACGGAGGCGTTTACGACGCCGGGGCGGATGAGCGCCTCCGGCGCCGCTGCATTCGTCACAGGGGCGTCCATCGCGGCGCCGTCAGGCCTTCGGCCCGCCGCGCGTCACGCCGACTTTCGCCGGTCGCAGCACGCGCTCGCCGATCATGTAGCCCTGCTCCACGACTTGCGCGACCGTGCCGGCCGGCTTCGTTTCGTCCGGGATTTCGAACAGCGCCTCATGCAGATTGGGGTCGAACTTCGCGTCCGCCGCCTCGATCGGCTTCACGCCGAAACGGGCGAGGCGGGAAAGGAAGTCGCGCTCGGTGACGCCGAGCCCGTCCAGCAGCGCCTTGGCGACGGGGTCGAGATTGGCGCGGGCCTCGGCAGGCACGCTCTCGGCGGCGCGGCGCAGATTGTCCGCGAAGGCCAGCATTTCACGGGCGAGATTGGCGACCCCATAGACCTTGGCGTCGGAAACCTCCTTCTCGGCGCGGCGGCGGACATTCTCCACCTCCGCCATGGCGCGCAAGACCCGGTCCTTGAGGCTGGCGTTCTCCTGGTAGAGATTTTCGAGTTCGGTAAAGGGCTCGGGCTCGTTGATGGGGGACTCCGCCGAGGGCTGCGACAGGGAGGACGCAGTCGCCTCGCCCCCATTCGCGCCCTGCGGCGGCTGGGATTCGGCGTTCTTGTCGGCGTTGCTCTGGTCGCTCATGCTCATGTCCGTTTTCTGGATAAGGGGCGTTCTTCAAAGGCCTCGATATCTGCGCTCGCGACCGCAAAATCAAGTCGCCGCGACACTCTGGACCCCGGTCCCGACCGCCTTCGGGCGCTTCTCTCCCGCCGGCGCGAAGACCTCAAGGAGCTGCCGCTTGATGGCCGACTGGCGCTGCGGAGAGACGATCTTCGTTCCGGTCAGGTCCGTGACGTAGAAAGCGTCCACCGCCCGCTCGCCGAAGGTCGTGATATGGGCGGACGCGATGTTGAGATTCAGCTTCGAGATGGCGTTGGTCAGGTCGAAGAGCAGGCCCTCCCTGTCCAGCCCCGAAACTTCGATGACCGTATAGACGTTCGACAGGCTGTTATCGACCACGACTTCCGGCGCGACGGTGAAGGCCGTCGGCGCCTGATTCTGTCTGGCGCGCGCCTTGACGGCGTCGGAGACGATGACTTCGCCCCTCAGCGCCTTGGCGATGAACTCCGCGATGCGGCGCGCGCGGCGCAGCTCGTCCTCGTCGAAATCGAAGGCGCGCGAGATGAAGATCGTGTCGAGCGCGAGCCCGTCCTGCGTCGTGAAGATATGCGCGTCGACAATATTCGCCCCGCTCGCCGCGCAGCCGCCGGCGATGATAGAGAGGAGCCGGCGATGGTCCGGCGCAATGACGGTGAGCTCCACCGCGCCGCGCGCACGGTCGAGCTCCACGGCGGTCGCGAGAGGCGTCACGGCGCCGGTGAGATTTTCCAGCATATGCGCGTGGCGCACTTTGCGCGCGACGTCGACCTTGAGCCAATAAGCCGGATAATGGCGCTTCTCATAAGCGTCGAATTTCTCGTCGCTCCAATCCGCGAGGGCTTCGCGCAATTCCGTGCGCGCGACGGCGACCCGGCTCTTGCGGTCCACCGACGAATGGCCGCCTCCGAGCACGACCTCCGTCTCCCAGTAGAGGACGCGCAGAAGCTGCGATTTCCAGGCGTCAAGCACGCCGGGACCCACCGCGTTGATGTCGCAGACCGTGAGCACGAAGAGCATCTTCAGCCGCTCCATCGTCTGCGCGATGGCGGCGAAGCTTTCGATCGTCACGCGGTCGGAAAGGTCGCGGCTCTGCGCATAGCTCGACATGGTCAGATGATGCTCGACGAGCCAGGCGACGGTCTCCGTCTCGCCCGGCGTGAACCCCAATCGCGGACAGAGCGCGCGGGCGACGTCCATGCCGGCGATGGAGTGGTCCTCTTTGCGGCCCTTGGCGATGTCGTGCAGGAAGAGTCCGAGATAGAGCACCTTTCGATTGACGATCGTCGGCAGGATCTCGCTGACGAGCTGCTGATGCTCCGGCATGCGGCCGGCCTCGAGATCGGAGAGGCAGCCGACGGCGCGCAGCAAATGCTCGTCCACCGTATAGTGATGATACATGTTGAACTGCATCATCGCGACGATGCGGCCGAAATCCGGAATGAAGCGGCCGAGCACGCCCGTTTCGTTCATGCGGCGCAGAATGATCTCGGTCATGTTCCGCGACAGCAGAATTTCGAGGAACAGCCGGTTCGCCTCCTTGTCGGCGCGCAGCTCCGCGTCGATCTCGCGCAGCGAGAGCGTCACGGCGCGCAGGGCGTCGGGATGCAGCGGCAGGCCGTGATGATCCGCCATCCAGAAGAGGCGGATGATGTTGACGGGATCGCGATGAAAAACATCATCGTCGGCGACGCTGATGCGGTCGTGATCGATGATGAAATCACCCTTCGGCGCCTTGTTGCGCCGCCGCCGGAAAGGCTGCATAAAGCGCTCGAAGATCGCCGGCGGCTTGGCCTGCTTCTCTTCCAGCGCGGCGCAGACGATGGCGGTGAGGTCGCCGACGTCCTTCGCGACGAGGAAGTAATGCTTCATGAAGCGCTCGACGCGCGACAGGCCGCCGCGATCCTGATAGCCGAGACGCTTGGCCATGGCCGGCTGTATGTCGAAGGAAAGCCGTTCTTCGGCGCGTCCCGTGGCGAAATGCAGATGGCAGCGCACGCGCCACAGAAACTCTTCGCAGCGCTCGAAGAGCGACAGCTCGGCCGAGGTGAAGACGCCCGCCGCGACGAGTTCCTGCGGATCGCGAACGCGATAGACATATTTCGAGATCCAGAAGAGCGTGTTGAGGTCGCGCAGGCCCCCCTTCCCTTCCTTGACGTTCGGCTCGACGAGATAGCGCGAGGCGCCCGCGCGCCGCACCCGCGTGTCGCGTTCCGCCAATTTGGCGGCGACGAATTCGCGGGCGTCGGAGCGGGCGACCTCCTTGTCGAAGGCGTCCTGCAATGCGGTGAAAAGCTCGGCGCTGCCGAGGATGAAGCGCGATTCCAGAAGCGTCGTGCGGATCGTCATATCCGCGCGCGACTGGCGCATGCATTCCGCGACGGAGCGCGTGGCGTGGCCGACCTTCTGGCGCAGATCCCACAGGACATAGAGGATCGCTTCGACGACGCTCTCGCCCCAGGGCGTCTGCTTGTAGGGCAACAGGAACAGAAGATCGATGTCGGAGCCCGGCGCCAGCATGCCGCGCCCATAGCCGCCGACCGCGACGATGGTCAGGCGCTCCGCGAAGGTCGGATTGTCGGCCGGATAGACGTAAGTCACGACATAGTCGTAGATCGCGCCGATCAGCTCGTCCTGCAATTCCGAGAGCCGCCGCGCGCATTCGAGCCCCGAGCCGCGCGCCTCCAGCCGCGCGCGGGCGCGGGCGCGTCCCTCGGCGAGAACCGAGCGGAAGAGATCGACCGCGGCGGTGCGGCGCGCATGGCCCTTCTCGGCCTTGCAAAGCGCGGCGACGGGCGTCGCAAGCGCGGCGCGCAGGCCGCGATAGCCCCTGGCCGGGTCGAGATTTTCGAAAACGCTCGCCGAAACCGTCTGATCCATCGCCCTCATCCTGCCGCGCGCAGCGCCGCGAGCCGCGCTTCGATCGCGTCGAAAAGCGGCTCCGCGAGATCGGGGCCGCCGACGCGCTTCAACGCCCGCAAGCCTGTCGGCGACGTCACGTTGATTTCCGTCAGCCGCCCGTCGATCACGTCGATGCCGACGAAGATCAGACCGCGCTTTTTGAGCTCCGGCCCGAGCCGGGCGCAGATCTCCTGCTCGCGCGGCGAGAGCTCCGTCGCCGCCGCCGCGCCGCCGCGGACCATATTGGAGCGGATGTCGTCCTGCGCCGGCACGCGGTTGATCGCGCCCATCGCGACGCCGTCGACGAAGATGATGCGCTTGTCGCCCTTGGCGACCTCCGGCAGAAATTGCTGCACGACCCAGGGCTCGCGGAAGGTCGTGCTGAACATGTCGAAAAGCGAGCCGAAATTGGGGTCCCTCGGCGTCACCTTGAAGACCGCCGCGCCGCCATGGCCGTAAAGGGGCTTCATGACGATGTCGCCATATTTTGCCCGGAAGCGCTCGATCGCGGCGCGGTCGCGGGTGATCGCCGTCGGCGGCATGAGGTCGGGAAAGTCCATCACGAAGACCTTTTCCGGCGCGTTGCGCACATGGCCCGGATCGTTGACGACGAGCACGCGCGACTGGATCCGCTCCAGGAAATGGGTCGAGGTGATATAGGCGAGGTCGAAGGGCGGGTCCTGACGCAGCAGGACGACGTCCATCTCGATGAGGTCGATCTCGGTCGCCTCGCCGAGGACGTACCAGCGCGAGGGGTCGTCGAAAACGTCGATAGGATGGGCGCGGGCGGTGAGGCGGCCGCCCTCCAGCGACAGAAGGTCGGGCGTGTAGAACCACAGCCGGCAGCCGCGCTTCTTGGCCTCCAGCATGAGGGCGAAGGTCGAATCCCCGGCGAAATTGATTCGCGCCAGCGGGTCCATCTGCACCGCGATTTCCAGCACTCCGTCCTCCTGCAAGCGCGACCGGGGCCGCGACCGTTAACCAAAACTGAAAGTCTGATATTTAGCCTGCGCCGGACCCAATAGCAGGACATTCGAGCATATGCGCAACCTTTCCATCGGCGCCGGCCTCGTCTTTCGCCAATTTCTGTTCCTCGCGCTGCTGCTCGTGATGGGGGCCGGCGCCTATTTCGGCACCATCAACGTCCGCGACCTGACGGCCGCCGCGGCGGCCACGACGGATCACGCCCAGATGGCGTCGCTCGCCCGCGCCGCCCATGACGCGGCGAGCAACCTCTCGATTGAGCTTTTCGTCGGCACGCTGGTGGCGGGCTTTCTGGTCGTCGGCGTCTCGGTGCCGACCATGCACCAGACCATCGCCACTCCGATCAAAACCATCGCCCGCCATATGACCGACCTCGCCGCCGGCGACACGACCATCGACGTAAAGGACACGACCCGCGCCGACGAGATCGGCGACATTTCGCGCGCCCTCGTCGTTCTGCGCGACGCCGTGCGGGCGAATAACGAAATGGCCGCCGAAATCAAGGCCCGCGACGACCGTGAAGAGCGCCTGCGCCGCGAGGCCGCGATCCGCGACAAGGTCGAGCACTATTCGGTCGAACTTTCGGCCACCACCGCCAAACTCGGCGAAATGACCAAGCGCATGGCCGCTTCTTCGGAGGAAATGATCGTGCAGGAACGCCGCGCCCGGGCCGACAGCGACTTCGCCCGCACCGCCTCCGTCCAGGCCGCCGCCGACGTCGCTTCCGTCGCCACCGCCTCGGAACAGCTCCTCGCCGCCATCGGCGAGATCAGCAAACAGGCCGTCGAATCGACCGCCGTCGTCCGGCAGGCGGTGGTCGAGACCAATGGCTCCTCGGCCGAAATGCTGCGTCTCTCGGCGGCCGCCAACCGCGTCGGCGACGTGGTGAACCTCATCTCCCGCATCGCCGCCCAGACCAATCTGCTGGCGCTGAACGCCACGATCGAGGCCGCCCGCGCCGGCGAAGCGGGCCGCGGTTTCGCCGTCGTCGCGCAGGAGGTGAAGAGCCTCGCCACCCAGACCGGAAAGGCGACGCAGGACATCGCCGACCAGATCGCCGAAATCCAGGCGGCCACCGACATATCCGTCGCCTCGATCGACAAGATCAAGGCGAAGATCGCCGAAGTCGAGCACATCTCCGCGATCATCACCAACGCCGTTCACGAACAGGACGTCGCCACGAAGGAAATCGCCCGCAGCGTCCGCTCCGCCGCGACGAGCGCCGGCGCCATGTCCGCCCATGCCGATCAGGCGGCGAACGCCATGGCTCAGACCGGCGCGGGCGTCGAATCGATGGTGAGCATGGCCCGCGAGATCGACGTCATGGCGCGGCGGATGCACGCCCATACGGACGAATTGGCGACGAGCCTCGCGAGCTGAGGGGTTTATAAGCGCCCCGGCCTCTCATGAGAATGAAGGCATAACCCGTGAAGCGCGCGCCAGCGCCTCTCCCCGCCCTGCGGGGAGAGGCGCGCATGCGGGCCTATCGACACGACTCATCCTCGCCTCAATACCGCCCCCAGCGCTGCGCCATCCCGCCATATCCGCCGCCGCCCATATTGCCGCCCATGCTCCCGCCCCAGGGCCGCTGCGGATAGCGCGCCCCGCCATAGGAGCCGCCCCATCCGCCGCCGGGAAAATGCGGGCGGAAAAGGCCGCCGCCAAAAATGATCGGCGGCCGCACGGGGAAGCGCTGCGCCGGATAGACCGGCGTATAATCCTCCGCGTCCTCATAGACCGGCGGATGCGGGCGGCGGGGCCAGCGCGGGCGCACGGGTTCGGCGACGACGCGCGGCGGGGGCGGCGCTGGCCTTGCGATCTCCGTGCGCGGCGGCTCGACATGCGCGGCGCGGACCTTGCGCGGCGGCGCTTCGCTCTCACGCGGCGGCTCGACACGGACCGTCCGGCGCGGCGGCTCGGGATCCTGTAAAGCCGCCCGTCTCGGCGCCACGACCGGGGGCGGGCTCGGCGGCGGTTCGGCGGCGCCGTGGCGGCGCTTCCGGATCGGAGCCGGAGCCGGACGGCACTCCTCGTCGAACGTCCAGTCGCGCGCGCCGACCGCGCGCGTCTCCACGAACCCCGCATCGGTGACGGAAATCGTCGTGCACGGCTTGTCGAGCGTGCGGCACGCGCCGCCATTCGGCAGGCAGACGTCGATCACGCCTTCATAGAGCACGGCGTCGGTGCGCAAATCGTTCGAGCGCACCGCGAAGGACGTGCCGCGCACGCCGATCGTCGTGCGGTTGGTGCGCACTTCATAAGGTTTGTGCGCGCCCGTCGCGCTGATCAGGCGCAACGCGCCCTTCGTCACATTGAAAGCGACCGCCGGCGCGCCGCCGGAATTCCCCGCATAAACGAAATTGTCGAGCCGCACCTGCGATTGCGGCCCCATCTGCAATGTCGCGCGGTCGTCGAAGATGAATTTGCCTTGCGACTCCTGCCCGGTCGTGAGCAGCTCGTTGAAATAGACGGCGTCCCCGGCCTTGAGGCGCATATTGCGCTCCGCCGTCAGGCCTTCCACCACCTTCTCGATCAGCGTCGCGCTGCCGATATTGGCGTTCGCGGGCGTCTGCTCCGCCTTGGCGGGCGCGCAAAGCGCCAGCAGCGCGGAGAAGGAAAGGGTAAGATTGCGCATTGTCGCCGTCCCATCTTCATGTCACGGCGCCCGGGCGAAATTGCGCGGGCTCTAACCGGCATCTCACCACGTCCGGGGACGCCCTTCCGTGCGCGGGCGCACATCACGTCAACGGCTGGCGTAGCGGGCGGCGACGCGCGGCGCGCCGGCAATCGAGATGCTCGCGCCCTCGCGCTCGACCATCTGGTAGAGCTGCGCCGCATGCGCCGGCGAAAGCCGCACGCAGCCATGCGAAGCGGGCCGGCCCAGCGCGCCGGTGGCGTAGGTGCCGTGAATGGCGTAGCCGCCGCGAAAGAAGATCGAATAGGGCATGGGCGAGTTGTGGTATTTCTTCGAGTAATGCATGCGCTCCATGCCCGTCGGCGCGAAATGGCCGCGCGGCGTCGAGAACCCGGCGCGCGCCGTCGAGACCGGCCAATTATAGGAGCCTTCCGCCGAGGCGACGCGCATGGTCTGCGTCGTCAGATCGACGTCGATGACGACTTCCGCCCGCGCGCTCGCGGCGCCGAAAGCCGCCATGGCGACGGCGCCGGCGAAAATCATGCGAGACAGGCGCCGAAACAGGCGCGCATTTGAAACGATAAACATTGTTCCCTCCCCGACGACGGCTCTTTGAACCGAACGACGCCAGATTAGAGGGCGCGACAGACCGCTTCTGTGCGACGGCGCAAACAGCGGGCGCAGGGTTAAGAAAATCGAAACAATTTTATGGATCGGCGTCGATCACCGCTCGGCGACGGCCTCGACGTCGAGGCTTTCGAGAATGTCGGCGGGCTGCTTGGCGAGCGCGTCCAGCGCGCCGACGCCTTTTTGAGACGACAAGCGCACGGAAAGACGGGTCGGCTTCAGGACATAGGCCGACACGGCCTCGCCGATCCTGCGCGCCTTCTCGCCGCCGCCGAGCAAAACGGCGACCGCCGTCCCGGCGGATTTGGCGTAATCGGCCCGAAGCTTGTCGAGCGGCTTCTTCGCCTGTTTGGCTTCGAGCGCGAGAACGCGGTCGACGAGGTCGCCGCCCTCCACCGTCAAAGCGACCGACCTTAAGGAGGATGCGAGCGCCGCCGCCTTGGAGACGACGGGCATGGCGGAAAAAACCGCGCCCGATACGTCGCCGAAGGTCACGTTCATCGACAGCGCGCCCATGTCCTTGCCCACGACCCGCAGCGGCGCGAAGACGGCTTCCTGCGTTTTCTCGCGCCATTCGCCGGCAAGCGCGGCGGAGAGATCGAGGTTGCGGTAGCCGAGCGCGAGAAATTGCGCGGTGGAGGGCGTCTCGCCGCGTGAGGCGATGTCGATCGACAGATCGTCCATGCGCGCGGAGAATTTTGTCGGCGCGATTTCGCGCAGATCCGAGAAATCGGCTTCGGCGCCGGCGAGGCCGAACTTCATGCGGGACGTCTCGCTCGCGCGAATGTCCGGCAGGTCGCCCGACAGTCCCTTGGCCTCGATATGGCCGATGAGCGGAATCGGGTTGTCGAAGAAGGACGCCAGCCGCGCGTCGCGCAGGGCGAAGCGCGCGAGCGACAGCCGGCCGCCGTCGGACGACTGGAGCGAAAAGTCCTCGAACGCGAAATCGCCGATCGTTCCGTTCGCGATGCGGCCGGCTGAAAGACGGCCCAGCTTCGCGGCGTAAGGCTTGTCCGCCGGCTCGCCCTTGCCGTTGGCGACGATGTCGCGAATCTCGATGGAAGCGACGTCGAGCGAGGAAACGGCGTCGATCAGATCCTTGAGCAAAGCCGGATCGGCCGCCGATTTGTCAGGCTCGTATTTCTCGAGCCGCTCCATGATCTCGGATGGACGCGACGCCAGCGCGCGTCCCTTCACGCCCTTCAGGGTGATGCGGCCGGTCTTCACCGTGACCCGCTCGTCCTTCTCCTGCAGCGTCACGGATTCGACGCTCTCTTCGTCGATCGCCGGCTTCAGCGCCTCCTGCGGATCGAGCCGCACGCCGAGCGACATATGGACGAGCTGGCGCAGATCGACGCCCTTCGCGGCGCTCGGGCCGAGGGCGATGCGCTCGGAGCCGCCGTCGGCCTTGTCGAGCGTCTGCTCCGCGCCCGCCGTCCGCAGCGTCGCAATGCGCCCGGCGCGAATATCCTCGGCTCTGACGTCCCGGTAGGACATGCGCGCCGTCTCGCCGCCGGCGACGCTCTCCGCCGTCATCGCCGGAATGACGAGGCTCTTCGCGGACAGGCGGGCGAGGCGGCCGTCCGCCGCTTTCTCGTCGCCCTTGAGGAGATCGCCGAACTCCGCCGCCGTCAGCGTCGCGCCCGTCAGCTCCATATGCGGGATGCGATAGGTCGTTCCGCCGAGCGCCAGCGTGACATTGTCGAGAACGAGATTGCCCTCGGCCGCCTCCAGCGCGGCGAAAGGCGCGAGAAGCGCGGCGCCGGCGGCGAGAAGCATGAAAGGGGCGCGTCTGTTGACGGTTTGTCGCATCGTCGGATGTTTCTCGCATAACGGGACTTCCGGCGAGCTTGCACGCCGGGGCGCTGCGGGTAAAGACCCGGGTCGTTTCGCCGCAGAGCGATCGGGTGAAGGACTTCCTCATCCTGAGGAGCCGCCGCAGGCGGCGTCTCGAAGGACGAGGAAGTCCGCTCGAGACGTGTTTTCCTCTCCTTCGTCCTTCGAGACGGCCTCTTTGAGGCCTCCTCAGGATGAAGGAGAGGAAAACGATCCTTCCCCCGATCGCCCTGCGTTTCGCCGCGCCGATGGCGGCCCTTCGGTCGGGCGTGCTAGAGAGGCCTCATGCGACGATTACTTCTTTTGCGCCACGGCAAGGCGGACAGACATTCGGCTGGCGGAGATCGCGAGCGCCCGCTCACGCGGCGGGGCGAGGAGGATGCGCGACGAATCGGCGACTATCTGCGCGAGGCGCAAATGACGCCCGAGCTCGCGGTGGCCTCCAACGCCCGTCGCGCCAGGCAGACGCTCGAGCGCACGCTCGAAGCCTTTCCCGGCCATGTGACCCATCTCATCGAAAACACGATCTATCTCGCGACGCGCGAGCATCTCGTCGACGTTCTGCGCCAGACGCCGGACAAGGTGCAGACGCTGCTCGCTGTGGGCCATAATCCCGGCTTCGCGGAGCTCGCCGAATGGCTCGCGGGCGACGGCGAGCCGGAAGCGCTCACTCATATGAGATCGAGTTTTCCGACAGCCGCGCTTGCGATTTTGGATTTTGACACGGAACATTGGGCCGAAGTCCGGAAAGGCGCGGCGCGGCTCGATCGATTCGTGACGCCGGGTGCGCTCCGCGGCGACGTCGCGGACGATCCGGACTGACGCGCAGGAATTGCGCGCCATTCTGATCGCGACCAAACGGGACCGCCTCGGCGCATGCTGCTCGAAACGCTCTTCGCCTTTCTGACCGCCGCGGCGCCCGCCAAGCCGCCTGCCATCGCCGTCGCGCCCGCGGCGCTCGTCTGGCGCACGCCGGCGCCCGCTTATGCGCCAGAAAAGCGCGCCGTCGACAATTGGCGGCTGGAAAGCGCCCTCTGGCTCGACATGAGTCCGACGGCGGCGCTTCGGCGCGCGCTCGACGCCGACGACGGCGATCCGGTGCGCTGCGTGAAACTCAACAATTACTGGTGCGTGAAGCGCGCCGGCTGGACCGGCGAGATCGCCGCCGACGCCGACGGCCATGTCGCCTTCGCCTCCGCCGAGGAAGGCGCCGCCGTCGCGGCGCTGCTGCTGCGGCGCTATTACGTCGATTACAAGCGCCGGACAGCGCGGGCGATCGTCGAGCGCTGGGCGCCGGCGCAATGCTCGCCCATGATGACGCGCCCGACGCCCGGCCCGCCCGCCTCTCGCGAAGGCCTGGCGCGCATGATGCCGCAGCGCGTCGTGCCGATGGGCATCGCGCCGCGCGGCCTTCAGAATACGCTGCGCGCGCGCTGGCTCGCGGCGCATGGCCGCGGCGGCGTCGGCCCCGCGCCGTTGCGCAGCGCCCATTCGGAGACGATCGACATGATGGCGACGCCGTCGATCATGACGGGCGTGGCCGAGGCGCGGCCGAGACGCGCCGAAAAGCTGGCGAAGCCGCGTCCGGTGGAGACCGATATCGACGCGATCGCCGCGCTGCCGCCGCCGGCGCCGTCACCCCCGCTCAGCGGCGTCGTCGACTGCTCGGGCGAACTCGCTCGCATCGCCAATTACGCCGCCCATCTCGCGGAGGGGATCGCGACGACGCCGAACGAGGATCTTGCGCTTTTCGACGTCTCCGGCCAGCCGACGGGCAATCTCGCCAAAGCGCTCGCCAATATGGCCGCCGTGGAGATCGGCCCCGCGCGCCCGCGCATGGGGCTCGTGACGGCGGCGGTCGCGCAATTGCGGCGTCTGCTGCAGGACCCGGCCGCCGCCGCGACGGCCTCGGCGCCGGAGGCGGAGGCCGAAGCGGAAAAACGAGACGTCACCAGCCCCAGTGATAGCCGCCCTGCCCGCGCGGACTGAACTGGCCGTGGCCGCCGCCCCAATGTCCGCCATGCGGCCCGCCGACATGACTTCGATTATTTCCGATCCAGGCGCCGCCGCCCCGCTTGTTGGCGTGATGATGATAGTGCTTGTTGTCGTTCTGGCCGTAATCCACGTCGAACGCGTTCCCCGCGACGACCGGCGAGGCTGCGAAAAGCGCAGCGGCGCCGAGAAAGAGCGCAAATCCCTTCATGCCAACCTCCGTCTTCACGGTCCCTGTTACGCGGCTTTCGAGGACTGGGAAAGGGCGCCGCCCGCCATCATTTGACCCGCGCCAGCCCGGCCCCTAAAAGCCTCGCATGTCCCATAATTCCTTCGGCCATCTCTTCCGCGTCACCACTTTTGGCGAGAGCCACGGCGTCGCTCTCGGCGCGATCGTCGACGGGTGCCCGCCGGGAATCGCGCTGACGGAAGCGGATATTCAAGGCTTTCTCGACAAGCGCAAGCCGGGCCAGTCGCGCTTCACCACCCAGCGCCGCGAGGCGGACGAAGTGAAGATTCTCTCGGGCGTCTTCACGCGCGCCGACGGCGTGCAGGTCACGACCGGAACGCCCATCGCGCTCATGATCGAGAACACGGACCAGCGCTCGAAGGATTATGGCGAGATCGCCAATAAATACCGGCCCGGCCACGCCGATTATGTCTATGACGCCAAATATGGCGTCCGCGACTATCGCGGCGGCGGGCGCTCCTCGGCGCGCGAGACGGCGGCGCGCGTCGCCGCCGGCGCAGTTGCGCGCAAGATCGTTCCGAACGTGACCATTCGCGGCGCGCTGGTGCAGATCGGCCCGCACAGGATCGACCGCTCGCGTTTCGATTGGACGGAGGTCGAGAAGAATCCGCTCTTCTGCCCCGACGCCGTCATGGCCGGGCAATGGGCGGATTATCTCGACGGCGTGCGCAAGGCCGGCTCCTCCATCGGCGCCGTCGTGGAGGTGGTCGCCGCAGGCGCGCCGGCCGGCTGGGGCGCGCCGCTTTACGGCAAGCTCGACGCCGACCTCGCGGCCGCGATGATGTCGATCAACGCCGTGAAAGGCGTCGAAATCGGCGACGGCTTCGCGGCGGCGGAGCTTTCGGGCGAAGAGAACGCCGACGAGATGCGCGCGGGTCCGAGCTTCCTGTCGAACCATGCCGGCGGCGTGCTCGGCGGCCTCTCGACCGGCCAGCCCATCGTGGCGCGCTTCGCGGTGAAGCCCACCTCCTCCATCCTCACGCCGCGCCGCACGATCGACCGCGACGGCAATGAAACCGAGATCGTCACCAAAGGCCGTCACGACCCCTGCGTCGGCATCCGCGCCGTGCCGGTCGGGGAAGCGATGATGGCCTGCGTGCTGGCGGACCACTTCCTGCGGCACCGTGGGCAGGTCGGCGGGTGACGGGAGCGTTCCCCTTACGAGTAGCCTGCGTCACCCGAATTGACGGGTTTTTGGAGGACGTTCATTCGCGGCCGTCATTGCGAGGAGGCGAAGCCGACGAAGCAATCCAGAGCCGTGATGAGGCTCTGGATTGCTTCGCCTTCGGCTCGCAATGACGGCGGCAAACGTGAGCAAAGATGCCTAAGGCAAACAAAGCGGCTCTTTGATCCGGAGAAAGGCGCCTCTCATCGCAACGCCGCCTCGGGCGTTGATCCGCCAAGATGAATGGCGAGAAGAATTGATGACCAAGATTATGAACACCTTACGCGAACTAAAAGTTTTGCAGGGCCCCTTTCTCCCTTTCAACATGGAAGACGTCCCGGACGACCCGAAGGATTTGTTTCTGCATTGGCTTGAAATCGCCATTGCACAGGGGGTTCCCGAGCCTCACGCGATGACGCTCTCCACCGCGGACGCGGACGGGTTTCCGGACGCTCGGGTGCTCATCCTGAAGAATTTGGACCATGCCGGCTTCCATTTCGCGATCAGCTCCGCAAGCCGCAAGGGTCGGCAACTCAGCGTCCGGCCGCAAGCGGCGCTGACCTTCTATTGGCAAAAGCTCGCGCGTCAGGTGCGCGTGCGCGGCCCCGTCGTCGATCTCGGCCCAAAGGTCGGCGGCGCCGATTTCGCAGCCCGTCCTGTCGGTTCACGTGCAGCAGCCATGCTTGGCCGCCAGAGCGAGGTTCTTTCCGAAGATGCGGAGCTCGACGCCGCGCTCGCCGAATCGTTGCGGCGCGTCGAAGCGGAGCCGGCCGCCGTCTCAGATCTATGGCGTGTTTATGCCGTACGTATCGACGAAATCGAGTTTTGGCAGGGAGCGGCGAGCCGAAGGCATGAGCGCCTCCGCTACCGGCGCGAAGGCGACGCTTTCCACCGCGAGCGGCTCTGGCCTTAACCCTTCCCCGTGCGGAAAGGTACGGACCAGATGTATCTCCTCCCTTGGAGCCTTTGCGATGAGCGCGCCGACGTCCCGCGAATTCGTCTGTAGCGAGCCCGGCGAGATCACCCGTCGCGCGGCGCTTGCCGGCACAGCAGCCCTCGTCGCCTTCGGCGCCCACGCAGCCGCGACGCCCGCGACGCTTTTCATATCCCACCCGGCAACGCTCGACCATGATCCCGGCCCCGGCTGGCCGGACAGTCCCGAGCGCCTGCGCGCCATATTTTCCGCATTGAGCGCGCCGCGTTTCGCGACGCTCGCCCGTAGCGAAGCGCCGGCCGCTTCGCGCGAGGCGTTGCTGCGCGTTCACTCACCGTCACATCTCGCGCGCATCGAGCAGGCGGCGCCGAAAGAGGGACGCAACCCTCTCGGCGCCGATGTCATCATGAGCGCCGGGACGTTGAAGGCCGCTTTGCGCGCGGCGGGCGGCGCGACGGCGGCGGTCGATGCGGTGATGCGCGGCGACGCTCGCAACGCCTTCGTCGCGTCGCGCCCGCCCGGCCATCATGCGCGCGAAGGCGGCGCCATGGGTTTCTGCTTTTTCAACAACGCCGCCATCGCCGCGCGACACGCCATCGCCGCGCATGGCGCCGAGCGCATCGCGATCGTCGATTTCGACGTGCATCACGGCAATGGCGTGCAGGAGATCTTCTGGAACGAGCAAAACACCCTTTATTGCTCGACGCATCAGGCGCCGCATTATCCCGGCACGGGAGCCGCCAGCGAGACGGGCGCGCATGACAACATCGTCAACGCGCCTCTGCGCAAGGGCGACGGCGGCGAGGCGTTTCGCGACGCACTGAAAGCCCGCATCCTTCCGCGCCTCGACGCTTTTGCGCCCAACATTCTCATCATCTGCGCCGGCTTCGACGCGCATCTCCACGATCCGCTCGGCGGCCTGCGTTTCGTCGAGGACGACTATCGGGACGTGACGCTGCGGCTGATGGAGATCGCCGCGCGGCGCTGTAAGGGACGGATCGTCTCGCTGCTCGAAGGCGGCTATCGGCCGGAGGATCTTGCGGCCTGCGTCGCCGCGCATGTCGGCGCGCTGGCGGATGCGTAAGAGCGCGGCCCATGTCTCGTCCCGCCATGCGCCTCACGCCCGTCTTTATTGTCGGCGCTTCATTCCATGGCGGCCCTATTTGCGATCGCTCTTCTCCACCACGCCGACGAGCGGCCCCATCGGGTGAAAACGGTCATGCCGCCCGACGGACGGCGCATAGAGCGCGGAGGCCGATCCGCCGTCGAGAAAAAGCGCGTCGGGGCATTTCAGCCTTTCGCGAAAAAGATGCGCGAATTGGTGAAAGGTCACGGGTTGGTTGGAAATGGCGAAGCGCGCGACGCGCCCCTCGCAGACGCCGACGCCGTTGCGGAATTTCTCCGAGGTTCCATTGTCGTGGATGCGCGGATTGATCCGCCCGCCGATCACGAGCATCGGACCGGATTGGGTGGCGAAAGCCGGATGCAGGCGCGACTTGAGAAAACGGCCGGTTTCCGTCACCCCGGCGCGCGCGCCGTCCACCCAGAAGACGCCATTGGGCTTCATATGGAAATTGCCCTCGCCGGAAGCGGCGTTAGCGCCATGACGCTCGTCTCCGCGCTCGACATAAAGGCCGATGGGCAGAGAATTCTCGTCATACATGCCGGCGTTCATGGCGAAGACGAGCGCCTCTCCCTTCGAGGCGAGGTCCTCGGCGAGACGGGAGAAGGCGCCGTAGACGCCGCCCTTCGAATCCTCGAGGAAAAGTCGGATGGCGGATTTGCGCGGGTCGAATTCGCAGACCGTATAGGCTGCGCCCGCCTCCTCGATGTCGGCGCAGGGCGCGGGGGACCCGGCTTCGGCGCTCCGCCAAACGAAGGAGGCGAATGTAAGCGTCGCCGCCATTAGCCATCTGTTAGCCATACGCATCTAGAGTCGTCTCCGCGCCGGAACGCCGCCCAAGCGGCGAGCGCTCGGCGGATCTGCTCCGGTTTTAAGCGGATCGCTTACAATTGTCAGGAAATGTCGCTTCGAATTGGAAACAAGTCGGACCTATTCGTTGCAAAGAATTTCTGGAAACGCCGCAGGAGGATGAGTTGCTCGGCTTCGAAATCTGGAAGAACGGCAAGAAGCTCTCGACGGCGGGCCTGACCGAGGGCGGCGCGATTTCGCTGATGCTCACCTGGGTCGGCAAGGGCGCCGGCGCTTCCTCACGGATCGCTGACGGCGTCGCGATCGACGGCCTGGATCTTCGCGTCGGCGGCATCGACGCGTCCGATCCGGCGAGCGAGCAGAGCGTCGAGTGGATCGAGGACACCGCCTTGCATCTCGGCGACGACATCCAGATCCGGCTCGTCTCGACGAATGAAATCGACGCCCCGATCCGCCGCGAGCCGACGAGCGTCGTTTCAGCGGCGGAGGCGGGTCTGCGCTTCGTCGCCTGCGCAACCTGCGGCGCGCCGCGTCTCCAATCGTCCTCCGCGCGGCCGGCGGAGTGAGGCCGATTTGAATCGGCGGGCCGGGGCCGCTAGATAGTTGCGCAAAAGCGCCGCCGAGGCGCGTCCCGGAGACCCGCTTGTCCCATTCCATTACAGAGGCCGTCGAGGCCATCGCCCGCGGCGAGATCGTCGTCGTCACCGATGATGACGACCGCGAGAATGAGGGCGACCTCGTCATTGCGGCGTCGCTCTGCACGCCCGAGAAAATGGCCTTCATCATCCGCAATTGCTGCGGAATCGTCTGCGCGCCGATCACGCTCGAGGAAGCCCGCCGCCTGCATCTCGCGCCCATGGTCGCCGAGAACGACGCGCCGCTCGGCACCGCCTTCACCGTCTCCGTCGACGCGCGCCACGGGCTCACCACCGGCATTTCCGCCGAACAGCGCTGCAATACCGTGCGGGCGCTGGCCAACGGCAATATGGGCGCGGCCGATTTCGTGCGGCCCGGCCATGTCTTCCCGCTCATCGCCAAGGATGGCGGCGTGCTGATGCGCTCCGGCCACACCGAGGCGGCGGTGGATCTGTGCAGGCTCGCCGGCCTGCCGCCGGTCGGCGTCATCTGCGAATTGGCGAATGACGACGGCACGGTGATGGCGGGGCCGCAGATCACGGCCTTCGCGGAAAAGCACAAACTCAAAATGGTCTCGGTCGCCGATCTCATCGCCTATCGTCAGGCGCGGGAGAAGCTTGTCGAGCGGGTCGCGACATTTCCGGTGCGCACGGAATTCGGCGAGTTCCAGGGGCACGCCTATGTCACTCCCTTCGACAGCGTGCAGCATTTCGCCTTCGTGCTCGGCGCCATTGGCGACGGCCGCGACGTGCCGACGCGGCTGCACCGCGCGGACATTCTCGCGGACGTGATGGGCGGCGCGCCGACGATCAAGAAGACGCTCAATCGCTTCGCCCGCGAGGGTCACGGCGTGCTCATCTATCTGCGCGACGGCGCGGCGGGCGTTCCCGCCAATGTCGTCGGCCGCGAGGAGCCGGAGAACGCCGAGGAAACCCGCAAGCGGCAATGGCTCGACGTGGGCCTCGGCGCGCAGATATTGAAGGATCTCGGCGTGTCCTCGATCCGGCTGCGCTCGTCTTCCGCCAAGCCGCGGGCGTTTGTGGGGCTGTCGGGGTTCGGGATCGAGATTACGGCGGTCGAAGGAGTCGAATAGACCGTCATCCGCCCGCGCGCGGATGCGCGGACTTATAGGCGTCGAGCAGGCGCTTCTTGTCGACGGCCGTATAGATCTGCGTCGTGGAGAGCGAAGCGTGGCCGAGCAGTTCCTGGATCGTGCGCAGATCGCCGCCCCGGCCTAGAAGATGCGTTGCGAATGAATGGCGCAACGCGTGTGGCGTCGCGCTGTCGGGCAGGCCGAGCGCGCCGCGCAGGCGCTGCACCGCGAGCTGCACGATTCGCGGCGAAAGCGGCCCGCCCTTGGCGCCGACGAAGAGCGGGCCGCCGGCCAGTTCATAGGGACACAAAGAGAGGTAGGACTCGACCGCCGCGCGCACGGGCTCGATGACCGGGAGCGTGCGCGTTTTCCCCCCTTTGCCGACGATGGCGATACGGTCCACGCGGCCGACCGGCGCCTCCGCGCGCTGGATGGAAAGCGCCTCGGATATGCGCAGTCCGGCGCCATAAAGCAGGGCCAGCACGGCGGCGTCTCGGGCCAGGACCCAAGGCTCGCGCGCTTCGCCCGCGCGCTGTTCGGGGTCGATAAGGTCTCGGGCGTCGGCGACGGTCAGCGCCTTGGGCAGGCTGTGGGGCTTCTTGGGCGCGCGCACGGCGCCGAAGAGGTCCGTCTTGGCTAGCCCCTTCTTTTCGAGAAATCGCAAGAAGTTTCGGATGGCGGCGAGCGCCCGCAGCAGAGAGCGGCTTTCGAGCCCCTCATTCCGCCGGCGCGCGAGGTAAGCGCGTATGTCGGCGGGCTGCAATGCGATCAAGGCCGCGGAATCGGGTTTCGCCCCGAGATGGTCGGTCAAGAACGCCAGGAAACCTGCCGCATCGCGGGCATAGCCGTCGATCGTGTGACGGGACGCCCGCTTTTCCCCAGCGAGCGCGCGCAGCCAAAGCTCCGCCTCGGCGGCGATCTGCGGCGCGGCGCGGAAGCGCCCCGCGTCCGGCAAAGGCTTTGTCGCGGATTGGGGCCGGCGGGAAGGCGATTCGCGCATGGACGAAGCTTGGCGCGGAAAACTTAAAATTGCAGCCTTCCGCGCGGCTCCGGCGGCGGCTTACGCGCCGGCCTTGATCTCGGCCTTCGCCTTGGCCAGCATTTCGTCCATGGTGCGGCGGATCTGATGCTCGGACTGGTCGACGCCGGCGGCCTCGAAATCCTTCGTCACCGTGGCGACGACGCGCTCGTCGGCGTCGGCGGAAACTTCCGCCGCGACAAGAGCTTCCGCATAGGCCTGGGCGTCCGCGCCGGTCTTGCCGAGCTTCTCCGCGGCCCAAAGGCCGACCAGCTTGTTGCGACGCGCCTCGGCCTTGAAGCGCAGCTCCTCGTCATGGACGTAGCGTTTTTCGAAGGAATCCTCGCGCTGGTCGAAAGTGCTCATGTCCATCCTCGGCGGGGTTTGTCTCTTGCAGGAAAATCGGCGGCTCATCCGCCATGCGCCGCATTTTGAATGCGCCGCACGCATATAGGCGAAAACCGGGCGCGGCGCCAATGCCAAGCAGCGAAGATGCGACATTCCCACGCGGGCGGCGGATAGGGCTGAAACGCGACAAAAAAGAGCGCGTTGTGTCGGGTTTCATATTCAGATAAAGTGACGCGTCGCCCTAATGAGGCGAACGCTGGCTTGTAACTGGCCCCCAAAGACGCTACGACCGCGCATCGTTGCGGTCGGCCACCCATACCCCCGCACCCGGCCGAACGCCTGGCGCGGGACCTATCGGAGGAGCCGCGGCCGACCCCATGGACTTTCTCAAGCCCCGGTTGATCCCAATGAACCGCCGTCGCCGTATCTACGAAGGCAAGGCCAAGGTCCTCTACGAGGGTCCGGAGCCTGGCACGTTGATTCAGCATTTCAAGGACGACGCCACCGCCTTCAACGCCAAAAAGCATGAAGTGATCGATGGCAAGGGCGTCCTCAACAACCGCATCTCGGAATATATCTTCCAGCATCTCAACAATATCGGGGTGCCGACGCATTTCATCCGCCGGTTGAACATGCGCGAGCAGCTCATTCGCGAGGTGGAGATCGTTCCTCTGGAAGTCGTGGTGCGCAACGTCGCCGCCGGCTCGCTCGCCAAGCGCCTCGGTCTCGAGGAGGGCACGCAGCTGCCGCGCTCGATCATCGAGTTCTATTACAAGAACGACGCGCTCGACGATCCGATGGTCTCGGAAGAGCACATCACCGCCTTCGGCTGGGCGACGCCCCAGGAGATCGACGACATCATGGCGCTCGCCATCCGCGTCAACGACTTTCTGTCCGGCCTGTTCCTCGGCGTCGGCATCCGCCTCGTCGACTTCAAGATGGAATGCGGCCGCCTCTGGGAAGGCGACATGATGCGCATCGTCGTCGCCGACGAGATTTCCCCGGACAGCTGCCGTCTGTGGGACATCAAGTCGAACGACAAGCTCGACAAGGACCGCTTCCGCCGTGATCTCGGCGGGCTGGTGGAGGCCTATACCGAGGTCGCCCGCCGGCTCGGCATCATGCAGGAAGGCGAGCAGGTCCGCGTCGGCGCGCCGAAGCTGGTGCAATAAGAAAGGCTGATCGGAAGGGAGCCGATGGGCGTTCCTTTTCTCGACCCCGGACCGATGAACGCGGAGGAATTCTTCGCGTTCACGGCCGCGCGCCCCGACGACGAAAAGTGGGAGCTGATCGACGGGGAGCCGGTCTTGAACGCATCCGCCAGTCGCTTGCACCAGAAGATTTTGTTCAACCTAACCCTTTTGCTTGGGGATATTTCCCGCAGCGGAGATTTTTCCTGGGAGGTCCTGCCCGGCTTAGGGGTGCGCCTGTCGGAAATCAGCGTCCCTGTTCCTGACCTGCTGATCCGTCCCAATGATGATCTCGTTGGCGCCGAATGCAGCGACATGATGATTGCCTTCGAGGTTCTTTCGCCCTCGACCGCCAACAAGGACCTGCGTTGGAAGCGCAAGGCCTATGCGACGCTGCCGACCCTCTCACAATATGTCGTCGTCGCGCAGGACGCGGTCGAGGTCGTTTCTTACGACCGCGCCAATAATTTCATCGAGCGCCGCTTCGAATCGGCCGATGACGCGCTCGACCTGCCGGTCATCGGCGCGCGGCTGACCCTGCGAGACATCTATAGGGACACGGGCCTTCTATAGGCCCGCTCCAATCGCGGGGCGCGCAGCCGCTTGCCCTTTGCGCGCAAGGCCGCTAACCGTGTGGCCGATCCCAAACGGAAATCCGGTCCCATGAAAGCACGCATCGTCGTCACCCTGAAAAACGGCGTTCTCGATCCGCAAGGCAAGGCGATCGAGGGCGCACTGAAGTCGCTCGGCGTCGAGGGCGTCGCGAGCGTGCGACAGGGCAAGGTGTTCGACGTGGAGATGGCGGGCGCCGATCCGGCGAGCGCCAGGGCGCAGCTCACCGCCGCCTGCGAGAAGCTGCTGGCCAACACCGTCATCGAAAACTACCAGATCGACCTGTGACACACGCACCCGTCATTGCGAGCCTTTTCTCGAAGTCGGGTAATACCCGACTTCGCAATACTGCGAAGCAATCCAGGGGCAACAGTTGCAGCTCTGGATTGCTTCGCTTCGCTCGCAATGACGATTTGGACGCCTAGAGGAAAGCCGCCTCATGAAAGCCGCCGTCATCGTCTTCCCCGGATCCAATCGCGAAGGCGACATGGCGCGCGCGCTGGAGCGGGCGACGGGCCAGAAGCCCGCCATGCTCTGGCACGCCGACCATGAATTGCCGGCCGGCACGGACCTCGTCGTGCTGCCGGGCGGCTTCTCTTACGGCGACTATCTGCGCTGCGGCGCCATCGCCGGCCGCGCCGCCATCATGGACGCGGTGCGCGCCCACGCCGCGCGCGGTGGCTTGGTGCTCGGCGTCTGCAATGGCTTCCAGATCCTCTGCGAGAGCGGGCTCCTGCCGGGCGTGCTGATGCGCAACGCCAATCTGCGCTTCGTCTGCAAAATGCAGCATCTTACCGTCGAGCGGAACGACACGGCCTTTACGCGCCAATATGCGAAGGGTCAGGTGATCGAGGTTTGCATCGCCCATGGCGAAGGCAATTACGAAGCGGATGACGCGACAATCGAGCGCCTGGAGGGCGACGGCCTTGTCGCCTTCCGCTATTGCGACGCCAAAGGGATCGTCGGAGGCCCGGCCAATCCCAACGGCTCGCGCAACGACATTGCGGGCGTCTTCTCAGAAAAACGCAATGTGCTCGGCCTGATGCCGCATCCCGAAAACCTCATCGATCCGCTTGTCGGCGGCGTCGACGGCCGCGCGTTGTTTACGAGCCTCGCCAGCGCGGCGTGAGCAGCCGACGCACAAGACTCCAAGGGCTGGACGACCGCGCTTCGGAAGTTAAGTGGATGGTTCCGAGGCGGCCGGAAGCCGACAGGGAGCTGAACCATGAGCTATATCGACGGCTTCGTCATTCCTGTGCCGAATGACAAGAAGGACGACTATCGCAACGCAGCCGCGCGCTTCTGGGCCATGCTCAAGGATTTCGGCGCGCTGCACGTCGTCGAATGCTGGGGCGACGACGTGCCGGACGGAACCGTCACCGACTTCAAGCGCGCCGTTGCGGCGCAAGCGCATGAGAACGTCGTCTTCTCCTGGGTCGTCTGGCCGTCGAAAGAGTTACGCGACGCGGGCCATCTGAAGATGCGCGACGATCCCCGCATGAAGGACATCTCCATGCCCTTCGACGGCAAGCGGATGATCTTCGGCGGCTTCCAGGTCCTGCTCGACGAAAGGGCGCCATGACGCTGAAGCTATATGGCCATCCGTTTTCATCCTATACGCAGAAGGCGCTCATTGCGCTTTACGAAAATGACACGCCCTTCGAGTTTCGATCGCTCGAGGACAAGCAGGTGGAAGCGGAGTGGATCGCGCTTTGGCCCATAAAGCGCTTTCCGCTTCTGCTCGACGACGGCCGCAGCGTCGCCGAGGCCAGCGTCATCGTCGAATATCTCGACCTCCATTATCCGGGCCGAAAGCCGCTCCTGCCGCGCGACCCCCTCGCGGCGATCGAGGTCCGTTTCATGGACCGGTTCTTCGACAATTACGTCATGGCGCCGATGCAGAAGCTCGTATTCGACCGGCTCCGCCCGGAAGACGCTCGGGACGCCTTCGGGATCGCAGAGGCGCGCCGGGCGCTCGACACCGCCTATGGCTGGCTGAACGAAAGGATGAAGGATCGGGAATGGGCCGCGGGAGACAAATTCTCGCTCGCGGATTGCGCGGCGGCGCCCGCGCTTTTCTACGCCGACTGGGCCCACGCCATTGCCGACGCCTTCGCGCATGTGAAGGCCTATCGCCGCCGCCTCCTCGCCCGACCGTCTTTTGCGAGGGCGGTCGATGAGGCGCGGCCCTATCGACCTTACTTCCCGCTCGGCGCGCCGGACCGCGACTGACGCGCCGCCTTCGCGACGCGCCACAGCGCCCGCTCGGCCTCCATCTGCGCGCTCGACGCATTGGCGCGGGCGCGCGTCTGGGCTTCGCGCAGCGGTTCGATCAGAGCTTGCAGGCGCGCGGACGTCCAGGCCTTTAGCTGCTCCTCCATCAGCGCCCGGTGCATGAAGCCGAAACCGGCGCGAAACAGCATATTGATCCCGACATCCATACGCCCGTTTTCGCGCTCCATGGAGGCGCGCGCCCGATGCAGCGCCACGGCGTATCTCAACGCGCCGAACAGGACCGACCCGGCGTCGCCGCCCTGCGCGAAATATGCGTCGAGCGTCTCGCCGGCGTCCCCGCCAAACGCCGCCGCCACCACGCGGTCGGAGGCGATGCTGGAGGCGTGCGCCACAATGGCCTCGACATCCGCGGCCTCCACATGCGATCGCCCGTGCATGTAGAGCAGGAGCTTGGAAAGCTCGGCGCGGCTCATCAGCCGGTCCTCTCCGAGCGCCGCGAGCAGAAGCGCGCGCGCCTCGGGGCTCGCGACGAGATTCGCTTCCTTCAGCGTGCGGTCGACCAGCGCGTGAATGTCCTGCTCGGTGTCGGGCTGGCACTCGATCCCGGCGCCCTGCTTCGCGCCCTCGACCAGTTTGCGCAGCGGCGCGTCCTTTTTCAGGGCGCTCGCGGTCAGCACCACCGTGCAGTCGCCGGGTGGCGCGGAGATGAGGGATGTGACGGCGGGAATGACCGATTTCGCGCCGGTCTCGACGAGAATGGCGCGACGCCCGCCGAAAAGCGGCTGGGTGTTCGCCTCGTCCAGGAGCGTCAACGGATCGATCGAGACAGCGTCGCCGGAAAGCTCGACGAACTGGAACGGATCATGCCGGTCGTCCACGCGCTTATTGACGATAGAAAGCGCGCGCTCGCGCACCATGCCGGCGTCGGCGCCGTGAACGAGGAAGATAAAGACGCTTTCCGGCGGGGAAGCGACGAAGCGCTCGGCGTCCTTATGCGGGACAGCGACCATTTAGCCCCTCCCTGTCCCTCTCTCCAGCGTCAGCGGGGGAGGGCTGGGGTGGGGGCCGATCCCCGCGCAGCCATCTCGGTCGCGACGCGCGTGCGGATCGAGTCCGCAATCACCTTGGCGTCGCGGATTTCGGCGTCGCGCGCCGCGCGAACATTCGCGAAGCGATTGGAAAAGCGGTCGTAGCTTGCAATGTTGAAGGCGGTGCCCTTGGTCACTTCGACATTTTGCGGCCAGGTGACGAGGCGATAATCCGCATCGGCGATAACCGTCGCCGAAGTCGCGCGGCCGGTCACGGTGTCGAGAATCGGGGTCTGCACACGTTCGCGCAAGGCGACGGTCAGGCGATAGCGCGGCTGCACGGTCGAGCCCGTCCCGTTGAAACCGTAGATCAGCTCGTTGCGTACGTAATGGCCCGTGCGGCCAGGGATTTCCTCCACCTCGATCGCCTGGAGCTCGGAGGCGAGCGGCGACGTGTCGAGTCCCCCGCTCACGCCATAGAGCGGCTCGATGCAGCCGGCCAGCGGAACAACGGCGAAAAAGACGAGAAGCGCCGGAACGAGCCGCCTAACTCTCAACCCCTCATGCCGAGGAGCGGCCGCAGGCTGCGTCTCGAGGCGTCTCGGCGGATGTCCTCGCCCTTCGAGACGCGCACGGCGCGGGCTCCTCAGGGTGAGGAAATCCTTTGCCGCGCGGCTCGCCTTGCTAAACGACCACATTGACGATCCTCTTGGGCACGAGAATGAATTTCCTGAGCGCCTTGCCTTCCATGGCGCGTATAACGCCATCTTGCGACAAAGCCTCTTTGCGAATCGTTTCCTCGTCGGCGTCATGCGCGACGGTAATCTCCGCGCGCTTCTTGCCGTTCACCTGAACCGGCAGGACGATCATGTCCTGCGCGACGAGCGCGGGATCCGCCTCCGGCCATGGCGCTTCCGATACCAGCCCTTTGTGGCCAAGATCGGCCCAGCATTCCTCCGCGACATGCGGCGTCATCGGAGCGACGAGACGCGCCAGCGCGTCCGCCGCCTCGCGGAACGCGAAAGCGAGATCGGCGGAGACGGGCGTCTCCGTCACGGCGTCGAGCGCCGCCGTCAGTTCGTTCACATATTCGCGGATGCGGGCGATGGCGCTGTTGAAGCGCAGGCGCTCGATGTTCTCGCTCGCCTGGGCGACAGTCTTGTGCGTCGCCTTGCGGATTTTCAGCGCCTCGGCCCCGATCTGCGCCGGCGCGCCAGCCCCCATAGGCGCGGCGACGCGGCCGAGCTCGCCCGTGATGCGCCACAGGCGCTGCACGAAGCGCCACGCGCCCTGCGCGCCCTCGTCGGACCAGATCACGTCACGGTCGGGCGGCGAGTCCGAGAGCACGAAGAGACGGGCCGTGTCGGCCCCGTAGCTCGCCACGATGTCGTCGGGGTCGACCGTGTTCTTCTTCGATTTCGACATCTTCTCGATGGGGCCAATGTCCACTTCGGCGCCGCCGTCGATGAGGAAGGCGCGCCTCCCCCCTTCCCCGCTTTCGATACGGATGGCGGCGGGCGAAACCCAGCCGCCCGGACCCTTATAGGTCTCATGGACGACCATGCCCTGCGTGAAGAGCCCCGCGAAAGGTTCGGCCGCCGCCGCGTGGCCGCTGTCGCGCATGGCGCGGGAGAAGAAGCGGGAATACAGGAGATGGAGGATCGCGTGCTCGATGCCGCCAATATATTGGTCGACCGGCAGCCAGCGCTTCAGCGCCTCGGGCGCCGCCGGCGCGTCGGCGTTCAGCGGATCGGTGAAGCGGGCGTAATACCAGGACGAATCGACGAAAGTATCCATGGTGTCCGTCTCGCGCCGCGCCGGCGCGCCGCAGGACGGACAGGGGACGTTCTTCCAGCTCGGATGGCGGTCGAGCGGATTGCCGGGCTGGTCGAATGTGACGTCCTCGGGCAGCCGCACGGGCAGATTTGCGTCCGGGACGGGCGTGGGGCCGCAGGTCTCGCAATGGATGATGGGGATCGGGCAGCCCCAATAGCGCTGGCGCGAAACGCCCCAGTCGCGCAGCTTGTAATTGACCTTGCGCACGCCTTGCGGCGCGTTGAACAGCGCCGTCGTCTCCAGACGGCTCGCAACCTCGTTCTTCGCCTGCTCCACGGTGAAACCGTCGAGGAAGCCGGAGTTCACGAGCTTGCCGTCGGCGTCGAAGGCTTCGCCGCTCTTGGCGATCTTGTCTTCGAGTTCGGCGGCGTCGACGCCCTCGGGGCTGACCACGACCTTGAAGCCGAGGCCGTATTTGGTCGCGAAATCCAGATCGCGCTGATCATGCGCCGGGCAGCCGAAAATGGCGCCCGTCCCGTAATCCATCAGGATGAAGTTCGCGACGTAAACCGGCAGCGTCCATGACGGATCGAAGGGGTGGACGACGCGCAGGCCCGTGTCGAAGCCCTGCTTCTCGGCCGTCTCGATCGCCTCGGCGGACGTGCCGCCGCGGCGGCATTCGTCGCAGAATTCCGCGAGCGCCGGATTTTTCTCAGCGGCGGCCTTGGCGAGTGGATGGTCCGCCGCGAGCGCGACGAATTTCGCGCCGAAGAGCGTGTCGGCGCGGGTCGTGAAGACTTCGACCTCGCGCGCGTCCCCGAGCGGCTGGGCCAAAGCGAAGCGCACCAGCATGCCCTCGCTGCGGCCGATCCAGTTGCGCTGCATGAGGCGGACTTTGTCGGGCCAGCGCTCGAGCGTGTCGAGCGCCTCCAGCAGCTCCACCGAGTAGCTCGTGATCTTCAGGAACCACTGCGTCAGCTCGCGCTGCTCGACAAGCGCGCCGGAGCGCCAGCCGCGCCCGTCGATCACCTGCTCATTGGCGAGCACCGTATGATCGACAGGGTCCCAGTTCACCTTGGATTTCTTGCGGTCGACGATGCCCGCCTTAAGGAAGTCGAGGAACAGCTTCTGCTGATGCTTGTAATATTCCGGATCGCAGGTCGCGATCTCGCGCGACCAGTCGAGCGAGAGGCCCAGCGTTTTGAGCTGGGCGCGCATGGCGGCGATATTGGCGTAAGTCCATTCGGCCGGATGCGCGCCGGTCTGCGCCGCCGCGTTTTCCGCCGGGAGCCCGAAGGCGTCCCAGCCCATGGGATGCAGAACGTCGAAACCGCGCGCGCGCATGTAACGCGCAATCACGTCGCCCATGGAATAATTGCGCACATGGCCCATATGGAGGCGCCCCGACGGATAGGGGAACATCTCCAGCACGTAATATTTCGGCGCCTGCGGCTTCGACCCCGCCTTGAAGACCTGCCCCTCCTCCCAGGTCTTCTGCCATTTCGGCTCGGATTCGGCGAAATTATAGCGGTCGGGTCTCATGGAGGGCGGCTGTCCGGTGGGAGGCTTGGATTTGCGCCTCTAAATGCCGGGCCGCCGGAGGGTTGTCAAAGGGAGACCAGCGTTCCGGCGTCTCAGAAAGCCAGCCGCGCCGCCGGCTTGGCCGCCAGCCCCATCGCCACCCAGCTCACGCCCTCGAAAAGCAGGTTCACGCCCAAAAACAGCCCGAGCACGTAAAGCCCCGAAACGGGCCATTCGACGAGGATCAGCACGCCGAGCAGGACGCTCAACCCGCCGGCGAAGGCGATCAGCTCCCAGCGGCTGAGGTCCCGCAATTGGTAGGCCAGAACGAGCTTCATCACCCCGCCGGCGATCAGCAACGCGCCGAGAAGGGCGGTGAGCGACATGGCGGCGAGGACAGGAAAGCGGGCGGCCGCGACGCCCGCGAAAAGCGTGATCGCGCCGACGAAGCCCCAGAGCAGAGCGCGTCCCCAGGGCCGGATCTGAAAGGCGGTGACGATCTCCCAGCCTCCCGCCACGACCATGGCGGCGGCGACATAGATGATGGCGACGACCGTCGCCGCGAAAACATTGAACAGCGCCACCACGCCGCCGATGATGAAGAGGACGCCCAGAGCGACGATCCAGCCCCATTTACGGCGAGTATGGGCGGTATGAAGGTCCGACGGTTGTGTTGGAAAAGTTTCGACGGTCATTGGCTCGCTCCGCCGCTTTTGCCGCCCAGCTTCGGCTCGGCGCTTATCGTCACCCTAGGCAAAACCGCCCGCCGTCCGCCTTGTTCCGTCCCGGCCGCCCAGACGGCTTGACCCTCGCCCTCAAATCTCCGATTTGGCGCGGATGACGATCATCGACCGCTATAACGACGCCACAGCCGCCATCGCCCGCGCCGCGACCGATTGCGGCCGCGACCCCGCCAGCGTCACGCTCGTCTGCGTGACGAAGACTTTCCCAGCCGAGGACGTGGTTCCCCTGCTGGACGCCGGCCACCACGTCTTTGGGGAAAACCGGGTCCAGGAGGCCATGGGCAAATGGCCGGGGCTTCGCGAGAAGTTTCCCGGCGTCGAGCTGCATCTCATCGGCCCGTTGCAATCCAACAAGGCCAAAGAGGCGGTCGAGACCTTCGACGTCATCGAGAGCGTCGACCGCGAGAAGATCGCCGCCGCGCTGGCCGACGAGATGAGAAAGCAGGGAAAGCGGCCGCGCCTTTTCGTGCAGGTGAATACGGGGGCCGAGCCGCAAAAGGCGGGGATTCTCCCCGGCGACGCCGACTCCTTCCTCATGGCCTGCCGCGACGCATACAAGCTCGAAATCTCCGGCCTGATGTGCGTGCCGCCCGTCGACCAGCAGGCCTCGCCGCATTTCGCTTTGCTCGCCGACATCGCCGCGCGCAACGGCCTGCGCGAGCTTTCAATGGGCATGAGTTCGGATTTTGAACTCGCGATCCAGCTCGGCGCGACCTATGTGCGCGTCGGCTCGGCGATCATGGGACATCGGGACTACAAGCAGCCCTGATCCGAATCTCGTAATCCTTCATCCCACGACGATCGCCGCCCCGCGCGCCAGACGCGGGACGAGACGCGCCATATCCCGCGCCCGGAGCGCCACGCAGCCCGCTGTCGGCTCCAGCGTTTTCGTCGCGATGTGGAAGAAAATGGCGCTGCCGCGCCCTCTTACCCGCGGCGAGAGATTGTAGTCCATCACGCCGACGACGTCGTAGAGCCTGTCTTTCCGCCACATATCTTCGTGGCTCAGGCACGAGGGCGCGCGTAACCGGCGATTATAGAGAAAGCTCCCTGCGTCGTCGCACCAGATGTCGTCGCCACGGGTCAGCCGCCACGGCGCGCGCAGCGGAGCGGGTTTTCGCAGATAGAAGCGCAGCAGCCGCCAGCGTCCGGCCGGGGTCGCGCCGTCGCCCTCCCGCTTGTCGCGGGTGATCCCGGCCCGGCCGATCGCACAGGGAAAGACGCGCGCGCCGGCGACGAGCCGCGCCTCATGCGGCTTTCCGCCGACGCGCCGCGCGACGTATAGCCGGGAGATGTTTGTTGCGCGCATATTTTTGATGGACGACAATCGCAGCTCCGCTTTTCGCCACCTTAGCAGAGTTCGCCGCGCGCATGACCCGCAGTCTCTTCGTCTCCGCCGGCCCCGGGCTTTTGGCGAGCTTCGCCGAGCCGTTCGAGGCGTTCGGCGGCTGTCATCTGCGCGCGGTCGACGGGACGGCGCCCCCCGGACCGCCCTGGCCGCAGGCGGCGCTTCTCGACGGAGCCTATTGCGACGCCCCCGCCCTCGCCCGTCGACTCCGCGCCGCCGGCTTTCCCGGGACCGTCATTTTAATTGACGCGGCCGCGCCCGAGGCGACCGCCTCCTTCGACCGGCCCTTTCGTCTGGCGGATCTCCTTGCGCTGATCGATGCGCCGCCCGGCGCAGCGGAGGGCGGCGCGCCGCTGACGGAGAAAGAAACGGCGATTCTGGCGAGGCTCGCACAAGCTGGCGGCGCAACCCTGTCCAAGGCGGCCCTTCTCGCCGATGTCTGGGGCTACGGCCCCAATGTTTCGACGCGCACGCTCGAAACGCATATCCACCGTTTGCGGCGCAAGATCGAGGCGGACCCTAAGCGCCCGTTAAAGTTGTTGACGGAAGATGGCGGCTACCGACTCGCGAATGCCGCAAAAGAAAATTTTTCAAAGCCAAATTCGCCATAAAAAAAGCAGCACATAGGCGTTTGTGAACTCGCAATGACGCTCGACGACGATATCGACAATCTGACGCGCATCCCGCTTTTCGCGATTTTCGAAGCGGCCGCTTTGCGCAATCTCGCCTTCGCCTCGGAGACTCGGCTGCTGCGCGCGGGCGACGTGCTTTTCAGGCGGGGCGAAGAGTCCGACGGCGGATACATTCTCACAATGGGGTCGGTCGGGCTCGCGACGCATGAGGACGGCCGTCCGCCAGCCCACATTCTCCGGCCATGGGCGCTGATTGGCGAAATGGCGCTCGTCGCGCCCTCAACGCGTCCTGTGACGGCGCGGGCGATGGAGCCGACGACCGTTCTGAAAATCGGTCGCGCCATATTCCATCAGATTTTGGAGCAACATCCCGCGACGGCGGCGCGCGCGCGCGACTTTTTTCGCGAGCGGCTCGTCGATTTCTCGCGTCACGCCGCGTCCGGCCTCGCCTCGCATGAATAGATTCACGTTATAAAGCAAATTCCCGCCCGACCTCTCGACACCGACCGATTCAGGTTTAGATTAGTTTTATTGACGCGTGACCGAGCGGGCCAACTTCATCGCGTCAAAATTTTGCCCGCTAACGGGAGGTGTTTATGCGTAAGAGCCTGAAATTGGCCCTCGCCGGCTCGCTGCTCGGCGCCATGACGGCGACGGCGATCCCTACGGAAGTTTCGGCCGGCCCGATGGGCGTGGCCCCGCCCTCGACCGTCGGTCTCTCGGCGCCGGTCGACAAGGTCTGGTATCGCCGTTGGGGCGGCGGATATGGCTATCGCGGCTATGGCTATCGTGGGGGCTATCGCCCTTATTACGGCGGCTATTACCGTCGCGGCAATCCGGGCGCCGCGGTCGCAGCCGGCGTCGGCCTCGGCCTTCTGGGAGCCGGTCTCGCTGCTTCCAGCGGCGGCTATTACGGCGGCTATTATCCTTATTACAACGGCGGCTACTACCCGTCTTACGGATATGGCTACGGCTATCCCTCCTACAATTATTGGGGCTGGTGAGCGCCCTCTTTCCAAGCGGATTTCCGACGGCGGCGCGACGATGCGCCGCCGTTTTTTTAACGCCTGCCGCTTATAGAATTTCGCCCGATTGAGCGCCGCCCGGCGCTCGCGCGCATAGAGGCAGGAATGGCGAAAGAAATCGCGACAACCCCGTATACCGACCAGCGCCCCGGCACGTCGGGACTGCGCAAGAAGGTTCCTGTCTTTCAGCAGCGCCATTATGTCGAGAATTTTGTCCAGTCCATCTTCGACTGTCTCGAGGATTATCAGGGACAGACGCTCGTCGTCGGCGGCGACGGCCGCTATTACAATCGCGAAGCCATACAGACGATCTTGAAGATCGCGGCCGCCAACGGCTTCGGCCGCGCGGTCGTCGGCCGGGGCGGCATCCTCTCGACGCCCGCCGTCTCCGCCCTTATCCGCTCCATCAAGGCCTTTGGCGGCATTGTGCTCTCCGCGAGCCACAATCCCGGCGGGCCGGACGGCGATTTCGGGATCAAATATAACGTCGCCAATGGCGGCCCCGCGCCCGAGAAGGTGACGGACGCGATTTACGCGCGCACGAGAGAGATTGCGTCTTTCAAGATCGAAGAAGCGCCCGACGTCGACATCGACGCGCTCGGCGCCGCGCAGATCGGCGCGATGCGCGTGGAGATCGTCGACAGCGTCGAAAACTACGCCGCGCTGATGCAGACGCTCTTCGATTTCGACCGCATCCGCGACGCCTTTCGCGCCGGTTTCACCATTAAGTTCGACGCCATGTCGGCGGTGACCGGGCCTTACGCCAGCGCCATTCTCGAAGGCATGCTGGGAGCAGCGCCGGGCAGCGTCATGCATGGCGAGCCCCTGCCCGACTTTGGCGGCCACCATCCCGACCCCAATCTCGTGCACGCCGCGCATCTCTACGATCTCGCAATGTCCGCGAAAGCGCCGGATCTCTGCGCGGCTTCGGACGGCGACGGCGATCGCAATCTCATTATCGGCCGCAACCGTTTCGTCACGCCCTCCGACAGTCTCGCCATTCTCGCCGCCAACGCCCATCTCGCGCCGGGCTACAAGAACGGCGTCGCCGGCATCGCCCGCTCCATGCCGACCAGCGCCGCCGCCGACCGCGTGGCGGAAAAGCTCGGCATCGGCATTTACGAAACGCCCACGGGCTGGAAATTCTTCGGCAATCTGCTCGACGCCGGACTTGTGACCATTTGCGGCGAAGAAAGCGCCGGCACGGGCTCCAACCATGTGCGCGAGAAGGACGGGCTCTGGGCCGTGCTGCTCTGGCTCGACGTGCTTGCGGCGCGCAAGCAGAGCGTCGATGCGATCGTGCGCGAACATTGGGCGACTTACGGCCGCAACTATTACTCGCGCCACGATTACGAAGAGGTCGAGGCCGACGGCGCCAATGCGCTTATCAAGACGCTGCGCGACGGCCTGCCCTCGCTGAAGGGCAAGACCTTCGGCGCGCTCGAGGTGAGGGACGCCGACGACTTCGCCTATCATGATCCTGTCGACGGTTCCGACTCCAGGAACCAGGGCGTTCGCGTGATGTTCGCGGATGGATCGCGCATCGTTTATCGCTTGTCCGGCACGGGTACGGCCGGCGCGACACTGCGCGTCTATATCGAGCGCTACGAGGCCGATCCCGCGAGGCAGTTCGTTGAAACGCAGGCGGCGCTCGCGGACCTCGTCGCGCTTTCGCGCGAGATCGCCGGGATCGAACGCTTTACGAAGCGTAACGCGCCGAGTGTGATAACCTAAGGCCGCTGAACCCCGCCTATGTCCCTGGAGTCGCCGTCATGAGAAAATCGTTGCCGTTGACCGCCGTCCTTTCAGCCCTCCTCGTCGGCTCGGCTTTTGCGCAAGGAACGCCTGAACAACGCCGCGCCTGCAAGGACGACGCGTATAAATACTGTCCTTACGACGTGCCCAATCCGCAGAAGACGGAAGCCTGCCTGCGCAAATATATGCAGGCGCTCAGCGCCGGCTGCCGCGCGCAATTCCATAAATAACCGATCCTCGCCATCCCGCGCGCATCAGGGCTATAAGGGCGCTCTGGCGGGAGCGGAAAATGAACGAAGCGAGCGCGAAGGCGCATTTTGTCGAACACGAGTCGCGCGCGGCCATTCTCGCCGAACTGCACGCCCGCCCGTTTCTACCGCTGCAGGCGCCGCGCCGCATCTATCATTTCGCCTTTGCGACGAATCATGAAGAGGCGGCGGCCGACCGCGCCGCCGTCGCCGCGCTCGCCCGGCTCGCCGGCGTCGAGGCGCCGGGCGCGGACGCCAAGTTCCACTATTTCGATTTTGGCGACTGGCGGCTGCGCTGGGAGCAGCATACGGAGTTCACCACTTACACATGGTCGACCGGCGCCGACGCCGAGACGCCCTTCGCGCATCCCGATCCGACGTCGCGCGGCGAAATCGAGTTCCGGCCGCCCGGCCGGCTGATCGTCGCGACGCATCTTTGCGTCGTCGATCGCGCCGTCTCGCTCGACGAATTGTCGGCGACGTTCAATTCGCAAAGTCTCTGCGTCATCGGGGTCGGCAAGGAGGCCGGCCATGCGCTCACCGATTTCGCGGTCGACGCTTTTGGCTTTACGCGCATGGCCGTCCGCATTCTGCATGCGCCGCCGCTGGAGACCGGACGTCTCGCGCAGCGCCTGCTCGAAGTCGAAACCTATCGCAGCATGGCCCTGCTCGGCCTGCCGCTGGCGCGCGCCGTCTCCCCCGACCTCACGACGATGGAGGAAGAGCTTTCGGAGATTACACATACGCTCTGCATGGACGAGCAGCATAACAATCAGGAACTGCTGAAGCGCCTGTCCGATCTTCTCGCCGCCAATGAAGCGCTGTCGACGCGCACGTCCTTCCGCTTCGGCGCCAGCCGCGCCTATCACAAGCTTGTGAAAAGCCGGTTGGAGCTGCTGCAGGAGACGAAAGAAGGCGCCTTTCCGACCGTCTCGCATTTTCTGAACGCGCGTCTCGATCCGGCGATCGAAACCTGCAACGCCGTGCAGGCGCGCCAGACCCGTTTCTCGACCGACGTCGCGCGCACGACCAATCTCATGCGCACAGGCATCACGCTGGATATGGAGCGTCAGAACGGCGCGCTGCTCGACGATATGGTTCGCCGCACGCGACTGCAGATGCGCCTCAATCGCATGGTGCAGGGCATCTCCGTCGCCGGCCTCGCTTATTATCTCGTCGGCCTCTTCGCTTTCGTCGCGAAAGGACTGAAGGAGGCGGGCGTCCTGCCGCCAAACCTTTCGGCCGACATGGTCGAAGCGCTCTCTGTTCCCTTGGCGCTGCTCGTATCCTGGGCCTTCATGGCGCGCGTTCGCGTGCTCTCCAACCGCGCCATGAAGGAGGAGCAGGTCGACTGACCTGCTCCGATGCGCGCTCAAACATTCGACGGCTTATAATCCGGATTGGCGGCTTTCTTGGCCGTGACGGCGCTGACTACTCGACGTCGAGCGGCGCAACTCCTTTCGGCGCGCCGTTCGCGCCCAATGTTATCTTCTCGACCCTCGTCTCGGCTTCGGCAAGGAGCTTCTCGCAGCGTTCCTGCAGCGCCTTGCCCCGCGCATAAAGGCGTACGGAATCGTCGAGCGAGACGGAGCCCTTCTCCAGCTCGGCCACGATGCGCTCCAGCTCCGCCATCGCCTTTTCGAAAGGCAGGGCGGCGGCGTCCTCACCGACTTTGTCTGTCTCGGTCATGCCCTTTTCCTAGCCCAGCCGCTCGCGCTTGGCTATGCGCGCCCGCGATCGTCAGGTTCCGCATGGCCGACGATCCGCGAAATCGCCGGAAATTCCTCGCGCACGCGGCGCTCGAGCGCGTCCACAGCCTCATGCATGGTCGCGACCGATGCGTTTGGATCGACGGCGCAATGATAATGCACGATCAGCCCGCCCGCCGTTTCCCGGACGCGGACGTCGTGGATATCGGCGACGTCGCCCGTCCGCTCGCGGAAACGATCCAGGGCGTCGGCGATCTCCCGCGCCAGCTCCGGCTTTGCGTCGCAGCCGATCAGCACATGCGGCGACAGAGGCTCCATATGCGTATCGATCTCCACATCCGCGCCGAATTCATCGCGGATGGCGTTCTCGAAATCCGTGGCGATAGCGTGAGCGCGGCCGAGGGGCATCGCCCCGTCAAGTTCAAGGTCGATCCCGATGGAGAGCGTCTCGCCGACCTGCTGAGCGACGACATGATGGGCGGTGACATGACGGCGCGCCGCGACGAGCATGATGCGCTCCACGACAGTCTCGTCGTCGAGCGCGCGCGCATCGACGGTGATCGTGATGCGCGCATGGGGAGCGACTGCGAGAATCGCCGCCGACACGCCCGCCTTGATGCGCGCGGCCTGCTCCACGCGAAGCGTTCGCGCGACCGCAATCGTCGCGTCGCCGATAACCTCCGCGCCCGCGCTGCGCAGACGCAATTCGTCGAGCGCGATCACGCCCGGCGCCTCGAGAATGGCGCGCGCGATTTCGGGAGCAATATCCCGCGGCGCGGCGTCGAGCAGCGTGCCGATCGTGCGGCGGCCGAGCCGATAGCCCGCGATGGCGATAAAAGCCGCAACGCCGAAAGAGGCGAGCGCGTCGCCTTGCGGAAAGCCGAAACGCACGGCGGCGACTCCGATGAGCGCGAGGACGGAGGAGACGAGGTCGCTCGCGAAATGCATGGCGTCCGCCGCAAGCGCGTCGCTGCGCTCCGCTTTGGCGATGTCGGCCAATTGGCGCGTTCGCACGAAGTCGACCAGTATGGATACGGTCAGCACGCCATAGGCCGGCCAGCCTGCGTCGATCTCGATATTTGCTTCGCCCAGCCGCCTGATCGCCTCGCCCACGACGATGAGCGCGAGGCCGAAGAGCAGGCCTGTCTCGACAAGCGCGGCGAGCGCCTCATATTTTCCATGACCGTAATGATGTTCGTCGTCGGCCGGCTTTTCCGCCTCCCGCACGGCGAAATAGGTCAGGACCGTCGCCCCCGTGTCGACAAAGGCGTGCCCGGCCTCCGAGAGCAGCGCCAGGGACCCCGACCAGAGCCCCGCGGCGAGTTTTGCGACCGCAAGGAAGGCGCTCGCGGCGATCGAGGCCTTTGCTGCGGCGATTTTGCGGCTGGCGCCGTCGGGGTGCAGCGCGCGCGTCTCGGTCATGTGGCCTTGTCCGGAACGATTGACGGGGACTGCGTAGCAAGAGCGGAAAGCGACGGCAATGCTTTGCTTCCGGCCGGCGGCATTCAGCGTTCGACGGCTTCAAGAGCGCGTGCGGTACGCTACATTCGAGGCCTTGGGAAAGTTTGCTCATTCAGGGGAGCGTCAGGTGAAATATCTGCATACGATGATCCGGGTCGGCGATCTCGATCGTTCGCTGCATTTTTTCTGCGATATTCTCGGACTGAAGGAAGTGCGCCGCACAGAGAACGAAAAGGGGCGCTATACGCTTGTCTATCTTGCGGCGCCCGCGGATCTCGCCGGGGCCGCGCAGAGCGGCGCGCCGACGATCGAGCTGACTTATAATTGGGACGAACGCGAATATGCGGGCGGCCGCAATTTCGGCCATCTGGCCTTCGCCGTGGACAATATTTACGAGGTCTGCGACCGGCTTCAGAAAGCCGGCGTAACCATCAATCGTCCGCCGCGTGACGGCCATATGGCTTTTGTGCGGACGCCGGACGCGATTTCCATCGAGCTTCTGCAAGAGGGCGAACCGCTCGAACCCGCCGAACCATGGGCGTCGGCTCAGAATGTCGGAGCGTGGTGACGCTCTAGCAAGCGGCGGCCGCTGCGCTGCACAACGCGGCATTCTGCATCTTAACTGTGCAGACGCAGCGAAGAAATTTTCTACGAGGCTTGAAACTCTGGCCAGAGTGGCGCGTTGGAACCATATGGAGGCGCCGCACGGGCGCGCGGCCTCTCCTTTACGTAAAATCGTATTTGCGTGTCGTCACACCCGGTCATGGGCGAGAGATAGCGCAGACAGCGTGCGTTAGGAGCCGCGATCCGCTTCGCCTCGGCGCAACGGTTCGCGGCTCGATCGACGCGCCCCGAGCCGAAAGGCTCGCATTTTAGACGCCGATAGCGGTTCATCGTTGGTTCAGTCGACGCCGCCATAATTCTATGGCCATGTGCGCCGAGCTCCAACGCAAGGACGGCGCGACACAAGAAGAGGTAAAGGGCTGAAACAAGAAAGAAAGCGGAGGATGCCATGCTGGTGACGGATATGATCCATTCCTGCTCCAATGAGATGGTCGCCCAGGCTGCGCTGAAGTGCATCGGGGGCCGCTTCGCCGAGCGCGTCCATCTGGCCGCGCAAGGCAAGGGCTTGAGCGTCGGCAGGTTCGTATCGGTCATTGTCCGCGACTTCGCCCGCCGCGCGGACGAAAATGTCCGCGAGGCGCTGCGCGAACGCATCACCGGCGACGACCAGCCGCTCCTGAAAGGCCTCCGCGCCGTGCTCGAGCCGGCGCTCGAAGACGGGGCGCTGTTTATCGACGACGAGATCGTTCTCGGTCGGCCATTTCCGGCGGAGCTGAGCTGCGCGGGCATCCATCAGTATCAGTAGAAGCGTCACTGCTTCACGCAAGAAAGGCGACATCGCGCGGCGGTGTCGCTTTTCTGCTTTTTGCGCCTATGTTCGGCAACAGCGAGGTCGCGGCGAATGGCGCATTTTTTCGATCAGGCGCAGATTGCGACTCTACTTTCCGCTTACGGCTATTGGGCCATCTTCATCGTCGTCGCGCTTGAAAGCTCCGGACTTCCCCTCCCCGGCGAAACCATGCTGGTCGGCGCGGCGATCTATGCGCGCCTTTCCGGCGCGCTCGCGATCGAGGCGATCGTCTTCGCCGCCGCCGCCGGCGCCATTGTCGGCGACAATATCGGCTATTGGATCGGCCGCGAATTCGGCTACCGCTTTCTGGAGCGACATGGCTGGCGCGTCGGTCTCGGCGCGGAGAAGCTGCGGCTGGGGCAATATCTCTTCTACAAATGGGGCGGCGCGATCGTTTTCTTCGGCCGCTTCATCGCGCTGCTTCGCATCCTCGCGGCGCTTCTCGCCGGGGCGAACCGCCTCCCCGCCGGACGCTTCTTTTTCTATAACGCGGCGGGCGGCGTCGTCTGGGCGCTGGTCTTCGGGCTCGGCGCCTATTGGCTGACGGCGACCTTCCAGAAGATCGAGGGGCCCATCGCGACTGCGGGCGCCTTGTGCGGGCTCTTCGCCGTCTTCCTGCTGTGGCGCTATTACAAGGCCAATGAAGCGCGGCTGCTGCGCGAGGCCGACGAGGTGCTCTCCCAACGGCGGCGTTAGCTGAAACGCGGGCCCCGGCGCGCAGTGGCGAGCGCTCGGCTCAGCTCCTTTACGAGATCGGCTTTCTGCTGCGGACCGAGAAAAGCGCCGATTTCGATCGCCTCGCCGCGCGCGATCAGCGCGACGCTCATCGTGCCGAATTCCTCATGGACCTTCTGCTCCAGCCGCACCCAGGAGGGATTGAAGCGCCATTCGCGACGGCCCCCGCCCGCGCCGACCCTCGCGAATATCAGCTCGAGCGGCGTGACGTCGAGCGTCTCATAGGCGCGGGCGTCGCGAAAGCTGATGCGAAAGACGACGTAAAGCGCGAGCGCGTCGAGCCCCATGAACCCCGCGACCGGCCAAGCGCCCATCACCAGAAACGGGATAGCGAAGATCGCCTGAGCGAGGCAGAAGGCGACGATGAAGAGATAGAAGGCGCGCGGAGACATGGAGCGATGCGGCGACAGCCGCGTCGAATAAATCGGTTCGTCAAACGGCTCCAGCATCGTCACCAACTTGGGCTGAACAGCGCTTTCGTCCTTTCGAACCAAAAGATATAACGCGCAAATGGCCGGAAGAAACAGCGCAAATCCACGTAAGCCCCCAGGCAAAAAACGGGTCTCGGCGGCCGACGCCGCCCGGATCGAACAAATTTTCGCCCGGCTCGCGGCGTCCAACCCGGAGCCGAAGGGCGAGCTTTTCTACATCAACCCCTATACTTTGCTTGTCGCCGTCGTCCTCTCCGCTCAGGCCACCGACGCGGGCGTCAACAAGGCGACGCCGGCTTTGTTCGCGCAGGCGGACACGCCGGAAAAGATGGTCGCGCTCGGCGAAGACCGGGTGCGCGAGGCGATCAAGACCATCGGCCTGTTCCGCACCAAGGCGAAGAATGTCGTCGCGCTTTCGCAATTACTGATCGAGCGCCATGGCGGCGAGGTCCCGCGGAATCGTGAAGCGCTGATCGCCCTGCCAGGCGTCGGCCGAAAGACGGCCAATGTCGTGCTTAACATCGCCTTCGGCCAGCCGACCATCGCCGTCGACACCCACATCTTCCGCGTTTCGAACCGCCTGCCTATCGCAAAGGGCAAAACGCCGGACGCCGTTGAGAAGGGGTTAGAGGCGGTCATTCCGGAAAAGTATCTGCTGCACGCGCATCACTGGCTGATCCTGCATGGAAGATACATCTGCAAGGCGCGCAAGCCCGAATGCGGGCGGTGCGTGCTGTATGAGCTATGCAGATTCAAGGATAAAACGGCGTAACGGCCGGAGGATGTCTCTCCCGTCATTGCGAGCGAAGCGAAGTAATGACGGGGATTGATCTACCCCGCTCCCTCCAATAGCCGCATCGCCGCGGCGCGGGCTTCGTCGGTGATCGCGGCGCCGGACAGCATTCGCGCGATCTCTTCTCGGCGCTCCTCCTCCGCCAGCACGGCGACGCTCGTCGCGACGCGCTTGTCCTTGCCTTTGCTCGAGGCGCTCTTGCTGATGCGCAGGTGACGCAAGGCGCAGGCGGCGACTTGCGGAGCGTGGGTGACCGCGAGCACCTGGGCGCGTTTGGCGAGTCGGGCGAGGCGCTGGCCGATGGCGTCCGCTACGGCGCCGCCGACGCCGGTGTCGATCTCGTCGAACACCAGAGTCGGCGCGGAGCCGCGATCGGCCAGCACCACTTTCAAAGCCAGCATGAAGCGCGCGAGTTCGCCGCCGGACGCGACCTTGGTGAGCGGGCCGGGACGCGAGCCGGGATTGGTCTGCACCCAGAATTCGACGCGATCGATCCCTTCCGCGCCGCCGCTCTCGGGATCGCTCGTCAGCTGGGTCGAGAAATGCGCGCCTTCGAGTTTCAAGGGCTTCAATTCCGCGTCGACAAGCGCATCGAGCTTCCTCGCCGCCTTTTTGCGCGCCTCCGAAAGAGCGCGCGCCGCGGCGCCATAGCCGGCCCTGGCCGCGTCCAGCTCCTTCCCGAGCTTTGCGAGATGCGCTTCCGACGCGTCCAGCGCGGCGATGTCGTCGGCGAATTTTTCCGCGAGCTTGGGCAGCTCCTGTACGCTCACCTGATATTTGCGCGCGGCCCCGCGCAAAGCGAAAAGCCGCTCCTCGACGCGCTCCAGTTCGGCCGGATCGAAGCGCGTCTCGGCGAGCGCCTGCTCCAGCGCCTGCTCGGCGAGCGAGAGCGCATCCACCGCCTGCGCCAGCGCCTTTGCGGGCGGCTCCATGATTTGTGGAGACTGCGTCACGCGCCGCTCGAAACGCCGCGCGGCGTGGCCGATTTCCACCGCCGGCGCGCGGTCGTCCGCGAAGACGGCGAGGGCGTCGCGAATGTCGGTCGCGACCTTCTCTGCGCGCTGCATGAACAGGCGCCGCTCCGCGAGCGCCTCCTCTTCGCCCGCTTCCGGCGCGAGCTTGGTCAGCTCCTCATGCGCGTGACGCAGATAATCGGCGTCGGCGCGCGCCTTGGCGATGCGCGCTTCCTCCCCTTGCAAAGCGCGCCGCGCCGCCTGCCAGGCTCCGTATTTCGCGCGCACCTCGTTCGCCTGCGCCTGCAGACCGCCATGAGCGTCGACCAAAGCGCGATGCGCGGAAGGATCGACCAGCGCGCGGTCGTCATGCTGGCAATGAATCTCGACCAGTTCGCGCCCGATGGCGCGCAGCGCCTGCGCCGTCGCGGGCTGGTCGTTGACGAAGGCGCGCGTTCGCCCGTCCGACGCCTGCACGCGGCGCAGCACCATCTCATCCTCGCTGGCGAGGCCGAATTCGCGCGCGGCGAGATGGGCGGGATGATCGAGGGCGAGATCGAAAACCGCCGTCACCTGACCCTGCTCGCAACCCGCGCGCACGAGCGACGCGTCGCCGCGCCCGCCGAGCGCCAGCACGAAGGCGTCGAGAAGGATGGATTTGCCGGCGCCGGTCTCGCCGGTGAGCGTCGTCAGCCCCTGCCCGAAATCGAGATCGAGCGCGTCGATGAGCACGATGTCGCGAATGGACAGACGAACCAGCATACGCTCGACTTTATCGCTTCGGCGCGACCGTCGCATGCAACGGCTGAGCGGCGGCGCCGTTATCCTGTGGACGAGCGCGCGCCGGCGGGTTGGAACGCGAGCGCCGATTCGCGCTCTTCGGGAGGTTGGGCATGGCCGAGGACGAAATCAACGAGATTCGCGCGCTGTTATCCGCAAAGCCGCGGCCGGTCGGCTGGGGCGAGCGCCGCGCGCGGATCGAGGAGGTCGGAAGCGTCTGGCCCGTCGCCGACGACATTTTGCTCGCGCCGGCCGAGGTCGACGGCTGCGCGGCGGAATGGTCTCTGGCGCCCGGCGCGGATCCGTCGCGCGTCCTGCTCTTTTTCCACGGCGGCGGCTATTGCTCGGGCTCGATCGTCAGCCATCGGCGCATGGTCACCGAGGCCGGCCGGGCCGCGAGGGCCCGCACGCTCGCCCTCGCCTTTCGGCTCGCGCCGGAACATCCTTTCCCAGCTGCTTATGACGACACGCTGGCAGCCTGGCGATATTTACGCGCGCAGGGGATCGAGGCGAACCGCATCGCAGTCGGGGGCGACAGCGCCGGCGGCGGCCTCTCCCTCGCGCTCGCTCTACGCCTGCGCGACATGGGCGAGCCTTCGCCCGGCTGTCTTTGGCTCTGCTCGCCCTGGACGGATCTCACAATGTCGGGGGATACGCTCGCGACCAAAGACGCCGTCGATCCGCTGATCCACAAGGACTATCTCGAGGAGCTCGCAAACGCCTATGTTCCGGCCGGCGTCGACCGGAAGGACCCGCGCGTCTCGCCGCTTTACGCCGATCTCGAGGGCTTGCCGCCGACGCTTGTTCAAGTCGGCTCGGCGGAAGGACTGCTCTCCGACTCGACGCGTTTTGCAGCGGCGGCCGGGGCCGCAAACGCGCCCGTCACGCTGGAAATCTGGCCGCATATGATCCATGCTTGGATGATGTGGAATGCGCGCCTCGCCGACGGAAGGCGCGCGCTTCAAAACGCCGGCGCTTTCATTCGGGCGCGGTCGAGCGCCTGAATGGGATCGGGAGCGGGCGTTTCACGTTTAGATCGCGTGCAGCGTCTTGCCGACCTTGGAGATCCAGGAGTCGGTATATTCGTGCGGCTCCAGACCGCCCGTCTTCAGAAGCGCATGGGCGTCCTTGTACCACTGCGAATCCGGGTAATTGTGCCCGAGGATCGCGGCCGCCGTCTGGGCTTCGTTCGAGACGCCCATCGCGAGATAGGCTTCAGTCAGGCGGTAGAGCGCCTCTTCCGTGTGGCGGGTCGTCTGATATTTGCCGAGCACGTCGTGGAAGCGATTGATTGCAGCGGGGTAGTTCTTGCGCGTCAGATAGAAGCGGCCGACCTGCATTTCCTTTGCGGCGAGCTGATCGCGGGCGACGCCTATCTTGTATTTGGCGTCGGCTACGTATTCCGAGTTCGGAAACTTCTGAACGAGCTCGGAAAAAATGCCGAGCGCCTTCTCGGCCGATGTCTGGTCGCGCATCGCGTCCGGCACCTGGTTGTAGTAGGACATGCCCGCGAGATAATAGACATAGGGCGTATCCGGAGAACTCGGATAAAGGCCGATATAACGCTGCGCCGCGGTCACCGCGTCTTCGTAATTGGGCTTCTCGTAATTCGAGAAAACCGTCATGAGCAGCGCTTTGCGCGCCCATTCGGAGCGCGGATAATTCTTGTCGACTTCGCCGAAACGCTTCGACGCCCCTTCGTAGTCCTTGGTGTGCAGCCGCGCGAGACCCTGATTGTAGAGGGTTTCCGGCGGAACGTCCGGCGTGATCTCGGTCTTGTATTTTTCGCCGCCGCCAAAGAGGCCGAAGCCGCTCGTCAGCGAATCCATGATGTCCGCACGGGCCGGCGCCGTCGAGACGGCGAGGCCGAAAGCCGCGACGAACGCAACGGACGAGCGGAAGGAAACAGCGAAAACCGACATATGAGCGCCCCTTGCGGCAAGAGCCCGGCTCCTACCGCGCTCCAATGCCTATTAGCCTAATCCGCCAGTCCCCGCCACTCGCGGCGCCAGCCACGAGAAAAGGCCGAGCCGCGTCATCGCGGCGCTGACGGCGCGCGGCGATGGACAATAAACGGTAAAGAAAGACTTCCTTCTGGCGAGATTATGGCGAGGCCCGCAAGCCGGCCGCCGCGCCGCAAGCCTGCGCCCCGACAAGTTCGAACGCCCCCTCCTGCATCGCCGCCTCCAGCAGCGCCACATTCAGCGCGTGGCCGCCGCGATAGGATCGAAACGCGCCGATGATGGGCGCCCCGGCGAGCGAGAGATCTCCGACGACGTCGAGCATTTTATGCCGGACGAACTCGTCGGCGTAGCGTAGGCCCTGCGGGTTAAGGACGGCGCCGCCGTCGAGAACCACCGTATTGTCGAGCGAGGCGCCGAGGGCAAGTCCGTCGCGCCACAGGCGCTCCGCATCGCGCAGAAAGCCGAAGCTTCGGGCGCGGGCGAGCTCGCGGCGAAAAACGTCGGGGGTGACGTTCAAAATCCGGCGCTGGCGGCCGATGCGTCCGCCAAAGGCGATTTCGACGTCGAGGCTGAGACCCGTCGTCGCGGGGGCCAGTTCCGCCCAGCCCGCGCCGTCGGCGACGCGCACCGGCGCGACGACGCGGAGAAAAGCGCGCGGCGCCGCCAGCGGGACGACGCCCGCCTCATCAATGGCGGCGACGAAGGCTTCCGCCGAACCGTCCATGGCGGGGATTTCATCGCCCTCGACCTCGACAAGCGCATTGTCGACGCCAAGCCCCGAGAGCGCGGCGAGAAGATGCTCGACCGTCGAGACGCTCGCGCCATCGGCGCGAAGACGCGTGCGCAACTGCGTCGCGTCGACGGCGCGCCAATCCGCGACAATATCGACGCCTGATATATTGAAAACGACGCCGCCGCCCGCCGCCGCCGGCGCGAGCGTCAGCCGCGCAGGCGCGCCGGAATGGACGCCGCACCCGGATAGGGAGACGGCCCGAGCGAGCGTCGTTTGAGGGGAGACGTGGACCGCGGCGCCGAGGCCTTGTCGCGCGTAAGCCCCGCCCGCCGGTCGATTTTGTTGGACGCTGGACTTGGGGCGAATAACGCAATCCTCCCGGCGACGGACCTGGAAGAGGTCCCGCATTCAAGCCAAAAGACCGCTTTATTCTAACCAGCAGACCGGCCAGGCTCCAGTAACGGTTTTTTACAGTTTGTTACAAAAGGCGCGAGACCCCGAAAAAACAAAGGCTCGCGCGAGGCGGGCCTTTGTCGTGAGCGTTACCGAACGTCAGGACTGCCGGCGCAGGAAGGCCGGGATCTCCAGATGGTCGTCCTCCACCGGGCGCGGCTGCGGCGCGCGGCGGCCATGCGGATCGAGCGCCGCGTGAGACTGGGCCGGCTGCGGCGCCGGGGCCGCGGTCGGCCGCTTGCCATATTCGGCGTGAATCGGCGACGGCTGCGGCGCGCGCGGCGGCATCGGCGCCGGGGCCTGCCCGGGGGCGCCCATCGCCTCTTCCTGACGGCTGGCGCCGAAGGAGGCCAGACGTTCGAAGATCGATTTACGGCGCGGGTCCTGAGACGCGTCGCCGCGCTGTTGACGGATCTGATCCTGGACGGGCTTCGGGAAATCCTCGATCGACGGCATGCGCGGCGCGCGCGGCAGTTCAGGCGCCGGCGGCACGTATGGCGCCGGGGCGGACTCGGCGGCCATGCGCGGCGCAAGCTCCTGCATCGGCTCGGCATAGGTCGGACGCGCCGCCACCGGCTCCAGATAGACGCCGTTCGTCGTCATCTGCGGCTGAGCGACCGGAGCCGGCTCGGCGTAGTAAACCGGGGCCGGCGCGACGTCGCGCATTTCGGGCTGATAGACCGGCGCGGGGGCGCGCTCCGGCATGGCGTAGATCTGAGCGGTCGGCGCCTCGGCGACCGGCGCGGGCGCCGGCTGCGGCTTGGCGGTCTGCTGCATCTGGGCGCGCATGCGCTCGGCGGCCTCGGCCATGCGGGCCTGGCTCGTCGGATCGTCGGCGGTGATGGAGGCGAGGTCGATGCCGGTGGCGACGACCGACACGCGGATCACGCCCTCGAGCGACGAATCGAAGGTCGCGCCGAGAATGATGTTGGCGTCCTCGTCGACCTCCTGACGAATGCGGCTCGCCGCCTCGTCGACTTCATAGAGCGTGAGGTCGTGGCCGCCGGTGATCGAGATCAGCAGGCCGCGGGCGCCCTTCATCGACACTTCGTCGAGCAGCGGATTGGCGATCGCCGCCTCGGCCGCGAGATTGGCGCGGCGCTCGCCGGTGGCTTCGCCCGTGCCCATCATCGCCTTGCCCATGCCGCGCATGATCGAGCGGACGTCGGCGAAGTCGAGATTGATGAGGCCTTCCTTGACCATGAGGTCGGTGACCGAGGCGACGCCCGAATAGAGCACCTGGTCCGCCATGGCGAAGGCGTCGGCGAAGGTCGTCTTCTCCGTCGCGATGCGGAAGAGGTTCTGGTTCGGGATGACGATCAGCGTGTCGACGCACTTCTGCAGCTCGCCGATGCCGGATTCGGCGATGCGCAGGCGGCGCATGCCCTCGAAGTGGAAGGGCTTGGTGACGACCCCGACGGTGAGAATGCCCATCTCACGCGCGATCTGCGCGATGACCGGCGCGGCGCCGGTGCCCGTGCCGCCGCCCATGCCGGCGGTGACGAAGCACATATGGGCGCCCTGCAGATGCTCGCGAATCTCCTCGCGCGCTTCTTCAGCCGCGGCGCGGCCGACTTCCGGCTGCGCGCCGGCGCCGAGGCCTTCCGTGACCTGCAGGCCCATCTGAATGACGCGCTCAGCCGGTGAAGAGGCCAGAGCCTGCGCGTCGGTGTTGGCGACCAGGAAGTCCACGCCGGAGAGGCCCGACGCGATCATGTTGTTGACGGCGTTGCAGCCGCCGCCGCCCACGCCGCAAACCATGATGCGGGGCTTCAATTCCCTCAGTTCGGGAGCTTTCAGATTGATCGTCATTTCCCAGGCCTCTCGAAATCTGCACTGCTTGGTCGGCGTCGGTTGTCCCAATCCTTGGACGCCCCGTCGCCGAACGCGTCGTCCTCGGTGATTTGTTTCGAGGCCCGGTTTCAGGCCAGATCGCCTCAATTGAGAGAATCACTTGCTCCCGATTTTAGAAGCTTTCCCTTAACCATCTACCTACCCGAGTCATGTAGCCGTCGGTTCCCGTCGCCAGCCGCTCGCCTCTGTGGGGTTCGAAATATTCGCGCCCCGCGACTTGCGGATAGACCAGCAGTCCCGCCGCCGCCGCGAAGGCTGGCGTGCGCGCGGGATCGGGAAGACCATCGACGCCCATCGGGCGGCCGACGCGGACCTGGCCGCCGAGAATGCGATGCGCACATTCGGCCGCGCCCGTGAGCTGGCTGGCGCCGCCGGTGAGAACGATGCGGCGGCTCGGGCTCGCGGGATAGCCGGCGCGCGCCAAACGGTCGCGCAGAAATTCGAACGTCTCCTCGATGCGCGGACGGATGATGCGCACGAGATGCGACTTCGGCGCATGCGCCTTGTGAGACCCGCGCTCGCCGACATGATCGAAAGACACCGTCTCGCGCTCGTCGGAGGAAGAAGAGATCGCCGAGCCGTGGAAGGTCTTGAGACGCTCCGCGTCCGCGAGACGCGCGTCGAGGCCGCGCGCAATGTCCATGGTGACGTGATTGCCGCCGAGCGTCACAGCGTCGAGATGCGCCATTTCGCCGCGCGAGAAGACGGCGAGAGAGGTCGAGCCGGCGCCCATATCGACGACGACGACGCCCATCTCGGCTTCGTCGGGCTCGAGCACGGAGAGGGCGGCGGCGTAAGGCGCGGCCGCCATGCCCTCGACGCCGAGATGGCCGCGCTCGGCCGCGAGAATGAGATTGCGCGCCGCCGCCTGATCGCAGGTCGCGACATGCAGATCGACGCCGAGCTCGTCGCCGATCATGTCCTTGGGCTCGCGAATGCCGTTGACGCCGTCGAGCGAGAAGCCCGTGGGCAGCGAATGCACGGCGACGCGGCCGCGATGCAGGTGATGCGCGGCGGAGGCTTCGAGTACGCGATGAATGTCGCCTTCCGCGACCTCGCGCCCGCCGATTGCGCGCTTGGCGGCGAAATGCTCGGAGGCGAAACGCCCGCCCGACGCGGTGACGACGACCTGATCCACCTGAAGACCGGCCATGCGTTCGGCGGCGTCCACCGTGTGGCGGATGGCCCGCTCGGCCTCGTCCATGTCGATGACAAGCCCGTGCTTCACGCCGAGCGAGCGCTGATGTCCGATGCCCAGAACCCGGATGCGGTGCGTGCGCCAATCATTGGGCGCGACCTCTCCGACGGGCGAAAGACGCGCGATCAGGCAGGCGATCTTGGACGTGCCGACGTCGAGAACGGCGAGCGTCGCGGAGCGGCGCGGCGCGAGGGGCTTCAAACGCGGCGGAACAAGCTGGGACTTCATTACTCTACCCACCCGTCTTCTTGGTCTTGTGAGACTGCGCCGCTTCGCGCGCGGCGGCGGCTTCCTCGGTCAGGCGCACCGTGGCGCGATCGGCCGTGCGCAGGTCGATGGACATGACGTCCTTGTCGAGGATGCGCGCCTCGCGCTGGAGACGCTTGAGCGTTTCGACAGCGGGGCCGGGATTTTCTTCTGGAAGCTTGACGATGACGCCGTTCGTCATTTCGACGTCCCAGCGGCGGCCTGCGACGAGAATCCCCGCCTTCACGCGCTGGGCGAGGTCGTCCATGCCCTTCAGGAGCTGAAGGAACTCCGGCAGCCGCTGATGCGCGCCGTCGCCGACCACGAAAGGCAGGCCGAGATAGCGCTCGTCGCGCAATTCGTCGATCGCGACGCCGTCTTCCGAGATAACCGTGACGCGGCCGTCGCGCTGCCAGAGCGCGTGGGGCTGCCGCTCCTCGATCGCGACGACGAGCCGATTGGGATAGAGCTTCATCACGCGCGCCGATTTGACCAGCGGCACGGCCATGAGGCGCTCGCGCACGGCGCTGGCGTCGAGGAACGGAAGCGAATTTTTGGGACCGACTCCCGAAGCCTCGAGCAGCTCCGTCTCGGTCAGGCGGGACTGGCCGGTGATCGTGACCGCCGAAATATCGAACCCGACCGTGCGCGCCACAACGTCCCAGGGTTGGCCTTCGGCCGCAACGATCTGGTCGTAGCCGCCATTCTGCACGAGCCCGGCGAAGCCGACGCCGCCAAAGAGCAGAAGGAGCGCGGCGAAGCCGACGCCCGGCTTGCCGAGAAAAGCGAAGCGCGCGACTTTCGAGCTCTCTTCGACGCGGCGCGGAGCCTGTCGGGAAACATTAGGGTTAACCGGGGCGGCCTCGGAAAAGGGCGCGCCGACGACGGCCGGGCTCGGCGCGGCGGCGGGAAAATGAACAAGCGGAAGGGATGTCGCTACCGACTCCCTCAACGATCGCAGGACGCGTCTTCCACCATCCATTTGACAAGCTCGCCGAACGAAAAACCTGCGTAAGCCGCCATTTCTGGCACGAGCGAGGTCTCCGTCATTCCCGGCTGCGTGTTCACTTCCAGCACCACGAGTTCGCCCGTTCCGTCGGGCCGATCGTCGTACCGGAAGTCCGCGCGACTGACGCCGCGGCAGCCGAGAGCTTTGTGAGCCTCGATGGCTAAATGTTGAACCTCTTGGTAAATATTCCCTTTAAGATTCGCAGGAAGAACGTGCTTCGAGCCGCCTTTCGCGTATTTTGCGTGATAGTCGTACCAGCCGCCGTCCGCGGCGAGGATTTCGATCACGTCCAGGGCCTTGTCTCCCATCACGGCGCAAGTGAGTTCGCGGCCCGCGATAAATTGCTCCGCCAGCATCACTTCGCCATGCACCCAGTCTTCGCGCATCAACTCCTGCGGCGGATGCGCCTGATCCCCCTTCACGATGAAGACGCCGAAGGACGAGCCCTCCGAAATCGGCTTCAAAACATATGGCGGCTGGAGCACATGCGCTTTCGCGGCCTCCAGGCGGTGGACGACGCGGCCTTTCGGCACGGGGACCCCGGCGGCCGCCATCACGACCTTGGCCACGTCCTTCTTCATCGCGACCGAAGAGGCGAGCACGCCGGAATGCGTATAGGGGATGCGCAGCATCTCCAGCACCCCCTGCATGCAGCCGTCTTCGCCGAACCTGCCGTGCAGCGCGTTGAAGGCGACGTCGGGCTTGAGCGGCGCAAGAACGCTCGCCACGTCATGCCCCACATCGACGGGGGTGACGCGATAGCCCTGCTCTTCCAGAGCCTTCGCGCAGGCCGTTCCCGAGCGCAGCGAAATCTCGCGTTCGGCGGAAAGTCCGCCCATCAGCACGGCGACGTGTTTGGTCATTTCGTTCTCGTTCGATGCGGTTGAGACGACGCGCCCGCGGCGGATCTGTAACGCCGGTTACGCTGGATGACGCCGCGCTCAAGCTCTCGCGGCGCAGGCGCGAATCTTTCCCCGCCGAAGCTACGTTGCCGCCGGCGCCGGCGCAACGCCGTCACGGCGCCCTGCGGGTCCAGATTTCGATCTCCTCGGCCGCGCCGGTCTTTTCATAGCCATCGAGGATGGTCGCGCTTTCGGGCTGCTGTACGACCCATTCGCGCGTGTCCTTGTCTTCGACGACGATGACGTCCGGCTTGCCGACGCGGACATCTTCCACGAAACCGACGAGATCGCGGCGGCGATAATCCTCGACCCGGGCCCGCCAGACCGGGTCTTTTACGTCGCGCAGCAGATAGGCGGCGAGGCTCGCGGTCCATAGCGCATTGGGACGGCCGACCCATGCTCCGTTGAGCTGACGCGTGACGGGATGGCCATAATCGAGCTGTCGCGCCATGACGATGAGGCGCGGGCGCGACGGCGCGACGCGAGCGATCTCGGCGCGCAAGCCGGGATGCTCCTCGACATCGGCGAGCACATTGAAGGCGCCGAAGAGGAAAGGCGCGGCGAGAAGCGCCGGAATGAAGACGAATTTGAAGAGCCGCCCTTCCCGAGCGGCGCGGGCGCGCGGATGGCCGTCGAGCGCGAAGAAGCACCAGGCGAGCAGCGCGAGCACAATGCCCGGATAGGCATGGTTGCTCCAGCCCTTGCCCTGCAAGAAGAAACTGACGAGAAAGCCGATGGAGGCGAAGGCGCAGACGCGCGCGGCGGCCGGCGCGACAAAGCCCGGCGCGACTGGCGGATGGGCGAAGCCCTTCGCCGAAACGATGAAGAGCGCCGCGAGCAGCGCGACATTGAAGGGCGCGAGCGTGAAGAAGGCGAGATTTGCGAGCGTGTCGCGCGCCGGCTGATAGATGTCGGCGATCACCGGCATCGCATATCGCGCATAGCCGGGAAAGAAGACGAAGGTCGCAACTGCGTAGACGGCGCACAGCCCGCCCGCCGCCGCCATTTCGACGGTCAAGAGCAGGCGCGGCGAGCGTTCTCGGAAGGCGAGCGCCAGCGCCGGCAGCATGACGGCGAGCGCGAAGAAAGGCTTGAAGCAGACAGCGAGCCCCGCGCCGAGCCCCGCAACGATGCGCAATGCGCGCGGAACGCGCCCGCCTTCAGCGGAAGCGGCAAGCGTCGCCAGCATGGGCGAGAATGCGAGCAGCGCAATGTGTTCGCGCTCCGCGAAGACGAGCGCCGGGACGACCAGCAGCGTGAAGACGGACGCATTGAGAACGAGCCCCCAATCTTCGCGGGATCGCGGCGCGCCATAGCGGAAAATGACGACGCTCACGGCGATCGACAGGACGCCGAACAGAAAGACGAGCCCCGCGACGACCGGCTCGACCGCGACATTATAAGCACGCGCCAGCATGATCGCTGGCGTCAACACCAGAAACGAGGCGGGGGGATTTGGATCCGTCACGTCGACATAGGGGACCGCGCCGTCCAGGAATTTCTCGGCGAAGGTGATGAACCAGGATACGTCGCAATCGAGATGCCCCGAGACTTGCTGGCCGATCGCGATGACGATCAGCGCAAACGTGGTCCAGGGGCTGGCGAGCGAGGCCGTCAGCCGCGCGGGCTGACGTTCCGCAAAACCGGGCGACGTGATGGCGCTCATTTCAAGGAAGACCGATCCGTTTGATTTCCCAATGCAGCTCGACGCCGCTCGTTTCCTTCACCCGACGTCGCACGTCCTCGCCGAGATTCTCGATGTCGGCGGCGGTCGCGTTACCGCGATTAATGAGAAAATTGCAGTGCATCTCGCTCACCTGCGCGTCGCCGACGACAAGACCGCGGCAGCCGGCGGCGTCGATCAATTGCCAGGCCTTGTGGCCGTCGGGATTCTTGAAAGTGGAGCCGCCGGTCTTTTCCTTGATCGGCTGCGAGGCCTCGCGCGCCTGCGTGATGCGGTCCATCTCGGCGAGGATCGTCGCCGGATCGCCGGGGCGCCCCTGGAACAGCGCTTGCGTGAAGATCACATCCTCCGGCGCCGAGCAATGCCGGTAACTGTAGCCCAGATCGGCGTTGGAGAAGACATGAATATTGCCGTCGCGATCGACGCCCCGGGCTTCGATCAGCGTATCCTTGGTCTCGCCGCCATGCGCGCCCGCATTCATGCGCAGCGCGCCGCCGATTGCGCCCGGAATGCCGCGATAAAAAGCGAGCCCGTCGATCCCAGCCTCGGCCGCCGCGCGCGCGGCCTTTACGTCCGGCACGGCGGCGCCGACGCGCAGCCGGCAACCATCTTCTACGGCGATCTCTCCAAAGCCCTTCGCCGACAGCCGAATAACGACGCCCCTGACGCCGCCGTCGCGCACGATGAGATTGGAGCCGAGACCGATGACGGTGACCTGAATTTCCTTTGGCAGGCGCGCAAGGAAATAAGCGAGGTCGGCTTCATCCGCCGGCATGAAGAGAAGCTGCGCCGGCCCGCCGACGCGGAACCATGTATAGGGCGCGAGCGGCTCATTGGCCGAGAGCCTGCCGCGCAGTTCGGGCATGAGCTCTTTTAAGCCGGGGATGAGGTCGAGGAAGGTCATTCAAGCGTCTCCGCCGTCATTGCGAGGAGCGCAAGCGACGAAGCAATCCAGAGTCTCGTCGCGGCTCTGGATTGCTTCGCTTCGCTCGCAATGACGGGCATGAGAGTCAGCATCCTCACCCCTGCCCGCCCGCAGCCAACTGCTCCGGCAGCGCATAGGCCCATTGCGTGATATTCCCCGCGCCGAGGCACACGACATAGTCGCCCGCCGCCACGATTTCGCGCACCATGGCGGGCAACACTTCCGGCGACGGCAGACCCATGGCGCGGCGATGGCCATGCGCGCGGATGGCGTTGACCAGCGCATCGCGGTCGACGCCGGGGATCGGCTGTTCGCCGGCGGCGTAAACATCCGCGACGATCACGACGTCCGCGTCGTTGAAGCAGGTCGAGAAGCCGTCGAAAAGCGATTGCAGGCGCGTATAACGATGCGGCTGCATCACGGCGACGACCTTGCCCTTGGTGGAGGCGCGCGCCGCGCGCAGCACGGCGCCAATCTCGACCGGATGATGGCCGTAATCGTCGAAAATCTGCACGCCGTTCCACTCGCCGGTGCGCGTGAAACGGCGCTTGACGCCGCCAAAGCCCGACAGCGCCTTGCGGATCTGATCCGGCGACAGGCCGAGCTGATAGGCGACGGTGATCGCCGCCGTCGCGTTCAGCGCATTGTGATGTCCCGGCATCGGCAACAGAAGATTCTCGAGATAGGTCGCCTGCGCCGTCTTGCGGTCACGCAACAGCACGTTGAAGCGCGACACGCCGCCTTCGAGATTGACGTCGAGCAGACGCACATCGGCCTGCGGATTTTCCCCGTAAGTGATGACGCGGCGATCCTCGATCTTGCCGACAAGCTCCTGCACGGTGGGATGATCGAGACACATCACCGCGAAGCCGTAGAAGGGCAGATTTTCGATGAAATGACGGAAGGCGTCCTTGATCGCGTCGAAAGTGTGGAAGTGATCCAGATGCTCGGGATCGATATTGGTGACGATCGCGACATCGGCCGGCAACTTCAGAAAGGTGCCGTCGCTCTCGTCCGCCTCGACCACCATCCATTCGCCCGCGCCGAGGCGCGCATTGGTGCCATAGGCGTTGATGATGCCGCCATTGATGACGGTCGGATCAAGCCCGCCCGCGTCGAGCAGCGTCGCGACGAGCGACGTCGTCGTCGTCTTGCCATGCGTACCGGCGATGGCGACGCATTGCTTGAGGCGCATCAGCTCGGCGAGCATTTCGGCCCGGCGCACGACGGGCAGCCGCCTTTCGCGCGCCGCGACAAGCTCGGGATTGTCGCGCTTGATCGCCGTCGACACGACGACGACGGCGGCGTCGCCAAGATTTTTGGCGTCATGGCCGATAAAGACCGATGCGCCCTTTTCCGAGAGGCGCTTCACATTGGCGTTCTCGGCGGCGTCGGAGCCCTGCACCTTGTAACCAAGATTGAGCAGCACTTCGGCGATGCCCGACATGCCGATGCCGCCAATGCCGACGAAGTGAATGGGGCCGAGATCGCGCGGCAGTTTCATGTCGAGAAAGTCTCCCTCAGGAAGCGCGGCTCTGCGCCACGTTCAAAACAAGTTCGGCAAGCCGCTCGGCGGCGTCGGAGACGCCGACGCGCTTCGCCGCCTCGGCGGCCTGCGCAAGCGCGTCAGGCGCTTCGATAAGCCGCGCCAGACGGCCGGTCAGGAAAGCGGGCGTGAAATCGCTCTGTTTCACGACTTCCGCCGCGCCCGCCTGTTCAATGAAAGCGGCGTTCGCCGCCTGATCGCCGTCAAGCGAATGCGGCAACGGCACGAAAAGCGCCGGGCGGCCGATGACTGCGAGCTCCGAGACGGTGGAGGCGCCGGAACGCGCGATGACGAAATGCGCCTGCGCGATGCGCAACGGAAGATCCTTGAAGAAAGGCGCGATTTCGACATTGACGCCGGCGCCTTGATAGATCGCCTCGACGCGCGGAATGTCTTCCGAACGCGTCTGCTGCACAAGGCGAATGCGCGAACGCAGATCGTCCGGCAAGGCGGCGATCGCCTCCGGCACAATGTCCGCCATGATGCGCGCGCCCTGCGAGCCGCCGGTGACAAGAAGGCGGAAGGCTCCATCTTCGAACCCGGCGTATGGAATCTTCGCAGCTTCGAGCACCGCCGGCCGCACCGGATTTCCGGTGACGATGACTTTGCCCTGCAACGGCGGCGGCGCGCGCAGATTGGGCAAGCCGGCGGCGATCTTGTCGACATGGCCGGAGAGGAAGCGGTTCGCCTTCCCCATAATGGCGTTCGACTCGTGCAGCACGGTCGGGATTTTGAGGAAGGCCGCGGCGAGCAGCGGAGGCACGGTGGGATAGCCGCCAAAGCCGATCACGGCGCGCGGCTGCAAATGGCGAAAGACCTTCGCCGCCTGCGCCGTGCCGTAAGCGAGACGCGCCAGGGCCTGCGCCTTGGCGATGAAGGAGCCGCCGCGCGGCGTCGCGGCGGGAATGCAGTGCATGGCGCGCGCGGGGAAGCTTCCGCCATAAGCGAGCGCGCGCTCGTCGGTGACAAGCTCCACCGGAACGCCGCGCGCGCCGAGCGCATGGGCCAGCGCTTCGGCCGGGAAGAGATGGCCGCCAGTGCCGCCGGCGGCGAGAAAGATCGGACGATCGTTCATTTACGCAGCCGCCGGAATCGGTTCGCCGCTCGCCGCGACCTGCGTGAGAACGCGGGTGCGCGGACGCTTGCGGGTGACGGCGAGCAGGAAGCCCATGCCCAGCGACAGCGAGATGAGCGACGAGCCGCCATAGGAAACGAAGGGAAGCGTCATGCCTTTGGCGGGCATGAGATGCACATTCACCGCCATGTTGATGCAGCTCTGCAGGCCGAAGAGCATGACGAGGCCCGCCGTCGCGAAGCGGCAGAAAGGGTCTTCGTTGCGCGCCGCCGAGAGCAGGCCGCGCACGACGATGAAAGCGAAGACCGACGCGAGCGCGATGCAGACGATGACGCCAAACTCCTCGCCGATGACGGCGAAGATGAAGTCGGTATGCGAGTCGGGCAGGATGCGCTTCACCGTGCCTTCGCCCGGCCCCTTGCCGAACCAGGAGCCGGCGATAAAGCTTTCGAGCGCGGTCTCCGACTGGAAGTTCGACGGCACGCCGGCGACAGGCGGCGGCGGCTCGAGAAAGGCCTCGATGCGCGCATGGACATGCGGAACGAATTTATAGGCGAGCAGCGCCGCGAGCATAGCGACGCCGCCGAGACCGACGACCCAGATCACATGCAGCCCCGCCATGAAGAAGAGCGCGCCCCAGACAATGGAGATCAGCATGGTCTGGCCGAAATCGGGCTGCAGGACGAGCGGGCCGACCGTGAGCGGGAAGAGCAGCAATGCGAGCCAGTTGCCCGGCACGTCCTTGCGCCGCGCGCCTTCCGAAAAGGCCCAGGCGACGACGACGACGAAGGCGGGCTTGAGAAATTCCGACGGCTGAACGCCGAAGATCCAGCGCCGCGCGCCCTTGACCTCCTGGCCGAAAAACAAGGTGGCGACAACGAGCGCGAGCGATGCGACGAAGATGACGAGCGCCAGCCGGCGCACATGACGCGGCGAGAGGAAAGACGTTCCGAGCATCACCGCGAGCGCCGGCAGCAGATAGGCGACCTGGCGGTTGACGAAATGGAAGGTCGGCAGATGCAGCCGCTCGGCCACGGGCGGGCTGCCAGCCATGGCGAAGACGAGGCCCGCGACGATGAGCAGGCCGATGCCGGCGAGGAGCCATCGATCGATCGTCCACGCCCAATCCGAAAATGCGGTTCGCTCGGCGCGCGAAATCATGGGTGTTCTCCTCTGCGGGCGGCGATGACGGCGGGCAGTCCATGGACGAGTCCGCGAAAGGCGTCGCCGCGCGCCTCGAAATTGGCGAACTGATCGTAAGAGGCGCAGGCCGGCGAAAGCAGCACGATCGGCTCCTGCGCGTCGCCATCGAGCGCGTCGAACGCCGCCTTTGTCGTCGCGACGTCGAGCGTCTCGCAACGCTCATAGGGCAGCGCGCCCTCTAACGTGCGCGCGAAATCGTCGCTGGCGTGGCCGATGAGATAGGCCTTGCGAATGCGCGGAAAATACGGGCGCAGCGGCTCGACGCCGCCTTCCTTCGCCTTGCCGCCGATAATCCAGTAGATATCGGTGAAGCTCGCCAGCGCCTTTTCCGCCGCGTCGGCGTTGGTCGCCTTGGAGTCATTGACGAAGAGCGCGCGTTCGATGCGTCCGACCTCTTCCATGCGATGCGGAAGGCCCGGATAGCTCGCGACGCCGGCCGCGATCTCCTCATCCTCCAAGCCGCATTCCCAGGCGGCGGCGGCGGCGAAGGCGGCGTTCTGCGCATTATGCGCGCCGCGCAAGGCGCGCGCGTCTTTCAGCGACGCCAGTTGCTCCGCCTCCTCCGGCGCATGCCCCTGTTCGCGGAAATGGACGTCGCCATTCTCGACATAGAAGCCCCATTCCAGCGCGCGCGCGCCGGAGACGGGCGTGACGCGCTGACCGTCGCGCGGCTCGGCCGACAGGCGCGCGCCGATCGCATGCGTGCAGGGATCGTCGACGCCGACGAGCGCGACTTCCGCGCCTGCGACGAGCCGTTCTTTTATCGCCGCGTAATTCTCCATCGTCCCGTGACGATCGATGTGGTCCGGCGTCAGATTGATGAGAATGCCGATCGTCGGATTGAGCGAGGGCGTCAGGTCGATCTGAAAGGAGGAGCATTCGATGACATGAATGCGTTCGTCCGAAGGCGGCTCGAGATCGAGGATCGGCACGCCGATATTGCCGCCAAGCTGCACGTCGCGGCCCGCTTCGCGCAGAATATGCGCGATCAGCGCCGTCGTCGTGGATTTGCCGTTCGTTCCGGTGATCGCGATGAAAGGGGAGCCGCCAGTATGGGCGGCCCGCTCGCGGCAGAACAGCTCGATGTCGCCGATGATTTCAATGCCGGCGGCCTTCGCCAGCTTCACCGTCCAATGCGGCTCCGGATGCGTCAGCGGCACGCCGGGCGAAAGCGCCAGCGCCGAAATGCGCGACCAGTCGACCTGAGAGAGGTCGTCGAGCGGAACGCCATTGGCGACCGCCTTCAGGCGGCCCGCCTCGCCGTCATCCCAGGCATGCACATGCGCGCCGCCCGCCATCAGCGCCCTCGCGGTCGAGAGTCCCGAACCGCCGAGGCCGAAAAGCGCGACATTCTTGCCTTTGAAAGTCGTAACCGGAGTCATCGTCACCTCAGCTTGAGGGTCGCAAGACCCGTGAGCGCCAGAACGAAGGCGATGATCCAGAATCGGATGACGATCTGCGGCTCCTTCCAGCCCTTCTGTTCGAAATGATGGTGGATCGGCGCCATCAGGAAGATGCGCTTGCCCGTCGCCTTGAAATAGGCGACCTGGATGATGACCGAGGCGCCCTCCACCACGAAAAGGCCGCCGACGATCGCGAGGACGAATTCCTGCTTCACGGCGACGGCGACCGTCCCCAGCAGGCCGCCCAGCGCGAGCGACCCCGTATCACCCATGAAGATCTGCGCCGGCGGCGCGTTGAACCAAAGGAAGCCGAGCCCCGCGCCGATGAAGGCGGAGCAGACGATCGTCAGTTCGCCGACGCCCGCCACGTAATTCACGCCGAGATAGTTGGAGAAGATGGAGTTGCCGACGAGATAGGCGAAGATGGCGAAGGCGCCGACGGCGATCATTGACGGCACGATGGCGAGACCGTCGAGGCCGTCGGTCAAATTCACGCAATTGCCGGTGCCGACGATGACGAAAGCGCCGAAGACGACAAAGAACGTTCCGAGCGAGCCCACATAGCCCTTCACCATTGGAATGGCGAGCTTCGACATGTTGTCGCCGCCGATCTTCATCAGGAAATAGCAGGCGAGTCCCGCAACGACGAATTCCAAAGCCAGCCGCGCCCTGCCGGAGAAGCCGGCATGCGATTGCTTCGTGACCTTCAGGTAATCGTCGTAGAAACCGATGGCGCCGAAGGACGCCGTGACGAAAAGGACGATCCAGACGTAATAGTTCCGCAGATTGGCCCAGAGCAGCGTGGCGGCGATGAGGCCGGAAAGGATCATCAGCCCGCCCATTGTGGGCGTGCCCTTCTTGGTGAGGAGATGGGATTGCGGACCGTCTTCGCGGATCGGCTGGCCCTTGCCCTGCTTGATGCGCAGCGCCGAAATGATATTCGGGCCGAAGAAGAAAACGAAGAACAGCGCCGTCGCCGCGGCCATCGCCGCGCGGAAGGTGATATAACGGAAGATGTTGAGCGGACTATAGAGGTAGGAAAGGTCCGCAAGCAGCGTCAGCATGTTTCAAACTTCCTCAGCTCGATTTCTCGGGCGCGAATTTCTCTTTCGTCGCGGCGACGATCCGCGACATGCGCGACCCGTTCGAGCCTTTGACCATGACGACGTCGCCTGACCGAATTGCGGCGAGAACCGCCTCCTCCAGCTCCAGCGCCGTCGCGCGGTGCGCGGCGCGCATCGCCTCGGGCGCGGCGTAATAAAGTCGCTGCATCAGCGGGCCCGCGGTGAAAAGCAGGTCCACATTGGCGCGCATGAGGTCGCCGGCGAGCTCCGCATGCAGATCGGCTCCCTGCGGACCGAGCTCCAGCATGTCGCCAAGCACCGCGATGCGGCGCCCGCCGACGCCCGGCGCCGCCGCGTCAAGCAGGTCGAGCGCCGCGCGCATCGAGGTCGGATTGGCGTTGTAGCTCTCGTCGATCAGCGTGAACGGCCCGTGCCCGGCGATCAGCATCTCCCGCCGCCCGCGTCCCGACGGCGGCGCGAATTCCGCGAGCGACGCGGCGGCCTTTTCGAGGTCGAGGTCGAAAGCGACGGCGACGAGCAGCGCGGCGAGCGAATTGAGCGCGATATGCCTGCCGGGCGCGCCAATGCGATAGGTCAGCGGCCGACCTAGAATCTCCGCCTCGACCTCGCAGCCGTCATCGATCTGCTTGTATGAAAGAAGCCGCGCCTGCGCGCCTTCGGTCTCGCCGAAATCGAGTATGTGGCCGGCATAAGCGGCGGCCGCGTCAGCGAGGCGCTGATAATGCTCGTCGTCGCGATTGATGACGGCGACGCCGCCTTCGAGACCGGAGAAGATTTCAGCCTTCGCGTCGGCGATCGCTTCGACCGAGTCGAAATGCTCGAGATGCACGGCCGCGACTTTCGTCACGACGGCGACATGCGGGCGAACCTGGGCGACGAGCCCGGCAATCTCTCCTGTATGATTCATCCCCAGTTCGAAGACGCCGAAGCGCGACGCGGCGGGCATGCGAGAGAGCGTGAGCGGCACGCCCCAGTGATTGTTGTAGGAAGCGGTCGACGCATGCGTCGCGCCGAAATGCGACAGCATCAGCCGCGTCATATCCTTTGTGGAAGTCTTGCCGACCGAGCCCGTGACAGCGGCGATGAAGGCGCCTGTGCGGTCGCGCGCGCGCATGCCGAGCAGTTCCAGCGAACGCTGCACGTCCTTCACCACGAAAAGCGATCCCGAGCCCGCGAGCGCCGCCGCATGGGCTTCGTCGATCACCGCGGCGGCGGCGCCCTTTTCGAATGCGGCGCGGACGAAGTCATGCCCGTCGCGCGCCTCGCCCTTGATCGCGACGAAGAGGTCGCCCGGCTGCAGCGTCCGCGTATCGATGGAAACGCCATTCGCCTCGCGCGCCAGCGCGCCGCTGATGCGGGCCTGAAGGGCGCCGACAAGCGCCAATCCCGACCATAGGGGCTCCTGCTTCATGAACCTTGCTCCTGCAGCGCTTTCGCGACCGCCTCGTGATCGGAAAAGGGCAATATGCGATCGCCGACGATCTGGCCAGTCTCGTGCCCCTTGCCGGCGACGACGAGCGCATCGCCCTCGCGAAGCCCTGCGATCGCCAGGGAAATCGCTTCGCCCCGATCTGCAATCTCGATGATTTCGGCGGGGCCCGCGCCCTTGGCGCCTGCGATGACGGCGGCGCGAATCAGCGCGGGCTCCTCGCTTCTTGGATTGTCGTCCGTGACGATGGCGACGTCGGCGGCGCGCGCGGCGATTTCGCCCATCAGCGGACGCTTGCCCTTGTCGCGGTCGCCGCCGCAGCCGAAGACGACGATAAGCCGCCCTCTGGTCAGCGGCCGCATCGTTGCGAGAACCTTTTCCAGCGCGTCGGGCTTGTGCGCGTAATCGACAAAGACGGGCGCGCCATTCTTGGCGCCGATCAGTTCGAGACGCCCCGGCGCGCCCTTGAGATTGTTCAGCGCCGCGAAAACGCGCGCGGGCTCATCGCCGGAAGCGATGGCGAGACCCGCCGCGACCAGCGCGTTCGACGTCTGAAAGGCGCCGGCGAGCGGCAATTCGACCGCGTAATCCTTGCCGGCGTAGGTCAGCGTAAGAGATGTCGCCAGCGCATGGGGGCGCGCTTCCTTCAGCGCGATCGCTTCGCCTTTCGCGCCGACGCCAAAAACGTTCAGCCCGCGCGCCTTGCTAATCTGCGACACGCACGCCGCGACGTCGCTGTCCGCGTCGATCACCGCCGTCTGGCCCGGCTGCATGAGCGTTTCGAAGAGTCGCATCTTCGCCGCGAAATAGTCTTCCATGTCGCGGTGGTGATCGAGATGGTCGCGCGAGAAATTGGTGAAGCCCGCGACAGCGAGGCGCACGCCGTCGAGGCGGCGCTGGTCGACGCCGAGCGACGACGCCTCCATCGCGAGATGTGTGATGCCGCGCGCGGCGAGCTCGTCGAGCGTCTTGGCGAGCTCGACCGGGCCAGGCGTCGTCAGCGAACCGTAATGCGCGCCCGTGGCGTCGACGATTCCGACCGTGCCGAGCGAGGCGGCCTCATGACCCATCGCGGCCCAAATCTGCCGCAGGAAAGCGACGACGGAGGTCTTGCCGCTCGTGCCCGTGACCGCAATAATCGTCTGCGGTTGACGCGGATAGAAGCGCGCCGCGGCCAAGGCCGCCGCGGCGCGGACGTCCGGAACGACGACGAGCGGCAAGGCGCAGTCAGCCTCGCGCTGCGCAATGACCACGACGGCGCCCTTCGCGCGCGCGTCATTCACGAAGGAAAGGCCGTCGCCCGCATGGCCGGGAATAGCGAAGAAAGCGAAGCCCTCGCCGATCGCGCGACTGTCGGCGGACAGGCCGGCGATGTCCAGCGCGGCGAGCGCCGGATCGAGATCGTTTCTGGCGAGGAGTTCGGAGAGTTTCATCAGTGGCCATGCCCTCCCGAGGCCGGGACATTGGCCATGCCGTAGCCGAGCTTGGCGAGCAGCGGGAAGGGCGTGTGCGGCGGCTCGAAGCGGGGCGCGAGGCCGAGCACCGGTCCGACGCGCTCGATGAGCTGCCCTGTTACAAAGCCGGCATTGTAGGCCGCCGTCGCATGGCCGCCATCCTCCGGCAGCCCCTGCGGCTCGTCCATGATGGTGAGAAAAAGATATTTCGGCTTGTCGGCGGGCGCGACCGCCATGAAGGTCGTGAACAGCCGGTCCTTGGAATAATGGCCGTGGATGACCTTTTCCGCCGTGCCGGTCTTGCCGCCGACGAAATAGCCGTTGACGTCGACCCTCTTCGCCGTGCCGATCTCGGCGTTGAGCCGCATGAGATAGCGCATGGCCTCGCTGGTCTCGGGCTTGACGACCTGCACGGCGGTCTTCATCGCCTCTTCCGGCGTTCGTTTGAGGAAGGTCGGCGCCATCAGATAGCCGCCATTCATCAGCGCGCCGACCGCCATCATCGCCTGCAACGGTGCGACGGCTAGGCCGTGACCGAAGGCGATGGTCATGGTGTTCAGCTCGCTCCAATTCTTCGGATAAAGCGGCTCGGCGCTTTCGGGCAGCTCCGTGCGCATGCGCGTGAGCTGGCCCATCTTGCGCAGGAAGGCCTTGTGCTTCTCGACGCCCTGCCCCATCGCCATGCGCGCGGTGCCGATATTGGACGAATAGGTGAAGACCTCGGGCACCGTCAGCGCGCGGTTCTGCGCGTGATAGTCGTGGATCTTGAAACGTCCGAAGGACAGCGCGCCGCGCGCGTCGAGCCGCGAATTGAGATTGACCTTGCCGGAGTCGAGCGCCATCGCGATCGTCAGCGCCTTGAAGGTCGAGCCCATCTCATAGACGCCGACATTCATGCGGTTGATGTGGATCGGATCGAGCGCTTCGGTCGGCTTGTTGGGATCGTAATCGGGAAGCGAGGCGAGCGCGATCACCTCGCCCGTATTCACCTCCAGGACCGCGGCGGCGCCGGCCTTGGCCTTGAAGCGCGCGACGCCCTTTTCCAGTTCGTCGCGCAGCGCATGCGTCGCGCGGATGTCGAGCGACAATGTCACGGGCTGCAGATCGTCCGGCGTCGCGCCGAAGCCGAGGCTGTGGAGATCGGAGAGGCCCAGGCTGTCGATATATTTCTCGATGCCGGCGATGCCCTGATTGTCGATATTTGCGAAGCCGAGCACATGCGCGCCGATTGGGCCGTTGGGATAGACGCGCTTATTCTCGGCGATGAGGCCGACGCCCGGCAGGCCAAGATGAAAGACCTCGTCGCGCTGGTGCGGCGAGACTTCGCGCTTCACCCAGACGAAGCCCTTTTTGGAGCCGAGGCGGTCGCGCAGCTCTTTCGAATCGACATCCGGCAAAACGGCCGTGAGCAGCTCCGTCGCCTCGTCCTTGTCGATGAGGCGGCGCGGTTCGGCGAAGACGGACATGACCTTCACGTCGCTCGCCAGCACCTCGCCATTGCGGTCGAGAATGTCGGGACGCGAGGCGGAGACGGCTTCCGCGGCGGCGCGTCGGACGGTCGCCGGCTCCGGCTTGAAGCCGAGATAGACGAGCTTGCCGCAAATGACGCCGTAAAGCGCGAGGAAACCCAGCGCCGCGAGCCGCATGCGCGGCGCGCTCGAGTTGAGGCTCGTGGTGAACGCCGCGCGGATCATGCCCGCATATTTCGACGGCTTCTTGCCCCGACGCGCGGGCGGCGTTTCGAGCATGTCCGGCATGTGCTGAGGCTCTGTCATGGCTTCTTCGGCTCGCGGCTGGCGCTCGGCTGGCTGGCGTTCTTGGAGGTCGCCGCGACCTTTGGCGTCGCGGCTTTGGCTTTGGGCTCGGATTTTGGCGTCGTCGGCGTCGCGGGCGCGGCGGCGGGAGTCGCGGGCATGCTGAGGCCGATCTCGCTCAACTTGTCGCCGATGAAGTCGCTACGGCTCTTCTGCGGCAGAGACGTGGCGGGAACGAGCTGCGTCACCTGAAGCGGCTTCAAATCCGGCAGATATTTGTCGGCGAGCGGCTGCAGCCTCTCGGGCCGCGTCATATAGGCCCAATCCGCCCGCAAGACGGCGATGGCGTCGCGCTCCTGCTTGATCTCGATATTCGTCTTGGCGATCTGCTCGGCGCGATAGGCCGTCTGATATTTGATCGAATAGGCGTAGACCGCCGAGCCGATGAGCGCGAGGATCGCGACGATGTTGAGAAGCCGGAGCATCAGACTTTTCCTTTGTCGCGGACGGGAAGGCGCGCGAGCCGCGAGAGCTTCTCGCCAAGCGGCATGGGCGGCGCGGCGGTGCGCGTCGCGCAGCGCAGCTTGGCCGAGCGGGCGCGCGGATTGACCTGCGTTTCCTCGCGCGTCGGCGCGACGGGCTGGCGGCCTTCGCAGACGAAGCTTGCGGGTGGCGGCGCGGCCTCGCCCGGCAGGCGTCGCGAGCCGGTCTCGCCGCGTCCCGAGCGTTCGGCGAGGAACTGCTTGACGATGCGGTCCTCGAGCGAGTGGAAAGTAACGACCGCGAGACGACCGCCTTCGGCCAGCACGCGTTCGGCGGCGGCGAGGCCGTCCAGCAATTCGCCCAATTCGTCATTCACGGCGATGCGCAGCGCCTGAAAGCTTTTCGTCGCCGGATGAATGTCGTTTGGCCGCCCCGGCGCGACGCGCGCGATCATCTCGGCGAGCGGCTTGGTGGACGCAAAGGGCGCCAGCTTGCGGTCGTGCGCGATGGCGCGCGCGATGCGGCGCGCGGCGCGCTCTTCGCCGTAGAAATAGAAAATATCGGCGAGCGTCTCCTCGTCCGCCTCATTGACGATGTCGGCGGCCGAAAGCCCCCTGCCCTCCATGCGCATATCGAGGGGACCGTCGCCGCGAAATGAAAAACCGCGCTCGATCTCGTCGAACTGCATCGACGAGACGCCAATGTCGAAGACGGCGCCGTCAAGCGGCGCGAAGCCCTGCGCGCGCGCGACGTCCTCAAGTTGAGAGAAGCGCGCTTCGACCAGAGTGAGGCGCCCGCGCGCCTCCAAGACGAGATCGGCCCCGGCGACGATCGCCGTCGGGTCGCGGTCGAGCGCCAGAACCTTCGTGTCGGCGGCGGCGAGAAGGGCGCGCGTATAACCGCCAGCGCCGAAGGTGCCGTCGAGATAGCGCCCGCCGTCGCGCGGACGCAGCGCTTCCACCGCCTCGCGCAGCAGCACGGGCACATGCCGGACCGGACCGTCATCCGCCGGGATTTGATCCGCGCCGCGGCCCTTCCCCATCACGCTCGCCCTCGCATTCGCCCACGGCGTCGCGCGCAGCCGACCGACCGGCGCCGCCAGGCCTGTGCAAGGCCGGCTCGCGGTCTCTGAGCGTCGCAGCGAAATCGTCTGGCGGGCCATCTGTTTTTCAAGGCGTCGGCGAAGCGGCGGCGGGCCGCAGCGCCTCCTCCGGCGCCAAACAGCATTAAGCTTTGTTAGTGTTAAGGGACGGTTACTACGGGTCCCTCCGGCGCGCTGACAGCGGCCGGAAAATCAAGGGCCAGCCGGCCTGTAAGCCGGGTTCTGTATGGCGCCTGCCGGTTTCCCGGCCCGCGCGTGACGGCCATTCCTCTGGGACGGTCGTCGCCGACCGCCTCGAGCAACCAACCCGGGCGACATCCCGGAGACGGGTTGAAGGTTTTGAAGCCTTCGGTCGCCCCTATTCGGTTTTGCTCCCGGCGGGGCTTGCCATGCCCTGATGCGTTGCCGCCCAGGCGGTGCGCTCTTACCGCACCCTTTCACCCTTACCGCGGAAGAACCTCGAAAGGCTTGCGCGGCGGTTTGCTTTCTGTGGCGCTTTCCCTGGGGTCGCCCCCGCCGGACGTTATCCGGCGCCGTGTCTCCGTGGAGCCCGGACTTTCCTCTGCATGACGCAGCGGCCGTCCGGCCGACTGGCTTTCTTCTGGATAGGGAGTGGTGCGCGGCAGGTCAAGGCGCGGTGTTCGGGCGCGCCGGTTCCGACTTGCGCCAACCGCGGCATACCCCATTTTAGTAAAGCTCACGTCCGATTCGGGCGCCGGCAGACTGGAGTCGTTCATGAACATAATTCCGAAGCGGTTCTTCGCGACCGCGACGGCGGGCGCGCTGACGCTCGCCCAAACCGCCGGCGCTCTCGCGCTGCCGGCCGCGCCTCTTCCCGATGCGGGCGCGGAAACGACCCAGATCCGCGGCGGCTTTCACGGCGGCCATGCCACCGGGCTCCACGGCCGCCCGAGCACTCTGCCGGCCGGCGGCTGGCATGGCGGGAGCGCGGGCTGGGGACGCCCCGGCCGCCCGGGAGGCTATCCCGCGAATGGCCATTGGCATGGAGGCCATTATCACGGCGGCTCCTACGGGGCCTGGCGCCGGCCTTATTATGGCTGGGGACCTGGCGGGGCCATTGCAGCCGGCGCGGCGATCGGCTTTCTGAGCGCGGCCGCGGCTGCCACTTACGCCGCCTCCGCCGCGCCGGCGGCCGGCCTTTGCTGGTATTACACCGACGCGACCCGCCGCGCGGGCTTCTGGGACTACTGCCCCTAACCCTGCGTGAGCCGCGAGAGACGTTGCGGGATGGCCTCCCGCCAGGACGCCCGCATCGTCTTGCGCGTCGACGCCCGCACCCGGTCCGAGACGAGCGCGCCCGCCGCGAGGCCGAAGGCGAGCGCGACATAGGACGCCACCATGGATTTTTTCGAGAGCACGAGCTCCCAGCCCGGCGTCAGCCGATGGGGCGTCGCGCCGTAATCGACGAGCGCGGCGACGCCGGACATGACGAAGGCGTCGCGCAGCAGGTTCGACAGCGAGCGCGGCGGGTTCATCGCCAGCCACGCCTCGAAGGGCGCGGCCCAGAATATCGCGGAGGCATGGTGCGTGGCGAAGCCGACCAGCGTGTGGCGCGCGCTCGGCAGCTCGACCTTGGCGGCTTCGTCGCCCTGCATCCAATGGCTTGTGGCGTTCACCGGCTGAAGCGCGCCCTTGCCCTCCATCTTGGCGAGCGCCGCGAGCGCCGCCGCCGAGACGAGCGCGGCGACCGTGCCCGTGACCACGGCGGACAAGCCGAGCTGCGACCACCGATTGTCCATGACCCTGTTCATGCTCGCCTCCTTGAAAGCCTTCCCGGCAGGTGCAACCGGATCGCGCGGCCATCGTTCCGCCGCTTCCGGCGCAAGGCGATATGCTTTAAGCCGCAGCCATGAGCGCGGCGCAGGATGAAACGAAGGGGGCGCGGGTCGTCGACGTGCTGGCGCCGGTCGCCGTCGACGTGACCTATTCCTACCTCGCGCCGCCGGCGCTGGGCCTGGAGCCGGGCGACAGCGTCAAAATTCCGTTGGGAGCCCGCGAGGCGTACGGCGTGGTCTGGTCCGTCGAAAAGACGCCTTCGCCGCGCAGCAATCTCAAGACGGTGACGGCGCGGCTCGAACGGCCGACTCTTTCTCAGAAGCTGCGCGATTTCATCGACTGGCTGGCCCGCTACACGCTGACGCCGCGCGGCATGGCGCTGCGCCTCGCGACCCGCGCCGCCGAGGACGCCGCGCCCGACGCCGCGCGCCTTCTCTATCGCGCGACCGGTTCGAAGCCGGAGCGCTTGACCCCTACCCGCGCGCGGGTGCTGGAAGCGGCGGAAGGCGGCATGTCCTTCGCCAAGAAAGCCCTCGCTGAAGCCGCCGCCTGCTCTTCCGGCGTCATCGATGCGCTCGTCGACGAAGGCGCCATCGAAACGATCGCCGCGCCGCCTGAACCTGTCGCCGCCGCGCTCGATCCCGATTTCACCGCGCCTGTTCTGGAGCCCGCGCAGCAGGTCGCCGCCGAGGCTTTGACGCAAGCGGTTCATGCGCGCGCGTTCAAGCCCTTCCTGCTCGAAGGCGTCACCGGTTCCGGCAAAACCGAAGTCTATTTTGAGGCGATCGCCGCCGCGTTGAAGGACGGCGGACAGGCGTTGGTGATGATGCCGGAGATCGCGCTCACCGCGCAATTTCTCGAGCGCTTCGCCGCGCGATTCGGCGAGAAGCCCGCTGAGTGGCATTCAGGCGTTTCGGAACGCAAGCGCGCGCGCATCTGGCGGGGGGCGGCGACGGGCGAGCTTTCGGTCGTCGCGGGCGCGCGATCGGCGCTGTTTCTGCCCTTCCGCCATCTTCGGCTCATCATCGTCGATGAAGAGCATGAAGGCGCCTATAAGCAGGATGACGGCGCCTCCTATCACGCGCGCGACATGGCGGTGGTGCGCGCGCGTTTCGAAGATGCAGCCATCGTTCTCACATCGGCGACGCCTTCGATTGAAACGCGCGTCAACGCCGAGCGCGGGCGCTACGGCCATCTTCGCCTGCATGCGCGCGCCGGTTCGCGGCCCATGCCGATCCTCGATCCGATCGACATGCGCGTCGAAGGCCCGCAGCGCGGGCGCTGGATCGCGCCGCGTCTCGCGCTCGCTGTGGGCGAAACGATCGCGCGCGGCGAACAGGCGCTCCTGTTTCTCAATCGTCGCGGCTACGCGCCGCTAACGCTCTGCCGCGACTGCGGCCATCGCTTTCGCTGTACGCAATGCGACGCATGGCTCGTCGAGCACCGATTCCGACGCGCGCTCGTCTGTCACCATTGCGGCCATACCGAGCGCCGTCCGGACACATGCCCGGAATGCGGCGCGGAAGATGCGCTCGCCGCCTGCGGTCCCGGAGTCGAGCGTCTCGCCGAGGAGACCGCGACACTTTTTCCCGACGCGCGCATTCTCGTGCTCTCGTCGGACTTTCCCGGCGGCGCGGAGCGACTGCGGCGCGAACTCGACGAGATCGCCAAAGGCGCCTTCGACATCGTCATCGGCACGCAGCTCGTGGCGAAAGGCCACAACTTCCCGCTCCTTACGCTTGTCGGCGTCGTGGACGCGGATCTCGGGCTGGGGAGCGGCGATCCGCGCGCCGCGGAACGCACTTTCCAATTGCTCAATCAGGTGACGGGGCGCGCGGGGCGCGGCGACAAGCCCGGCCGCGCTTTGATCCAGACATTTCAGCCGGAGCATCCCGTCATAGCGGCGCTCCTCTCGGGCGACGCCGAAAAATTCTACGCGCAGGAAATCGCCTTGCGCGAGCGCGCGGGGCTGCCGCCTTTTGGCCGCCTCGCCGCTTTGATCGTTTCCGGCAAGGACGCGGCGACGGCCGAAGCGCATGCGCGCGCTCTGGCGCGCGCCGCGCATGAACTGCCGCGCTCGCCGCGCTATCGCGTCGCCGCGCTCGGCGGATTGCCGGACGCCGACGAGATCATGATGCTCGGTCCGGCCGAAGCGCCGATCGGACTCATCCGCGGACGCTTTCGCTATCGCCTGCTCGTCAAAGCGCCGCGCGGCGCGGACGTGCAGGCGTTTCTGCGAGACCTCATCGCGGCGGCGCCGAAAGAACGTGGCGGCGTGCGCGTGCAGATCGACGTCGATCCGCAGAATTTCATGTAGGCCGCAGGCTTCGCTTCAAGCATTTCGGTGCGAAATTCCTTACCTCCAAAGCGTTTCGGCGTTCGCGTTGAAAGATTCTTCGCACGCGACAGATAGGGCGGGCCAAACGCGCATTCGCGCGGAACCGTCAACCTTTCGAAGGAAAGACGAAACGATGAAGAGTAAGCTCTTCCTGCTCGCATCCGCCATCCTGCTCGGTCCCTCCGCGACGCAAGCCTCGCCAGGCGCTTCGCGTCTCGTCGTAAATGATCTCGTCACGAAGTCGCACGCCGTTCGCATCTGCGACGACGGCGATTGTTGGTGGTCTTATCGTCATCATCGGGGACGCTACTGGGATGACGACGATCGCGATCATTGGCGGCGCGGCTATCGCGATCACGACGAAGACTATTACGGACGCGCGCCACGCTACCGCGACGACGACGATAACAATCGCGACCATGAGCGACATGGCGGCGACTGGGACAGGGATCGCGACCACAGGGAACTCGGACGCGGCGACGAACGCGAGCGTAGCGCGCGCGAGGAAACGCGCGGTCGCGACAAGGATCATCGCAGCTCTGATGAACAGCAGAAAGAGATGAACAAGCCCGGCGAAGCAACCGGGTCCAGGAAGGATTAGGCGACGTCGCGCGCGTAAACGCCGATGCGACTCGCCTTCATCCGCGCACGACTCGCGCGACGACCTTCGCCGTATAATCCACCATCGGCACGATGCGCGCATAGTTCAGCCGCGTCGGGCCGATGACGCCCAGAGCGCCGATGATACGGCGCTCGCTGTCGCGCAAGGGCGCGGCGATCATCGAGGAGCCGGAGAGCGAGAACAGCTTGTTTTCCGAGCCTATGAAAATGCGCACGCCTTCGCCTTGCTCGGCGCGCTCCAGAAGGTCGATCACTTCCGTCTTCGTTTCGAGATCGGCGAAAAGCAGGCGCACGCGTTCGAGATCGGTCGCCGCCGTGAGATCTTCGAGGAGATGCGCCTGTCCGCGCACGATGAGCTGGCGGCTTTCCGCGGAGGCGCCGGCCCAGCTCGCATAGCCAGCCTCGACGAGCCGCGCGGTCAGTTCGTCCAGCTCCCGTTCCGCCGCCCGGCGCGAGGCTTCGATCCCTTCCCGCGCTTCCGCCAGCGTTCGGCCGGTGATCCGCGCATTGAGATAATTCGCCGCCTCGATCAGCGCGGACGCCGGCAGATCGCGCGACACCGGGATGACCCGGTTTTCGACCGTGCCGTCATCGGCGACGAGAATCGCCAAAGCGCGCTCGGGCTCCAGTCGCACGAAATCGATCTGCTTGAGGCGCACATTTTCCTTCGACGCGACGACGACGCCCGCGACGCGCGCCAGGCCGGATAACAGGCTGGTCGCCTCGGAAAGGACGCCCTCGAGATCATGGTCCTTGGAAGCCGCCTCGACCTCCGCGGCGATGCGCGCCCGCTCCTTCTCTTCGAGATCGCCGATCTGCAACAGCGAGTCGACGAAGAAACGCAAGCCGAGCTCGGTGGGCAGCCGGCCCGCGCTGGTGTGCGGCGAATAGATGAGGCCGAGCTCTTCGAGGTCCTGCATGATGTTGCGAACCGACGCCGGCGAGAGCGTCATTGGCAGGAGACGCGACAATTGCCGCGAACCGACGGGCTCCCCCGTCGTCAGATAGCTGTCGACGAGCTGCCGGAAGATCTCGCGTGAGCGATCGGTCAGGACCGAGAGATTGGAGGCTGGGGGGACGATCGAAGACGGACGGATCATGGGCGGGAAGAATAACGTATCGGCGCGCGGCGTCGAGACCGGCGCGCCGCAAAGAAAAAGCCCGGCCACACGGCCGGGCTTTTTCTTTGCGAGCTAATGCGGAGCCGGCGTTAGAGCCCCAGGCCGGGAATGCCAAGGAGCGCGCCGAAGCTCTTGAAGTTGTAGTTGACGCCGACGCGGCCGATATGGGTGTCGAGGCCGTTGCCGACGAAGCTGCGGTAGGCGACGTTGGGAACGAAGCCTTGACCGTTCGTGCCCTGAAGGTTCGTGTAGAGATATTCGGCCTTGACCGAAATCTTGTCGTAGACGGCCCATTCGAGGCCCGCGCCGACCGTCCAGCCGGCCTGCCACTTCGAGGTGTTGGTCGGGAAGGAGATGCCGCCGACGGCGTCGAAGCCGTTGGAGAAGATCTGACCATACATCAGGCCGCCCGTGACGTAAGGCAGGAAACGGCCGAAGGCGTAGCCGGCGCGCAGGCGCTCCGTGCCGAACCAGCGCAGGCGGCTCTGCAACGCGCCGCCGCCCCAGCCCCAGGCCGAGCCCGGGCTGCCGCTGGTGACGTCCGCGTAGTTGAAGTCCGATTCGTACCCGAAGACGACGTTATTCGGCAGCTGCCAGGTCGCGCCGCTCTGCACGCCGACGACAAAGCCCGTCGTGCCATGCGACGACGGCGCATTGTTCCAAACCGCGCCGGGGACGGCGCCGCCGAGGAAGGTGACGTTGGACAGATAGCTGGCCGAGCCGCCGCCATAACCGCCATTGATGCCGAAATGATAGCCGGTCCAGTCAAAGCCGACGGGCGCGGGGGGCGGCGGCGGGGGAGCCTTGTAGCTGGGCAGATCCGCGGCCGACACCGCGTTCGCCGCCAGGATCGACGCCAGCGCGCCAAAAACCGTAGCCTTGAACGTCATAACTGATTCTCCAATAGCAAGGCCGCCCGGTCGCCGGCGCAGCAGCACTCCATTGAACGTAACATCGCGGAATGCGCGAAGAAATTATCGGAGGGTCCGTCTGAGCGAATTTAGCCGCGGCGTTGCGCCTGCGTCACACTGCTGCGCAATGCGCTGTTTTCCATAAAGAAGGCATTAACTTCACAGGCCAAGCAGCGGCTTAGCGAGAGTCGCGAGGCTCCGTCGATAAGCCGGGAGCGAAAAGCGCGACTCGTAATAAGCGCGCGCCGGGCTTGCTGAGCGGTCCGATTCGCGCGGCGGCGAATCTGCCGCGCTCACGGTGAGCGCGCCTGCAAAATCGTCCGCCGTCTCGACGACGCTGACCCCGGGAAGCTGGAAGGCCTCCGCATCCATGCCGCGCAGCGCCTGCGGCGTCGCGATGATCGGCAGGCCGCTCGACATGGCTTCGACGGTTTTGATGGACAGCCCCGTCCCGCTGATCGTCGGCAGCAAGACAAGTTTGGCGCCGGCGTAAACGGCGCCGGGATCGTCGACCCGGCCGAGGAACCGCCCCTTATGGGCTTCATATAGTTCCGGCGCGCCGGCGCGAACGCCTGCGTCGACATTGCCCGCGATCTTCACGGCGACGCCGGGAGCCTTGGGCGCGATCTCTCGCAAGAACCAGATCACGCTTTCGACGTTCGCCGTGTTGTTGCTGGAGACGATGACGATGTCCGCCCCGCCCGGCCCCATCGGCGCGGAAGGGGTCGGGGGATAAAGCAGAGCGTGCCGCTTCTCCGGCAACAGGGCGCGGAAATCCTCCGCCTCCTGCGCGTTGAGATGGAGGAGCAGATCCGCGCCGCGCATCGCCTCCAATTCCTGCGCCAGCATCTGCTCGTAGGCGACGCGCGGCGAAAGCCACGGCATGCGCGCATTGAAGAGTTCGAACTGCCGCGCTTGCAGGTCGTGCGTGTCGAGCAGGATCGGCGCGCGCCCGCGCGCGAGCCGCCGCGCGACCGGCATCAGGAAGAAGTGGTTGCAATGGACGAGATCATAATCCCGCGCCGCGAGTTCTCGGGGAAGCTTCGCGCGCGCCGCCATACCCAGCCGAATCGCGGCCTGATCGCCATGGAGGTAGGGCCAGAGCGTCCGGGTCAGAAAGCGCGGGCCGAGCACGGCGTGGAAGGGCGCGCCCCCGTAAAAGCGCAGGCCGGCGTCCAGCTCGGGCGTCGCTTGCGCAAAGGATTTCCATATCCAGTCGCGGCCGGGAACGAAGCCCGGATCGGAGCTGACGGCGATGGGAAAGACTTCGGCCCCCATTGCGCGATAGGCCTCGATCTGGCCGAGCACCACGCGATAGGTGCCGCAGGAATGCCAGGACGGGTGCACGAGCGCGACGCGCCGGCCGGCAAACCCCGCTTCGCTCATGCGCGAAGCGTCTCCAATGCGCCGGCGAGCGCCCGCGCATAGGCGTCGAGGCTGAAGGCCCTGTCGTAGAGCAGGCGCGTGTCGCTCATCGCTCCCGGCGTGTCGCCGCGATCGGCGCGGGCCTGCGCCTTGCGCCAGAATTGCGCGAATTCCGCCGCGTCATGCGCGACCGAGACGTTGCTCAGGGTGGACGGGTCGACATTCATGCCGCGAAAGGCGAGAGGCGTGGCGATGATCGGGGCCCCGCAGGCAAGCGCCTCAACGGCCTTTATCGAAAGGCCGTGGCCTTCCACAGTCGGCAAAAGCACGCAACCCGCCCGCTTATACACCAGCGCGATATTGTCGACGCGCCCCATGAAGAGATGGGCGTGCGCCTCGTAAAGCGCCGGATCGCGCTTTTTCACGCCCTGATCGATATTGCCGTAGATGGCGACCTTGCCGCCGCCGGCCTTGGGAACGACCTCTGTCAGGAACCAGCGCAGGCTTTTGTAATTGGCGTAATTGTCGCTCGCGACGATGACGATCTGAACGCCGACGGCGCGCGGCACGTCCGGCACCGCGGGATAGATCAGCGCATGGCGCGCCTCGGGCAGAAGATTGCGGAAGTCTTTATATTCTTCCTCATTGAGATGCGTGCAGAGATCCGCGCGCCGCATCCAGTCGAGCTCCGTCATCAACATATCCGAATAGCCGGCGTATGGCGGAATGAAGAAGCCCCCCTGGTTACGCAGAATGAATTGCCGGGCCTGAATGTCCTGCGTCTCCAGAAAGACGGGTATGCGCTTTCCTTGTTTCAGCCGCTCGACGAGAGGCAGCGTGAAAAAATGATTCGCGTGGATGAGGTCGATCCTTTCGCCGTCTAAATCCTCCGGCAGAGGCGACCGCTTGGCGATCTCGATCAGCCAGGACGCCTGATCGCCATGGATCAGCCGCCAATAGGCCTTGGCGAGGAAGACGGGCGAGAAAATCGAGGATGTCGGCGCGCCCGAATAATAGCGGCGGTTCGCACCTATGTTACGGGCCGCATTGAGATAATCATCCCATTTCGGGCCCTCGGGCGCCGCCGGGCCCAGTGAATCCATCATGGCGACGGAGACGACGCGCGCGCCCAGCGCCCGGTAGGCGGCGATCTGGCTGACATTGACCTGATAACTGCCGCAGCTATGCCAGGCGGCGTGGACGACGGCGACGGTTTTTCCGGCCAAGGGCTTGCCGAGGGGCGGCGCGGCGCTCGCCGGCACCTGCGAAATATCGTCCAAAAGAGCGCCCCCTTGCTTTTGCCCGAATTTTATCAGTACACCCCGGTATATGAGCCTTCGCCTCCCGAATCCACCCCTTCGCGCGCCCGAGTCCGAGACCGGCGCCCCCGCCCCCGCCAAGCGCTACGGCATCGCCATCGTCGGCAACGACAAGATCATCGACTGGCTTCTGCCCTTCCTCGAGAGCTACCGCGACACGAATTCCTCGCTGCCGATCTATCTCATCCCCTATGACGACAATGTCGCCATGACGCGCAAGGCCGCGGAGATATACGGCGCGACCTATGTCGAAGAGGAGCCGGTCGAGATCGACAAGCTCTCCCATGAGCTCTATCCGGGGATTTTCAACAATAACCGCCGCCGTCTCCGCAAGCTTCAGGCTCTCGCTTTGCCGCTCGACGAAGTGGCTTATGTGGATGTCGACGTCATCCTTTTCCGCGACTTCACGCCCGTCTTCGGCAGGCTCGAAGCGGGCGAGAGGGAGTTCATCGTCGCGTCGCCGAGCTTCGAATATGTCTATAACGACAAGCGCGACAAATACCCGTTCCTCAAGGACGTGCTGCTGTTCAATGACGGCTTCTGGGTCACGTCGAACAAGTTTCTGAAGCTTTCGGACTTCATCGAAACGATGAAAGCGGACTCGGCGATTTTCCACGACGTTCGCAAGCGCGGCCAGCTCTTCGCTCAGCCGCTCGTGAATTTCGTCACGCATCGTCGCGGCTTGAAGATCGAGCTACTTCCCAACGTCGTGCCCGGCTCTTCGCATGAGAGCTTCTACAAGGCGCCGGGCGTGACTTTCCGAGACGGAAAGCCCGTCGACATAGACGGCAAGGAAATCTATTTCGCCCATTGGGCCGGCGCGGTCGCCCTGCCCTCGCGCGGCGTCTTCGACCCCGCCTGGGCGGAATATTCCAAGGCCGCCTGGGCGCGGTTCAAGAAGTGATGCGCTTTATCCCGTCATTGCGAGCGCAGCGAAACAATCCAGGGGCCGCGATGTGGCTCCGGATTGCTTCGCCGCGCTCGCAATGACGGCGAGGAACGCCCGGCATGCCCCGCCTCCTTTACAACTATCTTTTCAAACGCGTCGGCTTCAACGTCCTCGTCGTGCAGCTTGCGCTGTCGGTGCCAGTCGTTCTTTCCTATCTGCTCTACCAGTTGCCGCCTGCCGCCGTGCGCGGCGGCCTCGTATTCCCGGCGCTTATCGGCGTCACGCCGACCGTCGCCTTCGTGACGCTCCCCATGGCCGTCGGCGTCGCGACCGCGCTCGAATTTTCGCGCATGGCGAGCGAAGGCATGATCGCCGTCCTCTACGCCTTGCGGCTTTCCGCATGGTCGATCTGCCGGCCGGCGCTGTCGCTCGCCGCCGGCCTCGTTCTGCTCGGCTATCTGCTCGCGAACGTCATCGCGCCACATTACACGAGCGGCATGCAGGACGTTCTGAACGTCATCAACAACTCGCTCAATCACCGCATGCTGGATGCGGCGCATTTCTATACCTTCTCCAACGGCGTGAAGACTCTTTACATCGAGCGCTGGATCACGCCGGACATCGCCGCCAATCTCTTCGTGCGGCAGATCTCCATCGAGAAGATGGAGGAGGAGACGATCACGGCGGCCCGCGCCGAGTTCCGCCGAAACGAGGCGGGCGTGATCGTCGCGCTCTCCAATGGCAGCATCCAGACCCGGTCGATCACGAGCAACGAGGTCCGCATCGCCAATTTCGACGAATACGCCATGGCGCTGCCCATGCAGGGCAGCGGCTCGCTGCCCCAACGCACGTGGAGGGGCGTCTATGAGCTTCCGGCCGGCGCGTTCCTGTCGAGCTGGACGCTCGCCAGGCTCGACCACCGCCAGGCGGGCGAATGGATGGCGGAGGCTGCAAAGCGCTTCGGCGTGCCGATCCTCGCTGTCGCCCACACGCTTCTCGCGATGGCGCTGACGCTCACATTCGGCAACATCACCGGAAGGCGCGGCGCGGCGGGAAGCCTGACGATCATCGCGATTCCCGCGACGCATATCGGCTTTCTCGTCGCGCTCGAATCGTTGCTGCGGATCAGCGGCTGGTTCGCCTTGCTGCTGCTCGCCGCCGTCCTGGCCGAAATCCTGATCTCGGCCTGGATGATCGCCCGGGTGAACTACAGCCCGAAAGCGAAGCGGCTGGACGCCGAAATCCCCTCGTCCGTCTCCTACGCGCCGGTCGCCTGATTTTCCTCGGCGTCCATCGCCGCTCGATAATCGGCGATGATGCGGGCGGGTTCGCCGATCTCCTTCACCACTCCGTTTTCCAGCCAAAGCACACGGTCGCAAAGCTTCTCGAGGAAATCGAGATCGTGCGAGACCATCAGGATCGTTCCGTTATGGGCGAAATCCTCGATATATCTTTCGCACTTGTGCTGGAAAATCTGATCTCCGACGGAGAGCGCCTCGTCGACGATCAGCACATTTGCGTCGGCATGGGCGCAAATCGCGAAGGCGACGCGCGCAATCATGCCCATCGAATAGGTTCGCATGGGCTGCTCGAAGAAGGGACCGACGTCGGCGAAGGCGGCTATGTCCTCGATGCGGGCGTCGACCTCCTTCTTGGACAGTCCGAGAATCGCCGCGCCGATGCGGGCGTTCTCGCGCCCCGTCAGCAGACCGTCGAAGCCGGAGCCCAGCGCCAGGATCGGCGCGATGCGGCCCTGCACCTTGAACTCGCCCTTGGTCGGCATGGTGATGCCGCAGATGATCTGCAGCAGCGTCGTCTTGCCGGCCCCGTTGCGACCGATGATGCCGACGCGCTCGCCCTTCTCCACCGTGAAGGTCATGTCGTGCAGCACCCACTTCTCCTTGTAGAATTTCTTCCACAGGCCGAAGAGGATCTGCTTTAGCTGATCGTTCTGATGCGCATAGAGCTGGAAAGCTTTTCCAATGCCCGTACAGCGGATGGCGGGCTCAGATGACATCGACGATGACCGATTTGTAGCGCATGAAGAACTTGTAGCCGCCGAGGAACACGGCGTAGGAGGCGGCGGCGACGACAAAATAGCCGAGGATGTTGGGAACATATCCGTCGAGCGCCACGGCGCGCAGCATTTCAATGTAATCCCCGACGATGTTGAGCCGCAGCAGCATGGCCGTTGTGGACGACATCGCCGCGATCTGGTCGAGCCGATAGAAGATCGGCGTGGCGAACATCAGCACGGGGATGATTGACGCCATGATATGCGCCACGTCCCGCGTGAAGGCGCCAAGCGCCATCAGGAACCAGACCACCCCGAGGATGAAGAGAAAGAAGGGAACGACCAGGAAGGGCGTCAGAAGGATGGTGAGCGGGACCGAACCCGCCGTGGCGAGCCGGAAGACCACATAAACGCCGAAGGCGACGCCGGCGTAAGTGAAGGCGCGGATCGTCGCCGTCCAGGCGATGGTCTCGCTGGGAAAAATCGAGCGCTTCACGAAATTCACATGCTCGTGGAGCAGAACCGGCGCGCGATAGCCAAGCTCGCTGAAGAGATTGAAGACGATCAGACCGATGAAGATGCCGCTGGCGTAATCCGTGACGCTCATGCCGGCGGAAAGCTGCGGCACGGTGATCGAGAAGAGCGTCGTATAGGTGAGCAGCATCACGAGCGGCGAGAGCACCGCCCAGGCCGGGCCAAGGAAGGAGCCTCGGAAGCGTGAGATGAATTCGCGCCGCACCACGGCGCGGATAAGCTCCCGATTGCGCCAGGCCCGCTCGAAAGGGGCGACATAGGCGGGCGGGATGGCGGCGAGCAACGGTCTGGCGTCCTTTGCGAAGCGGCGCCCGTCGGCGCGACGCCCGCATAGACCAGTTCCGGCCGGGCGCTGTCAATGGCGGGGCTTAACCGCGGCGGAGCGATTGAGTAAAGGATGACGCTCCTCGCCCTCATGCTGAGGAGGCTCCGCAGGAGCCGTCTCGAAGCACGAGGGCGAGCTCCAGATTTCGGGAAATGAAGGTTTCCTCGTCCTTCGAGACGCCGCCTGCGACGGCTCCTGAGGATGAGGAAACCTTCACCCGATCGCCCTGGGTCGCGTGTAACGTCACCGGACAGGAGGCGACGACGATGCTGACGCGCCGGCAGGCCATCACGACTCTCGGCGCGGCGCTGACTCTGCCCTGCGCCGCTGAGACGGACGACCGGATCGGCCCCTGGACCGGCGACAATTTCGTCCCGATGCACGCGATCCGCGACGGGCTCGCGAGCCTGCCTCTCCCCGCGCCGGAGCGGCGGGTGGAGGTCGCGATCGTGGGCGCCGGTCTCGCTGGCCTCGCCGTGGCGACGCTGCTGCGCGACCGCGACCTGTTGCTGATCGAACGCGAGGCCGAACCCGGCGGGGTCGCGAAATCCGCCAAATGGCGCGACGTCGAATATGCGCTTGGCTCGGCCTATTTCATCGATCTCAGGGAGCCTTTCGGTCCATTCTACGATCTGCTGGGCCTGACGCCGAAGCCCGCGCCCGAGCCTGAAAATTACGTGATCGCGGCCAATGCGGGCGGAGCCGACGCGCTCCAGGGCGATTTGCGCCGTCCCCACGACGAACTCCGCGCGATCATAAAGCGCATCTCGGAAAGCCCCGACTTTCCGGATTTGCCCGTAGAAACAGCCTCCGCCGGCGCGCTCGCCCTCGACGACGCATCGCTGCTCGATTTTCTGCGGCGCGAGCATGTCGACCCGGCGATGTTCGCCTTTCTCGACGCGTTCTCGCTTTCGGCGCTCGGCGCTCCCGCCGCCGCGGTCTCAGCCTATGCGGGCGTCAATTTCCTTTCGGAGATGGCGGGCCGCATCTACGCTTTTCCTGGCGGAAACGCCGCCCCGGCGCGCGCAATGGCCAATCTGATCGTCGCCGCCGGCGCCGGCCGCATCGTCACGGGGGCGTCGGTTTACGCGATCGAGCCCGGAGACGGCGGCGAAGCCCGCGTCGCCTGGTTCAGCGGCTCCGACCCGACCGCCGCGCATTGCGTCGCCGCGAAATGGGTCGTGATCGCGGCGCCCTATTTCTTCGCGGCGCAAATTCTGCGCGGCCTCGATCCGGTCGCGAAAGCGAGGATGCTGGGCCTGCGACAGGGCAGCTTTCTCGTCGCCAATTGCTGTTTCGAAGGGGCGTATTCCATCGGCGCCTATGATAGCTGGGCGCTCGAGGCGGCGCATTTCACGGACGCCGTCGACGCCGGGCACGTACTCGCCGCCCGGCCAAAGGATCATGGCGTGCTGACGGTCTACGCGCCGTTTCGCGACCCGGATCTCGGACGCAGGCGATTGCGCGAGGGAAACGGGGCGGCCTTCGCCGCGCCGCTCGTCGAAGAGTTGCGACGCTTCCTGCCGGGCGCCTTCGCGCAGGCGCGTCTGGCGGAAGTGCGGCTCACGCGCTGGGGGCATCACCATATGATCGCGGCGCCCGGGATCGTCCGAACCATGCGCGCGCTGCCGAAGCGGATCGGCAATGTGCTGCTCGCCCATTCGGACGGCCAGGGGATGCCGGCCGTGGAAAGCGCGCTGACGGAGGCCCACCGCGCCGCGGCGATCATCCGGCGCGGCTGAGCCCTACTCCACGGTCACGCTCTTGGCGAGATTTCTGGGCTGATCCACGTCTTTGCCCATAAAGGTCGCGACATGATACGCCAGAAGCTGCGCCGGGACGGCGTAGACGAGCGAAGCGAAGGGCCCGGCGACCGTCTCCGGAATTTCCACGAAACCCGCCAGTTCCGCCGCCGCCGCCTCCCTGGCGCGGGGCGAGCCGATCAGAATGAGGTGCCCGCCGCGCGCGGCGACCTCCTGAAGATTCGAAACGGTTTTTTCGAGGCTCGCGTCGGGCGGGGCCAGGACGATCACCGGCATGGCGTAATCGATGAGCGCGATAGGGCCATGCTTCAGCTCGCCCGCCGCATAGCCCTCAGCGTGGATATAAGAAAGCTCCTTGAGCTTGAGCGCGCCCTCCATCGCCAGCGGGAAGCACGGGCCTCGGCCGAGATAGAGCACGCTCGAGGCGCGGGCGACGTCGCGGGCGACGGGTTCGATCGCCGCTTCCCGGTTGAGCGCCTCCGCCATCTGCCCCGGAGCCGCAATGAGTTCGGTGACGAGTTCGCGCTCGCGCTCCTTCGTCAGCACGCCCCGGGCGCGGCCGAGCGCCAACGCCAGACAGGCGAAGACGGCGAGCTGGCAGGTGAAAGCCTTGGTCGAGGCGACCCCGATCTCGGGGCCCGCGAGAGTCTTCGCCACCGTGTCGCTCTCGCGCGCAATCGTCGAGGTCTCGACATTAACGATGGAGAGAATGTGCTGGCCATGCTCCTTGGCGTAGCGCAACGCGGCCAGCGTATCGGCCGTCTCGCCCGATTGCGAGACGACGATCATCAGGCCGTCTTCAGGCAAAGGCGGATCGCGGTAGCGGAACTCGGACGCGATGTCGATCTCGACGGAGAGCCGCGCAAAACGCTCGAGCCAATAGCGCGCCACGAGGCCGGCGTAATAGGCCGTTCCGCAAGCGGAGATCGTGACGCGCGACAACTTCTTGACGTCACAGTTCAGATCGAAGGGCAGACGCACGACGCCTTCAGCGAGGTCGAGATAATGGGCGAGCGTTCGCCCCACGACTTCCGGCTGCTCATGTATCTCCTTGGCCATGTAATGGCGGTAATTGCCCTTGTCGACCATGAAGGAGCCAGCCTGCAGCGGCTGGCGGCGGCGCTCCACCATCGTGTCGCCGGCGTCGAAAAATTGCGTGCCTTCGCGGCGTAGTACGACCCAGTCGCCCTCGTCGAGATAGGCGATGGAGGTCGCGAAAGGCGCAAGCGCCAGCGCGTCGGAGCCCAGGAAGGAGCCCTCCTCGCTCCAGCCGACGGCGAGGGGCGAGCCTCGCCGCGCGCCGATGAGAAGGTCCGGCTGTCCATCGAAGAGAAAGGCCAGCGCAAAGGCCCCCTTCAGCCGCTTCAAGGCGGCGGCGACCGCCGCCTCGGGCGTCGCGCCCGCCTTGAGTCCGTCCGCGACGAGGTGGGCGACGACTTCAGAGTCGGTCTCCGAGGCGAAGGCGTGGCCTTTAACGATCAGCTCCTCGCGCAGCTCGCGAAAATTCTCGATAATCCCATTATGAACCACCGCAACGCGCGCATTGGCGTGCGGATGGGCGTTGGCCTCGTTGGGCTTGCCATGCGTCGCCCATCGCGTATGGCCGATGCCGATCGCGCCTGTCATGCCCGCGCTCGCGAGCTTCTCTTCGAGATTTTTCAGTTTGCCGGAAGCGCGAAGCCGCGTCAGGCTGCCGTCCTCGAGCGTCGCGATCCCCGCCGAGTCATAGCCGCGATATTCGAGCCGCTTCAGCGCGTCGACAAGTTGTCCCGCGACGGGACCTTTTCCGAGTATCCCAACAATTCCGCACATAGAACGCGCCTCCTGAAGCGGATCCTGCAAATGCGCCGCCAAGAAAAGACGAAGGCGCAGTCCTAATAGAATGAAGGTAAAAAAGGCGCGGAGGCGGCAGCTATTTCTTCGCCTTCTTATCCGTTTGAACGCTCCGGAAGTTCGCGGCCCACCCGGCCTTTTCCATCTGCCGGCCGCGCGCGACGGCCAGAGCGTCGGCCGTAACGTCCTTTGTCACCACCGAACCCGAGCCGACATAGGCGCCCGCCCCGACCGTGACCGGCGCCACCAGCGCGGAGTTGGAGCCGATGAAGGCGTTTTCGCCGATCACCGTGCGGTATTTGAAGAAGCCGTCGTAATTGCAGGTGATCGTCCCCGCCCCGATATTGGCGTTCGCGCCAATGTCGGCGTCGCCGATATAAGTCAGGTGATTGACCTTCGCGCCTTTGGCGACGTTGGCGTTCTTGATCTCCACGAAATTGCCGACCTTCGCCGCTTCCGCGAGAGCGGCGCCCGGCCGCAGCCTCGCAAAGGGGCCGATCGCGGCGTCGGCGCCCACTTTCGCGCCTTCGAGATGAGAAAAGGCGTGGATGACCGTCTTGTCGCCGATCGTGACGCCGGGGCCGATCACGACATTGGGCTCGAGAAGCACGTCGCGGCCGAAGACCGTGTCGGCGCAGAGGAAAACCGTCTCCGGCGCGATCATGGTGACGCCGGCCGCCATTGCGGCGCGGCGCAGGCGGCTCTGCGCGACCGCCTCAGCCTGGGCGAGCTGAATGCGGTCGTTGACGCCGAGCACCTCGCTCTCGTCGGCCAGCACGACGCGCGCTTCCCGCCCTGCCGCGCGCGCCATCTCCACGACGTCGGTGAGGTAATACTCGCCTTTGGCGTTGGCGTTGCCGATCCGGCCGAGCCAGTCGAGGGCGCTCTTTCCATCGAGCGCCATGAGCCCGGCGTTGCAGAGCTTCACGGCCCGCTCGGTTTCGCTCGCGTCCTTTTCCTCGCGAATGGCGACGAGCCGTCCAGACGCGTCCTGCAGCAGGCGACCATAGCCGAAAGGATCGGCCGCAATGAAGCCGAGCGCTGCGACTCCGGCCCCCTGGGCGAGAGCCTCGCGAAGCGCGCGAATGGTTCCGCCGGAGACGAGCGGCGTGTCGGCGAAGAGCACCAGCAGATCGTCATAACCAGCCGCGATCGCCTCGCGCGCAGCCAGCACAGCATGCGCGGTGCCGAGCCGCTCGCTCTGCACGAAGGTCCGGGCTCCCGGGGTCAGTCGCAGAGCTTCGACGCGCACGTCGTCCCGCCCCGGCCCCATGACGATGGCGACCGTCCCGACCTCCGCCTCCGCGACGGCGGCGAGGACATGGGCGAGCATGCTGCGACCCGCAACCTGATGGAGAACCTTGGGCGTATCGGACTTCATTCGCGTCCCCTCGCCGGCGGCGAGGACGATCGCGAGCGCGTTACGGGGGCTCGGCATGAAGCGCCTTTGGTTTCGGATGCGCGGCGACGCAGCCGCTTCGGCCCGGTTGTTGCAGATTCGCGCCGCGCAGGGCAAGCGGGAGCGTCGAATGTCGCAAGGCGGTCGCAGTCGCAATAATTCCTTTTTGTTCCCCCAATTTCTTTTATAGAGGGAGCGACGCGCCATCCTCACCGATCCTTCCGAACTCGCTCCCGGTTGCCCAATGTTTGAACGTAGAGACGTTTTGAAGGCGGCCCTCGGCGCCATCGCCTCGGGGCTCGCGCCGTCCGCGCGCGCCGACGCGCCCGCGGCGCCGGCGCCGCAACCTCCGGCGCCGCCGCCATTTTCCCGGGACATGATCGTCGAATTCGCGCGCTCGCTGGCCGGCAAGCCCTATGCGCCGCCCCCTACGGATCTGGTCCAACCTTTCGCCAGCCTCACCTATGAGCAATTTGTCGGCATCAAGACGAAGCCCGGCTCGGCGTTGTGGGCCGGCGAGAATAGGGGCTTCTCGATCGAGCCGCTGCATCGCGGCAATATTTTTACCGCCGCGGTCGATCTCTTCGTGATTGAAAACGGCGTCGCCGCGCGCATCGCCTATGATCAGAGCCGCTTCGACTATGGGAGCTTGAAAGTCCCCGAGAAGCTGCCCGACATCGGCTATTCGGGATTTCGCGTTCTCCACGCCCAGCCCGGCGGAAGCGAGGCGGAGCTCTCGATCTTCCAGGGCGCGAGCTTCTACCGCGCCGTCGCCGCGGGCCAAAATCTTGGCGTCACGGCGCGCGGACTTTCGATTCGCACCGCAGATCCGCGCGGCGAGGAGTTTCCCGCCTTCCGCAGCTTCTGGATCGAAAAACCGCTGGCCGGCGCGAACGCGCTGACGATTCATGCGTTGTTGGATTCGCCAAGCGTCGCCGGCGTCTATCATTTCACCGTTCGCCCCGGCGAGGCGACGATCATCGACGCCGAGCTAACGCTGTTTCCGCGCACCAATGTCGACCATTACGGACTCGCGGGCTTCGCCGGGGCGTCGCTCTTCACGCCGCTCGACCGGCGCCGGGCCGACGATCTGCGCGTCGCCGCGACGGCCTTCAACGGGCTGCAAATGCTGACCGGCGCGAATGAGTGGTTGTGGCGGCCGGTCTCCAACCGCGAAGAACTGCAATTTTCCTCCTTCATGGACGTCAGCCCGAAAGGTTTCGGCGCGCTCATGCGCAACCGCGACGTCGCCGACTATCAGGACGACGACCAGCATTGGGAGCGCCGTCCCTCGCTTTGGGTGGAGCCTCTCGGCGAGTGGGGGGAAGGCGCGATCCAACTCGTCGAGATCCCTTCCGAATCCGAGAACAACGAGAATATCGTCGCCTATTGGCGGCCCAAGACCCCTCTCGTCGGCGGCGCCATGGCGAGTTTCGCCTATCGCCAGTTCTGGTGCTGGGCGCCGCCGAGCCGCCCGCCCATGGCCGTCGCCGTAAACGCGCGCTCGGGCCGCATTCCGGGAAGCAAGCTTCGCCGCTTTGTCGTCGTTTTTTCGGGCGACATTCTCGCGGACCAACAGAAGACCGCGCGTCTTTCCGCCGCCTTGACCACGTCTCCCGGATCGGCCACCAACGTCCGCACGTTTATCAATGCGCAGGCGAAAACGTGCCGCGTCGTTTTCGACGTCGATCCCGCCGGCGAAAACTTCTGCGAAATGCGTCTCGTCCTGCGCGCGGACGAAACGCAGATCAGCGAAACCTGGCTTTACAGATGGACTCCCTGATACTTGCGCCTGTAGATTCTGACACGGCGAAAGACCCGGCCGAGGCGCCGCCGACGCCGGTCGAAAACCGGCTCTCCATGCCGGCGCAGAACCTGTTCAAATTCGAACGCAAACATATGCGCAAGCCGCTCGCGCCGGCGCTGTGGCAGACCCCTTGGCTCGCGCGCCTCGTTACTTTCGGCGGCGGTCTCGCGCTCACGGTCTATGGCGGCTGGCAGATGTACAAGGTCATCGACGTCGGCGGCGTCACGACCCTGAAATGGACGCTGCTCGCGCTTTTCGTCCTCAACTTTTCTTGGATCGCGCTGAGCTTCGCGGCCTCGGTCGTCGGCTTCGTCGCGCTGCTGTCCAGGCGACCGACGCCTCCCCTTCCGGAGTCGCTGCGCGAAACGACCGCCGTCGTCATGCCGATCTACAACGAGACGCCGAGCCGCGTCTTCGCGGCGCTCCAGACGATCTTCGAAGACGTGCAGGCGACCGGGCTCGGCCGGCATTTCGACTGGTTCTTTCTCTCCGACACGACGAATCCCGACGTCTGGATCGCCGAAGAGCGCGCCTTCATCGCCATTCGCCGCCGCCTCGGCCCCAATGCGCGCATCTTCTATCGGCGCCGCGAAAAAAATGTCGGCCGCAAGGCCGGCAATATCGAGGACTTCGTCTCACGCTGGGGCGGCGCTTACGCCCATATGGTCGTGCTCGACGCCGACAGCCTGATGACCGGGCCGACCATCGTGAAGCTTGCCGCCGCCATGGAGGCGGACCCCGATTCGGGCATCATCCAGACGCTCCCGCTCATCATCAACCGCAACACGCTCTTCGCCCGCGTGCAGCAGTTCGCGGCGCGCATTTACGGCCCCGTCATCGCCATGGGCCTTTCCTGCTGGATGGGCCGCGACGGCAATTACTGGGGTCACAACGCGATTATCCGCACTGAGGCCTTTGCGCGCCATTGCGGTCTGCCCGACCTGCGCGGCCGACCGCCATGGGGCGGGCATATTCTCAGCCACGACTTCGTCGAGGCGGCGCTGATCCGCCGCGCCGGCTATTCGGTCTATATGCTGCCGACGCTCGGCGGCTCCTATGAGGAAAGCCCGCCCTCGCTGATCGACATCTCGATCCGCGACCGCCGCTGGTGCCAGGGCAATTTGCAGCATTCGCGCGTGCTCTTCGCGCACGGGCTGAGCTGGGCCTCGCGCCAGCACTTCCTCACCGGCATTTTCGGCTATCTGACCTCGCCGCTCTGGCTGATGCAGCTCCTGGTCGGCATCGTGATCGTCTTTCAGGCGAGCTATTTCAAGCCGGAATATTTCACGAGCGAATTCGCGCTCTTCCCGACCTTTCCGCGCTTCGACGCGCAGCGCTCGCTCGAGCTCTTCGCGCTCACGATGGGCATTCTGCTCGCGCCGAAATTCTTTGGCCTGCTCGTCGCGATCTACGAGCCGGAGACGCGCAGGGGCTCGGGCGGCGCAATCATGCTGCTAATCTCGACGCTGTTCGAGGTCGTGCTCTCCGCGCTCCTCGCGCCGATCATGATGCTGATCCAGACCGGCCACGTCGTCCATATCGTCTTCGGCTTCGACACGGGTTGGGACCCGCAAAGGCGCGACGACGGCTCGGTGCCCCTCATGGACATCGTGAAGCGGCATCGTTCGCATGTCGCCATGGGCGCGCTCTCTCTCTTTGCGGGCTTCATGATCTCGCCCTCGCTCGTCGCCTGGATGTCTCCGACCATCGCCGGCCTTATCCTCGCTATTCCGATTTCCTGGCTCACCAGCCAACGCTGGCTCGGCCTCGTCTTCCGCCGCGCCGGCGTGCTGGTGACGCCGGAGGAAACGGCGACGCCGCCCATCGCCAAGCGCGGCAAGGCGCTCTCCAAGGCGCTAGCGCGCGACGAGGACGAGGAAATCAACGGGCTCGCCGCCATCCACGCCGATCCCGAACTGCGCGCCCTCCACGAAGCCTGGCTGCCGGCGCGCAAGCCGCGTCAGCGCGGTTCGGTCACCGCCGACCGCGCGCTGGCGGAAACCAAGATCGCCGACGCCGAAACGATCGAGGACGTCGTCGCCTGGCTCAATCGCGGCGAGAGGCTCGTGGCGCTCTCCGACCGCGCCTTGATCGGCATGATCGCGCGCCTGCCGAACAAGGCGGATAAGCAGGAAGCGCGGGCGGCGGAGTGAGCCCTCACGAACCCTCCCCGGCTCTGGCGGGAGCTGGCGTGAGATTGTCGCCATGCGCGACAGTGGACAGGGAGGCGCCGAAGACGTGACGATCATCTACAAGCTCATCTCCGCCGCCGAATGGCGCGCGGCTGAAGCCGCTGGCGTCTTTCACGGCGCCGCCATCGACCTTGCCGACGGCTACGTTCACTTCTCGTCGGCCGAACAGGTCAAAGAAACGGCCGCCAGGCATTTCGCCGGCGCGCCTGATCTGCTGCTCATTTCGATTGACGCGGCGAAACTTGGCGACGCGCTGAAATGGGAGGTTTCCCGCGGCGGCGCGCTGTTCCCGCATCTCTACGCGCCGCTCGCCATGGACGCCGCGAGGCGCGTTTCGCCCCTGCCGCTCGGCCCCGACGGAAACCACGATTTCACGGGACTGCTATGATCGATCCCTTCGGCCTCGCCCTCCCCTTTCTACGCCTGCTCGACGCCGAAGACGCGCATCGCGCCACGCTCGCCGCACTGAAACATCTGCCGCCGCGCGCGCCCGAAAAAGATGATCCGCGCCTCGCCGTCTCGGCCTTCGGCCTCGATTTCCCCAATCCAGTCGGCCTCGCCGCCGGCTTCGACAAAAACGCCGACGTCCCGGACGCCATGCTCGGCTTCGGCTTCGGCTTCGTTGAGGTCGGCACGCTGACGCCGCGTCCGCAGCCCGGCAACGCCCGCCCACGCGCCTTCCGGCTCATCGAGGATCGCGGCGTCGTCAATTGTTACGGCTTCAACAATGACGGCCATGCGCCGGCGCTGGAGCGGCTGACGCGCCGCCTCGCGCGTCTGGCCGAAACGAAGGAGCGCCGTCATTACGGGGCCGGACCGTTTCGCGGCGCGCATGACGGCGCAGGCGTCGTCGGCGTGAATGTCGGCGCCAACAAGGACGCGGAGGATCGCGTCGCGGATTATGTCGCCGGCGTCGACGCCTTCGCCGAGGTTGCGGATTATTTCACGATCAATGTCAGCTCGCCCAATACGCCGGGCCTGCGCGACCTGCAGGAGCCGGAGGCGCTCTCCGAGCTTCTGGCGCGCGTCATGGAAGCGCGCGACGCCGCGCCCGCGCAACGCCCCGTGCTCCTCAAAATCGCGCCCGACCTCACGCTGGATCAACTCGACGCAATCGTGCGCGTTGCGCGCGACAGGCGCATCGACGGCATGATCGTCTCCAACACGACGATCTCCCGCCCCGACACGTTGCGCTCGCCGCTTGCGAAGGAAACCGGAGGCCTTTCCGGCAAGCCGCTCTTCGCGCTTTCGACATTCATGCTCGCGCAGACCTATTTGCGCGTCGAAGGCCAGTTCCCGCTCATCGGCGTCGGCGGGATCGACAGCGCCAAGGCCGCGCACGCCAAGATCGAGGCCGGCGCGACGCTCGTGCAGCTTTACTCCGCGCTGGTCTATGAAGGGCCGGGACTCGTGGCGCGCATAAAGGCGGGACTGATTGAAAGTCTCGACAGCGAGAAGACGACGCTCGCCGCGCTCGTCGGCAGGGCGGCCAAGGCCGTCGCCGAAACTGCGTGACGCGTATGTCAATCAAAGACGCCTCCATGCATATCCGTGAAGAAGCGCCAGCCGACGTCGACGCGATCCATGCGCTGACTCAGGCCGCCTTCGCGCCCATGGATTTCAGCGACAAAACGGAAGGCGCCGCGCTGAAAGCGTTACGCGCGCGCGGCGAGTTGACGATCTCTCTCGTCGCGGAAGAGGCTGGGGCTCTCATCGGACATGTGGCCTTCTCTCCCGTCGCGATCGACGGCGTCCATGACGGCTGGTACGGACTCGGTCCCATTTCCGTGCGTCCGGGCCGGCAGAGAAACGGCGTCGGCAAAGCGCTCATCGCTCGCGGCCTCGGCATGCTGCGCGACCTCGGCGCCAGCGGCTGCGCGCTGATCGGCAATCCGCGAATCTATTCCCGCGCCGGATTCGTCAGCGACGGACGGCTATCCTATCGGAACCTTCCTTCCGAATATGTGCAGCGGATCGTTTTTCGAGGCCCGCCGCCATCGGGAGCGTTGCGCTTCGCCTCGGGTCTCGAAGACGACGCTCTTCCAACCGGGTGACGCCGACGGGAAAATGCTTGCGCCTTCCCTGACGGGCCGCGCGATGCTATGCGAGCGCCATCCAAACGAGGGGAAAGCAGAGATGAGCGAACATATCTGGCTGGCGACCGGCGAGGCGACGGTTCTCGCCGCCGACGGGCAATATACGGATGCGATGCCGGAAGTGTTGATCGGCAATGTGAAGGGCCCGGTGGGCCACGCCTTCGCGTCCATGACCGGCCAGGTCGCGGGCCATCCGCGCATGTTCGTCATTCGCGACCTCAATCAGCAGGTTCGTCCGGCGACGATGATGACCACCAAGATGACGGTGAAGTCGGAGGCCTATGTCGAGCTTCTCGGCGGCGTGGTGCAGGCGGCGACCGCCGACGCGATCGTCGATTGCGTCGCGGAAGGGATCATTCCCAAGGAGCAGGCCAACGAGCTTTGCATGATCATCATGATCTGGCTCGATCCGCGCTGCGCGACGGACGATAATCTCGACCGCAAGGATCTCTATCGCACCAATTACGAAGCGACGAAGCTTGCGATCTCCCGCGCCATCAAGGGTGAACCGACGGTCGACCAGCTCATCGCCAACCGCAAAACGATCTCGCATTACGCGCTCGAGGGCGTGTTCGACGCGTAATCGCGCATGCGGCGGCGCGACGAGCGCCGCCGCTTTCATATTTCAAGCGTCAATTGCGATGGCGCTTCGCGCCTTTCCTCCGCGAGCGACGATAGGCTCACGCCGAGGAGCCTGATCCCCTTCTCCACGGGAAACACCTGACCGAGCAAAGAGAAGGCGACGTCCTCGAAATTCTGAAGCGATGACACCGGCGCGTCGCATGTCCTCGCGCGCGTGATCTGACGGAAGTCGGAATATTTCACTTTGAGAGTCACGGTCCGACCGCGCACCGGGCCGTTTTCAATGGCGCGCCAGACCTTGGCCACGATGGGCGCCAGCGCCGTTCGCGCCGCGTCACACGTAAAGAGATCTTCAAAGAAGGTGATCTCCGCCCCGATCGATTTGCGAATGCGATTTGCGCGGACGGGCCGGTGGTCGACCCCGCGCGCGATCCAATAATAATAATCGCCAGCCTTGCCGAAATGCTGCTGTAGAAAAGCGAGCGTCTGCGCCTTGAGATCGCGCCCCGTCTCGACGCCGAGCCTGTTCATCTTCTCACGCGTCGCGGGGCCGACGCCATGGAAGCGGCCGACCTCCAGCGCCTCGACAAAGGCCGGGCCCATCTTCGGCGTAATGACGAAGAGTCCGTCGGGCTTTTTATAGTCGGAGGCGATTTTCGCCAGGAATTTGTTGTACGAAACGCCCGCGGAAGCTGTAAGGCCCGTCGCAGCTCCGATCTTCGCGCGGATTTCCTCGGCGATGCGCGTGGCCGAAGAGGCGCCCTTCAGATTCTCCGTGACGTCGAGATAGGCTTCGTCGAGAGCAAGCGGCTCGATGATCGGCGTATATTCGGCGAAGATCCCACGGATTTGCAGAGACGCTTGCCGGTAGACGTCGAAGCGAGGCTTGACGAAGATAAGCTCCGGACATTTGCGCCGCGCCGTCACTGACGGCATGGCTGAACGCACGCCGAATGCGCGCGCCTCATAGCTCGCGGCGGCGACGACGCCTCGCTCCCTTGCGCCGCCGACAGCCACGGGCTTGCCGCGCAGCTCTGGATTGTCGCGCTGCTCGACCGAGGCGTAGAAAGCGTCCATATCGATGTGAATGATCTTGCGCGGACGCGCGGGATCGACCGCCGTCTCACTCGTCCCGCTCTGATCACGCTCGCTCATGACGCGCCAGTATAAGGCGGCGCCCTCATTTGCCCGAAACGATCTTCCAATCCAGCTCGAAGCGCGCGAGATATTTGCGCAGGCGGCCCTCTCTTCCGGCGGAATTTTGTCATGCGGCGGCCGACGCCGCATTTTGCGGCGAACGCCGTCGTGATCGAGACTCTTCTGGGGCGCAAGACTCGGGTCGAGGATCGAGGCGACGGAGCCTGGCGCGTCGAAGTTTCGGCGAACAAGGCTGGATAAAGCTTTCAACGCTCCCACTCCAGCTAGTAACTTTCTCGGCCCTTCGCTCCCGCTCAAGGAGCCGCTGCTTCACGATCGGCGGCGACTCGTCCGTGCGATGCGGGAAACTAATTGTACTTTCGTCGCCCCGATTTCAGCTACGGAGCCATCCGATGGAAACTGCGCCTCAAATCGATTTTCAGGGCATGGAGCCGTCTGACGCCTTTCGGGAGCGGATACTTAGCCATATTGCTCGCCTTGAGGAGCGCTTCGGACGCCTCACCTCGTGTCGCGTCGCAGTCAAAGCGCCGGGCGGACGGCATAAGACGGGCGGCCTTTTCGACATTCGCATTTATCTCAGCCTGCCGGACGAACGCGCGGTCTCGGTTGAGCGCACGCCGCATATGGACGAGCGTTTCCAGCATTTCGAATTTGCGCTCAACGACGCTTTCGCTCGCGCGGAACGGCAATTGCAGGACGAAGTCAGCCGTATGCGGGGCAAGATCAAGCACCATGCGGGGCCGACCGTCGGCCTCGTCACGCAGGTGATGCGCGAAGACGGTTTCGGCTTCATCGAGAGCGCGGACGGTCGTGAGATCTATTTTCACCACAACAGCGTCGCCGAGCCAGGCTTCGACAGCCTGAACCCCGGCGACCGCGTCAATTTCGCCGAAGAAGAAGGAGAGAAAGGACCGCAGGCGAGCCGCGTGACGCCTCTTGCAGAAAGAGCTCCCGGCTAGCGGCCGCCCGCGCCGCCATGGATATGAGCCCAAACTCAAAAGCCGATGACCGGCAAGCCGCGCTGCTCGGTTTGGTGGGAGATCTTGTTCGCGAGCTTCGCGCCAAGCAAAACGGCTCCATTCGCGTTTCTCTCGACAGCCGGCTCGAACAGGATCTGGGAATCGACAGTCTCGCGCGCACGGAATTGAGCGCGCGGATCGAGCGCGGTTTCGCGACGCGACTCCCTTTCGACGCCATCGGCCAAGCAGATACGGTCGCGGACCTTCTCGCCGCCCTCGCGCAAGAATCGTCGAGTCTCGCGGTCTTCGAGTCCAGCACAGCTCCCGCTCCATCTTCCTTGCCGAGCGCGGAAGCGCCGGAAAGGGCGCGCGATCTGATCGATGCGCTTGACTGGCATGTCGCCCATCATCCGGATCGGCTTCACGCCGCGGTGCTGGAAGACGACCGCAAGATCGTCGCTTCGCTCACTTATGGCGAACTTGCGGAAAAAGCGCGCCGCGTCGCGGCGGGGCTGATCGCACGCGACGTCTCGCCCGGCGACCGCGTCGCCATCATGCTGCCGACCAGCATAGATTTCTTCGCGACCTTCTTCGGCGTTCTCTACGCCGGCGCGGCGCCCGTGCCGATCTATCCTCCGATGCGGCTGTCGCAGATCGAAGACCATCTTCGACGACAGGCGGGAATACTCGATAACGCCGGCGCGCGCATACTAGTCACCATGCCGGAGGGACTTGCGCTCGCCGCCCTGCTGCGGGCGCAGGTCGAGACGCTGGAATCGGTGGAAAGCTATGCGCGGCTCTGCGCGGATAATGAAGCGCCGCTTCCCATCTTGCGCGACGGCGCGCGCACTGCGCTGATACAATATACCTCGGGCAGCACGGGCGATCCGAAGGGCGTTGTGCTCAGTCACGCCAATCTCCTCGCCAATATTCGCGCCATGGGCGGCGCGATCGGCGCGACGTCGTCGGACGTCTTTGTGAGTTGGCTGCCGCTCTATCACGATATGGGGCTGATCGGCGCATGGCTCGGCAGCCTCTATTACGCCGCGCCGCTTTATGTGATGTCGCCGCTGAGCTTTCTTGCCCGTCCCGCAAACTGGCTTTGGGCGATGAGCCGCTTTCGAGCGACGCTGAGCGCATCGCCGAATTTCGGCTTCGAGCTTTGCGTCACGAAGATCGACGAGGCGAGCCTCGCGGGGCTCGATCTCAGCGCTTTGCGCATGGTGGCGAACGGCGCCGAGCCGGTGAGCGTCTACACGCTGCGCCGCTTCTGCGACAGATTCCGGCGCTATGGCTTCCGGCAGGAAGCGATGGCGCCGGTTTACGGCCTCGCCGAATGCGCCGTCGGTCTTGCATTTCCGCCCCTTCGGCGTGCGCCGATCATCGACCGCGTCGACCGCGACGCGCTCACGAGGCGCGCGCTCGCGGAACCGGCGCGCGCCGACGACCCGCGCGCAATGGAGTTCGTCGCGAGCGGCCTTCCGTTGCCGGCCCACCAAATTCGCGTCGTCGACGAAAATGGTTTTGAAGCAAGCGAGCGGCAGGAGGGACGGCTCGAATTTCGGGGACCTTCGGCGACGTTGGGCTATTTTCGAAACGAGTCGAAGACGCGCGCCCTGATCCGCGACGGCTGGCTCGACAGCGGCGACCGCGCCTATCTGGCGCAAGGCGACGTTTTCATTACCGGCCGCATCAAGGACATCATCATACGCGGCGGCCAGCATCTCTATCCGCAGGAGATTGAAGAGGCGATCGCGCTCATACCCGGCATTCGCAAAGGCTGCGTCGCCGTCTTCGGCGCCGCTGACGCCCGCTCGGGAACGGAACGCGTGATCGTCGTGGCGGAGACCGCCATAACCGAACCCGCCGCCCGCGCCGCGCTGGAAGCAAAGGCGCAAGACGTCGTGCGCGACGTCAGCGGGACCGTCGCGGACGAGATCATGCTGGCGCCGCCGCGCACGGTTCCCAAGACGTCGAGCGGCAAGATCAGGCGAAGCGCCGCAAAGGCGCTTTACGAGCAGGGCGCCGTCGGCGCGCCGGGACAGGCGGTCTGGCTGCAAATGTCGCGTCTCGCAATGTCGGGGGTCAACCCGCTTCTTCGGCGCGCCGCCACGCGGGCCGGAGACATTCTTTACGCAATCTGGTGGTGGATCGCCGCTACGCTCGGCTATGCCGTCACATGGTCCGGCGTGATGACGCTGCCGGGCATGCGGCGGCGCTGGGCCTTCGTCAGAAGGATCGCCGCCATTACGCTCGCCGTCATGCGCATTCCCGTCACGACGAAAGGGTTCGACGCTCTTCCGGCGAAAGGGGCGATGCTCGTCTTCAATCATTCGAGCTATGCGGACGCGCTCCTCCTCGCCGCGACCTTGCCGGGCGAGCCGGTCTTCATCGCAAAGCGGGAGCTCGCCTCTCAATTTTTCGCGGGCCCGTTCCTGCGCCGCCTCGGCGCGCAATTCGTCGAACGATTCGACGTCGCGGGCGGAGTCGCCGACGTCGAGGCGCTCGCAAATGCGGCGCGAAGCGGCCGCAATCTCGTTTTCTTTCCGGAAGGGACTTTCACCCGTCGCGCCGGTCTCTCGGGCTTTTATCTCGGCGCCTTCAAGATCGCCGCGGAGGCGGGTCTGAAAGTCGTCCCGGGGGCGCTGCGCGGCACGCGCGCCATGTTGCGCGGCGAGCAATGGTTTCCCCGGCGCGCTGCGCTCGACGTCGAGATCGGCCCGCCGATCGAGCCGGCGGGGACAGATTTCGTCGCGATTCTGAAACTGCGCGATGCTGCGCGCGACGCCGTTCTGGCGCTTTGCGGAGAGCCTGACATCGACCAGTTGATGAAGCCGCGTCCCATCCGCCGAGACGCATGAACTCCCCTCTTGACCCCGCCTCGCGCTCCGCCCTTAACTTGGCGCCGCTTTGAGGGCGGAGATTTGGCGGATGAGTTTTCGATTGTCTGTGAGCGCGCTTCTGCTTTCGGCCTGCGCGTCTTCAGCCGGCGCCGCCGCATGCGGGAGCAGCGCGGACGGCTTCGCGGTCTGGCTCGACGACTTCAAAAAAGAAGCCGCCGCGGAAGGCGTCCCCGATCGCACGCTCGATTCGGCGCTGACCGGCGTCGTCTATGACCGCGCGATCATCGCGCGCGACAGAAGCCAGAAAGTCTTCCGCCTCTCCTTCGAAAAATTCTCGGCGCGCCTCGTCACGCCCGCGCGTCTCGCGCGCGGTCAGGCGCTCATGCAGCGTTACGCCGGATTGCTGCGCCAGATCGAGGCGCGCTACGGCGTGCCGGGTCCGGTCATTATCGCCATATGGGGCCTCGAGACAGGTTATGGCGCCGATAACGGCAATTTCCGCACCATGCAGGCGCTCGCGACGCTCGCTTACGACTGCCGCCGTTCGGCCCAGTTCAACGATGAACTGAAAGACGCCCTGCGAATCGTGCAGCGCGGCGACATGACGCCGGCGCAGATGCGCGGCGACTGGGCGGGCGAGATCGGCCAGACTCAGTTCATGCCATCCTCCTATCTGAAATACGCCGTCGATTTCGACGGCGACGGCCGACGCGATCTCATCAGATCGCCAGCCGACGCGCTGGCTTCGACGGCGAATTTCCTCAAGGGCAATGGCTGGCGATCGGGCGCCGGCTGGGACGAAGGCGCACCGAATTACGCCGTCTTCCTCGAATGGAACAAGGCGCAGGTTTACGCCAAGACAATCGCCTATTTCGCGACGAAGCTCGACGAACAGCGCTAGTCCGGCCGACAGGCCCGGACCGCGCATGATCGACGCTATATGCAAAAAAGCCGGCGGTTTTCGCCGCCGGCTTCTCTTTAAATTATCCCACGCGTCAGTCGGATGCGAAGAGATCGAAGTGGCGATTGACGCCCGCCTGCACGAGATTGCCGCTGAAGGGCGTCCGGGTGTTCACGCCATAAGCGTAAAAGCCGTTTTGCTGGAAGACGTAGGAGTTGGCGTGAGCAGCGCCGATATCATAGCGCAGATACTCCGCCTTTGCGGACCAGTTCGGCATGAAGGCCCATTCCACGCCGCCGCCCGCCGACCAACCGGCGAGCACGTCGTCATAAGTCGCCGTGACATTGGTGATGTTCGTACCGGCCGCGCGTTGCGTCAGATAGGCGGTGTTGGTGGTCACGCCGCCATAGGCGAAGCCGCCCGTCCCATAGATCTGCAGCTTCGGCGTCGCGAGAAAGCCGAGACGTCCGCGCAATGTGCCGAGGTAATTCAGCGTGGTGTTGAATTGGCCGGCCGTCACGAAGACATTGCCGCCCGAGGGAACCCATGACGACAGGCTGGCCCCGTCCGTATTCCCCGAAACGCCGCGCAAATCCGTCTCGACGCCCAGAACGACCCTGTCGTGGATCTTGTAATTCAGGCCGGCTTGCAGACCTCCGGTGAAGCCAGCGAGACTGGAGCGGACGCCGCCGCCCGGCGGTGTTGCGCCGAGCGCTATGGGCAGGCTGGCCGGCACGGTCCCGATCGGGTAAGGCGAAACTTGCGTCGTCGGGCTCGACCAGGCGCCGCCGCCATTCAGGCCGACATAAACATCCTGCCAGCTCGGCGCTTTCCAGTCCTTCGCCTCCGGGCCGATCGCGCTCCAAAGCTGCGACGCCGGATCTTTTGTGATCGGCTGGCCGTCGCCAAAGGCGTTGGCCGTCACTTCAAGATAGATGAAGTCGGTCGGCTTGGACGACAGATAGTTGGTGGTGCCTGTCTGCCCCGGGAAGGTTTGGGGGAAATAAGGCTGAAGCGCGGCGGGCGGCGCGAAGCTCGACGTGAAGCTGCCCGGCCAGAAATGCGCGTAGCTCGCGGTCAGGTTGACGAATTGCGACAGCTTGTAACGGATGCGGAGATCAATATCCGTTCCGACGAAGGTGCCGTGATTGCCAAGTGGCGCGGAAAGATTTGCGCGATCCCAGGGGCCTGGAGCGCTCGCCAGCCAATAGGCGCCGAAGGCCGTGTCGATCTGCAGATTCTTTGCAGGCGTGAATTCGAGGCGCACCTTCGGCGCCTTCAGATTGTTCCAGGCTTCATAGTCGAAGCGGGAGAAGGGCTGATTGAAGCCGTAGAAGATATCGAAGTTCTGGCTGACGCTGTCAAAGGGACTCTTATTGCCGGAGCCATAGGTATAGACGGCGCTGATGCGCGGCTTCCAGGGATGGTCGGAGAAGGTGTAGCCCCCTTCGATGCCGTATGCGATGGCGTCGAGCTGGACGGTCTTCATATAGGCCGTCGTGTTCGTGCCGATCGTCGCGAATTCGCCCGTATAGCCGAACTGCTTGTTGATATCGAAGTCGTAGTCGAAATTGCCGAGAACGCCGTAGATACGCACGCCCGGCGCATTGGTTTCGCGCGGCACTTTCAGCGCGTTCGACGGATTTGTGAAATCCGCATATTGGTGACGGCCGAGGAAATAAGGCTGGATCGTCGCGTATTCCGACCAGCGGCGCACGCTCAACACGCCGCCGTAAATCCAGGTCTGCCAGTCGGGACGATCGAACTGATAGGGTAAGCGGTTGACCGGACGCATGACGAAGGAGTCGATGTCCCAGTCATTGTCCTTCTTGCCGATCTTGACGCGGAAACCTTCGAAATTGTTCGTCGTGTTGCGGAACTCGTTCTCGGCGATGAGGCGGCGGTCCAGAAGCTCGAAATGGAAGCGGCCGGCGCGCAAGGTCAGCGGACGATCATTGCCCTTCGGATCCTTGCCGAAGGCGTCTTTGAAATAGAGCTCGCCGTAAGCCGAGATCAGGTCCGTCTCGTTGATTTCCTGACCTTGAAGCTGATAGAGGCTGTTGATGGCGCGCGAATCCTGAAACTCGACGACCGCGCGGAATGGGTCGAGAATATTTTGAACGCCGAGATAGACGCGCGTGCGGTTCAGCCATACGGAACTGGGAAAATATCTGCGGTTGGACGTCGGCGGGTTGGTCGTCGTATCCGTCCAGGGCCGCAGATCGTTATTTCGATTTTCGAATCGAATACGCGAATCGAGGCCGATATTGAGCCAGTCGATCCCCTCGAATTCCTTATAGGTCTTGCCGAGATTGCGAACGTAAGGCGGAATGTCGGGCTGCGGCTCGAGGCGATAGCCGCGCGTCGGAACGTAATAGCTCTTCTTTTCTTCGGGCTTGGAGGCCGCGCCTTTGCCGTCTGCGGACGTCGCGGCGGCGCCCTTCCCCGCTTTCGCGTCCTTGCCGGCCTTCGCCGCGTCGGGCTTGGCGGCGACGGAGGCTGCGTTTTTCTCAGCGCTCTGTGCGAAGACCGGCGAAACCGCGCCGGCGACGAGAAGCGCGCCGAGCGCGACGGAGCCCATCCAATCTTTGTTTGAACGTAAGGTCATCACCCCAGCCCTTGTGAATTCGGTATGTAACCTGTTTACATGACGCTAACTGGCGGCAGCAGCGCCGCTCAAGACAAAATTCTAGGCAATGCTTGGTTTGGCATGTTTCGTTGCAGAAACATCACACATAACCTTTCGTCTCATCCGAGACGATTCAGAGCTCCGCCCATCCGTTTCACGAACCCGTTTTCGTCTTGCAAAGAACGGTTTCGACGGATTCAATCAAACGCGAAGCTACTGGTTATGTCCAGCGAGTTAATAGACTAACTTCACTTTGAGCGCCGGCCGTTGCAGTCATGTCACATATGAGCGACGCGCAATTGATGGACGCTCATTTGCGCAGGACGAAGAAGAGCCGCGGATAGCGGAGCAGGACTTTGCCGTTTGGCTGGCGCGGATAGGCCTGCGCGAGGCGCTCACGATAGCGCGCCAGGAAATCGACGGTTTCGTCCGGATTCAGCAGATCGAGAAACGGACGCAGGCCCGAGCCCTCGAACCATTCGACGACGCCTTCGGGTCCGTCGAGCGGATGGATATAGACCGTCTTCCAAATGTCGATCTCACCGCTGAGCGGCGCGAAAATATCATAATATTCTTCGGGCTGGCCGATGACGGTCAGCGACTTCGCGACCGGAACGAGACGATCCGCCCAGGGACCGTCGGCGGCCACCATTCGCATCGCGGCGTGCGACGGCTCATAGGTATTGTCGGGCATCTGCACAGCGAGACGTCCGCCCGGACGCAGCGAGCCGAGCAAGCGTTCGATCACGCTGCGATGATCGCGCAAAAAATGCAGCGTCGCATTTGCGAAGATGACGTCGGCGGGGGCCGGCGGCTCCCAATGCGCAATGTCCTCTTTCACGAAGGTCGCCGCCGGCACGCGGATACGCGCAACAGCGAGCATGTTGTCGGACATGTCGACGCCGACGGTTTCGGCGCCCGGGAAGCTGCGCGTGAGAAGCTCCGTGCTGTTGCCCGGACCGCAACCAAGATCGAAAACACGCCGCGTCTCGCAATAGGGAATGCGCGCAAGGAGGTCGCGCGCGGCGCGCGTGCGCTCCTCCTCGAACTTCAGATAAAGGTCCGAATCCCAATCGCGCGCCGCGCTTGGAATCAATTCGGCGTCGATCAAATGCCCTCCCCCACGTCGAGATAGCCGGCCGCCTCACTCGCCGGGAAGATGCGCGCCTTCGAGAGCGACAGCGGCACGCGGTCGCCGAGCGCCGCGGCGCTCTCCAGCGGCGAATCAATTTCGAGCGTCTGATCATAGCCGTCGATCGCAATCGTGGCGCGCACGCCCGCGGGAGTGCGCCGCAGGCTCTCCACGCGCCCCTCCAATTCGCCCGCGCCTTCGGCGGCGACCGCGATGTCGGCGGGACGGAAAAAGACCCGCGCGGGACCATTGTGCAGGCCATGCGTATCGATATGCAGCTGGCGCCCGCCGAAGGTGACATGGCCGTCTCCGACCATGACGGGAAGCGCGACCGCCTCGCCAACGAAAGAGATCACGAAAGGCGACGCCGGCTGATCGTAGAGCTGCGCCGGCGTTCCGACCTGCTCGATCCCTCCCTGATTGAGCACGACGACGCGGTCGGCGAGCTCCATGGCTTCGTCTTGATCGTGGGTGACGAAAATCGTCGTCAAACCGGTTTCCTTGTGCACTTCACGCAGCCAGCGGCGAAGATCCTTGCGAACGCGGGCGTCGAGCGCGCCAAAGGGCTCGTCGAGCAGCAGCACGCGCGGCTCGATGGCGAGCGCGCGCGCGAGAGCGACGCGCTGACGCTGGCCGCCTGAAAGCTGCGCCGGATAGCGCGAACCGAGGCCGTCGAGCTGCACGAATTGCAGCAGCTCCTCGACCCGCACGGCGATGGCGTCGCGCGACGGGCGCGAGCGGCGCGGGCGCACATTGAGGCCGTAGGCGATGTTGTCGGCCACCGTCATATGCTTGAAGAGCGCATAGTTCTGAAAGACGAAGCCGACGCGGCGGTCCTGCACGGGAAGCCGCGTCGCGTCCGTCCCGTCGAAATAAACATGGCCGCGATCGGGCGTGTTCAGACCCGCGATCACGCGCAACAGCGTCGTCTTTCCAGAGCCCGACGGCCCGAGCAGCGCGACAAGCTCGCCGGGTTGAATGTCGAGAAAGACGTCGCGCAGCGCCGGAAAATCTCCGAAATCCTGCTCGACGCCCTCGACGCGGATGGCGAATCCGTGCGCCGCCACGTCAGTGCTTCCGGCCGCGTGCGGAGAGCGCGTCGGCGTGCCGCCATTCGAGGAAGGTTTTGACCCCAAGCGTAACGAGCGCCAGGCTTGCAAGGAGAACCGCGAGGGCGAAAGCGGCGACGTTGTTGTACTCATTGTAGAGAATCTCCACCTGAAGCGGGATCGTGTTGGTCAGGCCGCGAATGTGGCCGGAAACGACGGAGACGGCGCCGAACTCGCCCATTGCGCGGGCGTTGCACAGAAGCACGCCGTAAAGCAGGCCCCATTTGATGTTGGGCAGCGTCACGGTGCGGAAGGTCGTGAAGCCCGACGCGCCGAGCGTCAGCGCCGCCTCTTCCTCGACGCTGCCCTGCTCCTGCATCAGCGGAATGAGTTCTCGCGCGACGAAGGGAAAGGTGACGAAGACGGTCGCCAGCACGATCCCCGGCACGGCGAAGATGATCTGCAGACCATGCGCGGCGAGCCAGCCGCCCAGCAAGCCTTGCGAACCGTAGAGCAGCACATAGACAAGGCCGGCGACGACCGGGGAGACGGAGAATGGCAGATCGATCAGCGTGATCAGCAGGCTCTTTCCGGGAAAGGAGAACTTCGCGATCGACCAGGCCGCCGCGATCCCGAAGATCAGATTGGCCGGCACGGCGACCGAGGCGACCATGAGCGTCAATGCGATCGCCGCGCGCGCGTCGGGCTCCTCGAAAGCTTCGAAGAAGGCGCCGGCGCCCTTGGCCGCCGCTTCGACGAAGACCACCGCCAACGGCGCGAAGAGAAAGAGCGACAGAAACGCCACGGCGACGGCGATCAGCAAGTAGCGGGCGAAGGTCGAGTCCTGCGTGACGGACGCGGCCTTTCTTCCCGGGCGGGCGAGCGGCAAGAAGCCGCGCACTGTATCAGACATGTCCGTATCTCCTGCGGCTCCATGCCTGCGCGAGATTGATCGCCAGCAATGCGGCAAAGGAGAAGGCGAGCATGATGGTTGCGATGCCGGTGGCGCCGGCGACGTCATATTGCTCGAGCTTCACGACGATAAGCAGCGGCGCGATCTCCGAAACGTAAGCGATATTGCCGGCGATGAAGATCACCGAACCATATTCGCCGATGGCGCGCGCGAAGGCCAAAGCGAAACCCGTCAGCAGCGCCGGAACGAGCGGCGGCAGCAGGACGCGCACGACAGTTTGCAGACGGGCCGCGCCAAGCGTCGCCGAAGCTTCCTCGAGCTCCACTTCGAGCTCCGAAATGATGGGCTGCACCGTGCGCACCACGAAGGGCAGGCCGATGAAGATCAAAGCGACGAGAATGCCCCAGCGCGTATAGGCGATCTTGATGTCGTATCGCGCCAGCGCCTCGCCAAACCAGCCATTCGGCGCATAAAGCGCGGCGAGCGATATGCCCGCCACCGCCGTCGGCAGCGCGAAGGGCAGATCGACGAAAGCGTCGAGCAGCCGCCGGCCGAAAAAATCATAGCGCGTGAGAACCCACGCCACGACGAGGCCGAAGACGAGATCGACCACCGCCGCGCCGAAGGAAATGAGAAAGGTCGTGCGCAACGCTGCGGCGACGCGCGGCTCCATGGCGATCTGATACAGGCCAGAAAGGCCCAATTCAGACGAGCGCCAGATGAGCGTCGCCAGCGGGATCAGCACCACGAGCGCAAGATAGAACAGCGTGTAGCCGAAGGTGAGGCCGAAACCGGGAATAACGCTCGGCGCCGTAAAGCGCCGAGCGTCTCGTCCCGCGACAGTCGAGGAGGTCACGTCGCAGGCTCTTATTTTTGAATGTCGTCGAATACGCCGCCGTCGGCGAAGAACTTCTTCTGCGCCGCGGACCAGCCGCCGAAAGCCTTATCGACGGTTACGAATTCGATCTTGGGAAGATTTTTCAGATCGTCCTTGGCAGCGTGCTCGGGATGCGCCGGACGATAGAAGTTCTTGGCGATGATCGCCTGCGCCTCAGGCGTATAGAGGAAGTTGAGATAGGCTTCGGCCAGCTTCCGGTTGCCCTTTGCGTCGGCGTTGCCGTCGACGATCGCGACCGGCGGCTCGGCGAGAATCGACAGCTTCGGCGCGACGATTTCGAATTTGTCGGCGCCGAACTCCTTCAGCGCGAGGAAGGCCTCGTTCTCCCAGGCGATCAGGACGTCGCCCAGCCCGCGCTGGGCGAAAGTGATGGTCGAGCCGCGCGCGCCCGTGTCCAGGACCGGCGCGTTCTTGTAGATCGCCTTGACGAATTCTTTCGTCTTGCCTTCGTCGCCGCCGAACTTCTTGAGGCCGAAGGCCCAGGCCCCGAGGAAGTTCCAGCGCGCGCCGCCCGACGTCTTGGGATTGGGCGTGATGACGGCCACGCCCGGCTTGGCGAGATCGTCCCAATCCTTGATCGCCTTCGGATTGCCTTTGCGGACGAGGAAAACGATCGTCGACGTATAAGGCGACGAATTGTTCGGCAGGCGCTTTTGCCAATCCGCCGGAATCTTGCCCGTCTTGTTCGCGATGGTGTCGATGTCGGCGGCGAGCGCCAGCGTCACGACATCGGCCCCGAGGCCGTCGATGACGGCGCGCGCCTGCGCGCCCGATCCCGCATGCGACGCCTGAACCTCGACCGCCTCGCCCGTCTTGCTTTTCCAACTCGCGGCGAAAGCAGGATTGATCTGCTTATACAGCTCGCGCGTCGGATCATATGACACGTTCAAGAGGGGCTGACCCGCCTGAGCGGAAGCCCCCCATACGGCGCCGATCGCAACGCCCGCGAACGATACGGCGCGCAAAATCGACCTCAGCCGCCCCCGACCCTGATGCATATGCCATACTCCATTTATCAGACTGATAAATTCTATAGCTTCAATAGACTATTTGGCAAGCAATATTTCCCACGCTGAAAGCGCGCCGGATTTATCCACAGCTTTACTCGATGAATCTGGTCACATCCGAAAGGGAGATGGCCACGACGCCGTCCGCCGCGACGCGGCCGCGGCAGTATTTTTCGCTTGCGACGGCTTCCAGCGCGCCTCGGTCCGACTCGAATTGCGAACGCAGTTCTTCCTCTTCGGCCTGATCATCGGCCTCGAGGGCGTCGTCAGCGACAAAGACGCGGACCGTCTGCTGCGTTCCCGCGACCCGCATCGCGAAAGAGAAGCCGTTCATCTCACGAACGACTTCACAATCAATTGCTTCCAGTGGCATCGGCGCTCGCCTTGCTTCCGTTTAAGAAAGTTAAGTGCGCGAAACGCCGTTATGTTCCGTCCTGCTTTCGCGCCGCGCGCCTCAGGCGGCGTCCATGGCGCAGCGGTCATTGACGTCGTCAGAGGATTGCAGGCCGATCCAGCGACCGACCGCCGCCGGATCAAACCCGGCCTCGCAATGATCGCCGACGCGCATCAGGGGACGCCGGATCAGACCGGGGTCCATGATCATCATCATGATGGCTTCCTGCGGATTGACGGCGTCGGGCTTCACTTCTCCCGATTTCACGCGCGGCGAGGCCGCGTTGAACCATTCCGGCACGGGTTTGGAGCCGAAATAGGGACGCAGGCTGGACGCGCACCAAGGCTCGGTCAGAAGATTTCGGGAATCGACCTGGTGGCCGGAGGCGAGAAGCAAGGCCTTTTGCTTGGCGTTGCTGGCGCAGCCGGGCTTTTCGTAAAAGATGACGTTAGCCATGGGCACCCTCATCTCGTGAGACGGCGATATGGAAAGCGCCTATCGCCTGACGCATTCTACAGCGTAATTGTGCAATGCGGCGCCCGAATGAAATGCACGGCCATAGGCGCCGCGCCGTATTTTCTCGCATTCTGCCCAAGGCTTGGGAAAAGGCGGGATTGATCAGCGCGTCAGCGCCCAGACGATGGAGACGCGCTCGGCGACGCGTTGCGCGCCCGGCCGCAGCGGCGCGGGAGCGGCGGCGGGGGCCGCCGCGGCGATGCGGGCCGCCATTGCTGGGACCGGCCCAGATTCATCCTGCGGGCGAATCTCGATGATCCGGCCCAAACGCAGACCGGCCGCCTCGGCATAGATGCGCGCGCGCCGCTCGGCGTCTTTCACCGCCTTTGCGCGCAATTCGTCCCGCTTCTTGTCGAGGTCGGAATGGTCGTAATCCACGCCCTCGACGCTGTTCGCGCCCTTGTCGATCACGCGCCCGATGACGTCGCCAGCCTTCTCCACCGGCGTGACTGTGACCGCCAGACTGTTGCTGGCTCGAAATGTCTGCACGGTCCTCGACTTGCCCTTGGGATCACGCTCCTCGGCCGCGACCGGCGCGAGCGACACGCCCTGCGTTTGCATGTCGGCGTCCGGCACGCCCGCCGCCTTGAGTTCTGCGATGATGGCGTCGACCGTGTGGGCGTTGTCGGTGGAAGCGGCGATCGCCGTCGGCCGTTCGGTCACGACGCCAAAGCGCAGGATCGCCCGATCCGGAGCCACTTCCTCGATCGCCTCGCCGACCACGGTCACATTGGAGACCGAATCTTTCAGCGACTCCGCCCGGGCGGCGGCGGCGGCGAAGAGAAGAGACAGTGCGAGGAAAACACGAATCATGGCATATCCTTGATCCTGCGGTCGCAAGCCGCAAAAGCGCCAGCTTGCGGCTTTAGCAGGGCGCAATCATACAGAAACAGAGCGCGATCGTCCCGCGCGTGGCGAACAGGCCTCATGCCCCTTCTTTACCACTACCCGCTTTGCCCCCATTCGCGCTTTGTGCGGCTGATTCTCGCTGAATACGGAATTGGCGCCGAATTGATCGAGGAGCGCGCCGCCGACCGCCGGCCGGAGTTCCTGGCGCTCGATCCCGCCGGGCGCACGCCGGTCCTCATCGATGACGACGGCGCGATCGTGCCGAGCGCCGTCATAGCGGAATATCTCGACGAAGCTTTCGGCCCCGCGCGGGGCGCCCAGCGTCTCCTGCCCGAGGAAAAGCGCGCCCGCATCGAGACGCGGCGCCTCGTCGACTGGTTCAACGTCAAATTTTTTGAAGAAGTCACCGGTTGGCTCGTGACCGAGAAGGTCTATAAGCGCTTCTCGCCGCAGGGCGGCGCGCCGGACATGGATCTGGTTCGAGTCGCGCGCGCCAATATCCGCCATCACATGCGCTATATCGGCTATCTCACCTCGACCCGGAACTGGCTCGCCGGAGACCGGCTGTCCTACGCCGACTTCGCGGCGGCGGCGCATCTCTCCTGCGCCGATTATCTTGGCGACGTGCCGTGGGACGAAGACGAGTCGGCGAAACATTGGTATCAGCGCGTCAAGTCCCGCCCGGCCTTCCGCCCGCTCCTCGCCGACCGCGCGCCCGGCATGACGCCGGGACCGGTCTATGCGGAGCTGGATTTTTAGGATCCCAAACATGCGCCGCCCGGTCGCTCTTACCCGGCGTTAACCGTCATTTGGCACCCTCATAAACAAATCATTAGCTCAATGAGGGACGCATGCGGCGCTTCCCATTCCTCTCGGTCCGCCGGCTTGTCGCGCATCCGGTCGTCCAGGGCGTCTCGAGTCAGTTTTCGGCGCGCTCCGCAGTCGCCGGGCTTTGCTTCTTCCTGATCGCGACGGCCGCCGACCGCCAGATGGACGCCGCCTATCGGCAATCGATCGTCAAGGAAGGCCGCTACAGCCTCGTAGAGTCGCTCGCCCGGCCCTGGCACGCGCGAGACCTGCGCGTCGGATGGACGAAGAACGGCGCCTATGTCGCCCTCTTGGATTACGCCGCGCTCGAAACCTTTGCTTTAGGCGGCTTCACGCTGTCGTTCCTCGCCTTTCTGACGCCCGCCGCATGGCTCGCGCTCGCCTATCTCAAAGCCAGGGAGGCCAACGACGTTGCGGAGAGCGAGCCCTCCGACGCCGTGCATGCCGACGGCGCGACGCCGGCTTCTCCCCTGGTCGAAAGCCTCAATCATTGAACGGCCGGGCGCTATAATCGCCCCTCATGGACACTAAAGGCGTCATCCGCGCGAAAGGCGCCATCCGCGCGCGCGCGCTTTCTCTCGGCTTCGACGCCTGCCGCTTCGCCTCCGCCGAGGCCGATCCGCTGCAGGCCGAGCGGCTGCGCGAATGGCTCGACATCGGCGCGCATGGCGACATGGCCTGGATGGCCGAGACGGCGGAGCGCCGCGCCGCGCCGGGAGCGCTCTGGCCGGATGTTCGATCCGTGGTCATGCTGGGCATGAATTACGGCCCCGCCGATGACCCGCTCGCCGCTCTCGACAGGCGCGGCGCCGGCGCGATTTCCGTCTACGCCCGCAACCGCGATTATCACGACCTCATAAAGGGCCGCCTGAAAGAGCTCGCCGCCTTCATCATTAAGCGCGCGGGCGGCGGCGATGTGAAGGTCTTCGTCGACACCGCGCCGGTGATGGAGAAGCCGCTCGCGCAAAGGGCGGGACTCGGCTGGCAGGGCAAACACACAAATCTGGTCTCCCGCGAATTCGGCTCCTGGCTGTTTCTCGGCGCAATCTTCACGGATATCGCGCTCGACCCGGACCCGGACGAGCGGGACCATTGCGGCTCCTGCCGCAACTGCCTGGAGGCCTGTCCGACGCAGGCCTTCGTCGCGCCCTATCAACTCGACGCGCGCCGCTGCGTCTCCTATCTGACGATCGAGCATAAGGGCCCGATCCCGCGCGAATTCCGGCACGCGATCGGCAACCGGATCTATGGCTGCGACGACTGTCTCGCTGTCTGCCCCTGGAATAAATTCGCGCAGGCTTCCCGCGAGGCGAAGCTTGCTCCGCGCGCCGATCTTGAAAGCCCGCCGCTCGCTGAGCTGGCCGGACTCGACGACGCCGCCTTTCGCGCAGTTTTCACAGGCTCGCCCATCAAACGGATCGGGCGCGCCCGCTTCCTGCGCAATGTCCTCATCGCCATCGGCAATAGCGGCGACGCATCCCTCGCGCCCGAAGCCGAGCGCCTGTTGAACGACCCGGAGCCTTTGCTGCGCGGCGCGGCGGTCTGGGCGCTTTCCCGGCTCGCGCCACAACGCCTCGTTGCATTGCAACCTTTTTTTGTCTCTGAAACGGATGAAACCGTTCGCGAGGAATGGGCAAAAGAGACACACTGGGCGAAAAAATAATGCGTCCCGAAGATTCGTGCGCCGCAGCACGCTTGCCGTTAGCCGATTCGAACTAATCTTGAGTCATGGGCGCCGATTCAGCCCGCTCGCCGGCTACTGGAATGATCAGCTTCTCGAGAAGACCCGCCGAAGACCCAGCCGAGGAGGCCGCGCGCCTCCTGTTGCGGCTCGGCGTGTTCTTGCTCTTCGTAATCTCCCTGCTGGCGCCGATCCTCGCGCGGCAGACGGTCTATATTCTCCTGCCCATCGGCGCGGCGCTGCTGCTGGCTTCGGCGACGCTTTCCACGAGCAGCCGCGCCGGCGGTTCGCTCCGCGCCCTCGTCGCCTCGCCGCCCGTCTGGGCCGCGCTCCTGCTCGGCGCCTGGGCCGGCGTGTCGCTGATCTGGACGCCTTTCGAAGGTCCCGCCGAGCGTTTCGCCAAGGCGGCGGCCACAATGGCGATGGTCGCGGCGGCGGCGGGGTTCATGCCGCTGCGCACCAAGACCTCCAATCTCAACCTCCTGCCGATCGGCGTCGGCGTCGCGGCGGTCGCGCTCGCCGCGATCACATTGTTGTTGGCGCCCAAATATTCGATCGACGACATTCTCGACGTCAGCCCGCTCGGCCGGGCCGGGCTGGGCCTCGCGCTCCTCGTCTGGCCGGCCATGGGCGCGCTCGCCGTGCGCGGCCGGTGGATCACGGCGGGGGCCCTGGGGCTCGCCACCTATTTCGCCTGCATCATCGCCAATGCGCCAAACGCCCTGCCGGCGCTTCTGGGCGGCGCCGTCGTCTTTTTCGCGTCTTTCGGACGGGTGCGGCCGGCGTCGAAGGTTCTGGCCGCTCTCATGGCGGCGATCGTGCTGGCGGCTCCCGCGGCCGCGCTCGCGACCCATTTCATCTGGCCCGAACAGGCCCCCGCCTTCTTCCGTCACCTGGCCTTTTGGGGCCATATGATCGCAAGCGACGGGTGGCGCACGCTGCTCGGCCACGGCTTCGGCTCGGCCACCTGGAGCGTGCTTCAGGGCTATCTGCCGCACGCGACCCCGCGCAGCCTCATCTTCCAGATCTGGTTCGATCTCGGCGCGCTCGGCGCTGCGGCGCTGGCGCTCGTGATCGCCCGCGCAGCCCTCGAAGTCGGGCAGTCCCGACCGGCGCTCGCGCCTTTCCTCCTCGGCGGCGTCGCGGCGGGTTTCGTCATCTGCCTGCTCGGACCGGCGGCGGAGCAGCTCTGGTGGCTGACGCTTGCGGGGCTCGACGCCATCGCCTTCGCTCTGGTAATGCGCGGTCAGTTCCGCAAGCGCCGTCCGGTTCTGCCGATCGGCTTCGGCGCCGCCCAGGCGGACGACGCCGCGTAAAGTAAGAGAAATTCCTTGGCCGAATATCCAACGCTCACCAATGCGGTCGAGCCGCTTGCCCTCGGCGACGCCGTCGTCGCCGGCGCCTGGCTCGGCGACGCGCCCGCTTATGCGCTCGCCGACGGCGCGCTCGTCCTCGGCGGCGATGCCGAAAGCCGCCGCGTGGCGGCGCATCCCGACGCCGCGATCCTCGTCGTCGCGAGCGACGGCAGGCGCCTCGTCACCGGCGGCGACGACGGCCGCGTCGTCGCCACGGACGCCAGCGGCGACACGGAGACCATCGCCGACGAAAAGGGCAGATGGATCGACGCGCTCGCGCTGCATGAGGGGGCCGTCGCATGGTCGGCGGGGAAAAGCGTGCGCGCGCGCTCGGCCAAGGGCGAGACGAAATCGATCGAGCTGCCCTCGACCTGCCGGGGCCTCGCCTTCTTCCCCAAAGGCTACCGCCTCGCCGCCGCGCACTATAATGGCGCGACCCTTTGGTTCCCCAACGCCGGCAAGCCGGAGCCGCTCGGCTGGAACGGCTCGCATCTCGACGCCACGATCTCGCCGGACGGGCGGTTTCTGATCACCTCCATGCAGGAGAATACGCTGCATGGCTGGCGCGTCGCCGACGGCAAGCATATGCGCATGGCGGGCTATCCGAGCAAGACGCGCAGCTTCTCCTGGTCCTTCGACGGCAAATGGCTCGCGACCTCGGGGGCCGACGCCTGCATCATCTGGCCCTTTTCCGGCAAGGACGGCCCGATGGGCCAGCAGCCCCGCGAATGCGGCGTGCGGGTCAACGTCCCCGTGACGCGCGTCGCTTTCCATCCCGGCGCGATGGTCGTCGCAATGGGTTTCGACGACGGGCTCGTGATGCTTGCACGGATCACCGACGGTTCGGAAATATTGGTGCGCCGCCCGGCGGAGGAGTCCAAGAACGCCCGCATCAGCGCTCTGGCGTGGGACGCCAAGGGCGCAAGGCTGCTCTTTGGCGCAGAGAATGGCGACGCGGGAATGCTGACGCTGCCGAAAGCTTAGGGTCGCCAGATAATCTCTCCCGCCCGCTCCGGCGGCCAAGCCATCACCGCCGCCTTCAGGCGCAACGCCTTCGCGCTCGCCGTCCGCCCTTCGGCGAGATAGCGGCGGATCGCCTCGCCTGCATCGGCGCCCTCTGCGGGTATGCACCGCCACAGCACATCGACCCGCCGCCCTTCGTATCGCAGCGGATCGAGCGGGCTTCGTCCGAATTTCGACCGGCCGAAATCCGCCGTGAAAGGCTTGCGGTTCCACAGCCGCGCCTCGGGGCGGCGCGCAAAAAACGCCCAGATGTCGAAATCGTGCACGCCGTCGCTCGCGGCGGGCTCAAGATAGTGATCCGCCGCGCCTTGACAGAGGCACAGGCCCAGAAGACGGCCCTCGTAGAGCGCGCGCTTGTGCGGATGCTTGTCGAAAGCGGCGTCGATGCGCGCGAGGGCCAATTTGGCGAGCCAATGAAGGTCGGCGCGTTCGATTGTCTCGAAGGAGCGGGCGCTGCGAGGGGCCTGGCTCATGACGTATCGACTTACACCGATAGCACTCCTCGGCGTGGATGGCCGGGACAAGCCCGGCCATGACGGCGGAGAGGAGAGGCGAAAACGCCTGCGACGTTGGAACGGCGGCAAGCCGCTGACGTTTGGAGCTTATCCCCTCAACCCGGACAGGCGTGAGCCAATCATGACCAGCAAAGCCGAAAGTGATCCCCACCAGCATATCCATAAAATGGCGGCCTATCTGCAGGAGACGATCAATCGCCTGCGCGAGGATATCGAGCAGGTTGACGAGCCGCAGCTCAAGGCCATGTTCGAGACCTCGGCTGAAGTGTTGAACGGCCTCAAAAAGGCCTATAGCGACTATGAGGAGAAGAAGGAGCCGGCCTGGCCCGGCGGGCGCGAGCTGCATAGCTGACCCGGGCAGGCGTACGGCGCGCACCATCCAGAGAGGACGGCGAGATCGCGACGAAAATCCCCAAGCTCCTCTCCATCGCGGGCTCCGACCCTGCGGGCGGGGCCGGCGCGCAGGCGGATCTGAAGACCTTCTCCGCCTTTGGCTGCTACGGCATGGCGGCGCTGACCGCACTCACCGCGCAGAATACGCGGGGCGTCGCCGCCGCCTACCCGCTCGCGCCCGACATCGTCGCGGCGCAGATCGCGGCGGTCGTCTCCGACATTCCGCCCGACGCCATCAAAATCGGTATGGTCGCAACGCCCGAGATCGCCGCCGCCGTCGCCGGCGCGCTGGGGGCGGCCCCGCGCAATGTCGTGCTGGACCCCGTGCTCGTGCCGACCCAGGGCGTGAGCCTCGCCTCGGCCGGGTTGGAGCGCGCGCTGATCGCGACGCTGCTGCCTCTCGCCCGGCTGGTGACGCCGAACGTCTTCGAAGCCGCCGCCCTCACCGAGACGCCGCAGGCCCGCCGAATCGAGGAAATGGCCGCGCAGGGCCGTCTGTTGATCGAGGCGGGCGCCAAGGCGGCGCTGGTCAAAGGGGGCGATCTTTCCGGCGACCCCATCGATATGCTCGTCGCCGACGGCGAGACGCGCCTCTTTCACGGCCGCCGCATCGCCACGCGCCATACCCATGGCACGGGCTGCGCGCTCTCCTCCGCGATTGCGGCAGGACTCGCCAAAGGCGAATCGCTCATCGACGCCGTCGCCGCCGCCAAAGCTTGGCTCGAAGGCGCGCTAGAGGCGGCCGAGGCGCTCGACGTGGGCGACGGCCGCGGCCCGCCGCATCATTTCTACGCGCTCTGGCGTTGAACCCCCAAGACCCGGCTTGGAGGGAAAGGGCGAAATTCGTATTGTCGGCCGCTAGGTTACGTCTATGGGATCGGGGGCGGTCATGACTTTGGCGACGCCGACGCTCGGGCTTGGCGCGAGCAACAGGGACAGAATTTTCTATACATCCATGGCCGTCGCAATGGCGGCGACCGTCTTCATCGGCTTCGGGCCGACTTTCTTTTTCAAGCTCTTTTCCGATTCGCCGCCGCTTCCGCCGCTGCTGCATGTCCATGGCGCGATCTTCGCGGCCTGGTACGCCCTGTTCTTCACACAGGCGGCGCTGATCTCGAACGGGCGGCCCGACCTGCATCGCAAGCTGGGTTACGCGGGCATGGGCCTCGCCGCCGTCATGGTCGTTCTCGGCGTGCTGGCGGCGATTCACGCCGTCCGCACGAACCACACGCCGCCGGGCCTCGATCCGCGGTCCTTCCTCGTGCTGCCTTTCTTCGGCATTACGGTTTTCGCGGTCCTCGCAGGCGCGGGGTTCTTGATGCGCAAGCGCCAAGAGACGCATAAGCGGTTGATGCTTCTCGCCAGCATCGCCATGCTCGACGCCGCCATCGCCCGCATTCCCGGCGTGTTTACCTTGGGTGGGCCCCTCGCCTCCTTTGGGCTCCAAGACCTCTTCCTGATCGCTTGCATCGGCTACGATTTCTCCTCGCGCCGGCGCATCCATCCCGCCTATCTCTTCGGCGGGCTGTTCATTCTGGCCATGCAGCCCATGCGGATCGTCGTCTCGACGACGCCCTGGTGGCTGGCGTTCGGCGATTGGCTCAAGGGGTGACGACCCTCCCTCTCCCCGCAAGGCGGGGAAAGAGAACCATCACGCGTTCAACGCCGCCTTCACCGCCGCGCTCGCCTTTCCGAAGTCCATACGGCCGGTATATTTCGCCTTCAGCGCAGCGACGACCTTGCCCATGTCCTTGATCGAGGTCGCGCCCGCCTCCGCGATCGCCGCCTTGACGGCCTCGGCGACCTCGGCCTCCGAGAGCTGCTGGGGCAGATAGCCGGAGATCACGGCGATCTCGCCCCTTTCCTTGTCGGCGAGATCGGCGCGGCCGGCCTTCTCGTAGATATCGAGCGATTCCTGCCGGCTCTTGATCATCTTCTGGAGCAGGGCCAGCACGTCCTCCTCGCTGAGGGTCTTGCCCGCGCCGCGCGCCTCGATGTCCTTGTCCTTCAAGGCCGCGTTGATCAGGCGCAGGGCGTCGACCTTGGCGCTGTCGCGGGCCTTCATGGCGTCCTTGAGGTCCTGATTGATCTTGTCGCGCATGGGGTTCCCTTTTTGCGGCGGAATGGTCTAAAGCATGGGGACCGTCATCAATCGACGAGGCTTTCCCTCACCCTCCCCTTGAGGGGGAGGGTCGAACCGCGCCAGCGGTTCGGGATGGGGTGAAGCCTCTTGGAGCGGTGGCGTCACCCCTCCCGATCGCCTTCGGCGATCGACCTCCCCTCAAGGGGGAGGCGGGCGCGCCTCGCCAATGGCGGCGACCGATGCAACGGGCATAGAACGGACATGACCCTCGATCAAGACAATGGCTGGACGAAGCCGGTGCATACCGGCGTGCTGGTGCTCGCGAGCGGCGAAGTGATCGAGGGCTATGGCCTTGGCGCCGTCGGCGAGGCCGTGGGCGAGGTCTGCTTCAACACCGCCATGACCGGCTATCAGGAAATCCTGACCGACCCCTCCTACGCCGCCCAGATCGTCACCTTCACCTTTCCGCATATCGGCAATGTCGGCGCGAATGAGGAGGACGTCGAGACGGTCGATCTTGCGAAAAGCGCCGGCGCCGTCGGCGCGATTTTCGGCCAGCCCGTGACCGAGCCCTCGAATTTCCGGGCCGAGACGACACTGACCGACTGGCTCGCCAAGCGCGGGATCGTGTCCCTCTACGGGATCGATACGCGCGCGCTCACCGCGCTGATCCGCGAGCGCGGCATGCCGAACGCGGTGATCGCCCATTCGCCCGAGGGCAAATTCGACATTCCCGCGCTCAAGGCCAGGGCCGCGGGCTGGCCGGGAATCGACGGCATGGATCTCGTGCCGAGCGTCGGGGCCAAGGAGCGCTACGACTGGGCGGAGACGCCCTGGAAGCTCGGCTCCGGCTATGGCGCGCGCGACGGTCGGGCGAAGTTCCGCGTGGTCGCCATCGATTACGGCGTGAAGCGCAATATTCTTCGCCTTCTGGCCGATGAGGGCTGCGAGGTGATCGTCGCCCCGGCGACGGCGACGAGCGCCGACATTCTCGCGCTGAACCCTGACGGCGTCTTCCTCTCCAACGGCCCCGGCGACCCGGCCGAGACCGGCAAATACGCCGCGCCCGTCATTCGCGACCTGCTGGCGAAAAAAATCCCTGTCTTCGGCATCTGCCTCGGCCATCAGATGATGGCGCTGGCCGTCGGCGCGAAGACCCGGAAAATGCCGCAGGGCCATCATGGCGCGAACCATCCGGTGAAGGATTTCACCACGGGAAAGGTCGAGATCGTGTCGATGAATCACGGCTTCGCGGTCGATCGCGACAGCCTGCCGGAAAATGCCGTCGAGACGCATCGCTCGCTTTTCGACGGCTCCAATTGCGGCATCGCGCTGACCGACCGCCCGGCCTTCTCGGTGCAGCACCACCCCGAAGCCTCGCCCGGCCCGCAGGACAGCCATTATCTGTTCAAGCGCTTCGTCGAGATGATGGAAAAGGCGAAGGCGGCGTAAACATCGGACCAAGCGCCTTCAGGCGCGCTCAGGCTGCTTACAAAGCCGGTTGACGCCCCTCGTGCTTCGAGACGCCTGCTGCGATCTCGGACTTGCCCGAGCTCGATCCTTTAAATGCACAAGTCGGGCAAGCCCGACTTGTGCAGGCTTCTCAGCATGAGGAGCTTCTTCTGCGCCAGCCACTTAGGCCTCATCCTGAGGAGCGCGCGGCTCGAAGGACGAGGCCGCCTCGGAGGTTTGTCAACACGCGGCGGGCGCCTTCAGGCGCGCTTCGCATGTTTCTCGCAACGGGGAACGCTCCGCGCAATTTCCTCCCAGCTTTTCGTTTGCGTCAACTGCGGCTTGACGTCGAATCCCTCCAGGAGAGGCAGCCAGCCGATCTCATCTGAGGCATGGAGATAGGCGTCGAGGACGACCGGCCCCTCGGGAATCTCGTCCTTGCGGCAGGCGAGCTCGCCGCCGATCTCGACCCCGCTTTTGCCGTGACGGCCGGCGGCCTTGGCGCTTTGCGTTTCAGCCTGAAAGGCGCGAACCGCCGCAAGATCGCGCGGGACGACCTCATAGACGACAAGCGCCGATGACGGCGCCGCGAGACGCGCCAGCGCATCCCGATCCTGCGCGCGCTCGGCGCGTTGCAGATGGATGTCGAGCGTACGTCCCGCTTCGCCATCCTCGAACGCATATTTCGCCAGCAAAATCGTCTTTTCGGGCGTCAGCGCCGCCCAGTCCGGCGCCCGCACCGCGACCCGGATTTGCGCGACGTCCGCGGTCCCGAGATCAAAGCCGCGCAATTTCCATTGCGTGGAGAAGGGGGCGCCATTGCAGCCGGCGAGCGCGACAGCCGAAAAGAGACCGGAAATCAACATGATCATGCGCATGATTCGATTCATCCTATGCGATATTTTTTTAATGTGTTGCATTAAAATTTTTATGTGTCAATATTGGCGCGGTCGCTCGTCGGCATGACGAACCCGGCCAGATCGTCCGGCTTTCGACACGCGACAACCATTTGGAGACGCACAATGACCCATTCCGCCGCATTTCCTTTAGCGGAAAGCCCCCGCCTCACCGCCTTGCGCGCAAAAATCGGCTGGCTTTGCCAGGCGATCCGACTGCTCGCGATCGGCTACGCCATGCTCACGCTGTGGGGTTTCTACCACTCATGGGCGACGCGCTCGCCCTATGAGCTCGCGACGATGCGCCTGTTCGGGCTCGATGTTTCAGGCGCTTCGGAGGCTCAATGGAATACGGTGCTGGCGATGAGCCTCGCCTTGTGGCTGTTCGTCGCCACGCTCGCTTTCTGCGTCTGGCGGCTTTTTTCGACTTACCTCGAGGGCGCCGTGTTCTCGCTGGAAGCCGCCCTTTGGCTGCGCCGGACGGGCATTGCAGGCCTTGTGGCGATCGTCGCCGATTTCATCGAACGCTCCGCCGTCGTCTATACGCTCGCCGCGCATCTGCCGGAATCGGCGAACGCCAAACACATGTTCATCAGAACCGAGGACTTCGTGCACATCATCCTGGCCCTCATGCTGCTCGCCCTCGCCCATATCCAGAAAGCCGCGGCCGAGATCGCCGACGACAACGCCCAGATCGTATAATGCCGATCATCGTCAATCTCGACGTCATGCTCGCCAGGCGCAAGATGCGCTCGCGCGACCTCGCCCAGCAAATCGGCATCGCCGAGCAGAATGTCAGCCTGCTGAAATCCGGAAAGGTTAAGGGCGTGCGTTTTGATACGCTCGAAAAAATCTGCGAGATCCTCGACTGCCAGCCGGGCGATATATTGGAATATCGCCCACATGACCCCGCCGAGGGCTGACGCGCTCGGACAACTTCCTTTAAGGAGCCGTCGCGTGAGCGCATCCGGGGTCATGAAAGCCATAGCCCTCGGCGCGCTCACGCTGATTTTAGCGGCGGCCGTCGCTTTCGCCGTCCGCCCGCAATTGCGCGCGGCGCTGCTGGCCGAACTCAGCGATCCGGCGGACCTGCCCGCGCTCCCGACGGACGCGCGCATTCACTACGAGCCTCAGGCGCGCGCCTGCGCAGACCTTGTGGGGTCGATCCTCCCCGCCGCGATCATCAAGGTCGAAAGCGAGCATGGCCGCCCTTTCGCCAAGCCGCCGCTCGTCGGAATCTATGAAAACGAGAGGGCTTACGCCCGCGCCAACGGATTGGGCGATCCCGACGTCGTCGGCGTCTCCCGCGCCGGACGCGCCATGCTCTCTCCCCTACTCTGCAAGGAAGAGATCAACCGGCTGACCGGCGTGCTCACGCACGAATTGTCGCATGTCCATTTCTTCGGCTGGCGGCCGCGGAGCGCGCCGCGTCCGCCGCAATGGTTCACGGAAGGACTCGCCGTGATGGCCTCGGACGGAGGCGCGGCTGAAAATGTCAGCGAGACGGAGGCCGGCCGGGCGATCAGCCGAGGCTTCGGCGTCATTCTCGATCCGACGCCCTGGTCGAATTTTCAGGCGATCCCCTTCGCGGCCGAGCCGCCTTGCGAGGGAAATTGCGATCCGCGGAGCTTCCGGCAGCGCCTCGCCTATCGGCAAGCGGCGATGTTCGTGGCCTGGCTGCGCGGGCGCGATCGCGAGGGATTTTCCCGCCTGATGCGGACGCTCGAAAAAGGCGACAATTTCGACGCCGCGTTCAAAGCGGCGTTCGACGGAACGCCCTGGGAGAGGTGGAAGGACTTTTCATCCGCCTTTCAAGCCTCGCGGTAGAAAAGGGGCGAAAGCGGAATGTTGCGGTTGTCAGGCAGGACTTGTGGGAAGGGTCCGACTTTCGCAACAAACTTTTGCGCCCCGCAAGGCCGTGGTTTTCAACGGCGCGGCGATTGTTGCAAAAATGTTGATTTATGCGCGCGCCGGCGTCGCCAGCATGTCGAGCACGGGACATGACGGCGCGGGGTCGCCAGAACATTGGGCGATTGTTGCGGCGAGAATGCCCTCAAGTCTGGCGAGGTCGGCGAGTTTCGCCCGCACCTCGTCAAGGTGCGTCCGCGCAATCTCTCTCACGTCGACGCAGGAAACGCGGGACGGCTCGGCGAGAGCAAGCAGGGCGCGAATGTCCTCGATGCTAAATCCAAGCTCGCGAGCGCGGCGGATAAAGGCCAGCCGTCTGACATGCGCCTGTTCATAAGCGCGGCGCCCGCTCGCCGTCCGCGCCGGCTGCGGCATCAGCTCGATGCGCTCGTAATAGCGCACGGTCTCGAGATTAACGCCCGCCGCCGCTGCGAGTCTCCCAATTGTCAAAGGCTGCATGGATTTTTCTCTTGCACCCGTAGTCGCTACGGGGTGCAGGATAGCCCGACTGTCAAGGAAGGGCGAGCCATGACCATCAACGACGCCGCGCAAGAGACGACGCCAGCTGCGCCTCCCGCCAACCCCAACCCTGCGGCTCCAAAGTGGTTTGCAGCGTTGGGACTCGTAGCTGGGCTCGGCGCGGTCGTCGCCTCGTCGTGCTGCGTTATTCCGCTCGGTCTCGCCGCCATCGGCGCGGGCGCGGGCGTTTTCGGCGGCCTTGAGATGGTCGCCGCGTGGCGTATCCCGTTTCTGGCGGTCAGCGCCGCGGCTATTGTCGGCGGATGGGGCGCATGGTTGTGGAAGCGTCCGACTTCCTGCGTTTCCGGATCGTCTTGCGCGTCGCCGCAGCGATCCCGCGCGACGCTCGGGCTGCTTCTGTGCGCTTCGCTCATTGTGGCGCTGGCCGCGAGCTGGGGATATGTCGACCCCGTGCTGCTGAAGCTCCTGAAGGGGCGGTGAATGCAACTCGTCTCGACGATAACCTGCCCGCTTTGCGGCCATCAATCGGCTGAAGCCATGCCGACGGATGCGTGCCATTTTTTCTATGAGTGCAAGGGCTGCGGGGCGTTGCTCAAACCCAAGGCTGGTCACTGCTGCGTTTTCTGCTCCTATGGCGACGCTCCATGCCCGCCGATTCAGAAAGCTAAAGAGCAAGGCCGCACAGCCGGACGCCGCTCAGCGCAATAGGCGAGAAGCCGCCCTCTCAAGCGCCCCTCATGCTTCACGATAAAAAATCAGCGACAGCCCCACGATCATAAAAGCGACCGGCCAGACGAAGCCGGCGATCTTCCTTGCATCGCCTTCGAGGCGCAATTCGAGCCAGCGCGACCAGCCCGCCGCGACGCCCGCCAGCGCCAGTGGCGTATGGGTGATCTCGATCAGCGTCTCTTCCTTGAGATTGGCGAGCGCATGGGAATGGGTGAGCAGAAAGGCCGCCGCCGTCGCGACGCTGATCGGGAAGACGTAAGCCGCCCACCACGCCTTGATGCGTCCGAGACGCACCTGCCATTCAAAGAGGCCGAAGGCGACGATCAGCAGGGTGAGCAGGCGATGCTGCGCGATTTCGGGGTCGCGCAGGCTCTCGATGAGGCCGAGGCGCCCGAGCGGCCAGACGGTCTCGTCCGCGCGCAGGAAGAGAAAGCCGCCAAGTCCGAGAAAAACCAGCGGCCAATGCTTCATGAACGGCGCAAGGCCGCTGCTGGCGCGTTCGAGCAGCGCCATTACGCCCATGACGAAGACGAAGATCCCCGCCCAATGATGGTTATATTCCGACCAGGCGATGTCCGCGGGCGAACGGGGCGGATAGGCGCCCGGCGGCAGGTCCTTCAACGCTTCCGGCGGCAAGGCGGCCGAGAGCGTTTCGAAATCCGGGCTTTCCAGCCGGATGGGGAAGCGCGGCTCCAGCCGGTCGACAATCTCGGCGAAGCTCGCGCGGTCGTTCGGCAGATCGCGCGCCGGCGGTAACGAAGCGAGCGAGGCGGCGCAGAAGATGATCGTCAGGCCGATGCCGATCTCCGTCTCGGCGAAGCGGCGCGTGCGCAGAAGCGGCCCCGCCGGCTCGTCCTGGAGTTTGCGGACCGCGACGAAGTTCAGCCCGCCCAGCAGCAGCAGTCCCAGCAGCAGGATGATCTTTGCGCTGAGCATGAGGCCGTAGGAGGTGCCGTACATGGCCGGCGGCGTTCCGACGTAGAAGACCGCCATGAGCGCGCCGCCGAGAAGCAGCGCCGCGACCGCGCCGACGGACATATGCGAGAAGCGCCGGGCGACGAGGGCGCGCGCCTGCGGCTCCGCCACATCGGTCAGCGCCATGAGGAAAAAGGGAATGCCCCCGATCCATATGGCGGCCCCGAGCATGTGGAGAAACTCCCCCGCGGCCAGCGCGACGGCGCCGTCGAACTGGCTGGCCGCGTGGGTGGAGCCCGCCTGCACGCCGAGAAGCAGCGCCGACAGCACCGGCGCCGCCGAGCGGATGGCGCCGTCGCCGCGATGCGCCCGCCTTGCGACGAGCGCGATGACGGCGGCGAGCATGGCCGCCATCAGGTCGACCGCGACGGCGCGCGCCCCGGCCGCCTCGTGGACGGGAATTTCCAGCGTGCCCACCAGCATGACGGTGAGCGAGGCGGCGGCGAGCGCCTCCGCCGCGAGGAGACCGCCGGCGGCGAGAAAAATCAGCCGCAATGCGCGCCGCTCGAGCGCGCCGGCGGCTCCTGCGAGACGCGGCGCGAGCGGCCAGACCAGCATCAGCAGGAAGACGAGACCGCCGACCGTCACGCTCTGCGCGGCGAGGATGACGCCGCGCAGCACCACGGCGAGGAAGCCGTATATGTCGACGAAGAGCTGCATATCAGCGGTTCACCACAAAGGGGATGTCGCCCTGGGTGATGTGGCCGTCCGGGCTCAGCGTCTGCCAATGCAGGCGGTAGCGCCCGGCGGTCAGGCCCGTCGCCCTCGCCTTCAGCGTATCGGCCGAGCCCGCGTCGAGGATCGGCAGCGCCGTGACGGCGCCGTCGATCTTGAAGAGCTTCATCGTCGAACGCTCGGCGTCGATGCGGCTGTTGAAACGGATCTCGATCGCAATCTCGTCGCTCTTGATCGTCTCCTCGGAGCGAGGAAATGAGGCGACGACCAAAGCGTGGGCCCAGGCGGAGCCGCTGATGAGAGCCGCAAGGGCGCAGACGCCCAAAAAACGAAAAAGCTTCATGAGTCGACCGGTTAGCGCCCGGATGGGCTCAGGTCTCGCCGCTTAACCGATTTTCCGACACATTAGCAATGGCGTGGGCCTCGCCGCTCATTTGAGGAAGACATAGATGTCGACGTCGACATTGGCGTCTTCACCTTTGAAATCAGTTAGATACTCTTCGACGATGAGGTCTTTCGTATCGAGCCCCTTCTCGTCGAGATAGGCGGCGATGGCCTCGTAGGTCGCGTCGATCTCGTCATAGGCGCCGCGATGCTGGAATTTCAGCGCCTTCCCGGCCGGAGACGCCCCGATCTCGACGCCGTCGGCGAGCTTCGGCTTTCCCTCCGGCGCGGCGGCGAGAGGCGCCATCGCCTCGAAAGTGAAGCCGGCGTCGTCGGTCTTGGTGAAGACGGCGACGGGCCGGCCGTTCACGGCGAGGCCCGCCTTTTTCACCGCCGCGTTGAGCTTCGTCAGAGCCTCGGAAAGCGTCTTCGCGGCGCCCTCCCATTTGCCCTGCCCCTTCAGCAAGGCGGCGGGACGGGCGTCGACCGTGACGGTCTCGCTCATCACCGAAGGCGCGGCGTCGGGGGTCCCACCCTTCGCCGAGTCGGCTTTTTCGTCCGATTTGGCGGTCTCGGGCGCCGCCGGCGTCGCCGCGGCCGACTTGTCGGGCGCGGATTGCGCCGGCCTGTCATCCTCCTCAACAGCGCCGGGGAACATGCGGCGCTCGGCGATGATGGCGGCCGAGGCGACGAGAAGCGTGAAAATCGCCAGCGCACGCCAATGGGTGCGCAGCGCGTCGATCAGACCCGGTTCCTCGTCCATTCCTGCTCAGTCCCTTTTCCGGCGGGGGCGATTCGTACTAAAGTTTTCGCGCGCAATTGCGACAGGCGTCGGGCGGCGCAAAGTAGCGCCCGAGCGGCGCAGTCTCTATATACCAGCGCGCCTGAATGGAAAGACGAATGCCGCATCCGCTCGACAATCACCCTATCCTTCGCATGAACGGCGCGGGCAATGAAATCCTCGTGCTCGATCTGCGCGGGACGGATCATGTGCTCGCCCCGGAAGAGGCCCGCGCGATCGCGGCCGCTCCAGGGCTGCGATTCGATCAGCTCATGGCGCTGCACGATCCGCGCGAGGCGGGCGACGACGCCTTCATGCGCATTTACAATATCGACGGCTCGCTCTCGGGCGCCTGCGGCAACGGCGCGCGCTGCGTCGCTTATGCGTTGGCGCGCGAAGGCAGGGAGCGGCTCTCGCTCGCGACCGACGCCGGACGGATCGAGACCCGGCGCGAGGCGGAAACGGTCTTCACCGTCGATATGGGGCGGCCGCGCCTCGATTGGCGCGACATCCCGCTCGCGCGCGAAGCCGACACGCGCGCGGTGGCGCTCGAACCCGCGGCTCCCGGCGCGCCCGCGCAATTTTCGGCCGTCAGCATGGGCAATCCGCACGCGGTTTTCTTCGTCGACGACGCGCAGGCCGTACCGCTTGCGAGCTTAGGCCGGGCGATCGAATGTCACCCGCTCTTTCCCGAGCGCGCCAATGTCTCTTTCGCGCAGATTCTTTCGCGCGACGACATCCTGCTGCGCGTTTGGGAGCGCGGAACGGGCGCGACCAAAGCCTGCGGCTCCGCCGCCTGCGCGACGCTCGTCTCGGCCGCCCGAGCGGGACTTACGGAGCGGCGCGCGCGGCTTCGTTTGCCGGGCGGCGACCTCTTCATCGAATGGCGCGCCGACGACCATGTCCTGATGACCGGACCCGTGGAGTTCGAATTCGAGACGCGCCTGACCGCGAAGCTGTTCGAAGGCGCCGCCGCGTGAGCGCGCAAGCGCCCGAGCTTGCGAAGAAGGCCGACGTCGTCACTTTCGGCTGCCGGCTGAACATCGTCGACAGCGAAGAACTCGCCCGCCAATTTGCAGGCGACGGCGCGGTCGTCGTCAACACCTGCGCCGTCACCAATGAAGCGACGCGCCAGGCCCGCCAGGCGATCCGCCGCCTGCATCGCGAAAGGCCGGAAGCGCCGATCGTCGTGACGGGATGCGCGGCGCGCATCGATCCGCAGAGCTTCGCGGCGATGGAAGGCGTCGCTCGCGTCGTCGCCGATGAGCAACCCAATCGCGCGCGGACCGCCGAAGAAGGCACGCGCGGCTTTCTCGCCGTGCAGAATGGCTGCGACCATAGCTGCACCTTCTGCGTCATTCCCGCCGGGCGTGGCGCATCGCGCTCCGTCTCCCCGCAGGAGGCGCTTGCGCAGGCGCGCGCCTTGGTCGAAAGCGGCAAGCAGGAGATCGTTCTCACCGGCGTCGACCTGACGAGCTATGACGCGGATGGGATGAGGCTCGGCGGCCTCGTGCGGCTCCTGCTGCGCGAGCTGCCGGCGCTGCCGCGCCTGCGCCTTTCCTCGATCGACTGTATCGAGGCCGACGCGGACCTCCTCATCGCCCTCGCTGAAGAGGAGCGTCTCTGCCCGCATCTGCATCTCTCGCTTCAATCGGGAGACGATCTGATCCTGAAGCGTATGAAGCGGCGCCATTCGCGCGACGACGCCATTCGCTTCTGCGCCGCATTAAGGAGCGCCCGGCCGGAAATGGTTTTCGGCGCGGATTTCATCACGGGCTTCCCGACGGAAACGGATGAGATGTTCGAGCAGACCGTGGCGCTCGTCGACGCATGCGGGCTGACGCATCTGCATGTCTTTCCCTTCTCGCCCCGTCCCGGCGCGCCGGCGGCCCGTATGCCGCAGCTTGCGCGCGACGTCGCGAAGACGCGCGCCGCGCGTCTTCGCGAGGCGGGCGAGAGAGCGTTGATCCGCCATCTCGACGCCCAGGTCGGGAGATCCTTGCGCCTCCTGACCGAACGCGGGGGGATGGCGCGCGCCGCGGATTTCACGCTCGCGCATATGCCGGGGATCGATGCGGGACGCCTGATCGACGCCCGCGCCGCAGGACATGACGGGCGCGCCCTGATTGTCGCGCCGTTTACGTCTTGGTGAGGGCGGCGGTGCGGTTGCGAATGACTTCGAGAAGCGCATCGCACAAGGTCGCGGCGACCGCGTCATCGTCCGATTGCGCCAATGCGCAGCGAAAAGCGGCGACGATCTCCGCATAGGCCTCGGCGCCGTAGAGGTTCATCACGGCGCTCAACATGCCCATGGCGGTCCCCTCGACGGAGGCTCCCATCTTGATGTCTCCTTGAAAATTGATCGCCTCAAAAAGCCTTTGCGCCAAGTCAGATAGACGAGAGGCGGGCGGAGAGGATAGCTTTGTGGCGAGTCGCGCGGTTCAACGAGATTCGCAGCCGGCCGTCCCCGCAGCGCAGCGGAACCGCACAGTCAACCATGTATGGAGCAATATCGCAGATTCGACTCGGTTGTCAACCATATATGGTTGAATAGCGTGAGCGCGACGAAGTCCGAGCATTTGCAGGAATTCGCCGAGCGCGTACGCGCCCTCGTCGCGCCCTATGGTTCGATCGCCAAGGCCGCGAAGGCGCTGGAGATTCCGGAAAATACGCTGCGCCGGGCCTGCGCCGGAAGAAACGAGCCGCAGGCGCCGCTCCTCATGGCGCTCTCGACCAAGCTTGACGTCTCCATGAGCTATCTGCTCGGACTGTCGGACGATCCGGCCGTCGCATCGTCGCCGGGCGCCGCAAGCGGGGCGGAGCTGCAGCTTCGTCGCATTCCCAGTCTCGATGCGTGCGTCGCGGCGGGACGAGGGGCCGCCGCGAGCGCCGTGGCGATCGACCAGATGCTCGCCTTTCCGCAATGGATGTTGCGGAAGCTCGCGCCGCCGGGCGCAAGGCTCTCTTTCATGCGCGCGGAGGGCGACAGCATGCAGCCGCTCTTCAATGACGGCGCGCTTCTGCTCGTCGATGAAAGCGACGCGACTCTGCGCGACGCCGCGTCCAAGACGGATCGCGCGGCCGAGGAAGGCGCGATCTATGCTTTCGAACAGGCGGGCGCCTTGCGCGTGAAGCGCCTGCGTAAAACGAAGAGCGGCGACATCGTCGTCATCAGCGCCAATCCCGCCTATGATCCGGAGCTTCTGACGGGCGCCGACGCGAAACGCATCAAGCTGCTCGGCAGGATCGTCTGGTGGGATAACCGGCTGTGACGCGTCTTACTTTGCGCGATAGGAGATGCGATAGATCGCCCCGTTCTGATCGTCGGTGACGAGCAGCGAGCCGTCGGCGAGCTCGGCGACGTCCACCGGCCGCCCCAGATAAGCGCCCTGCCCCGTATTCCAGCCTTCGGCGAAGGGCGTCGTCACGCCGCCATCGCCATTTGGCCCCAGCTTCGTGAACATTAAGCGCGCGCCGATCGGCGCGCTGCGATCCCACGAGCCGTGTTGCGCCGAGAAAATCCCCCCGCAATATTCGGACGGAAACATATCGCCGCGATAGAAGGTCAAGCCGAGATCGGCCGCGTGCGCCGCCTCCTCCACCTGCGGAAAGACGAGGCCCTCGGGCGGCGCGTCCTTCGCATATTCATGCGTGCGCACATGACCGCCGCCATACCAGGGAAAACCAAAGGAGAAACCGGGCCCGTCGGCGCGGTTGATTTCGCCGGGAGGAATGTCGTCTCCCATGCCGTCGACCTGATTGTCGGTGAACCAGAGCCGCCCTTGCCGGTCGAAGGCGAGGCCGACGGAATTGCGCAGGCCGGTCGCGAAAACTTCGCGTCCCGAGCCGTCGGCATTCATGCGGACGATTCCGCCCATCCCCGTTCTGTCATAGAGCGCCAGCCTGTCGCGCGGCGCCACATTATGCGGCTGACCGAGGGCGATATAGACCTTGCCGTCCGGCCCGACCTTGCAAACGCGCGCCGCGTGACCGCGGCTCTCTTCGCTGCGCGGGATGAGGTCGCCCGCCTTCACGATGATCTTCGCGATGGAGCCGGCTTCCCGCCAGCGATTCTCCGCGTCGTCGATGCGCGTCACGCGATTGCGCTCGACGAGAAATAGCGCGCCGTCATCGGACAAGCACACGCCATGCGGCATGACCAGGCTTTCAGAGGGCGACAGAATATCGACGGACTTCGCGCTGTCTTTCCCGGGCGTGATCACATAGGCGCGCTTTTCATCCGTGCCGACGAAAATCGCCTTCCCTTCTCGTCCAATGGCGAGCGTGCGCGCATTCGGAGCCAAAGCGTAGAGCGAGATCGAAAACCCTGGCGGCAGCTTGATGCGCGCGAGCGTGGCTTCGATCTCACGCCTTTGAACCGCCGGATCGGGCGCGCGCGTTCGACCTGCGAACGCATAAACCGCCGTTGCGGCGCCGATCGAGACGAGGGCGAGACGGAACAGCTTCCGCATGATCGAGCCTGTTTTGAAAAAATCTCCGCCGGAAAGAGAATGCCGCAATATTCGAAAAGCAAGCAAGGCCGCCTTTGCGGCCCTGCTTCATCGCTTCGCTTCGTCAGAAGCCCGCGGTCTGGTCGGTTCCACGATTCTGCGAGGTCGAGCCCATGCCCGCCGCCCCGCCTTCCTCCCAATAGGGCGTCGAGCCGAAATGCTGATGCAGTCTCGACTCCCAATCGCGATTGGACCAGCTCGTCTCGTCATATTCCGGCGCGTTCTTGAGCTGGTCGGCGGTGACGTTCGTCACATAGCCGCCAAGGTTCGTATCGTATTTGAACGCTTTCCAGGGCAAAGGATGCTCGCCTTCGCCGATGCCGAGGAACCCGCCAAAGGTCATGATGGCGTAGCGAATCACGCCGGAAACCTTGTCGATCATCAGATGATCGATCTGACCGATCTTGTTGCCCGAGGGATCATAGACCGCCGTCCCCTCGACATTCTCGCTGGAAATCAGATTGCCGCCTTGCGTCGCCATTCCCATCGTCGCCTCCTAAAAGCGCATTGCGGGCTTTTTCGCAGGCCCGCTGAGCCCAGAGAACGAATCTTCGCAGCGAATGTTCCCGTAAGCGGCGGCGCGCCGACTCGACATCTGGCGACAGGCGTGCGGCTCTCGGCGGCGGAGCGCCTTTCGCCGAGGCCGAAAACAGTTTAATGCAGCGCGAATGCTCGCAAGCGGCATGCAGGAAAGGAAGTGATGGGCTCGGAAATCGCGGTAAGCTGGGAAGTCCTCGAGATAATCTGGATCAACATTCTGCTTTCCGGAGACAATGCGATCCTGATCGCCCTCGCCTGCCGGGGCTTGCCGGTCAAGCAGCGGCGGTGGGGCGTCTTTCTCGGCGCGCTTGGCGGCGTCATCCTGCGCGTGATCTTCACGCTGCTCGTCGTTCAGATGATGAGCATTCCATATCTGAAAGCCGTCGGATCGCTGCTTCTCCTCTTCGTGGCGGTCAAGCTGCTGATCGACGAGACCGAGCACTCGGACGTGAAGGCCAAGCCGGATTTAATCGGCGCGGTCATCGCGATCATCATGGCGGACGCCGTGATGTCGCTCGACAATGTGCTGGCGATCGCGGCGGCGGCGCGCGGCTCGACCTATCTCATTATTTTCGGCCTCGCGCTTTCCGTCCCGATCGTGATGTTCGGCGCGGGCTTCCTGCTCAAGGTCCTCGAGCGCTTTCCGGTTCTGGTCTGGGCGGGAGCGGGTCTGCTGGGCTGGGTCGCGGGAGAGATGGCCGGGTCGGACCCGGCTTTATTCGAGCGCCTGCACGGCTTCGACCATGCCGCGCTGGAATATTGGCTCTCCGCCGGCGGCGCGGCGTTCGTGCTCATCGTCGCCTTCGCCGTGAAATTCTACCGGCAGTGGCGGGAAGATCAGGCCGACGAGGAAAAGCGCAAGACGTGACGCGAATGCGTCGCGCCGACTGCGGAGAATGAGCGAGCCAAGTTCGGGTCTCGAAAAGCGGCTCTCGAAATCAGCCGCGCAGACCCTGCTTGGCGACGGGCTGCTGGGGATCGAGCTGCAAGGCGCGCTGATAGGATTCCTGCGCCTTCTGACGATTGCCGTTCTTGTCATAGGCGAGGCCGAGCCAGGCCCAGGCTTGCGCGCTCTTGTTGTCGACATTGAGCGCCGCGTTGAAGTCCTCGATCGCCTTGTCGTATTTGCCGAGCGCGACGAGGCTTTCGCCGCGCGCCTGATAGGGCGCCGCCGCGAAGGGATCGCGATCGATCGCATTGTCGAAATCGCTGACGGCGCGGGCGTTGTCGCCGCGCTTTTGATGGATCAGGCCGCGCGCATGGAAGGCCTGGGCGTTTTCGGGGTTCAGACGAATCGCATTGTTGAGATCGTCGATCGCCTGATCGAGATTGCCTTGCGCGCGGAGCAGATTGGCGCGGCCGAGATAGGCCGGCGCATGGTTCGGATTTGCCTGGATGGCGTGATCGAAATCGGCGCGGGCCGCATCGTTCTGTCCGGCCTGACGGCTCGCCAACGCCCGGTTGGTATAGGCGGCGGCGTTGTCCGGATCGATCTTGATGGCCTGCGAGAAGTCGGCGATCGCCTCGCCGAAACGGCCGACGCGCGCATAGGCGACGCCGCGCGTATTATAGGCCTCGGCGCTGCTGGGATTGCGCCGGATGACTTCAGTGAGCGAATCGAGATTCGCGGACGCCGCCTTTGGGTCGGTGTCGGTGATTTCGGCGATGCCGCGCCCGGGCGGCCGGATGCCGCTCGCCGTCTCGCAGCCCGCGAGCAGAAGCGCGGCGAGCGCCGCGCCGCTCAGGAGCGTTCCGCGCGGGGAGAGAGGAGACAAGCGAAACGACGTCTCCGCAAGGCGGATGCCCATGCCTGAAAACCCTCTCAATGCGACTTCAACCTGACTGAGTTCTTGCCGGACGCGGTTAAAAAAGCGTCTTCATATGGCAGGAATTCGACAGAATCAGCAGTCGGCGGGCCCTATCAGCGGCCGGTGGCCTTGGCCTTCACCGGGAGCAGGCCTTCGCGCTGCAGCTTCTTGCGGGCGAGCTTGCGGGCGCGGCGGACGGCTTCAGCCTTCTCGCGGGCGCGCTTCTCGGACGGCTTCTCGTAATGGCCGCGCAGCTTCATTTCGCGGAAAATGCCTTCGCGCTGCATCTTCTTCTTCAGCGCCTTCAGAGCCTGATCCACATTGTTGTCGCGAACGAGAACTTGCACGAAACCATCCTGCTGTCTGTGGGGCGGCTCAGCGGGAATCGCCCCGTGAGTCTGTCCGAATTGGGAATAGGTCGCCGGGCGCTGACGGAGCGCCTGACCCGTGGACTGGGGAAATAGCAGAGTCGCCCCCCGCTGTCCATGCCCGGCGCGTCGAAAATGGGGGCGGCGACCGAGACGCTTGCGTGCGTTGCGCGTTATATTATAACGTCGTTTATGGCCGACGCGACTTCCCAGGCTCACTCCCACGCCCACGACCCCGCGGTCGGGCATGTCCATGCGCCGAATCGCGTCAAGGCGCAAAAGCGGGCCGCTCGCCTCTCCCTTCTCGAAAGCTCAGCGACAGAGCGCCTGCTTGGCGTCGCGATCGCTCTCGCCGCTCTCTGGGCCGGCGTTTTCTGGGCGCTTCGCTGACGATGCGCGCGGCGCCCGGGCCAATCCGGCTCGTCAATCTGACGCTCGGCTATGACCGACGTCCGGCCGTCCATCATCTCGAAGGCGAGATCGCGCCGGGCGCGACGCTCGCCGTCTGCGGCCCGAACGGCGCGGGCAAATCCACGCTGCTGAAAGCGCTGGCCGGCCTGTTGCCGCCGCTCGGCGGCCGGATCGAAAGACCGGACGCGACGGCGCGGGACATCGCCTATCTTCCCCAGCTCCTCGAAGTCGACCGCTCCTTTCCCATCAATGTACGTGACTTCGTCGCCATGGGCGCGATGCGCCGGATCGGCCTTTTCGGCCGTCTCGACGCCGCCGAACGGGCGCGGACAGGCGAGGCGCTCGAACGCGTCGGCCTCTCCGGCATGGAGGACAGGCCGATCGACACTTTGTCGGGCGGACAGATGCAGCGCGTGCTGTTCGCGCGCCTCATCGTGCAGGACCAGCGCGTCATCCTGCTCGACGAACCCTTCGGCGCCATCGACGAGGCGACCACGCAGGATCTTCTCGGCCTCATCGCCCATTGGCGCGGCGAGGGCCGCACCATCGTCGCTGTTCTGCACGAGCTCGATCTCGCGCGGCGGGCGTTCCCCGAGACCTTGCTGCTCGCCCGCGAGCGGATCGCCTGGGGCGAGACGCGCGGCGCGCTTTGCGCCGAAAATCTGGCGCGCGCGCGGGCGATGTCGGAAGCCTTTGATCGTCAGGCGCGCGAATGCCTGCGCGACGAAGAAGCCGAACATGCTCACTGACGTCTTCATCTCCCCCTTCGTCGATTACGAATTCATGCGCCGCGCGCTCGTTGGCTCGCTCGCCCTCGCTGTGTCGGGAGCCCCGCTTGGCGTCTTTCTCATCCTGCGCCGCATGTCGCTCGCGGGCGACGCGCTCTCCCACGCCGTTCTGCCCGGCGCCGCCATCGGCTATCTCGTCGCGGGCCTTTCGCTGCCGGCAATGACCTTTGGCGGCCTTGTCGCGGGACTCGTCGTCGCGATCGCCACCGGCGCCGCCTCGCGCTTCACGACGCTTCGCGAAGACGCGTCGCTCGCCGCCTTCTACCTCGTCTCGCTGGCGCTCGGCGTCACCCTGGTCTCGCTCAAGGGATCGAGCGTCGATCTCCTGCATGTGCTTTTCGGATCGGTCTTCGGCCTCGACGACGCCGCGCTTTTCATGCTGGCGGGCGTGTCGACCCTGACGCTCCTCACGCTCGCGATCTTCTATCGCGCGCTGGTGCTGGACACGCTCGACCCGCTCTTCCTGCGCCAGACGAGCCGCTTCGGCGAGTTCATTCCCTTCCTTTTTCTCGGCCTCGTCGTCCTGAATCTCGTCGCGGGCTTTCAGGCGCTCGGCACGCTGATGGCTGTCGGCCTCATCATGCTGCCCGCCGCCGCCGCCCGCCTCTGGACGCACGAACTCTCGGCGGCGCTGCCGCTCGCGGCCGGAGTCGCGTCGCTTTGCGTCTATGCCGGGCTCGTCTTCTCCAACGAGACCGGCGCGCCGACCGGCCCGGCCATCATCCTTGCGGCCGGGCTCTGCTATTTCGCCTCGCTGGTTTTCGGCCGCGCCGGCGGCGTGTTGCGGCTCAAGCGGCCGCGCCGGCATCTCGCAGGGTGACAGTCATGCTTACACGTCGATTTTTTCTCGCCGTTCTCGCTTCCGCGGTCGCCCCCCCCGCCCTGGCGGAAGACGCAAAGCTCGCTGTCGTCGCCAGCTTCTCGATTATCGGCGATCTCGTGACGGAAGTCGGCGGCGACCGCGTCGCCGTGACGACGCTCGTCGGTCCCGACGGCGACGCGCATGTCTATCAGCCGACGCCCGCCGACGGCCGCAAGATCGCGCAAGCGCGGCTCATCTTCGTCAACGGGCTCGGCTTCGAGGGCTGGCTGGGGCGCCTCATCGCCGCCGCCAAAAGCAAGGGAACGATCGTGACGCTCGGCAAGGGCGTCGCCGCGCGCCCCGGGGAGGAAGGGACGGACCCGCACGCCTGGCAGGACGTCGCCAACGCCAGGATCTACGTCGCGGAGATTCGGGACGCGCTTGTCGCCGCCGATCCGCAGGGAGCCGAAGCCTATCGCTCCCGCGCCGACGCCTATCTCGTCAGGCTCGACGCGCTCGACGCCGAAATCGTCAAGGCGCTGGGCGCCATTCCGACGGAGCGCCGCCGCGTCGTCTCGACCCACGACGCCTTCGGCTATTTCTCGGCGCGCTACGGCGTCGAGTTCATTGCGCCACAGGGCGTCTCGACCGAGGCCGAGGCCAACGCCCGAGACATCGCCCGCATCATCCAGGCCGTGAAGGCCAACAAGGTTGGCGCGGTGTTTCTGGAGAACGTCTCCGACCCGCGGCTCGCGAAGCGCATCGCCGCCGAGACCGGCGCGCGCATCGGCGGCACGCTCTATTCGGACGCGCTGTCGGAGCCCAAGGAGGGCGGCGCGAATTATATCGACATGATGCGCCACAATGTTAGAGAATTGACCAAAGCCCTGGCGCCTTGACGGCGTTGGGCGGTGGGCAGGTCGGCGGTCGTCAAGCGCGCGCCCACCGCCGAAGCCCGATTGCCTTCTCCTCAGGAGAAAATATGACCGACAAAATTCCCGTGACCGTCATCACCGGCTATCTCGGCGCCGGCAAGACCACTCTCCTCAACCGCATCCTCACCGAGCAGCATGGCCGCCGCTACGCCGTCATCGTCAATGAGTTCGGCGAGATCGGCATCGACAATGATCTCGTCGTCGGCGCGGACGAGGAAGTGTTCGAGATGAACAATGGCTGCATCTGCTGCACGGTGCGCGGCGATCTGATCCGCATCATCGAGGGACTGATGCGCCGGCGCGGCAAGTTCGACGCCATCATCGTCGAAACGACGGGCCTCGCCGACCCCGCGCCCGTCGCGCAGACCTTCTTCGTCGACGCCGACGTGAAGGACGCCGCGTCGCTCGACGCCGTCGTGACCGTCGCCGACGCCAAATGGCTGAGCGACCGCTTGAAAGACGCGCCGGAAGCCAAGACGCAGATCGCCTTCGCCGACGTCGTCATTCTCAACAAGACCGACCTCGTGTCTCCCGAGGCGCTGGAAGAAGTCGAGGCGCGCATTCGCGGCATCAACCCCTACGCCACGCTGCATCGCGCCGTGAAGGCGAATGTGCCGCTCGACGCGGTGCTGGCGCGCAACGCTTTCGATCTCGACCGTATTCTCGAGATCGAGCCGAGCTTCCTCACGGTCGAGGAGCATGATCATGACCATCATCATGGCCATGCGCATCATGAGCGCGACCACGATTGCGGACCCGGTTGCGACAATCCCGAGCATCATCGTCACGATCATGCGCATGACCATCATGACCATGATCACGGCCATGAATGCGGCCCGGATTGCGGTCACGATCATCATCCCCACGATCATGACGGCCACGGCCATCTGAAAGCGATTCACGATGCGGAGATGCAGTCGATCTCGCTGCGTCATCCGGGCGAAGTGGACCCCGAACGCTTCGTGCCTTGGCTGAACGAGCTCGTTCAGAAGGAAGGCCCGGACATCTTACGCTGCAAGGGCATCGTCGCCTTCAAGAACGAGCCGCGCCGTTTCGTTTTCCAGGGCGTGCACATGATCCTCGACGGCGATCTGCAACGCGAATGGAAGGATGGGGAAGAACGCGAGTCGCGCCTCGTCTTCATCGGCCGCAAGCTGAAGGAAGACCTCATCCGCAACGGCTTCGAGACTGTCGTTTCCTAGGACCGCCGAGACGTCCGGCCGCTGTTGAGCGCGCCGCGCGGCGACGCAGCCGGAGATGCGCGTCGACGTCAGCGAGGCCGACGCGCATGAGTAATTACTCGTAGCAGACGATCTCGCGCTCGCCGGCGAAGATTTCGGCCATGCGCGCGGCGTCGCCGGCCTTGCGGCGCGTCAGGAAACGCGGGCGGCGGTTGCGCAAGGGAGAGGCGCCGCGCCGCGGATAGCCCTGAAGCGGCGCGCCGGGCGCGTCCACCTGCGCGAGTTCGCCATCCTCATTGGCGAGGCGCGGCAGGCCGAGCCAGCTCGCCCAATATTTCCAGTCGGCCGCGGCGTCGCCGCAATCCTGCGTTTCCCCCAGCACCACGTCGAGATCGCGGTCGCGATGGGCGAGCGAGAGGCGGTAGCAGGGCGCGCCGTCGCGGCCTTCCACCACGTCGAGCGCCACGCCGTCATAAGCGGGCACCGGTACGGCGATCATCATGTCGACGCCGCTGAAGCGGCGGGAAATCAGAATGTCGCTGCGGGTGACGCGCACCCGGCGCGCGCCGCCGTCCGCGCGCCAGTCGCGTTGCACGAGAACCGCTTCCTCGGTCTTGCGCGCGTTGGTGGCTTCGAACATGGACCCCTCCAAAAAAATCGGGCTCGACCCGTTTGTCCATGCGATCTTGTTCCGAGCGTGCGGCCAAAGCGCTAAAAACCCTGGTGAATCGCGCGTAAACCATTGGGTTTTCGCGGTAATTGCGCGGCCAAGGTAAATGGAGGCAAACGGGATCGCTCAAATTGTCCGCATTTCGCGCTTGCGAACGTCTTGCGGCCGGGCGTCGCCTCCCCTACTGCTTTTCGTCGATGTCTCCCGCCTTGTCCGACCACCCCGCCTTTCTGACGCGCCTCGAAGCTGCCGCGCGCGAAGCAGGCGAGATCGCCATGCGATATTTCAGGCCGGGCGCGCTCACAGCTGCGGCGATTTCCTATAAGGGCGGAGGTTCGCCGGTCACCGAGGCCGATTTCGCCGTGGACCGTTTTCTCTTCGAGAAAATGCGCGGCCTCGCTCCGGAGGCGGGCTGGCTCTCGGAGGAGACGGCCGACACCGAAGATCGGCTCTCGCGCGAGAGACTCATCATTGTCGACCCCATCGACGGCACCCATGCGTTCACCCGCGGCGACGAGCGCTGGGCGGTCTCCATCGCGCTGATCGAAAGCGGCCGCCCGGTCGCCGGCGTGGTCCACGCGCCGGCGCGCGAGGAAACCTTCACCGCCGCACGGGGCCACGGCGCCTGGCTCAACGGCGAGCGCCTGACGATCCCGGCCCGCGCGACGCTCGCCGGCGCGAGGGTCATCGCGCCCCGCCCGCTCCATGCGCGCATCGCGGCGCTGCCGCAAAACATCGCCATCGCGCCGCGAACGCCCTCTCTCGCCTTGCGCCTCGTGGATATCGCCGCAGGCCGCCACGACCTCGTCATCTCCTCGCCCAATGCGAGGGATTGGGACATTGCGGGCGCCGATGCGATCCTGCGGGAGGCCGGCGTTGGACTCGAAGAGGTCGAGGACGGAGAAATCACCTATAATCGCAGCTCGTCGAAACGCGGCATGCTGGTCGCCGCGCCGAAATCCCTCATTGAGGAAACCCGCAACATAGCCCGCACCGTTTCGGAAGGAATAGACTGGTCATGACAAAGCAGACGAAGGAAAAGCAGCTGTTGCATCTCGTCTTCGGCGGGGAACTCGAGACGCTCGACGGCGTGACCTTCCGCGATCCCTCGAAGCTCGACATTGTGGGCGTCTTTCCCGACAATGACAGCGCGCTCGCCGCCTGGAAGGCGAAGGCGCAATCGACGGTCGACAACGCGCATATGCGCTACTTCGTCGTGCATCTCTACAAGCTGCTCGACCCCGAGCACGAGAAGCTCTGAGCGCATGGGCGCGGCGCTCTTCCAAAAATTGCCGGTTTCGAGAAGAATAAACCATCCCGTTCCGGGGCGGCGCCGGCAGCGCGCAAGGAGCCGCCGCCTCTGATCGCGCTGCGCCTGGGCGGAACCGCTCGAACGCGGGTAAGGTGATCGATCGCACAGGTCCATCGCGCGCTTTATGCGAAAGGCCGGATTCCATTCTTCGCAGCGCGCTCTGGCGCAAAGAGCGGCCGCATCGGGCAATAAGGAAATATGCCGCTTCTGACCCTTTATCGATTGGCGACCATCGCTGCGACGCCCTTCGCCGGCGCCGCGCTGCACTGGCGCGCGTCCGAAGGGAAGGAAGATCCGGCGCGTCTCGACGAAAGGATGGGCGTCGCCTCTCGCGAGCGTCCCGAAGGACGGCTCGTCTGGCTGCATGGCGCAAGCCTTGGCGAGACCGTTTCGCTCCTCCCGCTGATCGATCGTTTCATCCAGCGCGGCGCCGAGGTGCTCGTGACGAGCGGCACGGTCTCCTCGGCGCGCTTGCTGCAGGCGCGCCTGCCCGCCGGCTCTTTCCACCAATATATGCCGCTCGACGCGCCGAAATTCGTCGATCGCTTTCTGGACTATTGGCGCCCGGACATCGCCATCTTCGCGGAATCCGAGCTCTGGCCGAACATGGTCTCCGCCGTTCGCGCGCGCGGCGTCGCGCTCGTCCTCGCCAATGCGCGGATCTCGCGAAAATCGGCCGAGCGTTGGAGCAGCGCGCCGGGCGTGGCCCGCGCCGTCTTCGGCATGATCGATCTCTGCCTTGCGCAGGACTCCGAAAACGCGGCGCGTTTCCTTGCGCTCGGCGCGCCCTGCGTGCGCATCGCCGGCAATCTGAAATTCGACGTGCCGCCGCCCCCGGTCGACGCGGCCCGGCTGGCCGAATTCAACGGCGCTCTCGGCAATCGCCCGGTCTGGGCCGCCGTGTCGACCCATGCCGGCGAAGAGGAGATCATCCTCGACGTCCATGCTGAACTCGTCAGACAGATTCCCAATCTGCTGACCGTGATCGCGCCGCGCCATCGCGAAAGGGGCGCGGAGATCGCGGCGCTCGCCGAGGCCAAGGGCCTGCCGGCGCTTTTGCGCACGCGCGACGGCGAGCCGCGGCGCGATTCCGGCGTCTATGTCGCTGATACGATCGGCGAGCTGGGCCTTCTCTTCCGCAGCGTCGGCGTGGTCTTCATGGGCAAGTCGCTCGTTCCCGGCGGCGGGCAAAATCCGATCGAGCCGGCCAAGCTCGGTTGCGCCGTGCTCTACGGTCCGCATGTCGAGAATTTCAACGAGGTCTATGGCGAACTCGCCGCCGCCAAGGCCGCCGCCCGCGTCGCAGACGGCGCGGCGCTGACGCGCGCCGTACAATATCTGCTCGCGGAGCCCGCGCGCATGCGCCGGATGGGACGCGCCGGCGCCGAGACGGTCGAAAAGCTCGGCGGCGCCTCGCGCGGCATCATGACCGCGGTGGAGCCTTTCCTGGCGCAAATCGCCGCCGCGGAGCGGTAAATTGCGCGCGCCCGACTTCTGGCGGGCGGACGGAATCGTTCCACGGCTGCTCGCCCCTCTAGGAATACTTTACGGCGCCGTCGCCGCGCGGCGATTGCGCCGAAAGGCGCCGCGCGCCGCCTTGCCGACCATCGTCGTCGGGGGAGTGACCGCCGGCGGCGACGGCAAGACGCCGCTGGCGATCGCGCTCGCGGATATTCTTGCGGGGACTGGCGAAACGCCGGCAGTGCTCACGCGCGGTTACGGGCGACCGACAATTTTTGAGATGAGCGCCAAATGCCTCCCTTTTACGGGGAGATCGACGGTCGAAGACCGTCGGGTGGGGTCGGCACTAACAGGCTTTGATGAGCCTTCACCCCACCCGACCCCGCTTCGCGGGGCCACCCTCCCCGTAAAGGGGAGGGATGAGCGCGTGTCCAGTATCGATGAGCTGAACGCGTATTCAGCTGACGCGGTCGGCGACGAAGCGCTGCTCCTCGCCCGTCACGCCATGACGATCGTCGGCGCGGATCGCGTCGCCGGCGCGAAACTGGCGCAAGAGAAAGGCGCGACCGTTCTGATTCTGGATGACGGCCTCCAGAGCCGCCGGCTCATGCCGGACCTTGCCTTGCTCGCGATCGACTCCAACTATGGCGCGGGCAATGAGCGCTGCATCCCCGCGGGGCCGCTGCGCGCCCCGCTCGACGCCCAACTGGCCGCCGCCGACGCCCTCGTCGTGATTGGCGATGGCGCCGCAGGAAAGGCCATCGCGGCGCGAACGGCCAAGCCGGTCTTTCAGGCGCAGATCGTTCCCGACGTCCAGATCGCGCGGGAGCTAGAGGGCGTGCGCGTCGTCGCTTTCGCGGGGATCGGGCGGCCGGAGAAATTTTTCCAAACTCTTCGGAACATCGGCGCCGAGGTGATCGAGACGCGCGCCTTCCCCGATCATCATCGCTTCGGCGACGCCGACATTGCGGATCTGAAAAGACTGCGGTCGAGATGCGGCGCGCGGCTGGTGACGACTTCAAAGGACGCGATGCGGCTGCGCGGCAGCGGCCTCGAAGTCTGCGCTCTGCCGATCTCGCTCGCCCTGACGAATATGGACGGTCTCGCCGCGACGCTCGGCCAAGCGATCGAACGCGCCCGCGCGGTCAGGGCTTCTTGAGCAGGCCGAGCTTCATGAGCTTGGCCTCGGGCCCGGCATAGGCCTCCTGCAAATCGACGTTCCAATAACGCAAATCTTCGAGCGGGATGGGCTCGCCGGTGACGGCGCAACGCACATAGGCGCCCGGCTTGCGGACGCGATATTCGCCGTCGAGATATTCCACTTCTGCCTCGCCGGCCGGCTGCGGCGTTCGTTCGTAGCGGTTCATGCGAAATCTTCTGTTGAAGCGCCGCGAGAGCGGCTGTCCCGTCAGTCGCCTGATCGACGAGATGATCGACCTCATGGGTGAAAGACCTCCAACCCTGCGGCCGCGTTGAGCCATCATAGCAGCGAGAAGGGCGCCGGACAAAGGCCGTGAAGCGCATTGACGATCACAAAAACGGACGACCACAAAAAACGGGGCCGCCGCAGCGACCCCGCTCAAAATCCTCAAAGAAAGCCGGACGCTATCTTACGCGGAAAGATAGCGGACGACGGTCGGCGCCTGGGTGATGATCAGGATGATCACGCCGATAACGCCGAGGGCGATGAGGAGCGGCTTTATTTTCTGAGCCGCCGGGTTGGAAGAAGCCATGGTTTTTCCTTTTCTTAGCGCGCATCTTGTTGAAAGAACTGCAATTTATTGCGCAAATAAAGGCTAAGTTAAATGCAGTAGTCTGTAAATCGAATCCGCCCCTGAAAGTGAGTATTCCATCGGATCATTTTGTCGCACCCCAGACTCGGCTTGCGGGGTCGGCCGCCCGCCGCGCCATCGGCCCGATCCGCTATTCCCGTCTTGTTCCCGTCTCCATTCGCGCTTAGCCTTTTGCGCGAGTGCCGGTTTTGATTCGTCGAGTCAGCTACCGCGAACGCTGTCAAGTTCGCGTTTCGATGGGATCACGACAATGGATCGGGACACGATCGGCGATCTCGCCGACTCCACACCCTTCGGCGGCGACGACGCTGATTATGCGAGCCGCCCCTCCAAAGCCAAAACGGTGACCGAACGGGCTTTCGTCGTCACGCAGGGCAAGCATCGCTTTTATTCGGTCGTCCTGCCGAGCGATCTTCTGGCGCAGACCTGCGCAGTCGAAGCGCGCGCGGAGAACCCGATCGACGGTTTCCAGCGGCTTCTGGACGAGCGCCGCGCCAAATCCATCGCCCGTTATATCGATGCGGGATTCGGCACGGTGCCGGGCGCCGTCGTCCTCTCGGCGCAGGCCCGCGCGCATCTGACCTTCGACAAGGAGGCCGGCGCGCTGACCTTCCGCAAGGACCCGAGAGCTTTCCTCATCATCGACGGCCAGCATCGCGTCTTCGGCTTCAAGCTCGCCAAATCCTCGGTGAGCGTGCCTGTCGTCATCTACAACAGGCTCACGCGCGCGCAGGAATGCCGCCTGTTCATGGACATCAACACGAAGCAGCGGCCCGTGCCCAATGAATTGCTGCTCGATATTCGCCGCCTCTCCGAGGTCGAGACCGAGACCGAGGCGCTGCTGCACAATGTCTTCGACCTGTTCAACACGCGCAAGGACAGCGCGCTTGCGGGCCTTCTGAGCGCCTCCGAACGGAAAAAGGGCATGATCTCGCGCGTGACGTTCAACGCCGCGCTGCGTTCGATCAAGGCAGCCTTTGTCGGCGCGCCGGCGGAAGAGGTCTATCCCGTCCTCAACGCCTATCTGCGCGCCTGCCGGCACGGGCTCGGACTCCACGCGATTGACGAGAACATCGCCAATCCCGCTTTGTTCAAGGCGCTGATGCTGCTCTTCACCAATGTCGCCGAGCGCGTCGCCGACCGCCATGGCGGCAAATATACGGTTGGCAATTTCGAGGAAGTGCTGATCCCCTTCTTCCGCCGCTTGAAGAAGAGCGATCTGCCGCGCGCCGGCATGACCCATATCGTGCTGCACGAGCATTACAGCAAGGCGCTAAGCGCCGGCTTCAACCTCAAGCAATGGCTCTTCGCCTGAGGGCGGCTCGGGATGGCCGCGCGTGGTGAGCCCGTGCTCGGTCTTCTCCCAGTGAAAGGGGTTGCGCCACAGTTCGAACAAGGCGCGCCCGCACGCGACGCTCAGCATGAAGAGCCACAGCGGCAGCAAGAAAAACGCCGTGCGACGGCCGGGGAGATTGCGCCGCCGCATCCCGAGCAGGAGCGGCCAGAGAAGCGCCGCCGCGCCTGATAAGGCGACGAAGCACCAAAGAGCGCTGCACGCGGTCTCGAAGATTGTTTTTGGCGCAAGCAGCGCGCCGAAAACCGCATCGTAAGCGAGTCTGCCCATCAGGAGCGGGCCGAGCAACGGCCCCAAGACGCCGCCGACGAACATGGCGAGAACCGCGACGGCGCGCCTTGCGCCAAGATCGGCGAAGAGCCGCGCCGGATGGCGGCAATGCGCGATGGCGGTCTGCATCCAGCCCTTGAACCAGCGCGTGCGTTGTTTCACCAAGGCGCGAAATTCCGCCGGGGCCTCCTCGAAAGTGTGCGACTCGAATGTGCGCACATGAAAGCCCGCGCGCGCCAGACGCAGTCCGAGATCGGCGTCCTCCGTGACGTTGTAAGCATCCCAGAAGCCGATTTCACGCAAGGCGTCGAGGCGGAAATGATTTGACGTGCCGCCGAGAAAGATCGGCAGAGCGAGCGCCGCGAGCCCCTTATTGTAGACGTCGAAAAGCGCGGCGTATTCCAGCGCGAAAAGCTCCGTCATCCAGTTGAGGCCGCCATTGTCGATGACCAGACTCGCCTGCAGACAGGCGACGTTCTCTGGCGCGGCGGCGAAGAGCGCGGCGGCGCGGCGAAGCTGGCGCCCGTCCGGAATGTCCTCCGCGTCATAGACCGCGACGAGAGAGCCGCGCGCGAGCGGCATGGCGATATTGAGCGCGCGCGGCTTGGTGCGCGGAACGCCTTCGGGGGCGACGACGATCTCATGCGGCGCGCGCGGCGGACAGGCGCGCAGCGCCGCCGCCGTCGCCTCGTCGTCGCATTCGACGACGAATTTGACGTCGAGTTTGGCGCGCGGATAGTCGAAGCGATCGATCGCGCGGGCAAGCTGGCGCGCGACCGACGCCTCCTTATAAAGCGCGATGACCACCGTATAGACCGGGAGGCGCGCATCCTCGATCCAGCCGGGCGTCTCCTCCCGCATGAAGCTCGCGCCGCAAGCGGCGAGACGCAGAAACACGCTCGAGAGAAAGGCGCCGGCAAGGAAGAACGCCGCTGGAAGGCTCAACGCCTCGACGGGAGCGAGAAGGCAAGCGATCACGCCGGCGAGAAACGCCGTCGCGAATGCGAGGGGCCCGAGCCGCAGAGATCCGCGCACGCAAAGATCCTGATCGACGCGCTCGGCGGAGAAGCTTGCGGCGCGCGCGAGTTCGGGCGGATAGGCGGCCCGCAGCGCTTCTGAAAAGCGCGCGCGCGTCGTGACGGCGAAGAGCGGCCGCCCTCTCGCGGCCCGCGCGACGCTCATCAGGCGGAAAATTTCCGTGCCCCTCGGCGCGAAGAGCCAGCGCAGGCCGCGCCTGTCCTCGCGCAGCCGCAAATATCCTTCGCTCGCGGTTGCGAAGACCCCCGGCGCGAGGGCGACGTCTTCGTCGAGATACGCCACGCGTAGATGGTCGGCGAGCGCGCGGTAAAAAACCTCTTCCGAGACGACGCCCTCCGCGATCAACACCGCGTCGGCCGAAACGCCCTGACGGCGCGCGACCGACGTCGCATAATGCAGCGCTTCCACGGGAACGCCGTAATTGACCAGAAAAGCGATTTCGACCGGCGGCGGACGCGGCGCGCTTTCCCGGACGTCCGGAGCGCGCCGCGCCGACGGCGGCTCTATCGACGGACGCGGACGGAAACTCTGCGCCGAACGTGGATGGGGAACGGAATCGGCGGGAAAAGGGTCGACCGGCGCCATGCTCATGAACTAAAAACTCTATGAAGAAATGCGCTGCTTGACCTTGACTATTCACCCGCAGCGGTAAGTTCGCAACAAATGATTCGAAGCCCCAGCAGCCTTCGGGAGCGCCCGTGCACCGACTTTTCCTGAGCGCTCTCGCCGCTTTCATCTCGCTCGCGCTAGCGACGGGCGCGTCCAATATTGGCGCGGCCAAGGCGCAAGCGCCCGCTGCGCCTTCTTTTTTCGACCCGCATTCGCCGCTGCAAAAGCCCGACCTCTCCCGCATCAAACAAATCCGCTTTCTGACCGAGGACGATTTTCCGCCTTTCAATTTTTTGCTGGCCGACGGACAGCTCGCGGGCTTCAACATCGATCTCGCCCGCGCCATCTGCGCGGAGCTCGATGTGACCTGCTCCATCCAGCGGCGCAGCTGGGAGTTGCTGATCCCCGCGCTCGACGAGAATAGCGGCGACGCGGTCATCGCCTCGCTCGCCATCAATGACGAGACCCGGAAAAAGGCCGATTTCACCGCGCCCTATTTCCTGACGCCCGGCCGTTTCGTGATGCTCGCGGACACGACGCTCGCCGCCGCCACGCCCGAGGCGATCGACGACCGCAAGGTGGCCGTGGTGGCGGGCTCGCGCCACGAGGCCTTTCTGGCGGCCTATTATCCGAAGGCGGAGCGCGTGACGTTCGAAACGCCCGCGCTTGCGCGGCTCGCGCTGAAGAACGGCAAAGTGGCGGCGCATTTCGGCGACGCTGTCAGCCTGTCCTTTTGGCTGAACGGCGCCGAAGCGGGCGGATGCTGCCGGTTCAAGGACGGGCCCTTCACCGATCCCCGCTTCTTTGGCGAAGGCGTGGGCGTCGCCGTCCGCAAGAATAATGAACCGCTGAGGCGCGCCCTCGACTATGCGCTTGCGCGGCTCGACAGGCGGGGCGCGTTCGCCGAGCTCTATCTCAAATATTTTCCGATCGGCCCTTTTTAGCCTCGCTCGAGCAATTTGCCGATCGCCGCTCGGGCCGCGGCGATCTGCGCCAGCAGTCGCTCCCGATGGCCGGCGTCGTCCGGCGCGCCGGCGCGCATCGCCGCCTCATAGGCCTCCGCCGCCTCGCCCAGCGCAAAAGCGCCGACCGCCCGCGAGGAGCCTTTCAATGTGTGAATGAGATTCGCCCGGGCGCCGATTTCGTCAGGCCGGCAAGGCTCGGCGAGCCGGGGCGCGAATTGCGCCGCCTGCCGATCGAAGAGCGACAGCAGCTCCGCTTCCAGCGATTGATCGCCCATCGTCTGGCGGGAGAGGTGAACGAGATCGAGGACGGGCGCCGTCTCTGATCGCCTGTCCAGCGCATAGGGTTCGCGGTCGTGGTTAACGGGCGCAGGCGTCGCCATTGCACTCTCTCCAGTTTCGCACAGGATTTCACCGCGTCCCTGAAATCGCCGCGCTTACAAGGCTATGTGGCGGGAGCGCGCGCGCTGGCGGGCTTCTTTCGCGACAAGAATCCTCCGCACTTCTGAAGTCCGCGTTAACGAAGTTTCGGAATACGGCCGGGGCCCGTGTTTCAATTGCAAGGCATGGGCTGTAAGATTTGGTTAATCCTTTTTGGCGCCCGCATGTCGGGCGCAGACGGGAGCGGCGCGTCCCGCGTCAGCTCGGAGAGTTTGGCGATGTCGAAATCGGGCAAGATTCAGGATGCGGCCTCCGCCGCTCTTTCCGCGATCGAGGAGGCGCTCGACCTTGGCGCGCCCCCGGCCGCGGAAGACGGCGCCCCCAAGGCTGAGGAGCCAAATCCCGCGCCCGCGTCGGACTCTTCGACGAACGCGCTCAATATGGGTCAGGCCATGTCCGGCCAGCCCGCGCCGCGCAAGCCGGAAGCGCGAGAGACGCCCAAACCGCCGCCGCTCATGCCGCCCTCGATCGCGCCAGCCAATGACGACCGCCGCACGGTCGGCGAATTGCGCGCCGCGCTGCAGATCGCGCCCAACCGCAGCATCATGGTGATGACTTTCGCCTCGATCGCCTTGTGGGCCGTTTGCTGGATTCTCTATGTTTATTTCCACCAGGGCGAAATATTGGAGGCCGACGGGTCTTTCCTGGCGCCCAAGCCCGTTCTGACGATCGCCGCCCTGGTCGGCCCGACGATCTTTCTTTTCATCACCGGCCTCATGGCGCGGCGCGCGCATGAAATGCGCCTCATCGCCAATTCGATGACGGAAGTCGCCATCCGCCTGATCGAGCCCGAGACGATCGCCACGGAACAGGTAGTGTCTCTTTCTCAAGCGATCCGCCGCGAGGCCGCGTCGATGGGCGACGGCATCGAGCGCGCCCTCGCCCGCGCCGGCGAACTCGAGGTGATCGTGCGCACCGAGGTCACCAATCTCGAACGCTCCTACACCGAAAACGAACGCCGAATCCGTTTGCTCATCGACGAATTGACGCGCGAACGCGAGGCCATCGTCGTCAACGCCGACAACGCCCGCGCGTCGCTTTTCGGCGCGCGCGACGCGCTGTCTCAGGAGCTGGCGGCGACCTCCGCGCATCTCGCGGAAGCCGTGAGCGACGCAGGAACGCGCGTCACCTCTTCGCTCGGCGCGAAGGGCGAAGAGATCAAGCTCGCTTTGGAGAAGGCGGGCGACAATTTCGAGACCACGCTGGCCTCGCATGGCGACCGCGTCGTCGGCGTATTGACGCAGACGGGCGACGCCGTCGCGCAGCAAATCGGCGGCGCGAGCGACGACGTGACGCGCCGCTTCACCGAGGGCGTCACGGAAGTCGGCGACAGGCTGCAGGCTGCCGGCGACGCGCTTTCCGTCGATTTCGGCGCGCGCGGCGCGACGATCCTCGAGCGTTTCGAGGCGCTCGGTTCGAGCTTCGCCGACTCGATCGGCGGCCAGGGCGACAGGCTCGTCGTACGTCTCGCCGAGACCGGCGGGGTGATCAACGAAGCCATCTCGACGCATGGCGGCGCACTGGACAAAGCCCTCGCCGAAACCTCCGAGCGCTTCGCGTCGGGCGTCGCCGAACAGGTCGAAAAGGCGAAGATCACCTTCGACGCCGCCGAAACGCGCCTGCTCGGCCTGATGGACGAGACCAACGTCAAGGCGCATCAGGAATTCGAGGAGCGCGGCAAGGCGATCCACGAGTCGCTGACGCGCAACCTGGGCGAAACCGCGTCGTCCCTCGTCGAACAGGCGGATACGCTGCAGCAGCGTTTCGCCAATCTCGCGAGCGACGCCGTTTCGGCTCTCGGCTCGCATAGCGACCGTGTGAATGAAACGCTGGCCGAACGGCTCGAAAATTTCGAGCGCATGGTCCTGAAGCGCGGCGAAGCCATGGTCGAGCGCGTGACCGAACGCGGCGGCCAGCTCGAAGCCACCCTAACGGAACGTCTCGCCGCCTTCGAAGACGCCGTCGTCAAGAACAGCGCCGACGCCGCTCTGCGCGTCGCCGAGCATGGCGACCGCGTGAGCACGGCGCTGAGCGAAGGACTCGCCGTTTTCGAGGAGACTTTCACGCGACAGGGCGAGGAGATGACCGCCCGCATCGCCGAACATACGCAAAAGTCTTCAGCCGAAATGACCGGGCGCCTCGCCGAGTTCCAGGACGTCTTCGCCACGCGCGGCGACGAACTCGCCGCGCGCGTCACCGAGCATGGCTATCGCGCCACCAACACGCTCGCCTCGCGACTCGCCGAGTTCCAGGAGGCGCTCGCCCGCAGCACGGAAGACGTGGCTTCTCGCGTGGCGGAGCATGCGGAACTCGCGGCGACGGCCGTCACTGGCCGCCTTTCCGCTTTCGAAGACGCCCTCGCGCAGCGCAGCGACGAAATTGGCGCGCGCGTCACCGAGAGCAGCGAACGCGCCGCCGCGACGCTCACCGGGCGGCTCGCCAGTTTCGAGGCGTCCGTCGCCCAGCGTAGCGACGACATTGGCGCGCGCGTCACCGAGAGCAATGAGCGCGCCGCCGCGACTCTCGCCGAACGGCTCGCCAGTTTCGAGACGACCGTCGCCCAGCGCAGCGACGAAATCGGCGCGCGCGTCACCGAGAGCAATGAGCGCGCCGCCGCGACGCTCGCAGAACAGCTCGCCAGTTTCGAGGCGACCGTCGCCCAGCGCAGCGACGAAATCGGCGCGCGCGTCACCGAGAGCAATGAGCGCGCCGCCGCGACTCTCGTCGAACAGCTCGCCAGTTTCGAGGCGACCGTCGCCCAGCGCAGCGACGAAATCGGCGCGCGCGTCACCGGGAGCAATGAGCGCGCCGTCGCGACTCTCGCCGAACAGCTCGCCAGTTTCGAGGCGACCGTCGCCCAGCGCGGCGAGGAGCTGACAGCCCGCGTCGTCGAACATGGCGATCGTTCCATTTCGACTCTGACGGAACAGCTGGCCGCCTTCCAGGATGCGGTCGTATCGGGAACCGGGCAGGTCGCGAATCTTGTCGAGGAGCAGAGCGCAAGGGCGAGCGGCGAACTTACGCGCCATGTCGAGGCGTTCGAGACCTCGATCGCTCAACGCGGCGAGGAGATCGCCGCGCGCGTCGCCGAACATGGCGACCGCGCGCTGAGCAATCTCTCGCTGGGCCTCGCCTCCTTCGAGGACTCCGTTCTCCAGCGCAGCGAGAACATCGCGGCGCGCCTCGCCGAACAGGGCGACCGGGCCTCTTCAGAAGTCGTGCAGCAACTCGCCGCTTTCGAAGCAGCCGTCGCGCGTCACGGCTCCGACATCGCGGCCCGCGTGGCCGAACATGGCGAACGCGCCACGACGATCCTCGCCGACCGTCTCGCCGCTTTCGAAGAGACGTTCACGCAGCGCGGCGCGGATGTCGCCACCCGCGTCGTCACCGAGGGCGAGCGCGCCGCCGCGCTCGTATCGGACCGTCTCGCGGCTTTCGAAAGCGCCGTCGCGGAGCATGGCGAGGAAATTTCCAATCGCGTCTCGGAGCATGGCGACCGGGCGAGAGCGCTGCTCACCGAGCAGCTCGAGACCTTCGAGCGGAGCGTCGCGCAACACGCCAGGGACGTCGCGGATCTGGTCGCGCTCCATGGCGACGGCGCTGCCGCCGATCTGACGAAGCAAGTCGCGACCTTCGAGGAGACTGTCGCGCGCAGCCGCGAAGAGATCGCCGCGCTGGTCTCCGCCCATGGCGACCGCGCGACGACGGAGCTCGCCCGCCAGATCGCCGCTCTCGAAGAAACCGTCGCGCGCGGCAGCGAGGAAGTCGCCAATCTCGTCTCCAGCCATGGCGAGCGCGCAACCTCGGAGATCGCCCGCCAGATCGCATCGCTCGAAGACGCCGTCTCGCGCAAGAGCGAGGAAGCCGCGACCCGCGTCGCCGAACAGGGCGACCGCGCGTTGAACAATCTTTCGCTCGGCCTCGCCTCGCTCGAAGACGCGATCCTGCGCCAGAGCGAAACGGTGACGGCTCGCGTGGCGCAGCATGGCGAGCAGGCCATGGCGGCGGTCACGGAAGGCCTCGCCGCCTTCACGGACGCCGTCTCCCGTCACAGCGGCGACGCCGCGGCGCGCATCGCGTCGAAGAGCGAGGAAGTGAACGCCGTCTTCGCCCGGGGCCTCGCCGCTTTCGAAGACACTTTCCTGCGTCAGGGCGACGAGATCGCCCAGCGCGTGCTCGATCACACGACCACGACCGGAGAGGACCTTTCCGCCCGCTTGCAGGCTTTCGAATCCGCCGTGCAGCAGGTCAACGCCGACGCCGCCAAGCGCATCGAGGAGGAAAGCGCGCGCATTTCCGGCACGGTCGCCACGGGCGTCGGCGCCTTCGAAGCGTCGGTGCGCCGTCACAGCGAAAACGTGTCCGCCCTTGTGGCCGAACATGCGAAGCGCGTCGACGACCTGCTCGGCGAACGCATGACGGCGCTGGAAAACGCCGGCCTGCTCGTCGCCCAGACGATGGAAGAAACCCGCGAGCGGGCGCTTCAGGAAATCGAAACGAGCGGGACGGCGCTGCGCGACACATTGCAACGCAGCGTCGCGGAAGCTTCGACGGCTCTCGCCCAAAACTCGGAGACCATGCAGGACCGCTTCGCCGCCACGGCGAGCGACGCGGTCGTCGCCCTCGCGACCCAGGGCGAACGCCTCAACGAGGCGCTCACCGAGCGCATGGCGGCGTTCGAGAACGCCGTGCTCGAACAGGGCAAGGAAGTCGTCGTGTCGCTGGCCGAGCATGGCGAACGGATCGCGTCGACGCTTGGAACGCAGCTCGGCCAGTTTGAAAACGCGCTGCTGCGCGACGGCTCGGCGATCGCGGACCGCGTCGCCCAGCATGCCTCGCAACTCAGCACGGAAGTCGCCGAGCGCCTCACCGTCATCGAGGAAGTGATCGGCGGTCGCGGCGGCGAACTCGTGCAAAGCCTCGCCGCGCGCACGGAAGACGCGGATGCGCGCATCGGCGCGCAGGCGCAGAAATTCGTCGCCACCGTGGACGACCGTCTCAATGCGATCGACAATACGCTCGCAACGCATGGCGGCGCCCTTGTCGATCGCATCGCCGAGCAGAGCGATCGTTTCATGTCGCGCATCGGCGACAATTCGCGCCACTTCGCCGGCGAGATCGACTCGCGTCTTTCGGCCCTGGACGACGCCGTGTCGCTGCGCGGCTCCGCGCTGATCGAACAGATCGCCGCGCAGACGGACCAGCTCGCCGGCCGCATCGGCGCGAGCGCGCAGCAGCTTTCGGCCGAACTCGAAGCGAAGATCGGCGCCCTCGACGAGACCGTGAACGTCCATGGCGGCGCGCTCGTCGGCAGACTGGCTCAGCAGGCCGATCAGATCGCGTCCCGCATCGACGAGCGCTCGCAGAAGCTTCACGAGACGCTCGACGCCAAGCTGGATGCGATCGACCAGACGATGAACGCTCAAGGCGGCGCCTTCGTCGACAAGCTGGCCGAGCAGGTCGATCAGTTCGCCGCGCGCATCGGAGACAATTCACGTCATTTCGCGCATGAGATCGACACGCGTCTGGAGACGATCGACGACGCCATTTCGGTGCGCGGCGGCAAGCTGGTGAGCGAGCTCGACGCGACCACCGTCTCCGCCTTCTCGCGCCTGAGCGATCAGGTCGGCAAGCTTGCGACCGAGGTGAATTCCAAGCTCGACGCGATCGACCACGCAATCGGCGCGAAAGGCGACCAGCTTGTCGAAAAACTCGGCGCGCGCGCGGAAGACATCGCCGCCGTCATGTCGAGCAAGATCGAAGCCTTCGAGAATGTCAGCGACGCCCGCACCCGGGAAGCCGCCGAGCGCATCGAGGCGCTCGTCAAGCATATGGACGCCGGGCTCGGCCTCGGCGGCCAGAAGCTGCAGGAGTCGCTCGCAAACCATGCGCTCGAAGTTGCGCGCGTCATGGGCGAAGGCGGCCGCGAGGTCGTCCAGACTCTCGAAGAAAAGCTCAAGGACGTCGACTCCGTTCTGCTCACGCGCTCCACGGAGATTGCGCAGACGCTCGCCTCCAAGGCGGCCGAAATCAACGACACGCTTGGCGGACGCGCGAAAGACCTCGCGGAGACGCTGGACGGCCGCATCGAACTCTTCGAGAAAAACGTCGTGGAGCGCCTCGGCGCCGTATCGACGGAAATCGACGAACGCGGCCGCAGCGTCATCGACTCCGTCACCGCGCGTCTACAGGACATCAACCACACGCTGGCCGAAGCCCGCCGCGAGCTCGACACGACGCTGCACGCCCGCACGGGCGATCTCGGTCAGGCGCTTTCCGAGCGCGTCGGCGAAATCAGCGGCGCGCTGGACTCGCGGCTGACGCAATTGCAGAGCGCGCTCGACGAAAGGCTCTCTCATATCCAGACGACCCTCGGCGAACGCGGCGGCGCGGTGACGAACGAGCTCGCGAGCGTCGGCGAGCTGATCGCCAAGACGATCGAGACGCGCGGCGCCGCCATCGTCCGCCATCTCGGCGACAAGCGCGAGGAGCTCTCGCAGGCGATCGAGCAGTCGACCGCCTCCATGACCGATGCGCTCGACGCCGGCGCGCAGACGTCGATCGGCGCGCTCGTCGCGATGAACGACAAGATCCGGGCGGAGCTGCCGACCCTGCTCGACAAGCTCGGCCAGACCAACACCTCGCTGCACGCCATCATCGACAAGACGGGCGGCAACCTCGTCAATCTCGAACGCGAACTGGGCACGCGCCTCACGGAGTTTCAGGAGGCGATCCGCGTCGTCTCCGGCCAGGTGCAGCAAATCAGCGACGTCGCCGGCGGTACGATCAGCAACGCCCACAACATCGCCGACGTGCTGGGCGAGCGCCAGCAGGCGCTGGCGCAGAGCGCCCAGCAGCTCGCGCAGAGCCAGCAGGCGCTCGACTCGGCGTTCGACGCGCGCCGCCAGACGCTCGAAAGCCTCGTCACGCTTGTCGAGGGCAAGCGCGCGGAGGTCGAGGGCGTGCTGGCGAGCTTCGCGCAGCGGATGGAAGACACGTTCCATGCGATCGAGTCGCGCTCGCAGGACATTGGCGGCGCCCTTGCGGCGACGACCGAGGAGACGGCCAATCTCGTCGAGACGCGTTTCGCCCATATCCGCTCCGCGGCCGAAGGCCAGCGCTCGGAGACGGAGCAGGCGCTGCGCGACGCGTTCACGCAGGCTAATGATGAGATCAACCGCCTGTTCGGCGAAGCCAGCGTGCGCTTCCAGTCGACGGCTGAGGAAATTCGCGGCCTCTCGCGCGACATCCATCGCGAACTCGAGGAGACCCGCGAGGAAGTGCGGCGCGGCGCCGTCGACCTGCCGCGCGAAACCGCCGAACAGGCGGCGGCGCTGCGTCGCGTCGTCGGCGATCAGGTGAAGGCGCTCAACGAGCTTACCGACATTGTCGCGCGCTCGGGCCGCGTCTATGACGTGGCCGAGCAGGCGCCGCCTGTCGCGCGCCGGACATTCGAGCCGGCGCCGCGCGCGGAGCCGCCCAAGCCGCGCCTTGCACCGGTCGCCGCGCCGCCCGCTCCGGCGCCGCGCATGGCGGAGCCCGCGCGCGAACAGCAGGGCGGCTGGCTGAGCGATCTGCTGGCCCGCGCCTCGCGCGACGAAGCGCCGCAAAAGCCCGCTCCCGCGATGCAGCCCCCCGCCCCGCCGGCGCCGCCGCGCGGCCCGCGCCAAGCGAATGCCGGCGCGCTCGACAGCCTGACGCTCGACATCGCCCGCATGGTCGACAACGCCGCGGTCGCCGAATTGTGGCGCCGCTACCAGCGCGGCGAGAAGGGCGGTCTTTTCGGCCGCCGCCTCTACACGGCGCAGGGCCACCAGACCTTCGAGGAAATCCGCCGCCGCTACCGCATCGATCAGGAGTTCCGCGCGACGGTCGACCATTATGTGCGGCACTTCGAGGATCTGCTGGTCGAAACGAGCCGCGGCGACCGCGACGGCGCGAAGGCGCTGGATCTCCTGACCGGCGACGCCGGCAAGGTCTACACAATGCTGGGCCATGCGGCCGGCCGCTTCGACTAAGCGGCTCGAGCAGCGTCGAAACGTTGAAGGGCGCGAGGGATTTCCCCGCGCCCTCTTTCATTCGGGCAAGCGCGCTTATTCAGACGAGCGCGCCGATCGCCTTCTCGAACGCCTCTTCAGCTTTCAGGCTCTCGAGATCCCGGCCAAGCGTCGCGACCGCGAGTTTCCGCTCCCCTTTGTAGAAGACCGCAGCGCAGTCTCCCGAGGCCGGATCGCCGGAAATCTCGCAGCGATCCCATGAAGGCGCATGGCCCACATAAGAGATAGCCTGATCGTAATGCTGGCTCCAGAAGAAGGGCGCGGCGTCGAAGCGCTCTCGCCGGCCGAGAATGTTGCGCGCCGCCGTCTGTCCCTGACGCTCCGCCACGACCCAATGCTCGACGCGGATCGCCTCGCCCGTGATCTTGTCGGGCCAGCGGGCGATGTCGCCCGCCGCATAGACGTCCGCCGCGCTGGTCATGAGATATTCGTCGACGAGCACGCCCTTGTCCGTCGCAAGGCCCGCCGCCTCCGCGAGCGCGAGATTGGGCCGAACCCCGACCCCGATGACGACGAAATCCGCCGGGAGGGCCCCGCCTTTCCCCAGCGTCAAGCCGGCCTCGCCAATCTCGATCGCCGTATCCTCGAGATGAAAGACCACGCCGCGCGTCTCATGCAGCTTTCTCACATGCGCGCCGAGTTCCGGGCCGAGAATGCGCGCCATGGGCACGGCCTCGGGCGCGACGACATGCACGTCGAGTCCCCGCGTCCGAAGGGAGGCTGCGACCTCCAGCCCGATAAAGCTCGCGCCGATGACCGCGACGCGTTTCGCCCTTGCGCAAGCGGCGATGATGCGATCCGAGTCAGCGACGCTACGGAGATAAAAGACGTTCGGCCGGTCCGCGCCTGGAATTGGCAAGCGCACCGGCTCCGCGCCCGTCGCCAGCAACAGCGCGTCAAAGGAGACGGCTTCGCCGCCTTCGAGCGTCAGGCGCTTTGCGACAGGATCCAGCGTTTCGACTTTTCGTCCGAGGCGCAGCAGCACGCCATTGTCGCGATACCAGGCGGGATCGCGCAATGGGAGCCATTCAGGCTGGGCCGTTCCGGCGAGATAATCCTTTGAGAGATTTGGACGGTCATAGGGCTGCGCCGGATCGGCGCCGATCATTTCGATGACCCCGTCATAGCCTTCCGCGCGCAACGCATGCGCCGCCGCAAATCCCGCGGCGCCAGCCCCCACAATGACGACCGACCGCGGCGCGGATACGGGCGCCGGCCCGGCATGCGTCTCGACTTTCCCGCTAGCGTAGATTCGACCGTCCCTTTGCTCGACCCGCCATCTTGGCAATGCGTCGAAGGCCGGGGCGCGCAATGCGACGCCCGTGCGCAGGCTGAAACAGGCATGATGCCACGGGCAGCGGATCGTGTCCCCGACCACCAGGCCTTCGTCGAGCGGACCGTGGTAGTGCGTGCAGTCGGCGCCGATGACGAAGACCTCGTCGCCAGTCCAGACCATCATCGCGGGCTCGCCGCCGACATGGCCGCGAAGCGGAACCCCGGCGACAAGCGTCCCCGCCTCGACCCCACGGGCGAAATCGGGCCCGTCTTTTTGTCCATTTTCCGACATTCGCGTCTCCCGACGATTTTCGCGGTCGTGAGCGCGACCGCTAACCGTCAGTTGGACCAGTTGCGGGAGGCCGGCAAGCGCTTGACGCAATCTTCGCAGCGAATCAGCCGGATATCCGGTCGAAGCCAGAACGGCGTCAAAGGAGCGCGCCTTCGGAGACCGTTAACAAATGGGAAAATTTGCATGTCCTGAGCCTCGCCAAATTGTGACATCGGCGCAACATCTGCGAACACAATTGTTCGGATTGGCTGGTTTTGCTCACATATTAGGCATTTGCGGATGAGATGAGCTTGAATGAACAGGAGACTGAGTTTGTATTCACTCCAGGTTTCGCCTCCCAACCGGAGTTCCTGGCATGAAGTGGTACTATCTCCCAATCGTGACTGCAGCGTCCCTCGCAGCCACCATGGCTCTCGGCGCCGATCTGGCGAAAAAAAAGGCGCCTGTGGCCCCCCCCGCCGCCGCCGACCTGGCTGAGCACCGTGACCGTCGACGGTTACGTCGAAGGCGGCGTCGCCGTGAACTTCAATCAGCCCTACAACAAGGTGAACTGGGGTCACCTCTATACCGACCGCGCGAACTGGCCGACCTTCAACGGGGCCGTTCTCACGGTGCAGCGTCCGATCGATCCGAAGTCTGCGAATTACGACTTCGGCTTCAAGGCGCAGCTCCAGATCGGCGAGGACATGCGGTATAATCATTATACCGGCACCCTGGAATATGCGATCGCGGACCGCACGCAGATCGGCTTCCTGGAAGCGAACCTCCAGGCTCATCTTCCCTGGACGAGCTTCATCTCGCAGGGCGGCGTCGACGTGAAGGTTGGTCAGTTCCCGACGTACAATGGCGCGGAAGTCATGTACGCCAAGGACAACCTCTTCTACAGCCACTCCTACATCTTCAATTTCGGGCCCTTCCTCCACACCGGCGCGATGGTCACGACCCATGTCCGCGACTGGCTCGACGTTTATACGGGCGTCACCACGGGCGTGAACACGGGCTTCCCCGGCTGGCCGGGCGACAATAACGGCTCGCCCTCCTTCCATGGCGGTTTCGGCCTCAATCTTCTCGACGGCAATCTGACGATCGTGGGCATTATTCACCACGGCCCGGAAAATCCCGTCCAGCGCGGCAATCCGTTCCTGGCCTACGCGCCGTTCCCGGGCGCCCTGGCGCTCACCTGGCCGAACACGCCGCTGGCCTGCGTCTGCGACCCGAACACGGCGAACCGCACCTTCACCAACCTGACCACGACCTGGAAGCCGACGGAAAACCTGACGCTCATCACGGATATCGCCTATAACCGCGAGAGCGGCTCGAATCCGATTTCCACCACCGGTCTGTCGGCGGCGACGATCGCCGCGCTGGACGGAAACTTCGGCACCAACTTCGCCGGCGCGCCGCTGAAGCCGCAGGGCGCGGACTCCTACGCCATCGCGCAATACGCGTCCTACAAGGTCAACGACATCTTCAAGGTCAATGGCCGCGTCGAATTCTACCGCGACAACAAGAACTTCTTCGTCGCCGCCCTCCCCGGCTACTACGATGCGATCAATGTTTTCCACGGCTTTCCGTGCTACTCCTGCCTCTTCCGTCCGGGCGGCCAGGGCACCAGCTATCTGGCGCTCACCGCCGGCGTGACGATTACGCCGGAACTGCCGAAGCTGCCAATCATCACCGGTCTGATCATCCGTCCCGAGTTCCGTTGGGACACCGCGGTCAATGGCACGACGCCCTTCTTCCGCGGCGTGACGTCCAACAACCCGCTCGGCCAGAGCCGTTCGCAGGGCATGTTCAACATGGACGTGATCATCCCGTTCTCGCTGCTCTGAGCGAAAAGAGGATCGGAGCCGCCTCCGGGCGGCTCCCCGACAAAAAAGCCGGCGGTTGCGACCGCCGGCTTTTTTTGTTTCGATTCGAACTATTGCGGCTGTTCCTCGGGGGGCGGCGCCTCGTCCTTCATGACGATTTCCACGTCTGAATCCCTGGTGGACTGCACGCGAAACGTGTTCTGATAGGTCTTCCCATCGTGGCGGGCGATGGCGACATATTCGCCCTCCGCCAGAACGAGCGACGGAAAGGCCCCGATCAATTCGCGGATGACGTCGCCGCCCGGCGTCAGCACGGAAAAGCTCGTATTGGCGAGCGCTTCGCCGCCCGGCGCCTTGACGAGCTTCAGCGTGATGGTCGCGGCGTGATGTTTCAACGTCGCCTCGATGAGCTTGCCGGCCGGAACTTTGAGGTCGGCGGTGACGACCGAGTTGGTGGCGTTGGCTCCGCCCTGCGCGCCCTGGCTGGTGTCGAGCAGGGTCGATACGATGTGATAGGCGCCCTCCGGCAGACAGATCACCTCCTCCGCCTTGGCGTTGGCGAGGACGAGCTTCGCCTCGGCGTTTCCGCGCTCGGGCACGTAAATCGAGATAGAAAGACGCTGGGACGGGATCCTGCTCTCGCCCAGCATGTCCACGAGCTTGAGGCCGCCGGCGTTGAGCGGCAGGCGCTCGGAGACATTATGCCCTTCGAGGACGATGCGGCGCGTCGCCCCGGCGAGTCCATAGGCCGCATGGACGAGGTAAGCGCCGTCCGGCAACGGAAAATTGGGCGTCGCCTCGTCCGACTGCGCAATCAGCCGATGCGAGCCGTCGGGCTGCGCCGCTTCTTCGAAGACGCGCCAGACGAGGCCGGAATGAATGGGTTGCGAATCGCTCGCGCCCAGCGTCGCGCCAAGGCGCAGGCTCAACATGCCCTCCGTATTCGCAGGGGCGGCCGGCGCCGCCGGCCCCGCCGCGGAGGGACCTGGCTGAGACGCCGCCGGATGGCCGCGACGAGTCGGAGCGGCGTGGGTCGCGGCGGGAAGCGTCAGTGCGGCGAGTAGGAGCGAACCGGCTTTACGAAGCGATTTTTTGTTCATCGCCGATTTCTATGGCGCCGAACATGGCCTTTTGTCGATCACGCAGCGCGATAGGCGCTTTCAATGGGTCCAATTTGCGCGCCCGACCGGGCGATCATGCCCGCGAAACCCTCCCTCCGCGCGGCCGCGCACGCTTTTTCCAGCGCCGCGCCTTCAAGATCCGGCGCCATGTCGAAGGCGGGGAGACGCGCCGAGGCGGCGCCGAGCAGGAGGAGCGCGCGCGCCGCGTCTCTCGCGCCGCTCCCGCCCGGAAGAGTAGTCCCATCGAGTGCGAGCCCGGCGAGCCGCGTCGAGGCGTCCTTATATCCGCCGAGCGCGAAAACTCCCGCAGGGGTCTGCGCCGCGAGGGCGATTATCTTGACGCTTCCGGCGGGCAGACCGGCCGCCGCCTCCCGCACGGAAAGCTTCGCTGAAAGATGCTGGACATGCGCGCGCCCTTCGCAGCCTTCGAGGAAGACGCCGTCAAGTCCCGCTGCGACCAGCGCGATGAGATCGGCGTCGATCGCCGCGTCCGTCACCGGCGCGACTTGGACGAATAGTTGCGGCCGGTCAGCCGACGCCCGCGCGCGCTCGACAAACGCGCGCATCCAGCGCAGCGCCGCCTCACGGCTCTCGCCTTCGCCCGCCGGTTGCAGCAGCAGCGCCCCTGCCCTGCTTGCGAGCGCTATTTCCGCGCTTTCACGGCGCGCCGGAGAATGAATGAGAATCGAGCGCATCACATGTTGCTTTTCTTAAGCGCAGCCGCGCGCCCTTAAGTCAGAATTTACCATAAATCGCCATAGTCCTTTCACGTAAGCCGCTGCGTTAACCGAAGGTCGAGGCCCCCATGATCGTGCGTAATTTTCTGTCCTGGGCGCAGACGGCCAATGCGGCGCAACGCGCGGAGGGCGCCGGCGCTCTCGCCCGCGCCTATCTTTACTCCGATCTCCAAACGTCCGAACGCCGCGCGGCGGAAATCGCGCTGATGTCCTTGCTCGACGATCCCTCGCCGCTGGTGCGTCGCGCGCTCTCCGACAATTTCGCCAGCGCCGTCGATGCGCCGCACGCACTTGTCTCCGCCCTTGCGAGCGATCAGTCCGACGTCGCGACGCCGGTGCTGTCGCGCTCCCCTCTGCTGACCGAAGCCGAACTCATCGATTGCGCGGCGATCGGCGACCCTTTCGCGCAGAGCGCCATTGCGCTGCGCGCCCGCGTTCCCGCCGGCGTCTGCGCCGCGCTTGCGGAAATCGGCGCGCGCGAGGCGGCGATTTCGCTCGCGGTCAATCCGGGGGCGGATCTGCAGGAATTCTCCATGCGCCGCATGATCGAGCGCTTCGGCGAGGACGGCGAGATGCGCGAAGCGCTGCTTTCGCGCCCCTGGCTGCCCGCGACCGTACGCAACGACCTCGTCAATGCGACCGCCGCCGCGCTTTCCGCTTTCGTTATCGACGCCGGCTGGCTGACCAATGAACGCGCCGAGCGCCTGTCGCGTGAAGAGCGCGACAAGGCCAATGTGATCATCGTATCGGAAACCGCTGAACAGGACGGCCGTCACGGCGTGCGCGAGCTCGTCGTCCATTTGCGCGCCTCGCGCCAGCTCACGGCGAGTCTCGTTCTGCGCGCGCTGCTTTCCGGCAATCGCGACCTCTTCGAAGCCGCGCTCGTCGAACTCTCGGGCCTGCGCGAAGACAAGGTCGCGGGCCTGCTGCGCGACTTCCGAGGCGCCGGCTTCGCCGCTCTCTATCATCGCGCCGGCCTGCCGGAAAAATTCCTGCCCGCCTTCCGCGCCGCGCTCGAAGCGCAACGGGAATATGGCGACGTTCATGGCGGCGAGGCCCGCCTCTCGCTCGTAATGATCGAACGCGTGCTCACCGCTTGCGAAGAAATGAACGGCGGCGAACTCGACAGACTGATGGCCTTGCTGCGACGCTTCGAAATGGAAGCCGCCTTGGAGGAGGCCCGCTCCGAGGCCGCGCGCCTCACGGCGGAAGCGCAGGCGCCGTCGGTCGCGTCGCCAGCGAGTCACGTCGTGATCGACACCGCGCCGATCATCGACATGGCGGCGTTCGAAGCGGAGCTGATGCAAGTGGCGGCTTAAGAGCGCCTCTCGCCGCAGGCGGGAGAATGACCTTGATGCGCTCGGGCGATGCGAGGGCGGGAATACGGCGACGGGCGGCGACCTGAAAGTCGTAGCGTTACGCCGCTTTTCAATACCCGAACTGCTCCCGCAAAATCCGCTCCTCCAACGAATGGCCGGGATCGTGCAGCAGCATGAGATTGGCGTTGTGATCCATCTCGATGTCGACGAAAGCGACGTCCCGGAATTCGTCGTGGTCGGCGACGACGGAGACGGGCCGCTTGGCGGATTCGAGCACTTCCATCCTTATCTTCGCTGCGTCGGGCAGCAGGGCGCCGCGCCATCTGCGGGGGCGGAAGGGCGAGATGGGCGTCAGCGCCAATAAGGGAGAGTCGAGCGGCAGGATGGGGCCGTTGGCCGAAAGATTATAAGCGGTGGAGCCGGCGGGAGTGGAGACGAGCACGCCGTCTGTGATGAGTTCCGGCAGGCGCTCATGGCCGTTTATGAGAATGCGCAGTTTCGCGACCTGCGACGTCTGGCGCAGCAGCGAGACCTCGTTGATGGCGTGAGCGGAGAATTCGTCGCCGCGCACATTGGTGGCGTTCATCAGCAGCGGATGGATGATCGACGGCTTGGCCTCGGCGAGGCGCTTGCGCAGGCCAGACTCGCGATACTGATTCATCAGAAAGCCGACGGAGCCCCGGTTCATGCCGTAGATCGGCTTTCCCGTATCCATGTAGTTGTGGAGCGTGCGCAGCATGAGGCCGTCGCCGCCGAGCGCCACGATGCAGTCCGCGTCCTCGGGCGCGACGTCGCCATATTTCTCGACGAGACGCAGCCGCGCCTCGTCGGCCTCGGGCGTGCCGGAGGAGAGAAATGCAAGCTGCTTGAATGTGTTAGGCGAATCGCTCGAGGCGCCCATCTGCGGAAACCCTGTTGCTGGCGGCGCCCGCGTCGAAGGCCCGCCCTCTCGCATACACCGGCCGGCGGGCGCGGGAAACGCCTCAATTTCCGGCAGATGCACGCAATTTTAATCGAATGAGAAAAACACTCGAAAACCGGTTTCTTTATGAGTTGATGAGTCCAACCCAGGAGGGGGTTCATAGCCCGAAGCGGCATGGCTAAAATAGGTTTTCTCGCGAGCTTTCTCGCCGCCTTCATGACGATGGACGGCCATTTTTTCCATGGCGAGACCACTCGAACCGTGTTCGAGGGGTTGGTCCTGACCGGGCGCGCCGCGCATACGCAGGTCATGCGCGTCTTCAATCGTCGCTGAATCGGCTCAGGGGCCATCGCGCCACAGCCAGGCGGCTCCGCGCACGCCGCCGGAATCGCCGTGAACGTTGCGCAGGATTTTCGTGTCCAGAGCGTCTGTGAAAGCGTGCCTCGCCACGCGCGCCGTCAGCCCCTCATAGATGCGCGCAATATTCGACACGCCGCCGCCGAGCGCGATGACGTCGGGATCGAGTATGTCCACGATCATCGCCAACGCCCGCGACAGGCGGTCCTGATAGGCGTCGAGCGCCGCCAGCGCTTCGGCCTCTCCAGCGTCGGCGCGCGCGACGATTTCCTTGCTCGTGGCCTCGCCGCCCGAGACGCGCCGATATTCGCGCGAGAGACCCGCGCCGCAGAGAAAGGTCTCGATGCAGCCGTCATGCCCGCAAAAGCAACGCATGCCGGGATATTCCTCGCGCGTCATCCAGGGCAGAGGCGTGTGTCCCCATTCCCCGCCGATGTGATTGCGTCCGGCGACGATCTTGCCGTCGACCACCACGCCGCCGCCGACGCCCGTGCCGATGATGACGCCGAATACAACCCGCGTCCCCTGCCCCGCGCCGTCCACGGCTTCCGACAGCGCAAAACAATTGGCGTCGTTTTCGACGCGCACGGGGCGGCCGATCAGCTTTGCGAGATCGGCGTCCAAAGGCTTGCCGTTCACGACCTGCGTATTGGAGCCCTTGATGAAGCCGGTATGGGTCGAAAGCGAGCCCGGCGAGCCGACGCCGACCGCGCCGCGACGGCCGGTCTCCTGCTCGATCTCCCGCACGAGAGCGGCGATGGCGCGGAGAATTTCGTCGTAATCATGCGCCGGAGTCGAAACGCGGCGGCGCGCGCGGATGGCGCCGTCGCGATCGAGCGCGATAGCCTCGATCTTGGTGCCGCCGAGATCGACGCCTATTCGAATGTCGCTCATTGACGGCGGGCGCGATCGAGATGCTGCGCATGCTCGAGCGCCTTCTCGGACGCCGCGTCTATCTGCGCGGAATCGACATCGAGATCCTTCGTCATGGCGCCTGTGAAAATCGCGCCCGTGAAATCGGCGCCGGAAGCGTCGGCGTTCATCAGATTCGCCTGAGAGAAATCTGCGCCCGCCGCATGCAGGAAACGCAGATCGGCGCTCATCAGATTGGCCTTGCGAAACTGCGCGCCTTCGACGATCGCCGAGCGCAGCACGGCGCGCATCAATCCCATCGACTGGTTTTTCATGTCGGCGGAAAGATTTGCGTCGTTGAATTTCGCGCCGCGCAAGGTCGCGCCCGACATGTCGCCGGCGAGCCTCGCGCCCGTGAAATCCGCGCCGTCGCCGCGCATCTTCTGCATCTGCGCCGCGAAGGCGTGCGCGCCTTTGAGCGACGCGCCGGTGATATCGGCTTGCAGCATCCAGGCCTGATCGAGAATGGCGCCGTCGAGCTTCGCGCCGGAAAGGCGCGCCTTGTTCAAGCGCGCGGCGCGAAGATTGACGCCGGAGAGATCGAGCCCCGAAAGATCGAGGCCGTTGAGGCTCTTTCCAGAGAAGTCCGTCTGACCCGATTTCAACGCGGCCTCGACGTCGGCGCGGCTCATTTCCGATTGTGAATAGGCGGGCTGCGTAAGATCGACGCCCTGCAACATATCCTGCGCAAGCGCCGCGAATGGCGAGAGAAGCGCCGCAAGGCCCGCGCCGACGAGAAAACGCAATTTCATTTCAGTTCCGCTCCTTCCCCCGCCAGCGCCCGCGCCTGCTGAATCCATTTGTCCCGCTCGACGCGGCCGGGCGCGCCGATGGCGGCGCCGATCCATTTGGCGTTGTCGAGGTTCCACGCGGCGATCTGGTCATAATGGAAGACGCCGAGCGCGTTGAGCTTTACGAGACTCTTGGGACCGACGCCCTTGATGCGCGAAAGATCGTCCGGCGCGTCATTGCGTGGGCTTGAAAGGAGTTCCGGCCTGACGCCTTGCTTCTTCTTTGAAGGGGCCGGGGCGACGTCCGCCGCGCTCGCCGCGTCGACAGGCGCGCTCATTGTTACAGCATCCCAGGACGCCTCTTCATTCGCCGCCCGCGCATGTGAGGGAATGAGCGGTTCGGGCGATTCGACTCGAATCGGAGCAACGACGACAGGCGCCGGCGAGAGCCGCTTGGGTTGCGCCGCTCCGCCGCCAAACCCTTTCAGGAAGCCGCCGAGCGGAAGCCCCGCCGCATAAGCGAGGCTGAGCGCCAGCCCGATGTCGAAAACGGCGGCGTCACGGCCTTCGAGCGTTTCGGCGTAGGAAACGAAAATGGCGGAGCCGAGCGCGAGAAGACCGGCGACGACGATCCATCCGCCGGAGAAACTTGCGTCCCTGGCGCGCGTATAGGTCACGAACCCGATCAGCGCGCCAAGCGCGAATGCGCCTGCGAGCCATGGCCAGCCGAGCGTGAAGAGATGGATCATCTATGCGCCTCCTTCGCTCGCGGTCACTTCACGTTGAATTCGATGCGCCAGTTGCGGGCGCGGCTTTCGTCGCTGTCATTGGGGGCGATGGGCCGCTCGCTCCCATAGCCCATCGGCCAGACATGAAATGAATCGGCCCCGGCTTTCACAAAGCGGTCGACGACGGCGCTCGCGCGCTTCTTGCTGCGTTCCCGATCGACCTCGGGATCGCCGCCATTATCCGTATGACTCGCGACTTCGACTGGAACCGCTTTGCACCGCAACGCCGCCGCCGTCAGCGTGTCGATGAGCGCGGCGGCTTCGTCCGAGATCGCGTCGCTGGCGTCGAAACGGATCGGCGTCTTCGACAGTTCGGCGAAAGCGGCGCGGCAGCCCGCCGCATCGAGCGGCGCGCCGAGCGTGCGGGAAACGAGACGCGTCTCGCCAGCGAACCCCTTGGGCAGTCCGCTCTCGAAAGTCTTTTCGATCTCGTCGCGCGCGCCCTCGAAGCGCGCCGCGCCCGAAAGCGACGCCGTCGCGTCGCTGAGAGAAAGATTGCCGCTGTCCATGCGCGCCAGCGCGGCGAGGCCGGCGCCCGCCGCGTCGGCGAATTTATCCGGCGCGCCTTTCGCGATGGCGAGCTGATCCTCGACGATCGAGTCGAAGAAGCGGCGTCGCGCGCCCTCGACGATGCGGTTGCGCGTCGCCTCATCCGGCGCGAAACCGGCGAGGATCGTCTTGTAGCCTTCGCGCAGCGCCTGAAAGACGTATGGCGAAACCGGCCCCGGCGCGACCTCGACTTTCGCGAGTTCGAAACCTTCCGGCATGCGCGCTTTCAATTCGATCGTCAGCGTTTCAGCGCGGATATTTTCGCGGCCCTCGCCCTCGATCGTCAGACGGCCGTCCGTCAGCGACACTTTGCCGCTCGAGAGACGGCGCAACGCATCGAGCGCAAGTTCGAGCGCCGCGGCGAAGTCCCCCGACGGCGACGCGGCGTCGATCTTCGTCCCGTCGCTGACCGCGAGACCCGATCCGGCCGCCGCCGCCAACAGGACGGCGCGTTTCTGCAACGCGTCGTCGGGGAGCTTTCCGTCGAGCGCAATCAGGCTTTCGCCGAGCGTCGCTGAGAATATGTATGGCTCGCGCGGCGGCGGAGATGACGACGGCGACGGCGGCGAGGAGGAAGCGGCCGGCGGCGCGTCTTCGATCGCGTTGATGCGCCGCACGCCGTAATCCGCGCGCAGCGCAGCGATCTCTTTTGCGCCGGGCGCGGCGCCGGCGATGGCGACGTCGCGCCCCACTACGGCAACCTTCGCGGGGTCCAGCGACAGCCGCGCGGCGACCTTCTCCTTGAGCGTCGCCTCGATCTGCGGCGTCAGCGATTGCGCGGCGAAAAAAATGACGCCCGCCAGAACCGGCAGTCCGATCCACCATTTTTTGGGCTGGTGCATGAACGTCCCGTCCCCCTGGATTGAGAATCAGCAAAGACGCGCATCTTCTACGCATGGTTGCCGGGCGGATGCGGGAGTCAAGTGCGGACACAAAACAAGTGCGGACACAAAAAGAGGCGCGGCGATGGCCGCGCCCCGTGAGGCTGAGAGAAGAGAGTCCTGGGTCTCTGATTAAAAGAGATAGGATCAGTCGCGCCGCTTGCAAGCCGCCCCGGGCCAAGACCGCGCTCAATTACGAATAAGTAAGGGTGGCGCCATGACTTTTGGGACCAAGACCGGCGTCCCTAATCGGCCCGCGACGCGAATACGGCGCGATCAACGGCGCGATGGAAGGAAAGGCGCCATGCCGGCGCGCGCGAGTGCGTCGGCGCGTTCGTTCATCTCGTCGCCGGAATGTCCCTTGACCCAATGCCAGGCGACGTCGTGACGCTCTTCGGCCGCTTCCAGCCGCCGCCAGAGCTCGACATTCTTGACGGGCTTGCGGTCGGCCGTCTTCCAGCCGCGCGTCTTCCATCCCTTGATCCAGGAGGTGACGCCGCCGCGCACATATTGCGAGTCCGTATAAAGGTCCACGGCGCAGGGCCGCGTCAGCGCCTCGAGCGACATGATCGCCGCCATGAGCTCCATGCGGTTATTGGTGGTCGCGGCCTCGCCGCCCGACAATTCTTTTTCGACGTCGCCGAAGCGCAGGATGGCCCCCCAGCCGCCGGGGCCGGGATTTCCCGAACAGGCCCCGTCGGTCCAGATCGCGACGCGTTTCGTCATAGAAAGCCGTCGGCCGTCTGGTGGAAACGAAGCTTGGCGAGATATTCGCGCGGGTCTTTCGGCTTCACCAATGCGCCCTTCGGGACGTTCAGCCAATCGACATAGCGCGTCAGCAGGAACCGGATCGCCGCTCCGCGCGCCAGAGTCGGGAAGGCGTCGAGTTCCGCGGCGGTCAGCGGCCGCACGCGGCGATAGGCGGAAAGCAGCGCCGTCCCCTTCTCCGTTTCGAACCGATGCGCGTCGTCGAAGCACCAGGCGTTGAGGCAGATGGCGAGATCGTAGGCGTAGGCGTCGTTGCAGGCGAAGTAGAAGTCGATGACGCCGGACATTTTGTCGCCGAGGAAGAAGGCGTTGTCCGGAAAGAGATCGGCGTGAATGACCCCGCTCGGCAGGTTTCGCGGCCAGTTCTTCTCGAGATGGTCGAGTTCCGCTTCGACCGTCTCGCGCAGCCCGATCTCCACTTCATTCGCCCGCCCGGCTGACGGCGCGAAGAGCGGGCGCCACGAATCCACGGAAAGCGCATTGGCGCGCCGCCCTTCGAAATCGGCGGTGGCGAGATGCAGATGCGCAAGGGTCTCGCCCAACGCCGCGCAATGGGCGACCTCCGGATGGTGGACGGAATAACCGTCGAGAAACGTCACAATGACGGCGGGCCGTCCGGCAAGCCGCCCGAGCGGCGCGCCGGCGCGATTGCGCACCGGCTGCGGACAGGTGACGCCGCGCCGGGCGAGATGCTCCATCAGACCGAGGAAAAAGGGCAGATCCGCTTCGGCGACGCGCTTTTCATAAAGCGTGAGGATGAAACTGCCAGCGCTGGTGTGCAGATAATAGTTGGAGTTCTCGACCCCCTCCGCGATGCCCTTGCAGGAGAGGAGGTCGCCGATGTCATAGGTCGCAAGGAACGCGATCAGCTCGGCGTCGTCGACCTGAGTATAAACGGCCATGGGCGTCTTTCCGAGAGCAACGCCGCATCAGGCCATCGCCCGCAGCTCCTTTGGCAGCGGGAAGGAAACGCTCTCATCCGCCGTCGAGACGGTTTCGACGCTGATCTCATAGCGTTCGGCGAAAGCGTCCATGATCTCCTCGACCAGCACTTCGGGCGCCGAGGCGCCGGCGGTGATGCCGAGCGATGTGATGTTGCTGAAAAGCGCCCAATCGATCTCGCTCTTACCCTGCACGAGCTGCGCCGGCGCGCCCGCGCGCTCCGCGACTTCGCGAAGGCGCTGCGAATTGGACGAATTGGGCGAGCCCACGACGATGACCGCGTCGACATTCGGCGCAACTTCCTTCACCGCCGCCTGGCGATTGGTCGTCGCGTAGCAGATGTCTTCCTTATGGGGGCCGACGATCGCGGGAAAACGCTTGGTCAGCGCGCTGACGATTTCCTGAGAATCGTCGAGCGAAAGCGTGGTCTGCGTGACATAAGCGAGGTTCTTTTCATCGTCGAGGCTGAGATTCTTGATGTCCTCGACCGACTCGACGAGCACGACCGCGCCTTCCGGCAACTGACCCATCGTGCCGACGACCTCCGGATGGCCGGAATGGCCGACGAGCAACACGCGGCGCCCGCGCTTCCAGTGGATTTCAGCTTCGCGATGCACTTTCGTGACGAGGGGGCATGTCGCGTCGATGGCGAGGAGATTGCGCGACTGGGCTTCTGCCGAAACCGCCTTGGCGACGCCGTGAGCGGAGAAGATCACGGGCGCGTCCGTCTGCGGAATTTCTTCCAGCTCCTCGACGAATACCGCGCCCTTGGCCTTCAGCGACTCGACCACATAACGGTTGTGCACGATTTCATGGCGCACATAGACGGGCGGCCCGTATTTGGCGAGCGCGCGCTCGACCGCGTCGATGGCGCGCACGACGCCGGCGCAGAAGCCGCGGGGCGAGCAGAGAAGAATCTTGAGCGGCGGCTTGAGGCCACGGGGCTGAGCATTCATTGGGGCGCCTTCGGCACTGGGGCCGCGCGGCTGCGCCGGCGGCTTTCTGGCGTCTCGCCCGACAAGGGACGTCCGCCCATTTGTGGCGTCGAGTGGGTGGAAGCAATGTCGCGGCGGCCGGACTCTGTCAAGCGGGCAGCCGGGCCCGCGCCTGGATGCGCCCCCGGCTCGACCGGGCTACCGATTCCCGGATCATTGCGCTAGCATGGCGCCAGACCAATGAGACGGGAGATCAACTCCCCTCACAGTCAGCACAGCCAGCGGGAGAGAAGCATGTCCGATCTCGAATCCATTCTGTCTTCGGCGCAAGGCGGTCAGCTCGTCGCAAATCTGGCGCAACGCTTCGGTCTCTCCGACGAGCAGATCGACGCGGCCATCAAGGCGCTCGCGCCGGCGCTGGCGATTGGTCTGAACCGCGCTGCGGAGGAGCCGCAGGTCTTCGAAAAGACGGTCGGCGCGCTCGCGACGACCACCCGCTATTCCTTCTTCGACGATTCTGACGCCGCCCATAGCGACGATTCGGTCGAACTCGGCCGCGACCTCCTCTCCGAGCTCTTCGGCTCGCCCGCCGCGACCGGTCAGGTCTTGCAGGCGGCGGCCCGCGAATCCGGCGTGCGCCCCGACATTCTGAGCCAGCTTCTGCCGATCCTCGCCTCGGTGCTGCTCAGCGGCCTCACCAAATCGATCAATGAGAAGGGTCTCGGCGGCATTTTGGGACAGCTCGCCAATTCAGGCGCGCTGGGGCCGATGCTCGAGCAGATCCTCGGCGGCGGCGGCCCCGCGACCCCGCAGCCTTCGCCGGCTCCCCGCGGCGGCGCCGCGGGCGGCGGTCTTGGCGGCGGTCTTGGCGGCCTGCTCGGCGGCATTCTGGGCTCGCTGCTCGGCGGCCGCCGGGCTCCTCCCGGCGGGGGCATGGCGCCGCGCGGTCCGGGCGGCGGCCTCGATCGCGAAAGCCCGCTCGACGCGAATGCGGGCTCAGGCGGCTCCGGCCCCGCCGGCTTGCCGGCCGGCCTCGACCAGGCGTCCATCCAGGACGCCATCGAGCAAATCAAGAAGACGCTGCAAGTCGGCCAGAGCGCCGGCGGCCGCCCGTCCGGACAGGCCCCGTCGGACCTCGAGAACATTCTGGGTCAGATTCTCGGGAAGCGCTGATACGCCTTGCAACGGAGCGGCGCCGGCCTTTCGCCGACACAGACGGACGCGCGCGCGGGCGCGCGTCAGAATCAGAAATTGCCGATCAGCGGGCCGAAATACATTTTGGAGAGCGTGACGCCCGTCACCCGCGCGCCTGCGACGATCAGAACCGAGACCATGATCGCGATCACCGCGTATTCGACCGCGGTCGCGGCCCGCCTGTCGGCGATAAAAAGACGAACTGACCTGCGCATCGGGCCTCCATCTCAGCAATGGTAAAATAGAAAGCTGTCAAAAGATTTAATGCAGAGGCAGCGTTTCCCGCGCCCTCTTGGACGGGCCGTTCGCCCCGCCTCGGGCGCGACATTTCGGGCGCTCCGAGCGCCGCTCTTGCGTCAGGCCGGCTTTTCCGGCAATCCATCCGCGCCGGCCTCGCGCGTCATGAAGCGACGCGGCGCGGTCGTCCCGCCCCCGCCTTGCGCCCGCCCCTTCGGTCGTTCTGACCTACCTTATGGAAAATTCAGAGTAAAAATGGCTCGCGACGTTACAGATACGACCCCGATCGCGTCACGCGACGCGCTCGTGGAATGGCTCGCAGCCGGTTGCAAGACCTCCGGCGCGCCTCTTCGCGTCGGCACTGAGCACGAGAAAATCCCGTTCTACTCAGACACGCTCGCCCCGGTCCCCTATTCCTGCATCGACGGACGCTGCGGCGTCGGCCGCCTGCTCGAGGGCGTCCAGGAGGCGACGGGATGGGCGCCGATCATGGACCGCGACGCGCTGATCGGCCTCGCCCAGACCGATGGCGGCGGCGCCATCTCGATCGAGCCGGGCGGCCAGTTCGAGCTTTCCGGCGCCCCGCTTCTCGACATTCACGCGACCGATCAGGAACTCGGCGCGCATTTGTCCGCGCTGGCGGGCGTCGCGCATTCGCTGGGCGTCCAGTTCCTCGATCTCGGCGCCAGCCCCAGATGGTCGCGCGCCGAGACGCCGGTCATGCCCAAGCAGCGCTACGAGATCATGGCGGCCTATATGCCGAAGGTCGGTTCGCGCGGACTCGACATGATGTTCCGCACCGCGACAATCCAAGCCAATCTCGACTTCACCAGCGAAGCCGACATGGTCGAGAAGGTCCGCGTCGGGCTTGCCCTGCAACCGCTCGTCACGGCGCTTTTCGCCAATTCGCCCTTCCTCGACGGCAAGCCGACGGGGCGCCTGTCGCAGCGCTCCTATATCTGGCTCGATACGGACGCCGACCGCACGGGCATGTTGCCTTTCGCCTTCGAAGACGGTTTCGGCTTCGAGCGCTATGTGGATTACGCGCTCGACGTGCCGATGTATTTCGTCAAGCGCGGCGATTTCTATCACGACGTCGCGGGCGCGAGTTTCAGGGACCTGCTCGAAGGTCGCCTGCCGCAGCTTCCCGGCGAGCGCGCGGTCATGTCGGATTGGGCGAACCACCTCTCGACCATCTTTCCCGAGGTGCGGATCAAGACATATCTCGAAATGCGCGGCGCCGATGGCGGCCCACGCGCGCATATGACGGCTTTGCCGGCGCTTTTCGCCGGCCTCTTTTATGACTACGCCGCATTGGATCAGGCGCGCCAGCTCAGCAGGAATTGGGACGCGGCGGCGCGGCAGAAATTGCGAGAGGACGCGCCCGGTCTCGCGCTCGACGCCAGGATCGACAACCGGAGCCTGCGCGAGATCGGCCGCGACGTGCTCGCCATCGCGGCGGCGGGACTGAAGCGCCGCGCCTATCGCAACGCACAGGGCGCGGACGAGACGATATATCTGGCGCCTTTGGAGAAGATCGTCAGCGAAGGCCGCACCCTCGCTCAACGGCGCCTCGATCTCTATCACGGCGCCTGGGGCGGCTCGGTCGACGGCGCCTTCAGAGACTGCGTCATTCCTCTCTGAGGATCAGCCAAAAAAACCCGCCGGATTGGCGGGTTTTTTTGCGCTCGGTCTCGAACTCAGCGGGGGAAGAGATCGTTCAGTCCGAACGGCGCCATTGGCTGGAGATGGGCGGCGCGTTGCACGCCGTCGGCGAGAGCGGCGTAACCCATCGGCGCCGCCGGCGCGCGCGCGATATTGTCGACCCTGACATGGCCGCCAATCTTGACGCAGCCGTTCGACCCCGCGACCGCGACATAGTCGGAGCCATAACGCGCGCAGTGGTTGGAAGCTTCGGCCTTTGCGGCGGATACGGAAAGAGACGCCGCAAACGCAACGGCTCCTGTAAGGGCGAGGGCGCGGGCGCGGGAATCGGCAAACATCATGTGGCGGTCAGCCTCTATTCCGATTGCGACGTCGTGCGGACTCGCAATCTCGAACCCAGAAAATCACGGCAAAAGCGGCCTTGAGGAGACATCGTCCGACTCGCCTTTGCGATTTGGGCACTACACCCAAACATCGTGGCAGCATCGTGTCTCGATCTGTTGAAACCCGATCACTGTTGTGGAATAGCAACACATGCAGATTTATTTTTAGTAAACGAGCAAGAACTGGTTAAGTAGCGCTTACAAAGCGTTACTGCGCCAGTCGCCGATAGCGGCCTGAAGGATGGCGAGCGCGGCGACGGCCGCCGTGTCGGCGCGAAGCACGCGCGGCCCCAGAGAGAGAGTCACGACGTTCGGAGCCCGCGCAATCGATGCGCGTTCGGCGTCGTCGAAACCTCCTTCGGGTCCGATGAGCAGACTGACGCCCTGCGCCTTTTTCTCGAAGAGCGCCTCGTAGGGATTCGCGATGGCGGCGTCCTCGTCGCAGAAGACGAGCAGCCGCTCTTGTGGAAAGGCCGCGAGAAAATCCGTCAGCTCCACGGCCTCCAAAACGTCCGGCACGGTCAAAATGCCGCATTGCTCCGCCGCCTCGACGGCGTTGGCTCTCAAACGCGCCGCATTCACCTTGCGCACCTGCGTGCGGCGCGTGATGACGGGGACGAGGCGGCCCGTCCCCATTTCAGTGGCTTTCTGCGCCATATAATCGAGCCGCGCCTGCTTGAGCGGCGCGAAACAATAATCGAGGTCCGCCCCCTTGCTTTGCGCCCTCGTCATTCTTTCGACGCGCAATTTCGCGGAGCGCCTGGTCGCCTCGGCGATGACGGCGAGGAACTCGCCGTCGCGGCCGTTGAAGACGAGGACCGCGTCGCCTTCGCGCAGGCGCAGGACGTTGAGAAGGTAATTGAGCGCTTCGGCCGGCGGAACGAAAGCGAGGCCGGGGGCCAACGGAGCCTCTACAAAGAGGCGTTGCGCGGAAAAATCATAATGTGACAAGATGGAGCCCTGTCCGGCGCGACGATAGGATCGTCCGCCTCATTTTGGCCGTTTTGAACCGGCCGCTTTGCCTGCGGGCGGACAGGTTGGCCAAAACTTGCGTGAGCGGCAAGCCTGCTGTTAACACAAGGGCAACATTTGAAACTGGATCCTAGCGAATGAAGATCAGCGCCGCGTCCTTCTCGCGCTCCGTCTTGGGCTTATCTCTGCTTGCGCTCGTCGCGGGCGCGAACGTCGCCCATGCGCAGTCCTGCCAGGAAGACTTCCAGAAGCTGACCCAGCGGCGCATGGCGCAGATCCAGGCGCTGAACAGCCTCGGCAAGGCCGGCAAGGGCAAGATGGACCCCAACGCCGCCTGCCCCACCGCGAAGAAGCTTGTCGGCATCGAGAACGAGATGCTCGGCTATATGACGAAGAACAAGGAATGGTGCGCCATTCCCGACAATGTCATTGACGGCTTCAAGCAGGCCGGCGCCAAGACCAAGAATTTCGCCAGCCAGGCCTGCAGCGTCGCCGCGAAGATGAAACAGATGCAGCAGCAGCAGCGTGAACAGGCGGCCAATGGCGGCGGAATGGGCGCGCCGCCCAAGCTTCCGTCGGGACCGTTGTGAGCCTCACGCAGGAGAGCGGCGACGCCGACGCCGCGCTGCCCGATTCCCAGAAAGACCACCCGCTTTGGCGTCATGCGCCGGCGAGCCTGCGTCCCTATGTCCAACTTGCGCGCCTGGATCGCCCCGTCGGCTGGTGGCTGCTGCTGCTTCCCTGCTGGGAATCGAGCGCAATGGCCTCGGCGGCGCTGCGTCAGGGCCCGAATTTCTGGCATCTGACGCTGTTCTTCATCGGCGCCGTCGTCATGCGCGGCGCAGGCTCGACCTATAATGACTATGTCGATCGGGAGATCGACGCGAAGGTCGAGCGCACGCGCAACCGGCCTTTGGCGAGCGGGCGCGTCAGTCCGCGCGCCGCGTTGTGGTTCATCGTCGTGCAATGCCTCGTCGGGCTTTTCGTGCTGCTCTCTTTCAACGGCTACACGATCGCGCTCAGTTTTCTCTCGCTGCTGATCGTCGCCGTCTATCCCTTCGCGAAACGCTTCACCTCCTGGCCGCAGGCGATCCTTGGCTTCGCCTTCGCCTATGGCGCGTTGCTCGGCTGGACGGCGATCGCTGGCGCGCTGGCCGCTCCGGCCCTGCTTCTCTATGCGAGCTGCATCCTCTGGACGATCGGCTTCGACACGATCTACGCGCTGCAGGACGTACGCGACGACGCCATCGCCGGCGTGCGCTCGACGGCGCGTCTCTTCGGCGCGCAGGTCAAGCGCGCGGTCGGCGGACTTTATGCGGGCTCCGTGCTATGCGCGGCGCTTGCCGCCCATATGATCGGCGGGGGGCTGTTTTCCTATCTCGGCGTCGCCGCCTATGCCGCGCATCTCGCCTGGCAGATCTCGCTGACGCGCGAGGATGCGGCACCCGGCGCGGCGCTGATGCTCTTCCGCTCAAATCGGGACGCCGGGCTGCTGCTCTTCGCGGGCTTCTTTACGCAGAGCCTTTTAAATCTGCTCTAAGCCCGGCCGCTTTGCGGACTCCTCATTTATCCAATTCTCTCTTCGCGTCGAGACAGGAGTCGAGTTGGGTTTTGTTCATTTCCCAATAGGAGGCGTTGCAAAGGGCCTGGTAGCGGCTGCTGTTGAAAAACGACCAAAGATTGTAGGCCATAAGCAGGAGCGCCAGAACAAACGCGCCTTTGACCAGATTGTTGAAGCGCATCATCGGGTCGGAGTCGGACTTCGCCATGGCTGCCTCCACTTGCCTCGAATTTTATGCCTTCGCCGGACGCCGTCAATCCGCGCTCAGTCGAGAGTCTGGCGGAACCGCATCACGGCGACGCTCATCGCGACAAGCGCGAAGAGCGCCAAGGCGCCGGCGTCCGCCGCCAAATCCGAAAAACCCGAGCCTTTGAGCATGACCGACCGGACAATGCGCAAATAATGCGTGAGCGGCAGGGTCTCGCCGAGATATTGCGCCCAAATCGGCATGCCATAAAAGGGAAAGAGGAAGCCCGAGAGCAGCATGCTCGGCAGAAAGAAAAAGAAGGTCATCTGGATCGCCTGAAGCTGGTTCGCGGCGATGGTCGAGAGCGTATAGCCCATCGACAGATTGGCGACGATGAACAGCAGCGTCAGCGGCACGAGCACGAAGAGCGAGCCGACGATCGGCACATGGAACAGGAAGGATGCGACGATCAGGATCGTCGCCATCTGCACGCCGCCGACGAGCACATAGGGCGTGATCTTGCCGAGCATGATCTCGACCGGCTTCACCGGCATGGCGAGCAGCGCCTCCATCGTCCCGCGTTCGATCTCGCGCGTCACGGAAAGCGCCGTATAGATCAGCATCGTCATCGTCAGGATCGTGCCGATGAGCCCGGGGACGATATTGCGCCGCGCCTCGCCGGCGGGATTGTAGCGGCGCTGCACCTGCAGATCGAAAGGCGGCGCGGTTTGCGCCAGCGATGCGAGCGGCCCCGTCAATTCACGGTCGAGCGCCTGACTGGCCGCGCCGAGCGCCGCCGCCACCGCCACGCCCGTCGCCGTCGGGTCGGTCGCGTCGGCGACGATCAGGAGCGACGGACGTTCGCCGCGCACGAGACGGCGCGAAAAGTCCGGCGGTATCTGGATAACGAATTGCGCGCGGTTGGAGAGGATGTATTCGTCCGCGTCCGCCTCGCCCGTCGCGATATATTTGATGTTGAAATAATCCGTCGCCCGCAATGCGCCGACCACCGCGCGCGCCATCGGGCTGTCGTCGGAAACGAGCACCGCCGTCGGCAGATGCTTGGGATCCGTGTTGATGGCGTAGCCGAAGAGCAGAAGCTGGATGAGCGGAATGCCGACGATCATGCCGAGCGTCGGCCGATCACGCCGAAGCTGGATGAACTCCTTCACGAACATGGCGACGAGACGCTGCCAGGATTGCGCAAGAGCGCCGCGCCGCGCCGGCTGCGTTTCCATTCGCGTGGGCGCGTCCGTCATTGCCCGCTCCGGTGATTGCGCGTCATCAGGTCGATGAACACGTCTTCGAGCGTCGCTTCGTCATGCGCCCAGCGTTGCTTGGCGCTTGCGCAGCGTTGCGCGATCGCCTCCATCGCGGCGGCGTCGCGCCCGCCGACATGTAGAGCGGCGCCGAAGCGCGCCACCATGTCGACGCCTTGCGTCGTCTTCAGCTTCTCGGCCAATGCGTCGAGGCCGTCGCCGGAGACGACATAAGTCGTCAGTCCCGCTTGAGCGACGATTTCCGCTATCGTGCCCGAAACGAGGAGCTTGCCGTCGAGAATATAGGCGATCTCGTGACAGCGCTCGGCCTCGTCCATGTAATGGGTCGAGACGAGAACGGTGAGGCCTTCATTGGCGAGATGATGGATCTCGTCCCAGAAATCGCGCCGCGCCTTGGGATCGACGCCGGCCGTCGGCTCATCGAGGAGCAGCAATGATGGGCCGGGAAGAATACAGGCGCCAAGCGCGAGCCGCTGCTTCCATCCGCCGGAAAGCTCGCCCGCGAGCTGGTCCGCCCGCGCCGTCAGTCCGAGGCGCTCCAGCGCCGCCTGCGCGGCGTCCTCGGGCGCTTCGAGTCCGTAGATGCGGGCGACGAATTCGAGATTTTCGCGGATGGTGAGATCGCGATAGAGCGAGAAGCCCTGCGTCATATAGCCGACATGGCGCTTGATCTTCTCCTGCTCAGCGCGGATGTCGTAACCGAGGCACCGTCCCTCCCCGGCGTCGGGCGTGAGCAGTCCGCACAACATACGGATCGTCGTCGTCTTGCCGCTGCCGTTCGGACCGAGAAATCCGTGTATGTGTCCGCGCGGGACGGCAAGCGTCAGATTGTCGACGACGGTCTTGGTTCCGAAGACCTTGGTGAGGCCTTTGACGTCTATGGCGATGTCGGGCGACGCCGGGATCATGGCCTTCACGTCTCGCGCGGGCGCAAATCCCTCCCCTTTACGGGGAGGGCGGCCCCGCGAAGCGGGGTCTGGCAGTGTTTGCTCCCGACGACGCCGGTAACGAAAAGCGCCCCACCCGGCGACCTTCGGTCGCTGCCTTCTCCATAAAGGAGAGGGATTCGCTGACGCCCAGCGCCCGGGATGCGACTCTGAAATCTCGCGTCGTTCATTTCGCCGCCTCCGCCTCCACGATCGGCGTCACAGAAACCGGCATGCCGAGCGGCAGTTCCCGCGCTTTGCCCTGGAGCCGCGCCTCGGCCTTGAAGACGAGCTTCGCCCGCTCGACGTCGCTGAAAATGACCGGCGGCGTATATTCCTGCCGGCTGGATACGAAAGAAATCAGCCCGAAAAGATCGTCTGGGCAGCCGTCGCAGCGAACCCGCACCCGCTCGCCGACGCGCACGCCCGAAAGCCGCGGCTCCGGCACATAGAAGCGCACCTTCCTGTTTTCGGGCGGCAGCAGAGCGACGACCGGCTGGCCCGTATTCACGACCTCGCCGGGACGAAAGAACACGTCCTGCACGACGCCGTTCGCCGGCGCCTTCACGCTCTGGCGCGCGATGCGAATGTCGATCGCCTGCAATTGCTCGCGGGCCTGCCCCAGGGCCGCCGCCGCAGCCTCGATCTCCTGCGAGCGGCCGGGGATGCGCGCGGCCTCCACCTGCCGATGCGCTTCCTTCACGCTCGCCTCGTCGCGCTTCAGCGCCATCTCCGCGCGGTCGAGCGTGGCTTTCGCGATGTCGCCCGTGGCGAAGAGCTTGCGCTGGCGTTGATAATCGTTGCGGGAGAGGGCCAGAGCCGCCTCGGCGCGCTCCAGCGCCGCCTGCAGGACGGCGATCTGCTCGGGCCGGCTGGTCGCGGCCTGAAGGTTCTGGACCTGCGCTTCGAGCTGGCCGATGCGCGCATCCGCCTCGGCGCGGCTGCGGTCGAGAAGCGGCGTCGCCATGGAAAAAAGTTGATCGCCCGCCTTCACGACCGAGCCGGCCGCGACGTAAAGCTTCGACAGCCTTTCGCCCTCATTGGGGCCGATATAGAGCGTCTCGCCTTCGACATAGCCGAGAAAGGGCGCGTCGGCCGGGGCGTTGTCGCCCATCATGCGCCAGGCGACAAACCCCGCCAGCGCAAGAAGGATCGCCGCTATCGCGGCCGCGCGTCCCATCCCTCGCCGCCTCCTCTGGCGCTCTGCCTCTCGCGCCTCGCGCTGCGCCAAACTCCTTTTGGCGCGCCGCAGGCAAAAAGGCTACAGTGCTTCGACGCGTGTGCGAAGAGGACGCGAAAAGGGATCGGAAATGTCTAAAGAGATTGCGGAATTGCCCGAGCGCGAAGGGATGGATTACGACGTGGTGATCGTGGGCGCGGGCCCCGCCGGCCTCGCCGCGGCGATTCGCCTCAAGCAGGTCGCGCCCGACCTTTCCGTCGTCGTCATCGAAAAAGGTTCGGAGCCCGGCGCCCATATCCTCTCCGGCGCCGTCATCGATCCCATCGGACTCGACCGCCTCGTCCCCGGCTGGCGCGAGCGCGACGACGCCCCGCTGAAAACGCAGGTCCATGACGACCAGTTCTATCTGCTCAGCGAGACGGGCGGCGTTCGCCTGCCCAATATCCTGATGCCGAAGCTGATGAACAATCACGGCAACTTTATCGGCTCGCTCGCCAATGTCGTGCGCTTCCTCGCGTCCGAAGCCGAAAATCTCGGCGTCGAGATCTATCCGGGCTTCGCCGGCGCCGAAATTCTTTATGGCGAGAATGGCGAAGTGACGGGCGTCGCGACGGGCGACATGGGCGTCGGCCGCGACGGCGAACCAAAGGACAGTTTCACCCGCGGCATGGAATTGCGCGGCAAATATACGCTCTTCGGAGAGGGCGCGCGCGGCTCGCTGACCAAGCAGCTCCTGGCGAAATACGATCTCTGCGACGGCCGCGACGTTCAGAAGTTCGGCATCGGCTTCAAGGAGCTCTGGCGCATCCCGAAGGAGAAGCACAAACCCGGTCTCGTGCAGCACTCCTTCGGCTGGCCGCTGCAGAGCGACACGGGCGGCGGCTCCTTCCTCTATCACTTCGAGGACGGTCTCGTATCGGTCGGCTTCGTCGTGCATCTCAACTACTCGAACCCGACGCTCTCGCCCTTCGACGAGTTCCAGCGCTTCAAATGCCATCCGCTGGTCGCGCCGACTTTGGAAGGCGGCGAGCGCCTCGCTTATGGCGCACGCGCGCTCACCGAAGGCGGCTGGCAGAGCGTGCCCAAGCTCGTCTTCCCCGGCGGCGCGCTGATCGGCTGCGGCGCCGGCTTCATGAATGTGCCGCGCATCAAAGGCTCGCATAACGCGATCCTCTCCGGCATGCTCGCCGCCGAGAATGTCGCCGCGGCGCTCGGCGCGGGCCGCGCCTATGACGAAGTGACGTCGTATGACGGCGCCTGGCGCGCATCGGAGATCGGCCGCGATCTCAAACCGGTGCGCAACGTCAAGCCGCTCTGGTCCAAATACGGCACCTATATCGGCGCGTCGCTCGGCGGGCTGGACATGTGGACCAATTCGCTCTTCGGCTTCTCCTTCTTCGGCACGCAGTCGCATGGCAAGCCGGATTACGCCTGCCTGAAGCCGCTCTCGGAAGTGACGCCGATCGTCTATCCGAAGCTCACGCAGAAGCCCGCGTTCGACAAGCTCTCCTCGGTCTTCGTCTCGAACACGAACCATGAGGAAGACCAGCCGGTGCATCTGCGGCTGACCGATCCCTCAATCCCCATCGAGAAGAATCTTCCGCTTTATGGCGAGCCGGCGCGGCTCTATTGCCCGGCGGGCGTCTATGAAGTCGTCTATGGCGACGAGGCGGCGAAAAGCGACCCGCGCTTCGTGATCAACGCGCAGAACTGCGTGCACTGCAAAACCTGCGACATCAAGGACCCCGCGCAAAACATCACCTGGGTCCCGCCGGAAGGGTCGGGCGGCCCGAACTATCCGAATATGTGATGCCGCGCCCCCCTCCCTGTCCCTCCCCCGCTCACGCGGGAGAGGGGACGCTCACGATCCACATTGCCGATGAAGGCGCCGATCACCTCCTCTCCCGCGAAGCGGGGGAGGGTTGGGGAGGGAGCCGTCGAACAGAGCGCCGAACGTATTTAAATGTTCTTCATCCTCTCAAAGATTTTTGAATTCCTCGCCACGCCGACGCATCTCGCGCTCTTCATCGGCGCGCTGGGCGCGCTTCTTTCCGTCACGCGCTATAGACGCGCAGGCTGCGCGCTTTCGGGCGGCGCGATCGTCCTTCTGCTGATCTTGGGCTTCTCTCCGCTTCCGGCCCTCATCGCCGTGCCGCTCGAAGCGCGTTTCCCGCCGCCGCCGGAAGACGCGCCGGCGCCGGACGGGATCATCGTGCTCGGCGGCTCCGTCGACGAAAATCTCAGCGGCGTGTTGGGCCGCGTTACGCTCGCCGACGCCGCCGAGCGTCTCACCGCGCCTATCGCGCTGCGCCGGCTTTATCCCAAGGCGCGCATCGTCTTCACCGGCGGCACGGCGGCGCTGCGCGGCTCGCAATATACGGAAGCCGGCACGGTGCAGAAATTCTGGCGCGAGGTCGGCCTCGATCAAGGCGACATTCTCTACGAGGACAAATCGCGCAACACTTTCGAGAATGCGGTCTTCACCCGCGACCTCGTGAAGCCGCAGCCCAGCGAACGCTGGCTGCTCGTGACCTCGGCGATGCATATGCCGCGCTCCGTCGGCATTTTCCGCAAGGCTGGCTTTCCGGTCGTCGCCTATCCCGTCGATTATCGCACGACGGCGGATTTCCGCGGCTTCGGCGCGCCGCGCCACGCCTCGCGAAACTTCACCCTCGCAGAATTCGCCGCGCATGAATGGGCCGGCCTCGCCGCCTATCGGCTGACGGGGAAAACCGACGCGCTGTTTCCGGCGCCGTAACTTTATTCGGAACGCCGCCGCCCTCTGGTCGTCGTCGTCGGCTCCATGCTGCGGCCCCCGGAGCCGCCGGGCCAGCTCCCATGCTTCATCTCGAGAAACAGCGCGATCGCCTGTGCGCGGTTGCGCACTTCCAGCTTCTCGAAAAGATTGCGCAGATGGAATTTGATCGTGTTGATCGAGACGCCGAAATCCTTGGCGAGCTGGCTGTTGGTGTGGCCCGAGCCCAGCGCCGACAACAGGCTTCTCTCACGCAGCGTCAGATTCTCCAACGGATCGCTGCGCATCTTTCGGATGTCGACGAAGGGAAAGACCATGTCGCCGGCCGCCACGGCCGCCAACACGTCGAGAAGGCGCTCCGGCGGCGCGCGCTTCGAGACGAATCCGGCGCCGCCGAGTTGCAGCGTCTCGGCCGGCGCGGCGGGATCGTTGGTGCCGCTATAGACGACGATCTTGGGCGCCGCGACCTGACGCGACAGCGCGCGCAAAACGTCGCGCGCATGCAGCGTCGGCAATTGCCAGCCAATGACCGCAATGGCGAATTTCTGCTGACGCGCGGCCTCGAGGAATTCCTCGCCATCGGTGACTTTGAGCACGAGATTGAAGCGATTGTCGTCGGAGAGCAGCTTGTCCAGCCCCGCCAGGATCAGCGGGCTCTTATCCGCTATGGCGACGTCGATGCGACCCGCTTCCTGCTGGCCGGCGCCGTCCTCATTGTCCGGCCGCGGCGCGGCCTTCGCCGCATCGCCGATTCCGCTCGCCTGGGCGATATCCGATCGACCGTCACTCGCCCTGATCGAAGAGGTAGGGGCCATCATTTCCTCCAGGCCCGGACGCGCCAACCGCGCGGGCCGAAAAATCCCCAAAAAACTCGTCTAAGCCTGCATTGGAAAGCTGGGCGGACGAAAGGCGACGTGCCGCCTCCACCTACCCGTTGGTGGTGGAAGTCGCGCTAGAATACTCAGGACGGCGGGCGACGCAAGCTCTCTCCCTTCGGACGAAAGGATCAGACGCGAACAGACAAAAAATTAGGCGCGTCGCATCGGTAAGACCGACGCGCCGCGCCTCGAATAGAATGCTGGCGACTAGAATTAGTCGGTGAAGACCCAGCGAGCGGCGAAGTAAGCGGCCGCGCCAATGACGATGATGGCGATCATGCCGACCGGAGTCGCGGCATAGCTGGTGAGTTCGAGAATAGCGCCCATTATCTCCTCCTTCTGTCACACATACTGTCGGTTCTAACTTTTAGCCGACATCTCATCCGGCCCGCCGTCGCCGACGGACGTTTCTGATTCAAGATTTAGGATCGCATCGTGGACATGTTCCCATCGCGTATCAACGCGAGCCTCGAAAGGGTGGGCGCACATCTGTTCGGCCCTGTCCGCGCCCGGTGAGCCATATTGCTCCACAGCTTGTCTACTGTGGTTCCGAAATGCGGTGAGGGAACGAACTATTGTAGTCGCTGATCCTTGTCAAGCGACATACGGGATGCAGCGCAGCGCGCTCCGGCGACGCGTTGTCGCGGAGTTATGACGATTGGCCGAGATTGCGCTTGCCGCGCATATTCGCCGACGACTAATGTCCGCGCGGTTAACCAAGCGAGCCGTCATGCCCAGCACGCAATTGAAAATCCTCGTTGTCCTCGTCGCCTTGGCGGCCGCCGGCTTCTCTTACTTCTATGCGCATCGCACGGCGCCCGCCTGTCTGGAGGGCGGCAAATACATGGCGAGCGTCGCCGATTGCCAGGCTTGGGGATTTGACGCAGCGCTCTGCAGACAAGCGGTCGAGAAGGCGCGGGCCGTCGCCGCGCGCGCGGCCCCGAAGACCGACACCATGTTCCAGTGCGAATTGCGCTTCACCGACTGTTTCGAGAGTCCGAACGGCGGCTTCTCTCCGCGCCCCGCCTTCTGCCTGCGCGCCGACGGCGAGCCGCGCGAGACCCGCTATCTCGAATATGAATCCGACCGTCGCAACCGCAAGAAAACGAAGGAAGTGCGGATCGACTGAGGCATAAGCGTCCGCCACGCATTCGGGCGGCGGATTCCGAACGCGGCGCGGCCTAGCGCTCGGAATCCGCGTGCTTAGAGCCGATCTGGAAATCCGAGGCCTCGATGACGAGGTCGCCCGCGCCGGTCTTGATGTCGATGTGAATCGGCACGACGACATGGGCCTCGGGCAGCGGGGCCAGCCAGACATTCATGTCCCGGTTGTCGGCCATATAGCGCGTCGATCTGCTGTCCGGGCGGTGCCCGGCGATCGGCGTGTATCGCGCCGAACAAACCGCCACCGGCCCGGAATAGCCGCGCGTCTGAGCGGTATGGCCGCCGGCGTAAGAGAGCGCCACGTCGAAGCGCGTCACGCCGTCGAACACCGCGATGGTGCGGTTGCAGGCGGCCGGGCCCGTCATATCCTGCCCCTGCGGCACGCTCATGATCAGAGCGCTCACCGGATCGACGATGCGCTTCTTGTTCCCGTCGCTCACCGGAATGCGCTGCTCCGCGTCCCATGGCTCGGGCTTCACTTCCACCGCGCGGACGGCGTTGGCGACGAGGGACATGCGCACCGTGCGCGTCTCGTCGCTATTCGTCGTTGAATTGGCGTAGGCCGTCGGCGACGGGCCGACAGTCGTCCAGCCGCCGCTCGCGGTCGCCGCGCCTTTCGTGCTGTTGACGAGATTGGCGAGGCCCGACGTGCGCATCGTGATGTCGACGCGGTAGCTTTGAGGATCGAGCACGCCCGAAGCATAGGCGCTGCCGATCGACAGGCCCATCAAGCTCAGTCCGTAATGCGCCTTGATCGTCTCGGCGCGAAGGCCGCCCCCCGCGCAGAGCGCCAGCGCGACGACGGCCGAACCGATCAACGGCGAAGCGCGCGTCGGAATCACATCCGCTCCTTGCCGGCGCTTGAATGCGCCGCGCCTCGAAAAAGGACGTCTCACGCCGACTCCTGCCAATGTCCGTCCGCATAAATGCGCCAGGCGCGCAGGCCGGCTTTGGCGACAACCATTCTACCTGCCTTCGCCTCCAAGACGAGATGCTTGAATATGAGAGGATTGCGCCAGGAAAACGGCTTTTCGGGGTCGCAGACGGCGTGGTACTCGTCGCTGTCCGGATCGTCCATCAGGAGCGTGCCGACTTTGTCGGGACGCATGGTCGCGGGGAGGCCGCGGTCCTCTTTCCATTGACAGTGATAGTCGCGGCAGACCTGCGGGCGCGTCGCGTAGATTCCGCAGCCCCCCGTGGTCACGCAATGCTCGCAGAGCTTGCCCGCGGTCTTCTTCATCTCCTCGATTTCGAGAACCTTGCAGCAGAAATAGCAGGGGCCGCAGGCTTTGCCGGGAATTTCGAGCATGAGATCCTTGCGCGCGGGACGGGTGAGAATCGAATTGGCGTATTGTCACCGCGGCGGCCCTGGATGCAAGCAGCGGCTGAGCGAGACGGAAAGCCGTTCCGAGTCGGTCGACAAGCCTTGTCTTTCGCGGATGCGTTCAGACGCTTTCCCGCGACGCTGCGACGCTCTTGCGTTGGACGAAAGCAAAGCGCAAACCGTTACATGAAAGACGAGTCGGCCTTTTAAGAAGCGAATGGGCGCGAGGTCGGACGAAACAAAACCCGGCGACGGCGAGCGCGCGCCCGCCGCGACGCAATAGACGAGAGCAAAGCACGCCATGCAATTGATCGACCCAGCCACACTCTTCGTCTCTCCTCAATGGCTCTCCGAAAATCTCGCTTCGCCCGACATTCTCGTTTTCGACGCGTCCTGGCACATGCCCGCCTCCGGCCGGGACGCCCGCGCGGAATTTGAAGCGGGGCATATTCCCGGGGCTGTGTTCTTCGACGTCGACGCCATCGCCGACCATAGCGCCGGCCTGCCGCATATGCTCCCCTCGCCCGACGCCTTCGCCGCCGAGATGCAACGCCTGCGCTTCGGCGACGGCATGCATGCGATCGTCTATGACAGCGTCGGCCTGTTTTCGGCGCCGCGCCTGTGGTGGACCATGAAGGTCTTTGGCGTCGAAAAGGTCTCGATCCTGGCCGGCGGCCTGCCGGCCTGGAAGGCCGAGGGGCGTCCCGTCGGGACCGGCGATTTCGCCCGCGAGCCCCGCCCCTTCACGCCGCGCTTCAATCCGGAACTCGTGGCCGACGCCGCCCGCGTGAACGCCGCGCTGGAAAGCCGCGCCGCCCAGGTCGTCGACGCCCGCTCGGGCGAGCGCTTTCTCGGCCGCGCCGCCGAGCCGCGTCCCGGCCTGCGTTCCGGCCATATGCCCGGCGCCTATAACCTGCCCTTCGGCAGCGTGATCGAAGGCGGGAAGATGAAAGACAAGGCAGGGCTCGAAGCGGCCTTCGCGGCGGCCGGCCTCGATCCGGACAGACCGACGATCGCGAGCTGCGGCTCGGGGATGACCGCCTGCATTCTGAGCCTCGCCTTCGCCGCGGCGAGTCATCCCATGATGGCGGTTTACGACGGCTCCTGGTCGGAATGGGGCGCGCGCGCCGACCTCCCGGTCGTGGCCTATATCGACTAATGCTCAATAGACAGGCAGATTATGCCTGTTCAATAGGCGTATAGGCTCATTCAGCGGCGCTGGAGGCGAATCCGGCGCCAATCGATTGGCCATGGCGTGGAAATCGCTCAGATGGTAGAAGCTCGGCGGCGTCTGCGGAAGCGACGCGCGCGGGCGGGCGGGAGCTTGGACGCAGCGGGGATAAGCGATGAAAAAAGTAGAGGCGATCATTAAGCCTTTCAAACTCGATGAAGTGAAAGAGGCGCTGCAGGCGGCGGGGCTGCAGGGCATCACGGTCACCGAGGCGAAGGGCTTCGGCCGCCAGAAAGGGCACACCGAACTCTATCGGGGCGCCGAATATGTCGTTGATTTCCTGCCGAAAGTGAAAATCGAAATCGTTCTTGCGGACGAGGCCGTGGATCGCGCCGTCGAGGCCATTCGCACGGCCGCCCAGACGGGCCGCATCGGCGATGGCAAGATTTTTGTTTCCAATATCGAGGGCGCGATTCGAATCCGCACCGGAGAAACCGGCGCGGACGCCATCTAGCTTTTCGAGCCCACCAAAATGAGCTTCCTCGAAAAACTGTTTCGCCGCGCCGAAACGCCACAGGCCAACGCCGCCAAAACCAAGGAAGAGGCAAGGATCGACATGACAACGGCCAAGGACGTAATCAAGCAGATCAAGGACAACGACGTTAAATACGTCGACTTCCGCTTTACCGATCCGCGCGGCAAGTGGCAGCACGTCACCTTCGACGTGTCGATCGTCGACGAGGAAGCCCTGACCGAAGGCATCGCGTTCGACGGCTCCTCGATCGCCGGCTGGAAGGCGATCAACGAGTCCGACATGACGCTGATCCCGGATCTCGCGACCGTCACCATGGACCCGTTCTTCGCCGCGCCGACGATGGTCATCGTCTGCGACGTCGTCGAGCCCACCACCGGCCAGCCTTATCCCCGCGACCCGCGCTCGATCGCCAAGAAGGCGATGGCCCACATCAAGACGCTCGGCCTCGGCGACGTCGCCTATTTCGGTCCGGAAGCCGAATTCTTCGTCTTCGACGACGTCCGCTTCTCCGCCGACCCTTACAATACGGGCTTCCAGCTCGACTCTTCCGAACTGCCGTCGAACTCCGACACCGCCTATGAAGGCGGCAATCTCGGCCACCGCGTCCGCACCAAGGGCGGCTACTTCCCGGTTCCGCCGGTCGACTCCGCCCAGGACATGCGCTCCGAGATGCTCGCCGCCATGGCGGCCATGGGCGTCGCGGTTGAGAAGCACCACCATGAGGTGGCGTCCGCCCAGCACGAACTCGGCCTCAAGTTCGACACGCTCGTTCGCGTCGCCGACCATCTTCAGGTCTATAAATACGCGATCCATCAGGTCGCGCATTCCTACGGCAAGACGGCGACCTTCATGCCGAAGCCGGTCTTCGGCGACAACGGCTCGGGCATGCACGTCCACCAGTCCATCTGGAACGAAGGCAAGCCCGTCTTCGCCGGCGACAAATATGCCGGCCTGTCGCAGGAATGCCTGTGGTATATTGGCGGCATCATCAAGCACGCCAAGTCGCTGAACGCCTTCACCAACCCGTCGACCAACTCCTACAAGCGTCTGGTCCCGGGCTATGAGGCGCCGGTTCTGCTCGCCTATTCGTCGCGCAACCGCTCGGCCTCCTGCCGCATCCCCTTCGTCAACAGCCCGAAGGCGAAGCGTGTCGAGGTTCGCTTCCCCGATCCGACGGCGAATCCCTATCTCGCCTTCGCGGCCATGCTGATGGCCGGCCTCGACGGCATCAAGAACAAGATCGATCCGGGCGCGCCGGCCGACAAGGATCTTTACGATCTGCCGCCGGAAGAGCTGAAGGCGATCCCGACGGTTTGCGGCTCGCTGCGCGAAGCCCTCGACTCGCTGAAGGCCGACCACGCCTATCTGCTCGATGGCGGCGTGTTCACCGAAGACTTCATCCAGGCCTGGATCGACCTGAAATACACCGAGCTGATGCGTTACGAAATGACGCCTCATCCGGTCGAATTCGACCTCTATTACTCCTACTAAGGAACGCGAACGCGCGGAGCCGCCGCGCGACGCGATAAAAAATCTGGCCCGGGAGTTTTCGCTCCCGGGCCTTATTTTTTATCGGCGTCTGATTGCGCGCGACGCCGCGCTGATCAGTGGGCGCGAAGCGCGGTTCCCAGGGGCGCGCCCGACGGCGGCGCAGCCGGAGCCGGATGCGAGGCCGCCGCGCCGCCCCCTGACGCTCCGCCCGAACCAGCGGCGCCGGCGCCGCTATTGGCGAAGATTCCCGGGACTGCGCTGGTCGAACCGATACCGGCGCGCGCGCCGCAAACCGTTCCAAGATTTGCCTGGATGATGGATAAATCGGCCGAATTGGTCAGCCCGTCCCGATTGACGTCGTACCAGCTCGACGCGCCGCCCGAGAGGCTCGCCATCCAATTATAGTCGGAGACGTCCTGCTGGTTCACGACGCCGTCGCCATTGCCGTCGCCGGGACAGGCGGGCTGCGAGGCGAGGATCGCGTCGAGCTCCTTCGACAAAGCGTCGTAGTTCTGCTGCTGCAACGCGTTATAGGGCGTCGGGATCAGCCGCTCTTCCTTGTCGATCAGCGGAACAGGCACGGACTCGTCAACGAAATAAAGCTCGTCCGAGGTCGTTTCGACGCAGCTATTGGTCGCCGTGCTGTAATTCTTCATGTTGTTGCGCACGAGCTTGTAGCCCAGCGCATTGCGGAGCGCGACGCCGATCTCCGGATTGACCTTGGTCGGCTCATACCCATTGTCGTTGAGCCAGACCTGCACCTGACAGCAATAGGTGAAGCCTTCGGTCGGGATCGGCGTTCCGCCCGACGTCGGATAGGTCCCCGTCGCGCCCTGCCCGAACCAGACGCCGCCATTGTCTTCGCAGACGCTCTTCGTCACGGGAATCTGCGAGCAGCTATTGGCGAACTGGCACGGGCCGTTGACGCCGCCATTGGCCTGAATGTTCGGTCCGACCTGCGTGAAGTTCGATTGGCGGATCTCTGGCTGGCCCGGATTGCGCAGATAAGCCAGCATCGGCCGGGAGTCGAGCTTGCGCGTGACGATGGAATGGACGTTCAGTCCCGCCATTTCGCCGAAGAGTTCGTAAAGATCAGCGATATTCACCATCGACGTCACGGAGCGCCCTGGCTGATTGACCAGCGGGCCCGCAATGGCGAGGGGCGTCCATACGCCCGTTTGGTAGGGCGTGCCCTTCGCGCGGGTGGCGTCGAAGGGCAACCGCACCGTGGAGCCGAGCGAGCCATTATCGTTGACATAGATGACCATCGTATTGGCGGCCTCGAGCTGGAAATGCAGCTTTCCCATCGCATTCCGCGCCGCCAGCCCCGTCTCCGTCAGAAGCCGCCCGACATCCGCATCCATCGCCTCGATCATCTGGTTGGAGAGAATGAAACCTGTCGTCGGATTGCTGGGGTCGAGACCGTTGGTGTCGAGCGCATTCGCCGGCAGGCGCGATAAAGGCGGCGCCTGCAGCGGCGTGTGGACGGTGGCGACCGCGAGCGTCGCCATCCATGGACGTCCGCCGCCCTGTTGCTGACGGATCCAGGCGATCGCGTCATTGGTCGCCTGAATGTTTCGATAGGTGCGCGCGCGTTGATCGGTCGGCGGCGGCTGCTCGATGGTTGCGCCGCGATTGATGACGAGCGGCGAGACGTAATGCGCGCTCAACGTGCCGAACAGCAGATTGGCCGGCGTCGATCCCTGGCAGCTGACGCCGGGAACGAAGATGCCGCCATCGTCGCGGCAGGCGCGGCCCGGGGGATTTTTATCGCCATAGGAGGCGCTCATCGCGCGGCATGTCAGATTGGGGGCGTAGCAGGCCCCGAAATCGGCCCCGCCATTCCTGGAGCCCGGCACATAGCCCCAGACATATTGACCCTGCGCGCCGACCCCGCCGGCCGTCGTGTCGATGGAGGACGGATCGCCGGTCTCATCCAGCCAGCCGGAGAAATAATCCCAACCGAGCGACGCCGGCATTGCGAGCTTGAAGGGGTCGTTGCCTTGAAGGCCGACATGGAATTTTCCAAAGAGCGCGTTTGTGTAACCCGCGCGCTTCATCAGCTTGGGCAGCGTCTCCTCCCAGGGCGAAATCATGGAGTTGGCGAGGTCGGAGGGACCCAGGGCCGCGTAGAGATTCGTCCGCAACGGATAGCGGCCCGTATAGAGGACGCCGCGGCTCGTGGAGCAGGCGGGCATCGCCCACATATCTCTGAAACGCACGCCCGCATTGGCGATCGCGTCGATATTCGGCGTCGGCGGGGCTGTGACGCCGCCATAGCCCATGGTGCGAATCTGATCGATGCCGACATCGTCGGTCAAAATCATCAATATGTTCGGCAGGCGTGACGACGATGGAGGATATTGCCCGATGCTTTGCGCCGAAGCCCCTCCGGCGAGACTCGCCATCGCGGCGGCGAAGACGGCGATGGGACGACTGAAAAGAAGGCTGTCTGAAAAGCGCATGGACCAAGGCTCCGAATCGACGGGCGACCGGGAGAAAATGTCCTTGAAAAAACAACTTCTGCCAAGAACTTAGCAAAGGCTCAAATATGGAAAGTCGCCTTTGCGGATAAGCGGGCGTTAAGAACGCGAGCGTGATTTTAGCGCCTGTATCCCCGACCGGACGCGCATCAGCCCCACTTTCCTGCGCCGGCGACCGCTTTCTTTTATCGCGAGCGGCGCCTACATCAGGGCGGCGAGCGGAGAACGCGCCCATGTCGAACAAGATCACCGTCACCGTGCCGCATAATCTTGGCGTCGAGACCGCCAGGAAGCGACTCGCCGAAAGGATCGAGGCGCTGCAGCGCGAATATGTCGATAAGGTCGCCCAATCAGAAGTGATCTGGTCGGGCGACGTCGCGACTGTGCGCGTCGCCGCCTTGGGCCAGACCGCGACCGCTCAGATGACGGTGCTTCCGGAATTGGTTCGCATCGAGGTGCAACTGCCCTGGCTTCTCGCCAAGCTCTCAGGCGCGCTTCAGGGCTTCATCTCCCACAACGCCAATGACGTCCTGCGCATCGGCGCCAAGAAATCCTGACGCCGGCAGGGCGCAGGGCTTTCTACACGCACTCTTCGTCCTCGATCGTTTCGCACACCCCATCCGGCGCGACGAGCCGCAGATTGGGCGTTTTGCCGTTCGGCCCATCCGCGCTGCGAGTCTTGCCCACCGCGTAATGCGCGCGCGCCGCGCCGCGCCAGCGCTGAAACGCAATGGCGTCGCGCTGACGGCGCGTGGCGAAGGTCAAGCGGCGCTCGCAGCGCGTCGTTTCGCGCGTGAAGAGGGCCAAGACGATCAACAGGTCGGTCGCGCGATCGAGCGCGCCGAGATCAAGAAAGCTGCGAAGGTCTCGCACGATGAGGTCCCGCGCGGAGTTTTCTCCCCGATGCGCGTTCATGCGATAGCTCGCGAGCAAGCTGCGATGCATGGGGGTCACGGCCGCGCTGAGGACAATTTCATTCGACGCCAGCGCGATCCCAAATTTGCCGAGTTCGGTCATGCCTACTCCCCCGAAACGCATTGAACGCTACGCCGCGGCGACGCCGCGAAACTGGCGGAAAACCTAGACTCTGCGGGCGTTTCGCTCAATTGAGGGAATCTACCTAATCGTTCGTTTGAAAAGAGTTCTGGCGCGAGTTCTCCATGGATTGACGCCACGCGATTCAAACGCCGTTCAAGGCGTCGCTTCGGTTTCGATATCGTGCCAGATCTTGACGAGATCGGGCAGCGTGCGCGCGCCCAGCTTGTTCATCGCATTGGAGCGATGCGTTTCAACCGTGCGCAGCTTGATGCCAAGCTGCGACGCGACTTCGCGGTTGCCCCTGCCGCCCAGCACGGCGCCCACGACGTCGCGCTCACGCGCGCTCAACGTGTGATAACGGGCGATCAAATCCCTCTTGCGCCGGGCTCTTTCGCTGCGCGGGCGACTCGCCTCGATCGCCGCGCGCACGGCGCCGAGAAGGCGCGACGCGTCGATCGGCTTTTCGAGAAAGTCGGCGGCTCCCGCCTTCATCGCATGGACGGCGAGCGAAACCGCGGCGCGGGGCGAGAGAACGACAACCGGCGGCGCTTCGACGTCGCCGTCCCTGAGCTGGAACAGCGACCGGGTTACGTCGCAGGGATTGTCGAGGTCGAGAACAAGACAGTCCGCCGCTTCCCTCCTGTTTTGCAGGAAAGCTGAAATCTCTGAGAAAACGTCTACAACGACGCCTTCTCGCGAGAGGAGCTTGGCCAGCTCGTTACGCTCCCGCGAATTTTCGGCAATGACTGAAACAGTCGGCATGACCCATCCTGAAATGCCGCCGCTTTAAGCTTACGCTTTAGCATATACGCCCGCTTGAGTTGAAGAATAATTTTGGTGACGGGAGTCAAATTGTTCCAGCGGGCGGGAGCCGTTCCGCGCGAAACGGCGCGCCGGCAAGAAATCGCATCCTGTTCTGGAGAGCGTCGCTAAGCGGATTTGTCCCGGCGGCCGAAATCCGGCGCGGCCGTATCCTGCCCCTGCTCAACGATTGAGCGCCTGATGGCGCGCGTGCGGGCGAAGAAGTCGAAAAGCCCTTGCCCGTCGCCGCGGCGGATCATGCGCTGCAGCGCGCTCAGATCCTCGTTGAAGCGGCCGAGCATTTCGAGCACCGCCTCACGATTATTGAGGAAAATGTCGCGCCACATTGTGGGGTCGGAGGCGGCGATGCGCGTGAAGTCGCGAAACCCCGAGGCCGAGAATTTGATGACTTCGGATCGGGTCTGCTCGCCGAAATCCTCGGCCGTGCCGACGATGTTATAGGCGATGAGATGCGGCAGATGACTTGTGAGCGCCAGCACCTTGTCATGGTGATCGGCGCTCATCGCTTCGACCTTCGCGCCAATGCGCGTCCAGAACGCGCCGAGCGTCTCGACCGCCGCCGCATCCGCGTCTTCGGGTGGCGTCAAGAGACACCAACGGTTTTGAAAAAGCGTCGCAAAGCCGGCGTCGGGGCCGGAAAATTCCGTGCCCGCGATGGGATGCGCGGGGATGAAATGCACGCCCTCCGGCACATGCGGCGCAACCTGCGCGACGACGGCGCTCTTCACCGAGCCGACATCTGAGAGAATTGCGCCCGTCTCGAGAAATGGCGCGATCGATTGCGCGACGGTTTCGCAGACGCCGACAGGCGTGCAGATGATGACGAGATCGGCGCCCGCCAACGCCTTTGCGGGATCGCCGCTCGCTTCGTCCGCAATGCCGATTTCGCGCACCCGCGCCATCACCGCGTCGGAGGCGTCGAGGATCGCAATCTCGCGCGCGGCGCCATATTCCCGCGCGGCGCGGGCGATGGACGAGCCGATGAGGCCCGCGCCGACCAGCGCGACCCGTTGGACGATCGGTTCAGCCATTCGCGACGGCTTTCGCTTCCTGCATGAATTCCGCGAGCGCCGCGACGACGGCTTCGTTCGCCTCTTGAGGACCGATCGTGAGGCGCAGGAACTCGCCCATGCCATAGGCGCCGACGGCGCGCAGCACGAGGCCGCGCGCGGTGAGGAAACGGTCTGCGTCCGCCGCCGTGCGGCCGGGCGTCGTCGGGAAACGAATCGCGATGAAATTCGCGACGCTCGGCAGCACGTCCAGCCCCAAGGCCGATATCTCGCGCGCCAGCCAAGGCAGCCATTTCGAATTATGCGCGATCGCCGCTTGAACATGCGCTGCGTCGTCGATCGCGGCGATTCCGGCGGCGGAGGCCGCGCTCGACACGTTGAAGGGCGAGCGGATGCGATTCAGCGCGTCGATGACATGCGCGGGCCCATATCCCCAACCGAGACGCAGCCCCGCAAGCCCGTAGATCTTCGAGAAGGTGCGCGTCATCACCACATTGTCGTGCGCATCGACAAGCGCGACGCCAGCTTCATAATCCGCATTGGTCACATATTCCGCATAGGCGGCGTCGAGCACGAGCAGAGTCTGCGGCGGCAGGCTCCCGGCGAGCCGCGCGACTTCGGCGGCTGGCAGATAGCTGCCCGTTGGGTTGTTCGGATTGGCGAGGAAAACGATCTTCGTCTTCTCCGTAACGCAGGCCAGCAGCGCGTCGACGCTCGCAATGTAATTCGTCTCGGGCGCGACGACCGGAACGCCGCCGGCGGCGAGCGTCACGATCTTATATTCGAGGAAGCCGTATTGGCTGTAGATCGCTTCGTCGCCCGGGCCGATATAGGCGAGCGCGAGCAACTCCAGAATATTGTCGGACCCCGCGCCCATGATGATCCGCGCCGGATCGAGCCCGTGGCGCGCGCCGATCGCCTCGCGCAGTTTGCGCGAGGAGCCCTCGGGATAGATGGCGATTTCATGCGCCATGTCGCGCAGCGCCTCAATGGCGGCGGGCGACGGGCCGAGCGGCGTCTCATTGGCCGAAAGCTTGTAAACGCGGCCGGAGCCGGGCGCGGCGCTCTTACCGGGAACATAGGCGTCGATCGCCAGCAAGCCGGGGCGGGGAACGGGACGCATCATTCTATCTTAGCTCCTCGGCGCAAAGACGCCGCTGCGCGCTTCGGTGAGTTGGTAGCGTTCGGCATGGCTGCCGATCGGCTCCACCCTGGCGTCCGTGACGCCCGCCGCCGTCAGCTCCTGCGCGAAACGCGCGGCCTCCGTGCGGCCGGGCGCGGCGACCATCAGGGACAGACCGCCCGCATGGGGCGCGCTGGCGAGGATTTCGCCCTCCAGCCCCGAGACGACGGCGGGAATCGAATGCGACCATCGCGGCAGGTTGATCGCATAGAGCATGATGTCGCGCGAGGCCGCGTCGGCCGCGGGGCGCGCGACGATGAAGACCGGCAGTCCCGCCGGATGATCCGGCCGCTCGACGAAGGGCAGCCGCGCGATGATCTTGGGCGCGCTTTCGCCGATGAGACGCACCCACCATGCGCCGTCGGCGAGCGCCCCCGTCGCGCGCAACATGCCGAGATCGCCGCGAGACCCCGCGACCGCGTCGATCACCGCGCCGGCGCCGTGATGCGGAACGTAAGGCACGGTGAAGCCGAAATGAAACCGCGCGCTGTCGCGCATCTGCGCGTCGCCGCCGGAATCGTCGGCATGGACCGAGTAATTCGCCTGCACATAGGTGAAGGTCGAGACGATGACGCGCCAGACGCCCTCGACGGCGTCGACGGGCAGCAGGCCGCTATGGCGTTCGACCAGCGCGCGCATCATCTGCGCCTCGCGGTCCGGCCGGAAGGCGCAACCGCCGCCCTGCGCCCGCTTGACCGCGATCAGCCGGTCGATGATCTCGCCGCGCTGCATCAGCAGACGGTGCATGTCGAGATCGATGCGGTCGATCTCGCCGCGCAATTCGGCGAGATCGACGGCGAGGGTTGGCTGGGGCGTATCGCGCATGGCGCCTCTCTTAGGGCAGCAAAGCGCGAGAGTGAAGGGGGCGTTTGGGGCCCGGATGCGCGCGCCGCCGCCTCTCCGGCGGTCGGGTAGCGGTTCTCGACTTCCCGGAAAACGGGAAAGGCCTGATTTCCCTGGCGCTCGCGGCGACTTCATCACCCCCTTTGTCTACGCGGCCGCCTTGGTCGGCTGGGCCCCATGGGCTTTCTCCTGCGCGGGCGTGACAAGGTCGCTTCCGTCCCCTGGCGGCGGCGAGATAAATTGCGCGGCATTGATCAAGGGGAAACGACATGCGCCTGCTTCACGCCGCCACCGCCTCGCTCTTGCTTTTCGCCGCGACCGCCGCCCGCTCGGACGGCGTCGACCTCAAGGGCTTTCACGCCAAGGTGAAAGCCGAACTCGCGGAGCTCGGCCATCTCTCGGAGCTCAACGGCAAATACCGCATCCGCGTCACGGAGGTGACCATGGACCCGGGCGGCTACATGCATGCGCATCACCATCTCGGCCCCGGCCTGCGCTGCATGCAGTCGGGCGAGATGAAATATGAGATCGAGGGAAAGACGACGATCTACAAAGCCGGCGATTGCTTCACCGAGACAGGCGCCGTGACCCATGAATCGAGCGTCGTCGGCTCCGCGCCCGTCGTGCTGCTGAATTTCGAACTGCTCCCGGCGACGCTGCCGGAAGGCAAGGGCTCGATCACGCCCGTGCCGGAGGACCACCACCACGACAAATGATCAGGCGATCAGCGCTCCGGCCGCGGCCGCGCCGAGCAGGCAGAGATCGTGAAAAGCGAGGGCCGCGCGCGATGGGCGCGCGCCCTCATGGAGCAGCCGCAGCGCGCCGATATTGACGACGCCCCAGCCGACGCCGATCGCGATCAAACCGGCGGCGACGCCCGCAACCGACGCGCCTGAGTGAACCGCCGTCCATCCGGCGGCCAAGACGGCGAGGCCCGCGCCCAATGCGGCTGTCGGCGGAAAAAGCTCCGGCCTGCGCGCGGCGAGCGCGGACGGTCCATACATCGACAAGAGATGCCAACCCATGGCGCCGCCGATGAAGGCGGGCGTCGCCGCGCAGACGGCGAGAGTCAGCGGCCCGTGCAGCATGCCGGCCGACATGACGGACCAGGCGATCGCGCCAGCCGTCGTGGCGAGAAGAAAGCGCGCGTCGACGCGACATTTATTAGCGATGGCCGCGCCCGCGATCATATGCGGCATGCGAATGGAGAGCGCGAGCGCGCCGATATGAAGGCCGGAAGCGAGAAGAAGCGTCGCGCCCGGCGTCGCGGCGAGAGAGACCAAGAAAGGCGCGAACAGCGCCGCGCCCGCGCCGCCGGCGAGGACCACGAGCCCGTCGCGCGGCGCGCTCTGTGCGGCGATATGGCGATAGAACAGCGCAAAGCCCTGCGCGAGGCCGAGCCAGAAAGCGCCGAGACAGAGGCCGAAAAAATTGGCTTTTGCAATGGAGAACGCCGCCAGCGCGCCGCCCGCCGCGCCGAGCGACGCGCCGAGCCCGAAGGCCGCGCGCCGTCCGAAACCATCGACGAGCAGCGCCGCCGGAAAGCTCGCCAGCGCCGCCCCGACGAGCAGCAGCGCGAATGGCCAACCGACGCGCTCGATCGTCGGCGCCAACAGGCGGCTCTCCTCCGGCAACACGGTGAGCGCGAGCGCCTGCGCCAGTACGGCGAGGCCAAAGCCCATAGCGAGCGTCAGGCGATTGTCGGTGACGCCGGCGCGCGGAAGCGAGGCGGGACAGGCGCAGACGATCTGACCGGCGCGCATATCGACGCCGTCATCCCGCGACGCGCCTTTCGCCAGCAGGTCCGCAAATCCACGCTCCGTCCCAAGGCTCACTTATCTTTCTCCACATCGTCATCCATGAGCACGCGATGCGCGGCGCCGTCGAGATCCTCGAACTGGCCGCTTTTGAGCGACCAGAGGAATGCGGCGAGCGCGCCGAGCCCGAGAAGCAGCGCCAGCGGGATGAGGAACAGAAGGACGGTCATTCCGCGGCCTCCAGTTCAGGGGGCTCGCCCCTCCCGTAAAGAGACGGCGGCGGTGGGGCGGCCGCGTGAGGATCGGCCTTCGCCGTCGGCGCGCGCCCGGCGCGCAAGGCGTTCAACGTCACGAGAATCGACGATCCCGACATCGCCGCCGCCGCGATCAGCGGCGTGAGCCAGCCCGCCATGGCGAGCGGCACGGCGAAGACGTTGTAGATCACCGACAGCGCCAGATTTTCGCGCATCAGCGCGCGCGATTTGCGGGCGAGATCGAGCGTCGTGACGACCGGCGCGAGGCGCTCGCCGAGAAAGACGGCGTCGGCGGCGGCTTGCGTGATCTGCGTCGCGTCGATCGGCGAAATCGAAACATGGGCCGAAGCGAGCGCGGGCGCGTCGTTGAGTCCGTCGCCGACCATCAGAACCTTCCGGCCCTCGGCGCGCAAAGCGTCGAGTCGCGCGACTTTCTCCGCCGGTTTCAAGCCGCCGGACCATTGCTCGACACGAAGCGCGGCGGCGACCCGTTCGACCGCCTCGACGCGGTCGCCCGAGAGTATTTCGATCGCGAAGCCGCGCGCCTTCAGTTCCGCGATCGTTTCGACCGCATCGCTGCGCAAAGTCTGGCGCACCTTAAAGAGCGCGGTCGCATCGCCATGCCGGAAAGCGACGAGCGAGACCTCCGCGTCGAATGCGCCAAATTCGGCGGCCTGTCGCTCGAGACCGCAGAAGCGCGCGGCGCCGAGCCGCGCTTCGACGCCCTCGACCATGGCCGCGACGCCGAGGCCATGGTCCTCGCGCGCCTCCAGCGCCGCCGCATGCGGACGCTGCTGCGCCACGGCGCGCGCGAGCGGATGGCTGCTGGCGCGGGCGAGCCGCGCCGCGATGTCCATCACCTTCGCGTCAATCTCCGCAGCATTGACGACGCGCGGCTCGGGGGCGGTCAAGGTGCCCGTCTTGTCGAAGACGATCGTATCGGCTTCCGCCAGACGCTCGATGGCGTCGGCGCTGTTGAGCAAGACGCCTGCGCGAAAGAGCGCGCCGCTCGCCACGACCTGCACGGCGGGGACGGCCAGCGCCAGCGCGCAGGGGCAGGTGATGATGAGCACGCAGATCGCCGTGATCAGCGCGTCGTGCAGGCTCGCGCCGCGCCACATCCAGAAAAGCGCGGTGACGAGCGCCGCAAGATGCACCATGGGCGCATAGAGCCGCGAGACGCGATCCGCGAGGCGCACATAGCGCGAGCGCGCGTTCGTCGCCTTTTCCAGGAGGCGCTCAATGTCGTCGAGCAGCGTCGCGCCATTGGCGGCCTCGACGCGGATCGTGAGCGCGCCGTCGTAATTCAGGCTCCCGGCATAGACCTGCGCGCCAGCGGCGACGGCGCGCCGCCGCGTCTCGCCCGTAACGAGGCTTTCGTCGAGCTGCGAGGCGCCCGTCGCGACGACGCCGTCGACGGGCAAACGTTCGCCGGGCCGCACGAGCACAATGTCGCCGGGCGCGATTTTGGCGAGCGGCGCGAGAGTCTCGCCGCCGTCAGGCGACAGGCGGCAGGCGAGCGGCGCGCGCAACGCCGCGAGATTGGCCGCGACCGCGCGCGTCTTGCGGCGCATGGCGTGATCGAGAAAGCGGCCGAGCAGCAGGAAGGACAGGAGCATGGTCGCGCTGTCGAAATAAGCGTGCTCGGCATGCGTCAGCGTCTCATAGACCGACATTGCGAGCGCGAGCAGCACGCCGAGCGAGATCGGCACGTCCATGTTCAGTCGCCCGGCGCGCAGCGCCGCAAAGGCGCTCTTGAAGAATGGCTGGCCCGCAAAGGCCGCGGCCGGCAGCGCGATGAGCGCGGAGACGCCGTGAAACAGATCGCGCGTCGCCGGATCGATGTCGCCGCCGCCCTCGCCGACCCAGACGCCGACGGACAGCAGCATGATGTTCATCGCCGCAAAACCGGCGATGGCGAGGCAGCGCAGCAGCCAGCGCGACGTCTCGATCTCCGCGCGCTCGCTCTCCGCGAGTTCGAAAGGATGAAGCGTATAGCCCATGCGGCGCAGGCGCTCGAAAGCGGCGGCGAGGTCGAAGCGCGCGTCGCGCCATTCGAGCGCCAGGCGTCTGTCGGCGTAATTGACCCGCGCATGGTCGAGGCCGGGCAAATCGGCGAGACCCTGCTCGATTTCGCCAATGCAGGCGGCGCAGGTCATGCCGTCGACGGCCGCCTCGAAGCGACAGGCGCCGTCTTTGCCGTGCGTCACGAGCGATCCGAAATCGAAAGCGGCGGTCATGCGCGTTCCCTTTTTAACGCCTCTGTCGCGATAATCGGCCATCTGCCGATGAGCCGTAAACGCCCCTCCCCTTCACGGGAAGGGATTGTGCGCCCCCGCTCGAGCGCCGCCCTTCATTCAACCTCGATGCGACTGCGCGATCGGAACACTTCTTCGCCCCCGCGCGAAGCGGTGAGAACGAGATCGCGCTGGCCGGCGGGCGCCTTCACCTTGCCGGAGAACCGCCCCGGCGCGGTCTCGACGAGCGTCACGCGCAGATCCTTGGAGAGGTCGGCCGGCGCGGCGAGCAGCCCGCTCATTTCGACGCCCGTGATCTCCACGCCGTCGGCGTCGCGCGCCGTCACCCGGAATTCCGTTTCGCCGGTCGGCAGGCGCGTCACGCGCGCCTCGACCCTCCAGTCGCGCGCCGCCTGTTCGCGCGCGCGCGCAATATCCTGATTATAGGCGAGCCCCTTCTCGTAGGGATGTGGCGTGACTTCGCCCGAGAAAGTTTTGACGGCCTTATAGATCATCACGCCGTTGACGGCGCCGACGCAGAGGAAGAAGCCGACCATCATCGCCAGCACCTTCCAGCCGTTGAGCGGCTTGCCGCCCGCTTGATAGTCGGAGAAGCGCTCGCTTTCCGGCAGAGGTTTGCGCGTGCTCATGAACATGCTCATGTGTTGCCCTCACGGCCAGATGAAGACGTCCTTCACGACGACCGACGCGCCCGTCTCGGCGTCGGTCGCGGTGAAGAGAACGGGGGCCTGCCCCTTGCTGGAGGCCGCGCCGCGGGTCGAGAGGAGAACGCGCGCTTCGCGCGTTTGATCCGGCCCGACCTCGATCACGACCTTGCCCTTGCTGTCCGGCGCGACGCCCACAACCTCGGTCTGCGCGCCCGCTAGGCCCGATGCGTCAATGACGAAACGCCGGGTCTCCGGCTTCTTGTTGGCGAAGCGGATCGTATAGCCGTTGCGCGCGCCGCCGTCCTTGAGGCGCACGGTCAGCGGATTGCGGTCGTGCAGCACGTTCATATACATGTCGCCGCGCGTCGCGAGCGTAATCGACATGAAGCCGCCAATGGCGAGAATGAGCGCGGCGTAGAACACGGTCCGGACGCGGAACGTCTTGTAGATCGGCTCCTCGCCGCAGGCCCGCCGCTTGAGATTCATCTCGGTGTCGTAGGCGATCAGACGCGTCGGACGATGGATCTTCTCCATGACGCCGTCGCACGCGTCGATGCAGAGGCCGCACTGGATGCAGCCGAGCTGCGCGCCTTTACGGATGTCGACGCCCGTTGGACACACCGCGACGCATTGGCCGCAATCGACGCAATCGCCCGAAGGGAGATTGGCGGCGCGCGCGGCCGTCGCCTGCTTTAAGGACATGCGCGGCTCGCCGCGGTCGCGGCGATAGGTGACGTTCAGCGCATATTCGTCGGTGAGCGCCGCCTGGATGCGCGGCCACGGGCAGGCGTGCAGGCAAAGCTTCTCGCGCATCACGCCGGCGAAGACGTAAGTGGTGAAGGTGAGAATGCCGATCCAGAGATAGGCCTGGCCGACTCCGGGCTGAAAGGTCGCGAGGTCGTAAACCAGCGTCGGCGCGTCGCCGAAATAGAGCACCCAGGCGCCGCCCGTCCACCACGCGATGAGGATCCAGACGAAATGCTTGGCGAGCTTCTTGCGGATCTTGCCGGCCGTCCAGGGGCCTTCGTCGAGCTTCATGCGGTCGCGGGCGTCACCTTCGATCCAGCGCTCGGCGGTCATGTAGAAATCGGTCCACACGGTCTGCGGACACATATAGCCGCACCAGATGCGGCCCGCGACGGCGTTCATCAGAAACAATATGAGCGCCGCGAGGATCAGCAGGCCGGTGACGTAATAGACCTCCTGCGGCCAGATCTCGATGAAGAAGAAGTAGAAGCGCCGATGCGGGAAATCGACGAGCACGGCCTGGCTCGGCGCGTCGGGGCCGCGATGCCAGCGCACGAAGGGCAGGAAATAGTAGATCGCGAGCGTCGCGAATTGAATGCCCCATTTGATCCGGCGGAATTGTCCGTCGACCTTTTTATTGTAGACCTTGTGCGCGGCTTCGACGAAGGGTTCGTCGAGAAGCTGGTGTTGGGCGTCTGCGCTGGACATCTGACGAACTCGTTTCCTGCTTTGCGCATCATCGGGCGCGACTCCCTCTCCCGCTCGCGGGAGAGGGTGGCCCCCGCGTCAGCGGGGGTCGGGTGAGGGTCGCCCTCATCCGTCACGCCTTCGGCGCGACACCTTCTCCCGCAAGCGGGAGAAGGAGAAAGCGACTTTGTCGCTTACTGCCCGCCGCCCAGCGAATGCACATAGACGGCGAGCGCCTTGATCGTCGTGTCGTCGAGCCTGTCCTTCCATGCCGGCATGACGGCGCCGCCGCCATTGACGATGCGCGCGACGACGCTCGGCTTGTCGGAGCCGTAGAGCCACACCTGATCGTAAAGCGCGGGCGCGCCCATCTCGGGATTGCCCTTGCCCTCGACGCCGTGACACGCCGCGCAATTCTCGGCGTAAAGCTTCTCGCCTTCCGGCGTCGGCGCGTCGGAATCGGGCGTCTCGGCATAGGTGCGCACATGATCGGCGACGATCGAGATTTGCTCGGGCGTCAGAACGCCGTCGCGGCCGAAGGCCGGCATGGCGGAGGCGTGGGTCGCCTTGTCGGCGTCCCAACGCACGCCATGCTCGATCGTCTGCCTGATGTCGGCGAGCTTGCCGCCCCAGATCCAGTCGTCGTCGTTGAGATTGGCGTAGCCCCTGGCGCCCTGCCCGCCCGCGCCGTGGCAGGACGCGCAATTCGTCGCGAAAGCGACCTTGCCCACCATGCGCGCCGCCGCGAGAAGTTGCGGATCGGACTCGATCATGTCGAGCGGCGCGGCCTTGATCTTGTCGAGCACGGGGCCGCGCGTCGTCTGCAGATCCGCGACTTCGCTCGCAACCTGCGTGCGTGAGTTCCAGGCGAAGAGGCCCTGCGTTCCGCCGCCGGCCGTCGGCCAGGCCGGATACGCGATCGTGTAGCCGACGCCCCAGATCACCGTGAGCCAGAACGTCCACACCCACCAGCGCGGCAGCGGCGTGTTCAGCTCCTCGATGCCATCCCATTCATGGCCCGTGGTCGGCACGCCGCTCACCGGGTCGATTCTCGCTTTGCCTTTGTCGAACGTGTCGTCAGACATCGTCGTCATCCTCTCGGAAGGGAATTTGGGCGTCCTGTTCGAATTGCTTCCGGCGCGACGGCCAGAAGACGTAAGCGACGACGCCAAGGAAGATCAGGCCGAAGAAGATCAGTCCCCAGAAACCGGCGAAAGATCGCCAGCTTTCATAGACGGAAGCCGCTTCGACCGCTCGAGGGTTCATGAGGTCACCTGATGTTGGCCTTGTCGTCGTAGATCTTGAAATCCACGGAGACGCCGAGGTGCTGAAGATAGGCGACGAGCGCGTCCTCCTCCGTCACGCCGGATTTGGACGGCGAGTCGGCGGAGACCGCATTCGGATATCGCTTCTGCATCTCCGCGCCGCCCGGCGCGTCGGGCGAGGCCTGCGCGACGAGATCGGCCTGCGCGCTTTCCAACTGTTCGTCGGTGTAAGGCACGCCGACGATGCGCAGCGTCCGCATCTGCTCCTCCACATGCTCGGCCTTGAGCGGCGTCTGCGCGAGGAACGGATAGCCCGGCATGATGGAAGGCGGCACAACCGCGCGCGGATTGCGCAGATGATCGCGCTGCCAGTCGTTGGAATATTTGCCGCCGACCCGCGCAAGGTCAGGCCCCGTGCGCTTGGAGCCCCATTGGAACGGATGGTCGTACATGCTCTCGGCCGCGAGCGAGTAGTGACCGTAGCGCTCCACTTCGTCGCGCAGCGGACGGATCATCTGCGAATGGCAGGTGTAGCAGCCTTCGCGGACATAGATATTGTAGCCCGCAAGCTCCAGCGGCGAATAGGGACGCACGCCCTCCACCTTCTCGATCGTATTCTTCAAATAGAAGAGCGGGACGATCTCGACGATGCCGCCCACCGACACCATCAGCAGAATGCCGACGATGAGGATGATTGAGTTGGTTTCGAAGAATTTGTGGAAGCCCCCGGGAGAGGCGTGTTCGGTCGATTGAGTCATCTTCTTGTCCTCACTCGGCGGGCATGGGCGACGCGGCGACGTCCTGCGCGGGTTCGAGCGCGGGCGAGGCCAGGGTCCGCCAGATGTTGTAGACCATGATCAGCGCGCCGATGACGAAGAGCCCGCCGCCGATGGCGCGGATCACATATTCAGGATGCAGCGCCTCGGTCGTCTCCACGAAGGAATATTCGAGGAAGCCCTGCGGCGTGTAGGCGCGCCACATGAGGCCTTGCATGATGCCGGCGACCCACATCGAGGTGATGTAGAAGACGATGCCGATCGTCGAAATCCAGAAGTGCCAGTTCACCAGCTTCAGCGAATAGAGCTTGCGATTGAACACCCAGGGAATCAGGCAGTAGAGCGCGCCGAAGGAGACGAAAGCCACCCAGCCGAGCGAGCCCGAATGCACATGGCCGATGCCCCAATCGGTATAGTGGGAGAGCGAGTTCACCGCCTTCACCGACATCAGCGGGCCCTCGAAGGTCGACATGCCGTAAAAGGCGACCGACACGACGAGCATGCGCAAGACAGGGTCCGTCCGCAGCTTGTCCCAGGCGCCCGAGAGCGTCATCAGGCCGTTGATCATGCCGCCCCATGAGGGCATCCACAGCACGACCGAGAACACCATGCCGAGCGTTTGCGCCCAATCGGGCAACGCGGTGTAATGCAGGTGATGCGGGCCGGCCCAGATATAGAGGAAGATCAGCGACCAGAAATGCACGATGGAAAGCCGGTAGGAATAGATCGGCCGCCCCGTGCGCTTGGGGATGAAGTAATACATGATGCCGAGGAAGCCGGTGGTCAGGAAGAAGCCCACGGCGTTATGGCCGTACCACCACTGGATCATGGCGTCCTGCACGCCGGCCCAGACGATCACCGACTTCGGCGAGAAGATGGAGATCGGAATCTCGGTGTTGTTGCCGAGCACCAGCACCGCGATCGTCACGATGAAGGACAGATAGAACCAGTTCGCCACATAGATATGCGGCTCCGTCCGGCGCGCCAGCGTGAAGAGATAGATGAGGAGATACGTCACCCACACGATGACGAGCCAGAGGATCGCATACCATTCGGGCTCGGCATATTCATGCCCGCGCGTGACGCCGAGCAGATAGCCGGTGCCCGCGATGAGAATGAAGAAGTTGTAGCCGAGTATGACGAACCACGGCGCGAGGTCGCCCGCGATGCGGGCGCGGCTCGTGCGCTGCATGACGTAGAAGGACGTCGCCAGCAGCACATTGCCGCCGAAGGCGAAGATCACCGCCGACGTATGCAGCGGACGGAGGCGCCCGAAATTGATCCAGGGCAGATCGAAATTGAGCGCCGGATAAGCGAGCTCCAGCGCGATATAGAGGCCGACGACGAAGCCCGCGACGCCCCAGAACAAAGCGGCGATCGACGCGAATTTGATCGGCCCGTAATTATAGTTGGGCCGTCCGTCGATCGTCAGCGGGGCGGGCGCGGCGTCTCGCGCGCGATAGCGCAGGAAGATCGCGACGACGGCGCCGATGGAGCCCAGCGTGAAAAGCGCGGCGTGAAAGGCGTAAGCGGGGGTATAGGCCCTGGTCGCGATGAAGGCGGTCGCGATCGCCAGGGCGACGAAAATGGCGCTCAGCGACTTCTCGCCAAAGGTCATTTGTTTCGCGATAAGAGGGGGGCGCTCCATGACTATTTTCCTCTGGAGGTTTCCGCGGCGTTCTTGCGCATGCGAGACTCTCGGCGACGCCTAGAAAAGCGTGACAAAGTCTCATTACGCTCAGACTTGAGACACGCTGTGCATTGTACAGCGCAACAACCTCAGGAATTTGACGGGAATCAAGAAAGCCGACATTGCGGCGTTTCTGCGCGCAATTGTCACAGATCAAATAAATGGAACGCGGATCGCGCTAGGCGCCGCCTGCGTTTGAGTGCGCGTCGCCAAGATTTGCGACGAAGAAGCGACGCGCGGAAACAGGTCTTCGCGCGATTATGTCGCAGCTTTCCAAAGCGCCGACGCGCGCCTTCAGCAGGGATAGAATCGGTGATAGCCGAGAAAAAATCCCAGCGGTTCACTATGACGCAATCGCGCGAGCGGACGCATGAAGAGCTGTCCGCTGCCGGAATAGGGATAGCCGTAGTCGCAGGTCGGATCGACCGAGGGGACGTCGCTCGGCGTGGCGTTCGTGAGTTGCGCGGCGGCGGCGTAGAAGCGCCGGCCCTCGAAGCCGACGAGAACCCATTCGCGCCCGTCCTTCAGGACCTCGACCGAGCCGCCCGGAGCGACGGTGACGATGATCGGACGCCGGGCGCCGGGCTTCGCCCGCAGATCAACCGGTTCGCGCAGCGTCACGATCTGCGCCAGCGCGCCGCCGATCGGCGCCAAAAGAATGAAAACCGTCGTCAAAACGCGAATGAACCGCCGCATATCGTCTCCCCGGCCGCGCCCGGAATGTGCGCCATCGCAAATTCTTCCCGCTGAGCCCAATCTAAGGGAAAATCGGATTGTCTCAAATCGGTAGAGGAGCGCGTAAATGTCGGCAAGCCACAAAGAGGCGGATGCGCTCGACTTTCTCACGAGACGAATCCTATTCTGGTCCGGCGGCCCGCGCGCCGCTCGAACGTTTTACGGTGGCATCATGCGGCGCATCGCCTTTTCACTTCTGGCCGCCGCTGCGGCCTATTTCGTTTCCATTTTCCCGTCCAAAGCGAAGGATGCGGTCAAGGACCAGATCGTCGAGGTCAAGCCCAGGGCCGTGGCGGTCGCCGCTGCGCCGAAGGAAGTTTCTCTCGACCGGGACGGCGCCAGCCTGCTGACCATTCCGGCGACCGGCCGCTATTCGGTCCGCGCCAAGACTCCGACGGGCGCGCGCATCGAACTTGTCGACATGATCGCCGGGCCGCTCGACTCCTCGGGCGCCCCCGGCCTGCGAGACGGGCGCATTGACGCTCTCCTGGACAAGGGCGTCTACAAGCTGCGCATCGGCGCAGTTAAGGATGCGAAGGGCAAGGCGAGCGTGAGCGTCGACCCCTTTACGGAGATCGAAGCCGCGCGCCCGACGCTCGCGCCGGGCGTCGCCGCGAGCGGCGAGTTGGGCGACCTCCAGCAGCGCTCCTACGCGCTGGAGGCGACGAACGACAATCCCGTCTTCATCGAAGCCGTCGGCCGGGCGCTGCAGGATTTGCGCGTCTGGGCGGCGGACGGCGCGCTGGCGGACCTCTCTTTCGAACGCACGACGATCGAGACCAGGCCCGGCCGCGCGATGAACCGGCTGCGGCTGGAAGGCAAGCTGCCCGCGGGGCGCTACGTCGTCACGGCCTATGGCGGCGAGAAGCTCGTCTGGTCGGACGGCGCGAGCGCGCAACCCTTCATGCTGCGTCTTGCGGAGCCCGCGCTCCTCGCGGCGGGCGTGGCGGAAGGCGTGATCGGCCCCTTCGGCGCGGCGCGCTACGAGGCGCCGGCGAGCTACGACTCCTTCCGGCTCGAATTGCCTCAGCAGGCTCCCGCGCGGCTCGACGTCAAGCGCGGCACTGCGCGCGACGTGGCGTCGATCGGCAAATCCAGCCGCGCGCCCGTCGCGTCGCTGCGCCTCTCTGGCGACGGAGCCGCGACGGCGCGCGTGGAAGTGATGGGCTTTGAAGGCCAGTCTTACACGCTTCGCGCCCTGCGTCAGTCGACTCGCGAGACCTTCGAAGCCTCCGGCCCGCATCTCGTTTCGGTCGACGTGGCTGGGGAAGGAGGCGACGAGGCGCCTCTGACCGCGCTCTTCGCGCGTGTTGAAAAAGACGGCAAGACGCAGGTCCTGGCCTCCGACCTGCCGCGCGTCGGCGCCGGCAAGGCGTGGCGCGGCAAATTCAACCTGCTCGGCCCAGCGTCCCTGCTTTTCGAGGCGACGCGCGACGGGCCTGTCGCCATCGACTCCAAAGGCGTGAAGCTGCGCGTGACCGTCGAGCCCGCGCTCGGCAATCTCGCGCCCCGCGCCGACGGCAAGGACGCGACGCGCTTCGATCTCGTCGCCGGTTATTACCTTGTCACGCTGGAGCCGCTGAACGGCGCCGGCGGGGTCGTGGATGTAACGATCGGCCCGCCCGGCCTCGCGGCGCCCGCCCCGGCGCAAGCGCCCTCTCGCGCATCGCTCTCCTTCGGGCAGCGCACGCTCGAAACCAACGGCTCCTATCTGATCCTCACAAACGCCGCGTCGCAGCTTCTTACCGGCCCACGCGTCGTCGCGCTTCCCGCCGACCTCGCCAAGGCGCCGCTCGCTCTGCATCAGTCGCCCGGCCAGGAATTGACGATCCCGTTGCGCGTTCCGAAGGACGGCAAGATTGTCGCGCGCGACGCGACCGGCGCGGACGTCGCTCTCGTCTTCGTCGAAGAGAAGACGGAGAACGATCAGCGCCTCGTCACCGTAAAGATCGCCGCGCCCGAGAAAGAACGCGCGCTCGGCCTGATCCGTCTGCCGGAGACGCTGGTCGCGACCCCCGAAACTGCGGATGGCAAGGATAACGGCAAGACGCGCGCCACCGCGGGCCGTCCCGCTTTTTTCGACCTGAAGCGCGACGAGACGCGAAGCCTGCCATTCGACGTCGCGCAAGGCGGCCTCTACCGGATCGAGACGCTCGGCCGCATGAAGACGGCGCTGCGCGTCGGCGCCGCCGTTTCTCCGAGGCTTGGCGAGGGCGAAGCCAACGGCCCCGGCAATAATGCGCTCGTCACGACCTATCTGCGCGCCGGGACCTATCGCGCCGGCGTCACGGCGAAAGATTCGGAAGGTCATCTCGGCCTCGCCGTCTCGCCGGCGACGCTGACTCAAACGGCGAAGATCGCCGACAAGGGCGACGCGCGCGCCACCCTCGCGCCGGGCAAGGGAGCCGTCGTGCCGGTGGAGATCACGCGCGCGGGCGATTATCGCATCGAACTTGCGAGCCTCGCCGGCGACTGGCAGGCGCGGCTCGAAGACGCCGAAGGCTGGCCGCTGACCAAGCCGGGTGCCTTCAAGCGCGAGACGCATCGTTTCGAGCCCGGCGCCTATCGCCTCGTCGTGAGCCCCGCCGACGCCGAGGCGCGCATGGTCGCGCGCATCAGGCCGATCGTGGCGAAACCGCCGCTCGAGGGCCACGGGCCGCATCCTTTACCCTTCGAAAAAGCGCAAAAGCTGCAATGGCGCGAGCCGCAGGCCAAGGACTCCCCGCGCGCGCCGGATATCTGGCGATTCACGCTCGCAGGCGACTCCGACGTCGAACTCACGATCGGCGAGGGCATGATCGGCGACATTGTGAAGGGCGCTGGCGAAGCGATCGGCAAGGTCGTCGGCGATCGGCCCTTCAAGGGCAAGCTTGCTGCGGGCGATTATCGCGTGGAGGCGCGGAGCCTCTCGCATGACGACCGTCTCGATTACGAGATTGCGCTCGCGTCCCCGCAGCTGCAGCCGGGCGCACCAAAGCGTATCGATCCGCCTGCGACGCTCGAATTCAATCTCGCCAGAGAAAGCGTGGTCGATCTCTCGACCTTCGGCGACAGAGAAACGATTGGCGCGCTGAAGACGACGTCCGGAGAAGTCGTCGAACGGCTGGAGCCGCGCGCGAATGACTGGAACGTGGCGCTCTCGCGTCGCCTGCCCGCCGGCGCCTATCGTCTGGAGCTGGAGGAGCTCGGCGCGACCCGCAATCCGCCCACGGCGCAGGAAGAAGAAAACGCGTCGGCGGAACAGGAAACAAACGAGGAGACCGCCAGCGAAGACGGGGCTGCTTCGGACAAGGCGGCGGCGGACGCCGATGAGGATGAAAGCGGCGTCGAAACGCGTCTCGCCCTTCTCGCCGAAAAGGACGGCGCGCCGCTTGCGCTCGACGGCGAAACGACAGTCGCAGGCGCTGATGCGCAACGCTTCGCTCTTCCCGCAGCGCCTGCCGGCTCGCTCGCCATGGTGACTGCGCGCTCAGTGGCCGAAGTCGCCATTTCGATCGAACGCCGCGAGGGCGACCGCTGGCGTGTCGTCGGCGCGGAGCGCGGTCTTGCGCCTGTCGCTGCATGGCCTGCGGATGAGAAAAGCGAATGGCGCGCGACGGTCTGGTCGGTCGATGGCGGCGGCGAGCCTGTCACCATCGGCGCCCGCGCGCTCGAACAGCGCGCGCGCCGTCCCGGCGACGTCTCTTTCGACGCTGTCGACGCCAAATCGCAGCTCTGCGTCGCGAAGGTCGAAACGCCCGACGCCGCTCTGGTCGAATTGACGAGCGCGGACGCGATCCTTGCCGGCTCCGCGCCCGGCCGCCTGCTGCGCCCCGCGCGCACCGGCGCGCTCGCGCCGCAGGCTCAGGCGCTCTGGCTGCTCACGCGCGACTGCAAGGCGAAGGCGCATGTCGCCGCCTTCGAATGGCTGGGCCAGGAGGTCGCCCTCGACATTGGCGAAGGCGAACGCGCTTTTCTTCCGCCGCTCGGCGCGCCGCGCGGCAAGACGCGGCTGTGGCTTGCGCGTTCGACATTCGCGCAACCGGCGATCGACGCCGGCAAGGGCATGGGCGTCGCGCAGGGCGCGGCGCTGGCGCTCGCCAGCGACGCCGCGCCGCAATTGTGGAACGCCGACGGCTCCGCCGCGATGCGCGCGACGCTTTCCGCGATCGACGTCGAGACGCGTCCCGCGGTCGGCGGCGGCGCGCTTTACGCGGGTCTTGTTCTGCCGATGAGCGCCCTGCCGATCGATCTCGAAAAGTCGGGCGCGCCGCTTGCGCTCGATCTCGCCGGCGGCCTCGCCGCCTTTACCGACAAGCAAGGCGTCTTCGGCGACGGCGCCGCCGTCTCGCGCGTCCTCAACGGCGCAAGCGATCGCGTGCTTCTCGTCAATATGACGGAAACGCCCCTCCCCGCCCGCATTGCGCGGACGACGGATGCGCCGCTCGCCTTGACGACGAAGACCGCGCTCAAGCGCTTCTTCGGCGTCGCCGGTCAGATCGCCTTGCCCATCGACGCGCAGAAGGACGATCGCCTGATCGTCTTCGGCGCCGACGCGACCGTCGTCTCGCAGAGCGGACGCATTCAACGCGGCCGCGACCTGACGCTCGACGGCCCCGGCGACGTGACGCTCGACTACAAGCCCGGCCTCGTCGCGGCCTGGATCGAACGCGGCGGGGCCGCGCCCTGGCCGCAGTCGGCCGCGCGCGCGGCGACAGCGCCACAACGCGTCGCGCTCGAAGGCGCGGCCATGCGTTTCGCCGTCAAACGCGACGCGCCGGTCATGTTGACGGCGTCGAGCGGCGCGCCCGCTCTCGTCTCGTTCACGCAAAACGGCAAGCGCGAAACCTTCGCCTATCCGGCCGGCGTCGAATTCCGCCATTACATGGCGGCCGGCGACGCCACGCTCGACATCTATGCGCCGCATGACGGCGCGCTTTCGGGCGCGCTCGACATCGCCGCGCAGAAAGTGATCGAGGCCCATGAAGGCGTGAACGACGCCATCGCCGTCGCGCCCGGCGCCAGCGCGCTCTTCTCCTTCGAGACGAAGCGCAACGGCGACATCGGCGTCGGCGTGCGCGCCGAGCCCGACCGCGTGAGCGCGCGCCTGTTGGACGCCTCCGGAAAAACGCTTGGAGAAGGCCTCGGCCAGGTGATGAAACTCGCGCCCGGCCGCTACTTCCTCGAAGCGCGCGTCCCGGCTGACGCGACCGCGACGACCATACGCGCGGCGATCGTCGGCGTGTCGCCGCCGCCCGCGAGCCCGCCCGAGGAGGTCGTCGCCGACCTCCTCGACAAGGCCGGCATGAAAAAGAGCAAGTGATTAGCCATGAAAGTCGCAGCGATGAACAAATCTCTTTTCCTCTGCCTCTGCGCCGCGCTCTCTTTCGCGCAGCCGGCGCGCGCCGAAGCGCCGCCCGTCTTTGATCGGGCGCAACGCGCGGACGGCGCGCGCATCGCGCCGGATCGCTTCCTTCGCGCCTATGATCCGCTCACCATTTTCTTTCCCGGCGATACGGGCCCGAAGAATGGCGGCCCGGAGGACAACGCCGCGAAATACGCCGCGATCGCGCCGCAACCTGCCGGCGAATGGCGGTGGATCGGCGCGCGCGCGCTGCAGTTCCGTCCCGCGGAGGCGTGGAAGCCCTTGTCGCGCGTCACGGTGAAAAGCGGCGGCGCCGAGCGGAGGCTTGTCGCGCTTCTGCCGACGCCAAGTTCAACGAATCCCGCGGACGGCGCGGACCCGACGCCGGAGCTCACGCAGATCGCGCTCACCTTCGCGCAGCCTGTCGATCTGGCCGCGCTGTCACGGCTGGCGACGGTCGAGCTGCGCCCCGCGCCCGGCTTGTCCCCGCAGGGCGGACAGACGCTGAGCGCCTCCGCTTACGATATTCGCGCGCTGGAAGGAAAAGACTCGGACGGCGCGCAAACCTATGTGCTGCGTCTGCGCGACAGCATCGCCGACGGCCGCGTCGCCATTCTGCGTCTCAAGCTTTCCGACGAGCCGGGGCTGGACGACGAGACATATGAATTGCGCGTGCGCACCGCCCTGCCTTTCGCGGTGACGGAGGCGACCTGCGGACGCGGTTGGAGCGACGACAATCTGGGCGGCGTGCTGCGCTGCGCGGCGAATGGCGACGCGCCGGCGCCCGAGAGCGACAGCGAAGAAGGCGAGGAGGCCGCCTCGACCTATGTTCCAACCGCGAAGCGCCGCCTGACGTTCACGCTGAACGCGGAGCCGGAAGCGCTCGACATTCTGCATGCGCGCGAGGCGCTGCGCATCACGCCGCCGGTCGACGATCTCGCCGTCGAAACGGATTCCAGCCATCTCAAGATCAGCGGCAAATTTCTCTCGGACAAAGTCTACGAGCTTTCCATCGCGCCGGGCGCCCTCAAGGACAAGCGCGGACGCGCCTTCGCCTCCGCCTTCACGCAGCGCTTCGCTTTCACGCGCGACGACCCCGCCCTGCAATGGGACGCCGGCTATGGCGTCGTCGAGCGCTTCGGCGCGCAACTCCTGCCGATGCGCGGACGCGGCTATGACCGCGCCGACATCCGCATCCACGCCATCGATCCGCTCGCGCGCGATTTCTGGCCCTTTCCGGAGAAGGGCGTCGAGACCGCGGACGACGACGCGCCGCCCTTGCCGGGCAATGAGCCCAAACGCTGGAGCGAGAGCGGCAATATCGAAGCCGACGCCATCAAGGAGCGCATCAAGACGCTCGGCTCGCCCGCCGTCTCGCGCCTCGTCGATCTTCCAATCAAGCGCAATGGCGCGGACGCGAAATTCGGCGTCGATCTGAAGGAAGACTTCGCGCGCATCACCGGCCGCGAGCAGCCAGGAACTTATCTCGTCGGCCTGCGCGCTGTGGACGAGGGCAAGCGCAAATGGCTGCGCGCGCAGATCACGGACCTCTCGCTCTCCGCCATCGAGGAGCCGACGCGCGTGCGCTTCGCCGTCACCTCGCTCGCCTCGGCGCAGCCTGTCGCCGGCGCGCAGATCCGCGTCGAAGGCGTGAAGGACGATAAATTCGTCGCGCTCGCCACAGGCACGACCGACGCCAACGGCTTCTTCTCCTGGACGCCGTCGAAACGAGGCGACGGCGAATTGCGCCGCGTCGTCGTGAGCAAGGGACTCGACACGCTCGTGATCGACCCTGACAGCGCGCCTTCGGAATATTCGAAAGAGCTTTGGTCGAAGCCCGAAGCGCAGTGGCTTTCGTGGGTGACGGAAAGCGACTCGCCGCGCGCCGAGAAGCCGCGCACGCTCTGCCATGTCTTCTCCGAGCGGCCGATCTACCGGCCGGAGGAGCCCGCCCATATCAAAGGCTATGTGCGCACCTATGAGGGCGGCGCGCTCAAGCTGAGAAAGACCGGCGGCGCGCTCGTCGTCACCGGCCCGAACAATCAGGAATGGCGCATCCCGGTTAAGCTCGACGCGGCGGGCGGCTTCTATCACAAATTCGACGCGCAGACGCCGGCGACCGGCGACTATCAAGTGAAGTTCGAACCGGATACGCCAAAGAAGAACGTCAAAAAAGACGAGAATGACGAAGGAGCGGATGGCGAAAGCGCCGAGGCGACTGCGCCGGACGCCTCCTGCGGCCAGTTTTCCTTCAAGAAGGAAGCCTATCGTCTGCCGACTTTCGAAGTCACGCTCAACGCGCCGCAGACGGTCGCGCTCGACGGAACCTTCGACGTCGATCTCCTTGCGCGATATTTCGCCGGCGGCCTCGCGGCGGATCGTCCGATCAAATGGCGCGCGGCGCAATTCCCGCATGTCTTCACGCCGCCCAATCGCGAGGGTTTCCTCTTCTCCACCGACGCGCGCTTCTCCGGCGACGGCAAGTTCAAATCGACCGCCATCCTTGAGCGCGACGCACGCACCGACGCAGGCGGCGCCGCCCGCATGACCTTCGACACGACGATCGAACCCACCGCCCAGCCTCGCCGCTACTCCATCGAGGCGACGGTGACGGGCGATGACGGGATCGAGGTGCGCAATGTGCAGAACGTCATCGCGCTGCCGCCTTTCGTGCTCGGCGTGAAGACGCCGCGTTACGTCGAAAAGCCCGGCGCCGTGACGCCGGAGCTCATCGCCGTCGACGGCAAAAGCGAGACGATCGCAGGCGTCGAGATGACGCTGCGGCTCATCAAGCGCAACTGGATCTCGACCTTGCAGGCGAGCGATTTCGCGCAAGGCGCGGCGAAATATGTCACGCAGGTGCAGGACGAGACCATATTCGAACGCAAGGTGACGAGCGCGAAGGAGGCGCAGAAGATCGAGCTGACGACAAAAGACGCGGGCGTCTATCTCGTGCAGCTCGAAGCCTATGACAAATTGAAGCGCCGTCAGCAGGTGAGCGTCGATTTCTTCGTCGGCGGCGACACGCCTGTCACTTTCGCCCGGCCGCCGGCGGCCTCCGCGACCGTGTCGGCCGACAAGGAGAAATATGCGCCCGGCGAAACCGCGACGCTCGTCATCCAGTCCCCCTTCCAGAACGCCCGCGCGCTCGCCATCGTCGAGCAGCCGAACGGCGTCTATGACTACAGCTTCGTCGACATCGCCAATGGCTTCGGCCGCTTCGCGCTGCCGGTGAAGAAGGAGCAGACGCCGAAACTCGCCGTTCACTTCCTCGTGATGCGCGGGCGCCTGAAGGACAGCGCGCCGCAGCCTTCCGCCAATTTCGATCAGGGCAAGCCTGTCACCATCGCCGCCACCAAATGGATCGAGGTGACGCCGATGAAGAACATCGTGAATGTGAAGCTCGACGCGCCCGGCAAGGCGCGGCCCGGCCAGCAGGTCGAGGTGACATTGAGGCTCACTGACGATACGGGCAAGCCCGTCGCGGGCGAAGCGACTTTCTGGATGGTCGATCAGGCCGTGCTCTCGCTCGCCAAGGAGCGTCCGCTCGATCCCCTGCCCGATTTCATCGTGGCGCGCGAAACGAAGATGGCGGCGCGCGACACGCGCAACATGGCTTTCGGCGTCATCCCGCTCGAAGAGATCGCGGGCGGAGACGGCGATCTGCAGGAATGGGGCGCCGAAAACAATATTTCCGTGCGCAAAAATTTCACGCCCGTGCCGATCTATCTGCCGAACGTGAAAGTCGGCGACGACGGCGTCGCGAAGATCAAGGTCGCGCTGCCCGATACGCTCACTGTCTTCAAACTGCGCGCCAAAGCCGTAAGCGGGCCGGATCGCTTCGGCGCGGCGGGGAGCGAAATGCTCATCCGCCAGGAGCTCGTCGCGCAGCCCGCTCTGCCGCGATTCATCCGCCCCGGCGACGCTTTCGACATCGGCCTCGTGGCGCGGGTCGTCGAAGGTCCCGGCGGCGCCGGCAAGGCGGCGATCGCCGCGCCCGCGTTGAAACTCGCAGGCGACGCCAGCAATAAAATCGACTGGGCGCAGAACAAGCCTGTCCGCGTCGATCTGCGCGCTGAAGCGCCCGCATCGCTCGAAGACGGCGTGAAGCTCAATTTCCGCATTGATCGCGACGCGGACCGCGCCAGGGACGCGGTTGAGATCGACTTGCCCGTCAAGCCCGATCGCGAGCCGACGAAAAAGTATGAGGTCGTTGAAATCGCGCCGGGCGAAACCAGGACGCTCGCCGCGACGGGCGAAGCTTCGCGGCCGAAGACCTTCTCGCGCAATATCGTCGTCGCGGCCGATCCGGCGCTCGTCAAGCTCGTCGCCGGCCTCAACATGCTCGTCGATTACCCTTATGGCTGCACCGAACAACGCCTCGCCCTCGCCCGCGCGAGCCTCTCGCTGAAAGGCTTTTCGCCCATTCTCTCGGCGGCGGGCCTGCAGGATCGCGTCTCGTCGAGCGTGACGAGCGCCGCGATGCAGATCGAGCAGTCGGTCGACAGCGACGGGCTCGTGGCCTTCTGGCCGCGCGCGCGCGGCAATGTCTCGCTCACCGCCTGGGCCTACGCCTTTCTGGCGCGCGCCGAACGCGCGGGCGAGCCCGTCGACAAGACGCTGATGGAGCGCCTCGCCAACATTCTGAAACTGTCGCTGCGCTCCGACTATTCGCGCCTGCTCACGGGCGAGGAAATGCGCGAGCGCGTGGCCGCTCTCGCCGCGCTCGCGGAAGGCGGCAAGCTCGATGAATCCTATGTCGCCGAGCTGTCGCGCCGCGCGGATTTCCTGCCCAATGAGAGCGTCGCGGAAATGACGGCGGCGGCTTCGCGCATGCCGAATGTCGACCAGCGCATTCTCGCCTCCCTCATGGAGACCATGTGGGGCCGCGTGAAGTTCGCGAGCCGCAACGGCGCGCAGGTCTATGCGGGGCAGATCGCGGAAAGCGCGTCCGATCTCGTCCTGCCGTCCGAGACGCGCAGCCTCGCCGAGATGCTGCGCGCCGCGGCGCTCGCCGCGCCCTCCGATCCGCGCGCGCCCGTTTTGCGCGACGCGTTGCTGCGGCTCGGCGAGGGCGACGGCTGGGGCACGACCAACGCCAACGCCAGCGCGATCGAAGCGCTCGCCGAAGGCTGGCGCCGTCCCGTGACGCCGATCAGCGTCGCCTTCGCGCAAGGCGGCGCGCCGTCAAATGTCACGATCGACGCGAATAATCCCGTGGCGCGGCATGTGACCGACAAGGATGCGCCGCTGACGATCGCCAATGCGTCGAACGCGCCGCTCGTCGCGCTCGTCGAGACAAGCTATATGCCGGTCGAGACGGGCGCGAAGGCGAAGGCGGAGAGCGAGGGCTTCGCCATCACGCGGCAAAGCTGGCGCGTGAAGAGCGCACAGGCGCCGCAAAAGCTCGATCCATCAGATGGCGTGCTTCGGATCGATCAGGGCGAGGTCATCGAGGAGACGGCCGAAGTCGTGAATCCCGAAGACCGCACTTATGTCGCGATCTCGCTGCCGCTCGCGGCGGGCTACGAGCCGCTCAACCCCAACATCGCCACGGCGCCTGCCGAAGCGCAACCGTCGAGCGCGCCAACGCTTGCGCCGACATGGGTTTCCTATGGCGACGACCGTGTGCTCTATGCCTACGACTCGCTGCCGAAGGGCAATTACCGCTTCGCCTTCCGTTTGAAGGCGCAAACGGCCGGATCATATACGCAGCCGCCAGCGCTCGCCGAGACGATGTACAAGAAAGGCGTCCGGGGCCAGAGCGCGGGCGCGCGCGTGGAGATCGCAAAACAGCCATGAGCAGGCTCGCGCTTCTCGCCGCGCTCGCCGTCGCCCTGACGGCTCTGCGCGGCGGGACCATGATCATGCAGGAGGCCGAAGGCGGCGCCGCGTTCGTCGCGCCGCAAGCGACTCAAATCGTCTATGACCGCAACGGCGCCTTTCTCTCGCAGATCGGCCGCGCGATCCGGGACGCGAAAGGCGAGAAGCGCGTCGAATACGGCTTCTGGCCGCTCGAGCGCATACCCGGACGCGTCGCGGCGGCGACGCTCATTCTCGAAGACCGGCGCTTCTATTCGCATCCCGGCATTGACGCGCGCGCCGTTTTGCGCGCGCTCTGGGACAATTTCTCGCATCGCCGCCGTGTGGAGGGCGCCTCCACCATCGCCATGCAGGTCGCACGCATGCAATCGCCGGCGCCGCGCACCTACGCCAACAAATTTTGGGAGGCGGCGACCGGCCTCGCCATTGTCGCGCGCAACGGCCAGGAGGCGACGCTCTCGCATTATCTGCGGCTCGCGCCCTACGGGCTCGGCAGTCACGGGATCGCGCATGCGGCGCGCTTTTATTTTGACAAGCCTGTCGACGATCTCTCCTGGGCGCAGGTCGCGCTGCTCGCCGCCATCCCGCAATCGCCGGGCCGCATGAACCTCACGCATGAGAGCGGCTTGCGGCTTGCAAAAGAGCGGGCGCTCTACGCGATCGCGCAGCTCGAAAAGGAAGGCGCGCTCGACGCGACGCAGGCCGAACTGGCGCGGCGCGAGCTTTCGGCCATGAGGCCTTTCGAGGGCAAACGCAGGCCGGACACGCTCCATCTCGCTCTGCGTTACGAGCGGCTTGCGCATGAGGGCCGGCTGCATCCTGCGTCGATTTACGATCAACGCATTCACGCGACCATCGACCTCGCCGTCGAGCGCGAGGCGGCGCAACTCGCGCGGCGTTACCTCTCCATCTTCCGTAACGCCGGCGCGCGTCAGGTCGCGGTCATGGTCGCGGCGCGTGGAACGAACGCTATCATCGCGGATGTCGGCTCGGCGGATTACAATGATCCGCGCGCGGGCGCCTTCGATTTCACGCGCGTCTCGCGCTCGCCGGGCTCGACGCTCAAGCCCTTCATCTATGCGCTCGCGCTGGAGCGCGGCGCCTTGAGGCCGACGGACCTCCTCGACGACATTCCCGAAGGCGCGTCGGGCGTCGCCAATGCGGACGGACTGTATCTTGGACCGATGACGCCCCGACAGGCGCTCGCCAATTCGCGAAACGTGCCGGCGACCAATCTGCTGCGACGGGTGGGGCTGGAGGCGAATTTCAGTTTCCTGCACGAGCTCGGCCTGCACGATCTCGACGCGGCGCCTGAAAGCTTCGGCGTCTCCATGGCGATCGGCGCCTTGCCGACGCGGCTCGAAAAGCTGATGCGCGCCTATGCGGCGCTCGCGGATGACGGCCTCATGCATGATCTCTCATTTGCGCGCGACGAAACGCATGAGGCGCCGCGCCGCGTGATGTCGCTCGATACGGCGCGCCTGATCACGTCCTTTCTTGCGGATCCGCAGGCCCGCCTGCCCTCCTTCCCGCGTTACGGACCGCTCGAATATCCTTTCGCGGTCGCGGTGAAGACCGGCACGTCGCAAAATTACCGCGACGCCTGGACCGTCGCCTACTCGCACAAATTCATCGTCGGCGTCTGGCTCGGGCGCGGCGACGCCAACGCGATGCGCGGCCTCGCCGGCGCCAATTCCGCCGCGCGGCTTGCGCATGCGCTGATGGTGAAGCTGCATGGGGCGAAGCCCGGCGAGATCGCGCTGGAGTCCTTCGCGCCGCCGCCGGATCGCGTCGCCATCGATCTCTGCCGCGCGGATGCGGGCCCAAATTGCGCACAAACCCTGCGCGAATGGGTGAAACCCGGCGAGATTGCGCCGCCTGCGCCGGCGTCGGTTTCCGCGCAGATCGAAGACGCGTCGGTCGCTGGCCCGCTCGTCATCGCCACGCCCGAGCACAATATGCATGTCTGGCGCAATCCCGAACAGCCGCAGCATCTCAACAAGCTCGCCTTGAAGCTCGTCAATGGCGGGAAGGACGCGCAGATCGTGTGGGTGGTCGACGGCGCGCCTTTCACCGTCGCTCAGGGCGACGAAACCGTGTTCTGGCCGATGACGCCCGGCGCGCATCGCATACAGGCGCGGCTGGCGCTGGCGCCGGTGAGGTCGCGGCCGGTCAGGGTCGTCGTGGAATGACTCCCGTCATTGCGAGCGCAGCGAAGCAATCCAGAGTCTCATCCCTGTCTGGATTGCTTCGCTGCGCTCGCAATGACGAGGGGAGTCAGCGCGTGAAATAAGACTCCAGGATCTTCAGATACACCGCCGCCAGCGCGTCGATGTCGGCGACGCGCGCATTTTCGTCCACGGCGTGGATCGTTTCGTTCGTCAGCCCAAATTCGACGACGGGACAATGGCGCGTGATGAAGCGCGCATCCGACGTGCCGCCGCTCGTCGAAAGCTCCGGCGTCAGCCCGGTCACTTCCGTCACGGCGTTGGCGACGAGCGCGGTGAAGTCCCCCGGCTGCGTCAAGAAAGAAACAGCGTTGCTCGGCGGAAACTCCAGCTCCACTTTCGCATCGCCCGCCGCCTCCCTCACAATCTCGCCGATCCGCTCGCGCAGCGTCTCGAGCGTCCAGGCGTCGTTGAAGCGCACGTTGAACTGCGCGCGCGCTTCGGCGGGGATGACGTTCACGGCCGGATTGCCGACGTCGATCGACGAGACTTCGAGATTGGTGCGATCGAAATGCGCCGTGCCGCGATCGAACTCATAGGATGAAAGCGCCGCCGCGATGCGCGCGATCACGGGCACGGGATTCGCCGCGCGGTGCGGATAGGCGACGTGGCCCTGTTTGCCGAGGACGCGGATCCTGCCGTTGAGCGAGCCGCGCCGCCCAATCTTGATCGTGTCGCCGAGCGCGTCGACATTGGTCGGTTCCCCGACGATGCCGTGATCGAATGTCACGCCTTGCGCGCGCGCCCAGTCGAGCATCTTCACCGTGCCGTTGATCGAAGGGCCTTCCTCGTCGCCGGTGATCAGGAAAGAGAGCGTCCCCTTGGGCGCGCCGTGGCGCCCGATATAAGCCGCCGCCGCCGCCATGAAGGCGCCGATGGCGCCCTTCATGTCGCTCGCGCCGCGGCCGTAGAGAACGCCGTCCGCAATCGCCGCCTCGAAAGGATCGCATCGCCAGCGCGCAACGTCCCCCGTCGGCACGACGTCCGTATGGCCCGCGAAAACAAGATGCGGCGCGCCGGTTCCGATCGTGGCGAAGAGATTGTCCACATCGGGCGTGCCGGGCTCGGTGAAAAGCAGCCGGTGCGTCGTAAAGCCCACGGCCTTCAGCGTTCGCTCGACGACATCAAGCGCGCCGGCGTCGGCGGGCGTGACGGACGGGCAGCGGATGAGGTCGCGCGTGAGGGTTACGGCGGAAGAGAACGACATGGTTAAAGCGCCTTCGGCAGACTGGCCTGTGACTTCATTGGCGGAGGTAAGGAGAAGTTTCGGATGATCGCTGCGCCGCCGTCATTGCGAGCGGAGCGAAGCCATCCAGAGCCGCATCATGGCCCTGGATTGCTTCGGAGCTAACGCTCCTCGCAATGACGGACCTGTCGACCGCCATTGTCAAGCAGGCTCAAACCTTGCCGCTCTCCCTGAACCCCAACTCGTAAACCGTCCAGCCGATCACGCCGACCAGCGCCGCGTCCACGCCCCACACCCAATAGATCGGCATGACCTCCGCCACGCGCGGCTGCAGCCAGCGCGTCGCGCCGTCGATCAGCGCTATGAGCGGCGCGAGGCCGGCGAGCGCGACCGGCCATTCCCAGCCAATGTCGCGGAAGCGCTTGGCCGAAAGGTTCACGTAGCAGACCGCCACAAGCAGGATGACGAAGGAATAGAGAAGAACGAAGGCGTAGGCGACCGCCGTCATCGGGACGAAGAAGGGGTCCCTGGCGAGATCATGCGCCGTATAGGGCGAGAGAAAGAGCCAGATGAGCGCGAAAGGCGCGATGACCCAGGCGAGCGCGCCGGCGCCTCTTCGCCACGTCGCGCGGTCGATGCGGCCCTGCTCGGTGCGGTAGAGGAAGCGGATGCGCTCGGCGTCTATGGCCATCAGTCCCTCAGCAACTCGTTGATGCCCGTCTTGCTGCGCGTCTGCGCGTCGACCGTCTTGACGATCACGGCGCAATAGAGAGACGGCCCCCAATTCTCGCCCGGCAACGCCTTGCCGGGGATATTGCCCGAGACGACCACCGAGTAAGGCGGCACATAACCCATGTGAATCTTGCCGGTCTGCCGATCGACGACCTTGGTCGAGGCGCCGATGAAGACGCCCATCGAAATGACCGAGCCTTTGCCGACGACGACGCCTTCCACGATCTCGGAACGCGCGCCGATGAAACAGTCATCCTCGATGATCGTCGGATTGGCCTGCAGCGGCTCCAGCACGCCGCCAATGCCGACGCCGCCGGAAAGATGCACATTCTTGCCGATCTGCGCGCAGGAGCCGACCGTCACCCAGGTGTCGACCATCGTTCCCGCATCCACATAGGCGCCGAGATTGATGAAGGACGGCATGAGAATCGCGCCGGGCGCGACGAAGGCGGAGTGACGCACGATCGCGCCGGGAACCGAGCGAAAGCCCGCGGCGCTATGCTCGCCCGCGCCCCAGCCCATAAATTTAGAGGGAACCTTATCCCACCAGGTCGCCCCGCCCGGGCCGCCCGCGATCACGGTCATATCGTTGAGCCGGAAGGACAGGAGCACGGCTTTCTTCAGCCACTGATTGACCTTCCAGGAGTCCGGCCCGTCCCTGCCCTCGATCTTCTCGGCGACGCGCAGCTTGCCCGTGTCCAGAAGCCGCAGCGCGCTTTCGACGGCGCGGCGAATGTCGCCCTGCGTGTCGGTATTGATATTGGCGCGATCCTCGAAGGCGGCCGTGATGAGGGTCTCGAGTCCCGTGTGCGGCATGAATGTCCCGGTGCTGCGTGAAGGCTGAGCCGGGTTGTAGGCGGGTGGCGCGGGGAGTCAACCTCGCGCTGTCCCCTCCGCCGGAGGATCGATCCGGGATGTGGGATCGGAGGCGCAGCTGCGCCTCCGATTTTCATGGTTATTTGCAACTCGTCAGCGGATCCTTGCAGTAGGGAACGTTGATCCAGCTGAATGGCGAGGCGGCCGAAGCGTCGATCGTCAGCTTCAGCCATTCCGCCGGCGCGCTGGTCGAGCCCTGCACGGTGATGCGGGTCAGGTTGGGAACCGCGGTCGTATGGTGGATGAGGCCGGTGGGGCTGTTCGGGTCGGCGAGCGGCTTGTCGGCCCCATAAAGATGCGAGTCGCCGTTGAGCAACAGGACCGGCTTGTTATAGATCAGGCAAAGGCGCGCCAGCTCCGCCACGAAGGTGGAATAGCCGTTCAGGCCGTCGCCGCCGGGCGCCACGGCCGCCGGGTCCCACATGTCGGCCTGAAGGGCGATCACGATCGCCTTCATGTTCTCGCGGATCGCGATCTGGAAAGCCGCATTGAGCCAACGCTCGGCCGCGAAGTTGCGGTCGATCACTTCCTTCTGATGCGCGGCGTCGTTCTCGAAGCCGTTCGTCCAGGCCAGCGTGTCATTGTTCGAGCCCGGCATGTCCACCGTGACGAACAGAGTCTGCGCGTCCCACCAGATCACATTCTCGACAAATTGCGCGTCGGACGGATAGGCCGGATCGAATTTCTCGGCCTGGGTGTTGACGAGCATTTCGTTCAGACCCAGCGTGTGGCCGGGCTTGGCGAAAAACAGCGAGCGAACCGCGGCGATCTCGCTGAGCGGCGCGCCGCTCTTGAACTCCTTGCTCTTGTGACAGTCGGTCCATTCATTGTCGCCCGGCGTGTAGACGACCGGAGTCCTGAACCGCTGGAAGAAGCTGAAAACCTTCTGATTGAAGCCGGGATCGGACGAGGAGATCGGCGGCAGGACATTGGCGCTGGTGCAGGCCATGCTGCCGGAATGGATGTCGCCGACATGGACGAGAAGGCTGACGTCCGGATCGGCGTTGACCGAGTTGATCAGCAAATTCGCATTGTCGATGAGCAGCTGGTTGTACGGCCAGTCGCCCATGACGGCGATCGTCGTCTTTGTTTTCGGCGCGTAAGGCGTCGTCGCCACGGTCGTCGCGCCGGCCGGCGCCGATCCACATATCGCCGCAGTGACGATCGCCGCGGAAAGCAAAAGCGTCTTCATTCTTCCCCCACAGGTAAATTATCGAGTGGGGTCCTAGCGGGCGCGCATGTCAGTCGCATGTCGACGATCTTGCGGAGCCGAAAAGCGCTCGATCCGTCAAGAAGTCAGGCTTTCGAGAAACGTCGCCAGATCATCCGTCGCAAAGTCGATATGGGGCTCGTCGCCGCGCGCGATCTCCCAGGCTTCGCGCTCCACATTTTCTCCGGCGCCGGGAAGCACCAGCACGGTCGTCATGCCGCGCGCATGCGGCACGACGAGATTGCGCGGAAGGTCTTCGAACAAAGCGGCGCGCGACGGATCTACCTTCAAATGTCGGAAAAAACGCTCATAAGCGGCTTCTTCCGGCTTGGCGACGAAGTCGGCGGCGATGATGTCGAAGATGTCCTCGAAGAGATGATCGACGCCGAGCTGCTTCGCCGTGGCGACGGCGTGGTGGCGCGAGCCGTTGGTCAGAATCAGCTTGCGGCCGGGCAGCGCCGCAATCGCCTCGGCCAGTGAATGGTTGCGATCGAGGCACGAACGGTCGATGTCGTGCACATAGTCGAGATAATGTTCGGCGTCGACGCCATGCTCGGTCATCAGCCCGCGCAGCGTCGTGCCGTAACGCTCGTAATAATGTTTCTGCAACGCCCGCAGCGAGATGGCGTCGAGGCCGAAGAGGCGCATCATGAAGAGCGTGATGCGGGCGTCGATCTTCGGCCAGAGATCGCATGTCTGCGGGTAAAGAGTGTTGTCGAGATCGAACACCCATGTGTCGATGTGAGAGAAGCGGCCGCGCAGCTCCCTCTCCCCGCCTGCGGGGAGAGGGTTGGGGTCAGGGGCCAAGGCTTTGGTCACGGACGCCGCTCGATTCCTCTCATGCTGCGATCAGCATTTGAATTCATCCCCTCGCCCCTCGCCCTCGCCCCGCTTGCGGGGAGAGGGAAGGATTACCTCGTGATCAGCGTGCCGGCGCCGTGATCGGTCAGCAATTCGATCAGCACGGCGTGCGGAAGCTTGCCGTCGAGAATGACGACGCCTTCGACGCCACGCTCGATCGCATACATGCAGGTCTCGACCTTCGGGATCATGCCGCCGGTGATCGTGCCGTCCGCGATGAGGCCGGGAATGTCGGAGACCTTCAGCTCGCGGATGAGCTCCTTGTTCTTGTCGAGCACGCCCGGCACATCCGTCAAAAACAACAGGCGCTTGGCGCCGAGAGCGCCGGCGATGGCGCCCGCGAAAGTGTCGGCGTTGATGTTGAAGCTCGCGCCGCCCGGCCCTTGCGCGACGGGCGCCAGCACGGGAATGAGCTCACGGCCGAGCACCTGATCGAGCACCGTCGTGTCGACCTTGTCGGGCTCGCCGACATAGCCGAGATCGACGCCGTCCGGGCGCTCGAGCTTCTTGGCGGTCAGCATGCGGCCGTCCTTGCCGGTGAGGCCGATGGCGCGGCCGCCCTCGGAATTGATATAGCCGACGATCTGCTTGTTGATGGAGCCGGCGAGAACCATCTCGACGATGCCCATCGTCTCGCCATCCGTGACGCGCAGGCCATCCGCGAATCTCGATTCGACGCCGAGCCGTTTCAGCATGGAGCCGATCTGCGGGCCGCCGCCATGCACAACGACAGGGTTCACGCCGGATTGCTCGAGCAGCACCATGTCGCGAGAGAAGTTGCGCGCCACTTCGTCATCGCCCATGGCGTGGCCGCCATATTTCACGACGACGATCGCCTCGTCGTAACGCAGCATATGCGGTAGCGCCTGCATCAGGATGCGGGCGGAGGCGAGGGCGCTTTCGGCGGAGTCGGTCACGGGCAAATCCTTGCGGCGAGAAGCTTTATCCACGCCCTCATGCCGGGGAGGCGGCGCCGCCGACCGTCCTGGAATAGGAGGGCGACGCCGGGGCGCCTTCCTCGTCTTTTGAGACCCCGCTGCGCGGGCTCCTTCAGGATCGGGAAGGCATTGAGGGGCCGCCCCCACCTAGACCGGAGTTTCTGTCGCTTTCAAGCGTTTCGTTCCGCCAGCAACTGCGCGATGGCGGCGCGCAGCGCGGGAATCCCCTCCCCGGTTTGGGAGGAGGTGAAAATGATCTCCGGATAGGCCGCCGGGCGCTTCGCGAGCGCCGCCAGCGTCGCGGCGGCGACGCCCGCGCGCTCGGAGACCTTCAGCTCGTCATGCTTGGTCAGCACGATCTGATAGGAAACCGCCGACTGGTCGAGCAGGTCGAACATCTCCTCGTCGACGGGCTTCACGCCGCGGCGCCCGTCGATCAGCACGAAAGCGCGGGCGAGCGATGCGCGGCCCCTGAGATAGTCGTGCATCAGCACGCCCCAGCTCGCGACTTTCTCCTTGCCGACGGCCGCGTAGCCATAGCCGGGCATGTCGACGAGGCGCAGCCGCTCGGCACCGGGCTGTCCGCCGAGGGCGAAGAAATTGAGCTGCTGCGTGCGACCTGGCGTATGGGAGACGCGGGCGAGCGTCTTGCGGTTGGTCAGCGCGTTGAGGAGCGAGGACTTGCCGACATTGGAGCGGCCGGCGAAGGCGATCTCGGGCGGGCCCAGCGGCGGCAGATCGCTCGACTTGGCGCTGGCGAAAATGAATTCGCAAGGGCCGGCGAAGAGGAGGCGGCCGTCTTCGAGGAAATCGGTCATCGAGCGGGTCGCTTCCATCGCAATCTGTGTAGTCGGGCGCGCCATACCTCCCCTTTACGGGGAGGTCGGCGGCCAGAGGCCGCCGGGTGGGGTTCTTCCCGGCCGCAACGATGACGAAGCCCTTACCCCACCCGGCCCCGCTTTCGCGGGGCCACCCTCCCCGTAAAGGGGAGGGATTGCTTACGCCCCGAGGCGCTCATCGGCCATCAAGCCAGCCCGAACGACTTGCGCAGATTGTCCCACAATTCGAACTTCACGCCCGCGCGCTTCATGATGACGCCCTGCTGGACGATGGAGAGCAGATTGTTCCACGACCAGTAGATGATGAGGCCCGAAGCGAAACTGCCCATGGTGAAGGTGAACATCACCGGCATCCAGGCGAACATGGTTTTCTGGATCTCGTCCGTCGGCTCCGGATTCATCTTCATCTGCAGCCACATGGTCACGCCCATGACGAGCGGCCAGAGCCCGAGCGCCAGATAAGGCCCGAAGAAGATGACATGGGTCGGGTCCCACGGGATAAGGCCAAAGAGGTTGAAGACGTTGGTCGGGTCCGGCGCGGAGAGGTCCTTGATCCAGCCGAAGAAGGGCGCGTGGCGCATCTCGATCGTGACCACGAGCACCTTATAGAGCGAGAAGAAGACCGGGATCTGCAGCAGCACCGGCAGGCAGCCGCTCGCGGGATTCACCTTCTCCCGCTTGTAGAGCTCCATCTGCGCCGTGTTGAAGCCGTGCTTGTCGTCGCCGTATTTTTCTTTCAGCTCTTTGATCTTGGGCTGAATCTCCTTCATCTTGGCGATCGACTGATAGCTCTTGTTGGCGAGCGGCAGGAAGGCGAGCTTCACGATGACCGTGACCGCCAGGATCGCGACGCCGAAATTGCCGAAGAGCTTGTAGAGGAAGTCGATCAGTTTGAACATCGGCTGGGTGATGAAGTAGAACCAGCCCCAGTCGATGAGATAGCCGAAGCGCTTCAGGCCCGGATTGGCGGCGTAGGCGTTGAGAAGATCGACCTCCTTGGCGCCCGCGAAGACGTATGACGTCGCGTCGGCCATGGCTCCCGGCTCGACGACCTTGGGCTCGCTGATCGTATCGGCCTGATAGGTCTTGATCGCGCCGCCGCCCATGGCGACGTAGCGCGCCTCGAAGGCCGTCGTCTGCTCGGGCGCGACCACCGCGCCCCAATATTTGTCGGTGAAGCCGACCCAGCCGCCGACCCCCTTGAAGGTCTTGGTGAAGTTCGGCTCCTTCTCGATCTTGTCGTAGGTCACTTCCTGGCTGACGTCGCCGATCGTGCCGACAAAACCCTCATGCAGGGCGGCGTAGCCCGCCGACGGCGGGTGGCCGATGCGGGTGACGCGCTGGAAGGTATAGAGCGAAACCGGCCTGCCGGACTTGTTCTCGACGCTGTCCTTGACCGTGAAGAGATATTCGTCGTCGACCGAAACCACGCGTTTGAAGACGAGGCCCTGACCATTGTCCCAGGTCAGCGTCACCGGCGCGCCGGGCGTGAGCTTGTCCGAGTCGGCGGTCCACAGCGTCTCGGTCGTCGGCAGAACCGGCGCGTTCTCGATCTCGCCGGTCAGATAGCCGAGTTCGGCGTAATAGGCTTCGGGGCCGTGTTCCGGCGAGAGCAGCGTGATGATCGGGCTCGAGGGGTCGACGGTCTGGTGATAGTGCTTGAGCGAAACGTCGTCTATGCGGCCGCCCTTGAGCGCGATCGACCCGGAAATGGAGCGCGTGTCGATCGAAACGCGCGGGCTCGACGCCAGCGCCTCGGCGCGGGTGAGCGGCTTCGGCGGCGTCGCGACGGCGCCGGCCTGCTCGGGCGCGCCGAGCTTCGGAAGCTTGGCCATGCGCTGCTGTTCGATCTGCGCCTGCCGCTGCCGCTCCATTTCGGGGAAGGCGTAGAAATAGTCCCACAGGCCGATGAAGATCAGCGACAGCGCCGCAGCCATGAGCATGTTTTTTGTATTATCTTTCATGACGCAGCAGGCCTGTCTTTTTGTTTGCGCCGAGAATTCGCGGCGTGGCGCTCGTCGAGCCGCGCGAAGCCTTCGGCCATTTGAGTGACGATATCGGCGAAGGACGCGTCGAGCGCCCCGCGCCGGGCGACAAACACGTAATCGCGGCCGGCGCGCGCGCCAAGGTCTCCGCTGACGCGGAGCGCCTCTTTGAGGCGCCGCCGGATGCGGTTGCGCCCGACGGCGCCCGCGACCTTCTTCGTGACCGTGAAGCCGAAGCGGGCCTCCGCGGGCGCGGCCCCATCCTCCGGCGCGCTTCGCCCGGCCATTTGGAGGGTGAACAGGCGTGCGGAAAAGCGCGCGCCGGTCTTCGACGCGCGCACAAAATCCTGTCGCCGGCGCAGGCGCGCCGGCTTCCTGGAGATTTTTCGCGTTTCGGCGGGGGCGTCCGTCGTCATCATGCCGTCCGCCATTTCCGTCGATTCGCGAAAAGCCTTAGGCCGAGAGGCGCTTGCGGCCGCGCGCGCGGCGCGCCGCGATGACCTTGCGGCCGCCGACCGTGGCCATGCGGGAGCGGAAGCCGTGGCGGCGCTTGCGCACGATTTTCGAGGGCTGATAGGTTCTTTTCACCGTTCTTCTCCGCGGCGATGCGCGCGCGGACGCGGCGATCGCTTCTCTTTTCAATTATCTGCCGCGGCTTGCGCCTTGGCCGGAAAGGGGACGGCGCTTTCGGGGTCCGCAAAACGGGCCGCCACAAAGCATTCGCCGCCCCAAGAGGAGCGGCGCCGGTCGCAGGCATATAGGAGAAAGCCGCGGCTCAAGTCAATGTTATGGGAGGGAGGTTTTCGGTGTGCGCCAGCGGGAATTCCACAGCCTGAACCATTTGACGCGCGCCTCCACTTTGCGAGGTCACGATGCGCGCCGCGCTTTTTTCCAGAGAAACTGCGCCAGCGCGACCGTCGCCCCAAATACATAGAACCCGCAAAAAAACGTCGCCACGCCGCCGAGCACGTAAGAGAGCCCCCAGGACGCGTAGACTGAGACCGTCATTGGCCCGGCCGCCCCGCTTTTCGCAAACTGGTCGAATTTGGCCGAGACTTCCTTCGCCAGCGGCGGCGCGGCCTGCACGACGACCTCGGGGCCATCGCCGATGATCGCCACCTGTCCCGTGGCGTAGCTCGTGCCCCTCCGGCCCCTTCGCCGATTCTCGACTGTGTCGGCGTAATGAACTTCATCCGTAACGTCGACGCGCAGCCGCTTCACATTTTCGACGCGCGCCGTTCGCCACGGAACGAACATCAGGACGTACCGCTCCACCACGACGTTGGTCGCGGCGCCGGATTTCTCGAATTCGATCGTCGACAGCGGCGCGACCAACGTGATGACAATGGGAACGATCACGAAGCCGACGACGGCGATAGCTTGCGTGATCGCGATGTCGGAGAAAGAAGAACCTTTGCCGATCGATTTGAAATCGCCCATCCGAGCCTTCTGAAAGCCGCCCACTCGATCGCCCGCAGCTGGGCCGTTGCGAAAATCCCGCTCCGCCCCCTCACCGCTGCGACAGCTTCTCCACCGGCTGCGCGCCGCGCGAGCCGAGCACCACCACCCGCGCCCCCGGCTGCGCCTTACTGTAAAGGTCGATCGCGTCCTGGTTGATCATGCGGATGCAGCCGGAGGATTCACTGTGGCCGATGGTCCAGGGCTCGTTGGTGCCGTGGATGCGGAACAGCGTATCCTTGTCGCCCTGCCAGAGATACATGGCGCGGGCGCCGAGCGGGTTGCCGGGGCCGCCATGCATGCCCTCGCCGCTTTGCAGCTTCGACATCTTGCCCTGCAGGTCGGGGCGCCGCGCGATCATTTCCTTGGGCGGATACCAGTCCGGCCATTCCTGCTTGTTCTTGATCGTCGCGTCGCCCGTCCAGACGAAGCCTTCGCGTCCTACGCCTACGCCATAGCGGGTCGCGCGGCCTCCGCCCTCGACGTAATAGAGAAAGTGGTTCGCCGGATCGACGACGACCGTGCCCGGCTGTTCCTTGGTGGCGTAGGCCACGTTCTTGCGCAGGAATTGCGGGCTGATCTGGGAAAGCTTCACGGCGGGAACGACATGCTCGCCGTCCCGCATTTCTCCGTAGACGGAGCCATATCTGGGCTCGACCGCGTCCGCGCCGAGCGAGGCGCTGCGGGAGGGCGACTCGAGGGGCAGCGTCTCGACCGGGGCGCGCTCGATGACGGGATCGGGCGCGGGCTCGACGAGCGGCGGGGGCGCGACCGGCGCGGGCTCCGGCGGCGCGGCGAAGGCGACGACGTTCTGGACCGCGTTCTGGGTCGTGTTGCATCCGGCGAGGGCGGCGGCGGCGAAAGCCAGCGCCGTCAGCTTGCGGCAAATCCGAAGATCCATGTTCAACCGTCTTCGCTAGAGGGCGGCGTCCGCCCTTTTATACGGCGAAAGGGCCGGACCGCGGGCGGAGGTCTCGCCAGTCTACCAGATGGCGAGGCGGCATGGGAGCCGCAACCAGCGCCGCGCGGCGGCCGGGTGATTCGCCGCCGCGCCGCGCCGTCCTCGCCCATCCCCCAGCCGGTGCGCGAAGCGGGTCGCAGCTTCGACGTTCCTCGACTTGATCGAGCCGTCCGCGCGGTTCTCGGCGGGCGTTTTTCGGACCGGCCGCAAAAGCGCAAGCGTTAAAATTCGAGCTTAATCTTTCGTTCCCGCGCGGGCTTACGTCAACCTTTGGAGGCGCCCCGAATATTTGCGCCGACGGCCTGTTTTTGCCTTTGCGCCCCGGAGTCGCGAGAGCGTATAGATTGGGAAAGGCGCTTGATTCGCTTCGCAAGTCTCTCCGCCTGCACTCTCCAGTTGCGTCCCGCGTTCCCGCTCGAGCCCGAATTAAGACTTTGGGCCGCATTGCGGGCGCAAGTGAAGGTTTATTAACCAATTCCGCTTACCGTCGAAACTAGACGGGAAGAGTCGCGGGGCCTGCGAGGGCCGGCGGCGGATGCGAGTCGATGCGGCGCGCGTCGTCCTTGGATGATTCGATGGAGCTCGGTGGGGACCCAACATGCGCGTTTTATTGATCGAAGACGACAGCGCGACGGCTCAGAGCATCGAGCTCATGCTCAAATCCGAGAATTTCAACGTCTATACGACGGATCTCGGCGAGGAAGGCATCGACCTCGGCAAGCTCTATGATTACGACATCATCCTTCTCGATCTGAACCTTCCCGACATGTCGGGCTATGAAGTTCTTCGTACGCTGCGCGTCGCGAAAGTGAAGACGCCGATCCTCATCCTTTCGGGCCTCGCCGGCATCGAAGACAAGGTGAAGGGCCTCGGCTTCGGCGCCGACGACTATCTGACCAAGCCCTTCCACAAGGACGAACTGGTCGCCCGCATCCACGCCATCGTCCGCCGCTCCAAGGGCCATGCGCAGTCGGTCATCACCACGGGCGATCTCGTCGTCAATCTCGATCAGAAGACCGTCGAAGTCGGCGGCGTCCGCGTGCATCTGACGGGCAAGGAATATCAGATGCTCGAGCTCCTCTCCCTGCGCAAGGGCACGACGCTGACGAAGGAGATGTTCCTCAATCATCTCTATGGCGGCATGGACGAGCCGGAGCTCAAGATCATCGACGTCTTCATCTGCAAGCTGCGCAAGAAGCTCGCCAACGCCAGCGACGGCCGCAACTATATCGAGACGGTCTGGGGCCGCGGCTATGTGCTGCGCGAGCCCAACGAAGCCGACGAGCGCATCACGGCGTAAGACCTCCGACGGTTCTTCACGAAAAAGGCCATGTCAGCGACGTGGCCTTTTCTTTTTTGTTCGTCACCCGTCATTGCGAGGCGCATGTGGCGAAGTCGGGTATGCCCGACTTTCGAAAAAATGCTCGCAATGACGGCGATTGACGCGATCACGCCAGCCGCAATTGCGGCGCGCCGCGGCGACGGGCGCGCCAAACGCCGTCCTGCGTCACCTTGGTGAAATACGCATTGGCCTCATTCGTCGGCTCGGCCGCGCCGAGGAAGAGATAGCCGCCTTCGTTGAGCGCCTGGCTCAGACGCGCAAGCACGGCGCGTTTCATGTCCGGCTCGAAATACATCAGCACGTTGCGGCAGAAGATGACGTCGAAGGTCCCAAGCTCGGCGTAGTCCGAAAGGAGATTGAAGTCGCGGAAATCGATACGCGCGCGCAGATGTTCGTTGACGCGCCAGCTTTCCTCTTCGCGGTGGAAATAGCGCAGGAGCTGGCTCGTCGAGAGTCCGCGCTGCACCTCGAACTGGCTGTAGCTCCCGACGCGCGCCGCCTCGACAGCGGCGGTCGAGAGATCGGTGGCGAGCACTTCCAGGGTCCAGCCGCGCAGCGCGGCGGCGTCCTGATCGAGCGTCATCGCCAGCGAGTAGGCCTCCTGCCCCGTGGAGCAGGCCGCGCACCAGAAGCGCAGCCGGCGCTCATTGGCCCGCGACGCGATCAGCTCCGGCAGCGCCTGGGCGCGGAAATTCTCGAAAGGCGTCCTGTCGCGGAAGAACAAGGTTTCGTTCGTCGTCATGGCGTCGATGGCGTCCCGCGTCAGTTGAGGGTTTTCCTGACGCTCGAAAGCGTCAACGAGTGAGGCGAAATCGGCGAGGCCGTGAGCGCGCGCAACCGGGGCGAGACGGCTTTCGGCGAGATATTGCTTGTCGGCGCCCAGCGCGATGCCGGTCAAGGCGGCGAGCTGGCGGCGGAAACGTGCGAAAACAAAATTCATGCGTCGATCCTCCCGGCGGGAGAAAGGGGCGCAAGAGAGGGCGGGACGGCCCGCCGCGACGCGAACGATTGACGCATGCACAAACGCCTTCTGAACGAGCGCCGGCGCAACTCTCCGGCAGCGAGGAACCGGCTCAGACGAGGCCGATTTCCTCGAATTTGGACCGCACGATATTCTGGTCGAAAGGCTTCATGATGTATTCGTCGGCGCCGGCGTGCATGGCGCGCGCGATATGGCCGACTTCGTTCTCCGTCGTGCAGAAGACGACCTTGGGGGAGGCGCCGCCCGGCATGCGGCGCAAGGCGCAAAGGAATTCGAAGCCGTCCATCTCCGGCATGTTCCAGTCGAGCAGAATGGCGTCGGGCATGCCCTTTTCGCATTCGGCCAGCGCCGCGCGGCCGTCCGGCGCCTCGCTGGTGCGGAAATGCAAGCCTTCCAGAATGCGACGCGCCACCTTGCGGATCACCGCCGAATCGTCGACGACGAGAACCTGTTTCATGAGTTTGCTCCTTTATTGGACTTGGCAGGCCTTGCGTTGCGAAGCGCGGCCTCGCTCAATTTCGCGACGCGGCGCAGCATGGCGTCGACGTCGAGAATGGACAGAAATTCGTCATTGTATCGATAACAGCCCGCCATCATCTCGGAGAGGCGCGGATCGATATGCCCCGGGCAGGCGATCCTGTCGGCCTCGTTCGAGGCGACGACGTCCTCGGCGCCGTCGACGAGCAGCGCATATTCCTCGCCGCCATGCTCGACGCCGACGGCCAGCGTATGTTCGCCTTCCGCCGCCGCGTCGAGCCAAAGGCAACGATCGAGATAGAGCGCGGTGACGATGCGGCCGCGCAGATTGGTCAGGCCCGCGACCTCGCGCGGCGCGAGCGGCACGCGCGTGAGATTGTCGAGATGGAAGATCGTCTTCACGCAATCTACCGGAATCCCGATCGCCTGGCCGCGCAGTTTGATGGTGAAATGGCGGCTTTGCGCGACGGCGGCGGCGGCGCGTTTGCGGCTGTAGCTGTAGTCGGCGATGTCGAAGCTGGTCATGCCGCGATCTCCGCCATGATGCGTCGCTCGATCTCGTCGCCTGCGGAAGAAACTTCCTTCAGCAATTCGTCGACGGTCTCGACGAGCGCGCGCCGGTCGAATTTCCCGACGACCGCGCGCGCGCCGCACAACGTCGCGACTTCCACCGCGCTCGCCGTCCGTTGCGGCGCCAGGGCGACGATGGGCAGGTTTTCGAGCCCGGGCGCCTGAAGCAAGGCGCGCGACAGCGCGTAGCCGTCCATCTCCGGCATATCGATATCCGTAACGGCGAGATGAACGCGCAGGCCGCGCTCGATCAGCGCCAGCGCCTCGCGTCCGGACGCGGCCGTGGTCACTTCGTAGCCTGCGGCGAGCAGCACCGGCGCCAGCATGTCGCGGAAGAATTGCTTGTCGTCGACGAGCAGAATGCGCGGCCGCTGATTGACGCCGCGCGTCAGAACGGTCGGATCGACGCTTTCGATGAAATAGGCGACGTCGAGAATGTCGACGATATGGTCGCCGATATTCACCGTGCCGATGACGCTCGGATCGGCGCTCTTCTTCTGGAAGACGAGCGCCTCCTCGGCGACGTCGACGATCTCCTCGGCAATGAGCGCCATCGCCTGGCCCGCGCCGGCGAGAATGAGAACGGGGTAGGAGTCGCGCTCCAGCCGCATGTCCTTCGCGGTCGGTATGATCGGCATCAACCGGCCCTCATGCAGCATCAGCAGGCCGTCGCCCGAAATCGAAAACTTGTCCGCGCCGACTTCTTCGATGCGCATGATGAGCGAAAGCGGCAAGGCCTTGAGCGCGCCGGCTCCCGCGCGCATCAGCACGACGCGCGTCTTCTCACGTTCGGGCGCATTGGCTTCGAGCGGCATGGGCCGCGTCGATTCCGCGTTCTTGTCGAGGCCGGCGCGCTCCATGATCGTGGCCGGATCGAGGATCAGCACCACGGCGCCGTCGCCGAGGATCGTCTGGCCGGAAAAGACGCCGATGCGCGCGAGAGGGCCGACGAGCGGCTCGATGACGACTTCCTGAACGTCGGCGATGGTTTCGACAAGCAAGCCGAAACGCACGCCGCCGACGCGCAGAATGACGGCGTAGCCGTCGCGCGGCGCGTGGCCGTCCGACCTCCGCAGTTCGAGCGCCTCGACGAGATCGACAAGCGGCAGCGCGTCGCCGCGCAGGCGCAGCACCGGCGCGTCGTGAATGAGCTGGATCTCGTGATCGAAGCCGGCGCCGACGCCGACGACCTCCACCACCGCCATCTGCGGAACCGCGAAACGCGAACCGCAGCTCGAGAGAATAAGCGCCGGCGCGATGGCGAGGGTGAGCGGAATGCGCAGCGTGACCGTCGTGCCCTTGCCGGCTTTGGAATTGAGCGACACGGCGCCGCCGATCGACTGGATGTTCTCGCGCACCACATCCATACCGACGCCTCGGCCCGACACTTTCGTCACGCTCGACGCCGTCGAAAAGCCCGGCAGCATGATGAACTGATAGATATCGGAGTCGCTCATATGCGCGAGCGACTCCTCGGTCACGAGGCCGCGCGCGAGCGCCTTGGTCCGGATGCTCGAAAGATCCAGGCCCCGCCCGTCATCCTTCACCTCGATCGTGATCTGTCCGGCGTCATAGGTGGCGCTGACGCGGATCAAACCGATCTCCGGTTTGCCGATCGCGAGGCGCTCGGGGACGGTCTCCAATCCATGGTCGGCCGCGTTGCGGACGATATGGGTGAGCGGCGCGCGGATGAGCTCGATCACCTGACGGTCGAGCTCCGTCTCCGCGCCGAACGAGACGAGTTCGATCTTCTTGCCGAGATCGATCGAGAGGTCGCGCACGAGACGCGGCAGAGTCGCGAAGAGGCGCTCGACCGGCTGCATGCGCGCGCGCATCACGGCGTCCTGAAGGTCGCTCGTCACGCTCGACAGGTTCTGCACGGAGGCCTTCACCGTCTCGTCGCCGGCCGCGCTTGAAATTTCGAGGAGCTGATTGCGCGTGAGAACGAGCTCCGAAACGATCCCCATCAGACGGTCGAGGACGCCGACCGAAACGCGAACCGTCTCGCCGATCCGCGCTCCGGGCGCGTGAATATGCTCGGGAAGGGTCGTCAGATGCGAAGCGTTGAACGCCGGCGCGGCTTCGTCGGTCTCCGCCTGTTTCGCCGCCGACGCGGCGGGCGCCGAACGCAGGCTGGCGGCGCCGATCTCCAATTCGCGTAGCAGCTCGGAATCGTCGCCCTCCGGCTCGGCCTCGTTGCAGGCGATGTCGATCAGGAGCGCGGAAAGACGGTCGACGGCGGCGAGAATCAGCGACACATGGCCCGGCGTCGCTTTGGCGCCGTCCCGCAGCCTGCCGATCAGCGTCTCCGTGGCGTGCGTGAGCCGCGCGACGCGCGGCAGACTCAGAAAGCCGCTGGAGCCTTTGATCGTGTGGATGTGCCTGAAAAGACTCGCGATCAGCGCGGGGTCCGCCTGATCCTTCTCGAAGCGCAGCAGCTCCACCGACGTCGCGTCGATGTGCTCGGTCGCCTCCTGAAGGAATTCTTTTAGCAGATCGTCCATGCCGCGCCCCTCGCCGCAAGAAGCGGCGAATGCGCGGAGTATGGGCAAGACGGGTTAAAAGAAGCGAAATCCCGTCCCGGAGCCCTTAAGCTCGATTGGCCGCCCGGACAGCTTGGCCCTGCGTCACGCGACGGCGCTTTGCGGCGCCTGAGTCGGCGCGCCCGCGCCGGCGCCGGCGGCTTCGGCGGGCTTCGCCTCGATCGTCACGAGCTCCGGCTCCGCCGACACGGTGACGTCGAGTCCGCAGGCCTTGGCGACGAGGCCGGCGTAATAAGGCTGGATCGCGCGCGCGTCGATCGACGCGTCCTCGGCCTCGCCGGCGAGCAGCGCCGGTATATTCGCGGCGATGCGCGCATTCGTCCCCTTCGCCTCGATCTTGAAGGCGACCTTCTCCTCTTCGCCCGTCGCGGAGACGGAGATCACGCCGCCGCGCGGAATGGCGGCGTCGGCCATCAGGCAGAGATTGAGCAGAAGCTTGACCTTGTTCTTCGACATCAGCACGCGCGGAATGCTCCAATTGAGCTGCGTGCGCTCGTCGGCGAGAAGCTGGCGCGTGACCAGTTCGGCGTCGCCCGTGTCGATCGAGGCGCCCTTGGAGCCGGCGGCGCCGAAGGCGAGGCGGCAGAACTGGAGCCGGGCCGACGCCTCGTTGGCGCTGGACTTGATGAGCGCGAGCGCATGGCCGCGCATCTCCGCGTCCTTTTCTTCCTCGAGCACTTCAAGGCCGTTGACGATCGCGCCGACGGGAGAGATGACGTCGTGGCAGACGCGCGACGAAAGCAGCGCCGCGAGATCGAGAGCGTCGAGCGAGAACTGGGTCATGAGGCAATCCCGTTGGCGCGAGAGGGCGCGATCTGGTTAGAAGGCGCGTCGCATTCTTTCGCTATTCATCGCGGACTGGCGGACGCGTTAGCGAATCACTGCTTACAGTCTGTGCGAAAAGTAACCGCGACCGCGCGGATTGCAAATTGTGCGGCCTATGGTCGTAAACAAAAGACTAAGGACCCTCTCATGACTATCGGGCAGGCTTTGCTTAACGATGCGGCTTCCGAGCGCGGCAGGCTTGCGCGACTCTTCGGCGATCTCGTTGTCGGCGCGGGCGCTTTGGCGATGGAGGCGCTGGCGCGCCCGCAAATCGCCGCGCAGCTCAAAGACGACAAGTCGCCGGTGACGGAGGCCGACGAGCGCATCGAGGAATATCTCTTCAAGGCGCTGGCGCGCGACCTTCCCGGCGTGCCGATCATCGCCGAAGAGGCGGCGGCGCGGGGCGAGACGGCGGCGCATGGCGACGCCTTTCTGCTCATCGACCCGATCGACGGCACGCGCGAATTCCTCGCCCGCAGCCCGGAATTCACTGTCAATCTCGCGCTCGTCATCGGCGAGACGCCCCTCGTCGGCGCCATTTCCGCGCCGGCGATGAGCCGCGTCTGGTTCGCGGGCGTCGAGAGCTTCATGGCGGACGCGGCGCCGGGCGGCGCCCTCCCCGCGCCGCAGGAGTGGCGCGCCTTGCGCACGCGCAAGACGCCGCCGCAGGGCATGACGGCTCTCCTCTCGAAATCGCATCTCGACGCTGAAACGCAGGCTTTCGTCGCGCGTCTGAAGATCGCGGATCGCATCTCCGCGGGATCGTCGCTGAAATTCTGCGCGATCGCGGAAGGGCGCGCCGACGTCTATCCGCGTTTCGGACCGACGATGGAATGGGACACGGCTGCAGGCGACGCGATCCTGCGCGCGGCGGGGGGCGTCGTGGTCGATCCGGGCGGCGCGCCGTTCAAATACAATAAGACCGCGCAGAAATATAAGAATGGCGCTTTCATCGCCTGGGGCGATCCGGCGTCCGCAACGCTTTCTTAATCACGTCGCGCGACTCTTACGCAAGACGTCAACGCCGCCGCAACCATGACGCGGCGGCGCCGCGCGGCGGCCGCAATCGCGGCCGACCCGTCGAACGTCCCGTTTGCGTTTTGGAGTTGAGCGAAAATGAGCGCCTCGCAATCTTCCTCCCGCCGCGATCTCATTCGCCTCGCCGCCGCCGCCATCGGCGGCGCCGTCCTGCCGGGCTTCGCGCGCGCGGGCGTGCGTCCCGAGACCTATTCGAGCGGCGAGATCGTCGAGAACGGCCATCGCTTCTTCGGCTCCATCTCGCGCGGCCTCGCCGAGGGGCTCGAGAAAGCCAATAAGCAATGGGGCCGACCCAACGCCTATATTCTCGGCCAGGAGGCGGGCGGCGCCTTTGTCGGCGGCGTGCGCTATGGCGAAGGCACGATGTTCACGCGCAACGCCGGCCAGAAGGGCGTCTTCTGGCAGGGGCCGTCCATCGGCCTCGACGCCGGCGCCGACGGCGACCGCACCATGATGCTGGTCTATAATCTGCCCGAAGTGAATTCGATCTATCGGCGCTATGCGGGCGTCAACGGCTCCGCCTATCTCGTCGGCGGTCTCGGCTTCACGGCGCTCAACAATGACGAGGTCGTGGTGATGCCCGTGCGCGCGGGCCTCGGCGCCCGGCTCGGCCTTGCGCTCGGCTATATCAAATTCACGCCGGATTCGACCTGGAACCCCTTCTAAAAACGCCGCGCCCGGCGTTCCGCCTTTTTTGATTTCGCGGGCCGGACATGGCACTCTCGCACCCGTCCCGCCCGATGATCCCTGTGGCGGCGCGAGGTAAAGCGTCTTGATCGAACAGGCGATGTATTTCGCGCTCGGCTTTCTCGTCGCCGGGCTGATCACGCTTCTGTTTCTGCCGGCCTTCTGGCGGCGCGCGCTGCGTCTTTCGATGCGGCGGCTGCAAATGCTCGCGCCCATGTCCATGGAGGAGGTGATTGCGGAGCGCGATCTCCTGCGCGCGGAATTCGCCGTGCGCGAACGGCGCCTCGAGCAGGAGATGGAGGCGGTGAAGGCCTTCAGGGCGACGGACCTCGCCGCCATCGGCCGCCACGCCGCGCGCGTCGCGGGAGCGGAAGCGCGGCTGAAAAAGGCCGAGGCCGATAATCGCGACATGGAGCTGGCTTTGCGGGAGGCGCAGAAAGTGCTCGCCGAGCGCACCGACCTCCTGAGCTCCACCGAGCTCGCCTTGCACGAAATGACAGAGCGCGCCGATCGCGGCGTCGAGCGCTTGCGCCTGCTCGAATCCGACAAGGAGGAGCTCGGCCGCGAGAAGGAGGCGCAATATAGCCGCGTCGTCGCGCACGAAGCCAAGATCGGCGCATTGCACGAGCAGACCACGCAGTTGCAGCGCGAGCTCGACGAACTGAAGGAGAAGCTCGCGCGCGTCTCGACCGAAGCCGCCAAGGCGCCGGGGCTGATCAAGGATTACAACGAGACTTTCGAGAAGCTGCAGCGCGCGCAGGAAGAAGCGCGCATGGTGACGAAGGAGCGCGACGAGACCAAAAGCGCGCTCGCCGCCGAGCAGGACCGCCGCAAGAACGACGTCGATCATCTCGAAAACGCGCTGCGCATCGCGCGCGCGGAATCGCGCGACAACGCCGACAAGCTCGAGGTCGCGCGCGCCGACAACGCCATGCTGAACGGCGCCGTCGAGGCGCTGCGCGCCGAGCGCGAAAACCAGCGCCGCGCCGGCGCATCTCTCGCGGCCGAAACGCCGGCGGAGGCAGCGGCGCTGCGCGAAGCCATCATCGATTTCGGCGAGCGCGTGGCGCGGCTCGCCGAGCCGGCGGAAGCGGATTCATGACGGGGCGTACAATCCCTCCTCTTTACAAGGAGGGTGGTCCGCGCGGCGAACCGGGTGAGGTAAAACCCCGTCATTATTGTGGATTGTGGCGGGAGAGCCCCCACCCGGCGGTCTCGCAGCCCCGATAGGGTTCGCCGTTTTCTCTGTCGGTCGCGCGCCCCATTCTTGACCCGGCGCGCCCGCTTTGGGACAAGGGCGCGTTTTCAATTCACCTGAAGGAGGCCGCCTTGCTCTTCGTCGCTCTTTGCTTCGACAAGCCCGGTCAGGTCGATCTGCGCATGGCGACCCGCGCCGAGCATCTCGCCTTTCTCGACACGCACGCCGCGAAAGTGAAGCTTGGCGGGCCCTTTCTCGACGGCGAGAAGCCGGTCGGCTCCATGCTCATTCTCGATTGCGCCGATTACGCCGACGCGCGCGACCTTCTCGGGCAGGATCCCTACGCCAAGGCCGGCCTTTTCGAGCGCGTGGAGCTGCGCGCCTGGAAGCGCGTCGTCGGAGCCGACCTCTGATGGCGCATTGGCTTTTCAAAAGCGAGCCCTCCACCTGGTCCTGGGAGCGGCAGGTCGAGGCGGGCGCCAAGGGCACCTTCTGGAACGGCGTGCGCAACCATCTCGCCAAGCAGCAGATGATGGCCATGAAGAAGGGTGAGCGCGGCTTTTTCTACCACTCCAACGAAGAACGCGCGATTGTCGGAATCGTCGAGATTATCAAGGAATATTATCCCGACCACACGGATGAGACCGGCAAATTCGGCATGGTCGACGTGAAGGCGGTGAAGGCGCTGAAAAACCCCGTGACGCTCGCCGACATCAAGGCCGAACCGAGCCTCGCGGAGATGGCGCTGGTGAAAAACTCGCGCCTGTCGGTGCAGCCGGTGACGGATGAGGAATGGGCGGTTGTGATGGAGATGGCGGGGAAGAAATGATCTCCTCCAACCCAACCATTTTTTCAGGAGAGTCTGGCGGCTTTGCCCCTCTATCGGAGCAAGTGGATGTGGGAGCTGGAGGACTGGAAAGATTTTTCCAAAATGCTGACGAATTTCGCCGAGGCCGGCTTCGCCCTCGCCGCCGTTTTCGTTCTGCTGAGCTGGCTGTCGCGGCAAAAGGACTGACGATGTAGCGGCGCGCCCGCGCGACGCGCATGCCCGAGGAAAGCTGTATGTGGGGTCTGGACGATTGGAAGGACGTCGCGGAAGTCGTCAAGAACTTCGCGGAGACGGCGCTCGCCATCGTCGCAACGCTTGCGCTGCTGAAATGGAATGCGCAGCGCAAGAAGAATGAAGCGCCGTAGAACGCACGCCCCGCCGCGGTCCCCTCCCCGGAAAGAAGGACGTCTTTCAGGCCTTTTGAACCCAGCGTATCGCGACTGAATCGCGTCGTCGTTGCGCTTGCAATGACCAGCCGCATTATCCGAATGAGCGGGACCCTGCGTCCCTACCCCCCCGTCTTCGTCGTATTCCCCGCCACTTCCGGCTGCTCCTTCATGCCGTTCTTGATCTTGTCCATGATCTTCGGCAGGTCTTCCGGGTCCGGGTTCAGATCGCGCGCATGGTTCCATTGGAATTGCGCTTCGAGCTTGCGGCCGACGCGCCAATAGGCGTCGCCGAGATGGTCGTTGATCACCGGGTCGGAGGGCTTCAGGTCGATCGCCTTTTCCAGCTCGCGCACCGCGTCCTCATAGCGGCCGAGCTTGTAATAGGCCCAGCCGAGACTGTCGACGACATAGCCGTCGCGCTGGCGCAGATCGACCGCGCGGCGCAGCATCTTGAAGGCTTCGTCGAGATTGGTTCCCTGATCCACCCAGCTATAGCCCAGATAGTTCAGCACCAAAGGCTGGTCCGGATTGAGCTCCAACGCCTTTTTCAGATCGGCCTCGGCGGCCTTCCATTCCTTGCGGCGCTCATTGGCGATGCCGCGATAATAATAGAGCAGCCACTGGCTCTTCTCGGGCTTGGGCTGCAGCTCGATCACGCGCGAATAGGTCGCCGCCGCGTCGGGGAAGAGCTTGCGCGCGCGCTGCAGATTGCCCAGCGCGGTGAGCGCCTCCTGATTCTTCGGGTTCGCCGCGACGACGGCCGCGAGATGCTCGGTCGCCTCTTTCGATTTGCCGAGCGTCTCGAGCAGCAGCGCCGCCTGCACGTCGGCGTTGACGCGCAGCGCGCTGTCCTTCGGCACGCTGTCATAGAGGTCGATCGCCGTCTCTTCCTGCTTCATGCGCTCATAGACGTCGCCGAGCGTGATGATGGCGAGGGCGTTCTCCGGCGCGAGCGCCAAAGAGAGACGCAGATAGATGAGCGAGGCGAGTTCGTCGCCCTGACGGCCGCCCACGGCGCCGAGGCCATACAGCACTTCGGCCGCGCCTTCGTCCGGCGTGCGCACGAAGGGCGGAAGCGGCTTGCCCTCGTCGAGCGCGGCGATGCCGGCGACGATGATCGGATGGCCGGGCGCCACTTCGTCGAAACCCAGATAGAGCTTCTTGGCCTCGTCGCGCTGGCCGCGGCTCGCGAGAAAACGCGCATAGGCGTCGACGAGGCGCAGCGTGTTCTTCTCGGCGGCATAAGCGGATTTGAAGCGCTTTTCGGCCTCCGCCTTGTCGCCGCCCATATCGGCGATCAGCGCCGCGTGATAGTCGCGGAAGACGACGAACGCCTCGTCATTGAGCTGATCGAGCGTCTGGAGCGCCTTGCGCGTATCCTTGGCGCCGGCATAGGTCCAGGCGACGAGAAGCGTCGAGGTGATGTCGCGGCGCTTATCCCCGCCGCCTTTGGAGAGTTCGGCGCGGGCGGCGGCCCAGCGGCGGTTCTTGATGAAGTCGACGCCCCTGGTCAGATGGGCGAGGCCGTTGCCCTTGTCATGGGCGATGACGCGCGGCGCCAGCGACACCGCCTCCGGCATGCCGCCATTGGCCAGCGCCGCGACGAAGGCGCGGTCGACGAGGTCCTGATTATTGGGGTCGTCGCGCAGGGCCTCCCGGAAGAAGGTCGAGGCCGCGAGCGTGTCGCGCTCCGCGCCGGCGACGATGGCCGCGAGATAATTGCCGGAAAGGCTGGAGCCGACCTCGAAAGGCCGCGCGACCGCGAGGCCTCCCTCGCGGGCGAGCGCGAAGCTGGCCTGCGGAAAAGCGCCGAGCGCGGCGAAGGCGAGGCCGCCGCGCAACAGCAGGCGAAACACCGGAGCGAGCGGGCGGACGAGATGAGGCAAAGGCGCTTTCCTAGACGAGGGCGGAGAGGCCTATGCGCAGGACGCAGCGGGTCCGCCGGAACGAGTGGCCGGAATGTCCAGATTCGCGCGTAAAGATGGCGGTTTTGGGAGCGCCTTGCAAGACGGAAACGCCCTGCCCGCCCGTCACCCGCCGCAGGCGTCGTCGAGTTCGCTCGCAAGGTCGCGGCCGCACAGATTGGCGCCCTCGATGAAAGGCGTGCCCGGCGAGAGCGCGACCCCGCAGGGCAGGATCATCCAGCCTTTGGCGCGCCATGTTCCGTCCTTGCTCTTTTTGAACTGGCCGCAGGAAAGGCCGCTCGTATCCCCGAGCGCCTGCGCCTGCGCGACGGCGGCGGAAGCGAAAATGAAGATGGCGGCAATGGCGAGACGGCACATGGAATAACTCCTCGATTCACGCAAATCATGCGTGCACGGAAGAGGTTACGCCTGAATTTCTTGGCGGCCGGCAAATGGCCGCGGCGCAGTTTGAATAAAATAAGGCGGCGGATCGCTCCGCCGCCGGGATTCATAAGCTCTGCAAAGCGGCGCTACCCGATCAGCTGATCGCCTTCACGATCTTCTGCGCGGCGTCGTCGAGATCGTCGGCGGGGATGACGTTCAGGCCCGATTCGCTGAGGATCTTCTTGCCGAGATCGACATTGGTGCCTTCGAGGCGCACGACCAGCGGCACTTTCAGGCCCACTTCCTTCACGGCCTGGATCACGCCCTCCGCGATGGTGTCGCAGCGCATGATGCCGCCGAAGATGTTGACGAGAATGCCCTTCACATTCGGATCGACGGTGATGATCTTGAAGGCCGCCGTGACCTTCTCCGCAGTGGCGCCGCCGCCGACGTCGAGGAAGTTCGCCGGGAAGGCGCCATAGAGCTTGATGATGTCCATGGTCGCCATGGCGAGGCCGGCGCCGTTGACCATGCAGCCAATATTGCCGTCGAGCGAGATATAAGCGAGGTCGTATTTCGACGCCTCAATCTCCTTCTCGTCCTCTTCCGAGAGATCGCGCAGCTCCATCAGCTCCGGATGGCGGTAGAGCGCGTTGTTCTCAAAGCTCACCTTGGCGTCGAGGCAGCGCAGCTTGCCGTCCTTGGTCGTGATCAGCGGGTTGATCTCGAGCATCTCCATGTCCTTGGCCACGAAGGCCGCGTAGAGCTTCTCGACCAGCGCGCCGGCCTGCTTGGCGAGATCGCCGGCGAGCTTCAAGGCGTCGGCGACATGGCGGCCATGATGCGGCATGAGGCCCGTCGCCGGATCGACCGAGAAGGTGACGATCTTCTCGGGCGTGGAGTGCGCCACTTCCTCGATGTCCATGCCGCCTTCCGTCGAGACGACGAAGGCGATGCGCGAGGTCGCGCGGTCGATGAGCATGGAGAGGTAGAATTCCTTGTCGATCGCGGCGCCGTCCTCAATATAGAGGCGGTTGACCTGCTTGCCGGTCTCGCCGGTCTGGATCGTGACCAGCGTATGCCCGAGCATCTGCCTGGCGAAGGCTTCCGCCTCCTCGATCGACTTGGCGATGCGCACGCCGCCCTGCGGGCCGGCCGCCTCTTCCTTGAACTTGCCCTTGCCGCGGCCGCCGGCGTGAATCTGCGCCTTCACCACATAGACCGGGCCGGGAAGCTGTTTCGCCGCCGCAGCAGCCTCCTCGGCCTTCAGGACCGGAAAGCCTGCGGCGACGGGCGCGCCGAAATCGCGCAGAATGGCTTTGGCCTGGTATTCATGGATGTTCATGCGGTGGGCTCTCCCTCGAAGCAATCAGCGCGCCTTGGAACGCATTCCGCAAAATCGCAGTTTTTTGCGATGAGAATGCGCTCCGCAGCGGAAAGCAGCTTGCGGGCTTAATGGCCATGCCATGGCGGCGGCGTCAAGCGGGCGGGTGGTCGCGGGGAAGCACTGACCCGAGGGCCTTCTTTCGACCTGCATTCCCTCTCTTCGGCGCCGCGCATATAGAGCAGATCGTCTTCATGGATGGGAAGGACGGCGTCGAGATGCGGCGCGGCGGCGCGGAATGGCATTTCGAAACAATCGAGAAGCTGTGTCTATAGACGGCGCGTTCCAAAGCGCGCCGCGCGGAACGGCGCCCGCCCGCATTTGTTCAAGGCGGAAGTCGACTTTGCCCTGATTTGACGCCATGGCGGCTCTCAGACGCCGGCCGGCGAACAGATTTCGACGAGAAACCCGTTATTGTCCCGAACATAGGCGACCACTTGTCCCCAAGGCTTTTTCTCGGGCTGCTTATAGGCCGCGGCGCCGGCCGCAACCGCTTTGGCGAAAGCGGCCGGAACGTCGTCGGAGACGAAAGCGATCTCCGCTCCCGCCGCTTCGGCGTCCGGCCGGTTTCGCCGCGTGGCGACGCCATTCGCGGCGGCCAGTTTTTCGGAGGCGAAAGCAAGCGCCGTCGCGCCGGTCTCCATTTCCGCATAGCCGCTTTCATGCAAAAATCGGCGAGAAACACAGAAAGCCTTTTCATAAAAGGCGACCGTCTCCTCAAGATCGGAGACGTAAATGATGACATAGCCCAGGCGCATAGGTCCCTCCCCCGATCCGGCCCGGTCATTATAACGATGTTCTCTTTATGTTCCAGACGAAATTGGAGGGGCCTCGAGCAAAAAGTTATCTGATGCGTAAGCGCGGCTCCGTTGAGGTCAAAAGAACCTCGCGGCGTTGAGGCGCAGGCGCGTCCTGAGCGTGGAGCTTCAAGATGACGTTTTCAGTCTGGCTCGCTTTCGCCGCTGGGATGGCGACAGCAGCCGCCAAATGAGAATATGGCGAGAAGCGCGCTCGGCGACCCGCCCGAACCGCAGCCGAAGATTCCGGCTGCCGAGATCCTCACAATGACCATCACAATCACCGCCTTCGAACGATCGCCCGACGGCGGCAGGGGATTGGCGCGCGATATGCACGTTCGCTGGGCGCTCGAGGAAGTGGCTCAACCCTACGAGGTTCGCCTTGTTTCCTTTCAGGCGATGAAGGAAGCCGCGCATCTGGCGCGGCAGCCTTTCGGGCAGATTCCGACTTACGAGGAAGATGATCTCGTCCTGTTCGAGACAGGGGCGATCGTCCTCCATATCGCGCAGCGCCATGCGGGTCTTCTGCCCGATGACGCCAATGCCCGGGCTCGGGCAATCTGCTGGATGTTCGCCGCAGTCAACACGGTGGAGCCGCCGATCCTCGAACTTGCAACCGCGAGGCTCCTTGAGGGTGACAAGCCTTGGCGCGACGAGCGCTCGCCTCTGGTCGAGGAGCGCGTCCGCGTCCGGCTGAAACAACTTTCCGCGCGCCTCGGCGACGCCGACTGGCTCGACGACGCCTTCAGCGCGGGCGACCTCATGATGGCGTCGGTGCTGCTCAGACTGAAATCGTCGGGAATGCTGGACGCGTTCCCAAATCTGGCCGCCTATCTCGCCCGCAACGAAACGCGGCCCGCCTATAAACGCGCTTTCGCCACTCAATTGGCGGTCAATGCCGGTGGGCCGCCGACCGGTTGAATTTCCGTCCTAAACGACCTCCTTGTCCGCCGTTCCGGCGAATGCTCGTCAGGCGCGCCTTGACGAAAAGTCAGGAGGCCCCTTACAGTCAGGATAGTCCTGACGGAGGCCGCGATGAAACCGTCTCTCAAAAGAGCCCTTTGCTGCTCCTTTTGCGGAAAGTCCGAACATGACGTCGCCAAGCTGGCGGCCGGTCCCGGCGGCGTCCATATTTGCGATGCATGCGTCGAAGCCTGTCGTCTCTTCATGAGCGGAAAGGCGGCGCTGCCTCGGGACTTCGAGCCGACCAACTGGCCGACCGAGAGACTGCTCGACGTGCTCGGTCCGCTGAACGCCACCGCGGAAGCGCATCGCCGCCATCTTGGCGAAGTCGTCGACGCGCTCAGGGCGCGGGAGATCAGCTGGGCCAGAATCGGCGAAAAGCTCGGCGTATCGCGCCAGACCGCCTGGGAGCGGTTCGGTTCCTAGACGACAGGCCGTCTCGACTCAAATCTAGTTGACTACGCAACTACACCCATCTAGTTTCCTAGGAAATCAGATGAAGGCGTCTTCTTCATGTCGACCCGCGTTCCGGAACTGACGGACCACCTCGGCTACTGGCTGCGCCAGGTTTCAAATCATGTGTCGCACGGCTTCGCCCGAAAGCTCGCCGACAAGGACGTGACGGTCGCCGAGTGGGGGCTGTTGCGCATGTTGTACGAAAGGAAGCCATGCGCTCCCAGTCAGCTGGCGCAGGAGATGAGCCTGACGCGGGGAGCGGTTACCAAACTGGCCGACCGCCTCATCGCCAAGGGGCTCATTATTCGCGAGGCCAGCGCAGAGGACGGCCGCGCGCAAACGCTGAGGCTGACGGCCAAAGGAGCCCGATTCGCGCCGGCGCTCGCGGCGCTCGCCGACAAAAACGAAATCGAATGCTTCGCGCATCTCTCCGCCGCCGACAGGCGCGCGCTCAAGCGGATTCTGAGCGAGACCGTCGCGCGGCTCGGCCTGACCAAGATGCCCCTCGACTGACCGCCTTTCCATCTTCATGCGAAGGAAAACCAATGGACGCTCATTTGTCTCAAATCGCCGAAAGCTGTTTGCGCGCGGCTGAAAGCGACGGCATGAATTTTCCGGAAATCGTCGAGAGGCTGATGGAGGCGGGATTTGAAAGCTATGCGATCGACTTCCGCCGCGCGACAGCGACCTATTACCTGCCGGACGGCGAAAGCGTCGTCCTTCCGACGCATCGCCATCACGCGCCGATCGCCGCCACGCTGAATGTCGCGGCTCTGCAGGCGGCGATCCGGGAGGCGCAACAGTCCGCTCCGAACTACGCCTATCTGGGTTTTTGCGAGAAGGTCATGGCCGGCGGCTGCGCCGGCTATGTCGTGTCGTTCCCCGGCCGCCGCGCCGTATATTTCGGTCGCGCGGCCGAGACGCATGTGGAACATTTCCCTCGGCAAGGATGAACCCGATAGCTCGAGAGGCGGCGGGGATTGGGGAATTCGTCCGAGATTTTTCTGTAGCGGCGCCGCCCCACCCCTGCCCCTCCCCGCAAGGGGGAGGGATGGCGCCGTTCGGGATCATGGTCGAGGCGCTTATCTTGCCGGTCGAGACGTATCTTGATCGTGATCTGCAATGGCGCCGCATCATCCCTCCCCCTCGCGGGGAGGGGCAGGGGGGCGCCGTGATGCGAGTGTCAAACGCAGGCCCGGTTCAGCCCGCGCGCTGACGCACATACTCACGGGCGGAAGCGATCCAAACATGCGTCCGAACATAAGAGGTCTTCGATGGCGCTTCATTATCCAACCGCGCGTTTGATGCGCTGTGTGCTATTGTTCGGCTGTCTCGTCTCTGCGCAAGCCGCTTCGGCCACGGAATTCTGCAATGTCAAACGCACCGCCGACGGCTTCGTCGCGTTGCGCGCGGCGCCCGATCCCAAGGCGGCCACTGTCGGGCGCATGACGCACGCCGACGAGGTGCTCGGCGATCCCACAATCGAAAGTCGCAATGGCTGGATGTTCGTAACCTAGTCGAAAGGCGGGCGGTTTCGCCCCGGCGGTTACGAATTCGACAAACCCGCGGGAAAAGGCTGGGTGAACAGCCGGCTCATCGAGGAGGAATGCGGCTGACGCGCGCCGCGAAACGCCGGAAAGGACATCGCCTCAATGCGTAGGCCTATCGCAATCCTCTTCCCCTTATTGCTGTCCGGCGCCGGCGCGCAGGCGGATCAGTTCGCGCAAATCCGATGCGGCGCGGATATTCCCAAAGCATTGGTCGGACAGCGCGAGTCGAACGCGCCTGTCGTCAAGACGGAAGCGGCGTACAAGCATCTTCGACTCGAGCATCTGGGCGCCGACATTGTCGCCGACGACATGAATGCGATTTCATGGCGGCTCTGCGGGCAGGAATATCTGATGCTGGACAAAGGCTCGATCATTCGCGACGTCATTGCGTTCCCACCCCATTCGAAGACGACGCCGGCCTTTAGCGGCTCCTGCCGGATCAGGGGACGCGACACGAAGGATATGATTGTCGGCGTGCTCGACGCGTCGGGAAAGGGCGAGCGGCTGCCGGCGAAGGAAGCCTGGCGGATCGATGAAAAGGCGGCCAAATTCGTCAGGATGGATGTCCGCGACATGCTCTGCCCGCGCAGCGGCGTCTATACGGCGGATGGCGGGATGTAGGGTCCCTACCCTCCTGCCGAGAGGAGGATGTCGACGCTCGACGGGATTGCTTCGAAACGAGCCAGAGAACTCGCCCCTACGCCGCCGTCTCGCGCCCGGCGCGGCCATCGACGAGCACATCGATCTTTCCTGTCTCCACCCGGTAAAGCCAGCCGTGAATGCGCGGCAGCGGGCCGGCGGCGTGCATGTTGCGGATGAGCGCCAGGCTGCGCAGATGCTTGATCTGCAATTTCACATTTTCCGCGGTCAGCACTTCGAGCTTCTGTTCGCGCGAGAGCTTCTGCTCCTTGGCGATCTTGTCCGCTCTTTCCTTGGCGCCGCTCGCGATGCACAGCCAGTCGGCGATGTAATTCTCATGCACGCCGTCCTCGATCGCCGCAATGCCGCCGCAACGCGTATGGCCGCAGACGATGATGTCCTCGATCCTCAGATGCACCACGCCATATTCGATGATCGACGCGACATTGACGTCGTTGAAGGCGATGATGTTCGCCACGTTGCGATGCACGAACATCGTGCCGGGTTTGGAGCCCGTGATCACGTCTTCGCTCACGCGCGAATCGGAGCAGCCGATCCACAGCACTTTCGGCGTCTGCCGCTGGGCGATGGATTGGTAGTAGGAGGCGTGCGGCTCGAACTCGTCGGCCCTGAATTTCACGTTGCCGCTGAGCAGATGGTCGATCGTGTGTTTCGCCATGAACGCCCGCTTCCCTTCCCGCGACTGGCTACGCCGATTCGAGTGTCGAGCAAGGGGCGGACCAGATCAAGCCGCCTGCGCCGCCTCGACTTGCGCGGCGAGAAAATCCAGGGCCGCCTTCGGCGCGCGCTCGACAGGAAGCGCGATGAAGTGGTTTGTCGCGACGATCAGCAGCCAGACGCGATCGCCGGGCCAGACGGCCTTGATCGACTTCCAGGGCAGGAGCGGCGCAGCGCCGCCGGCGTCGATCACGACGCCCTCGTCGAAAAGCCGCGCGCTGGAGAGATGGCCGCGCGCCTGTTCGACCTTTTCGCGCATCATACGCTGCTGCATGCGCCAGCCCGCGCCGACGAAGATGGCGAGAAGCGCCGCCGCGCCGAAGAAGAGCAGCGCAGCGTCCTCGGCATCCCCCGAATAAGCGAGCCCGACGCAGGAAAGGACAAGGAGCGCAAGCGGCAGAACGGCCCCCAGCGGCTTTTCGAGAAAAAGCGCGCGCCAAACGAAGGCGTTGACGGCGGCGCGCATGTCGGCGTCGTCAAAACGGATGGAAAAGGAAAATCGCTCGCGCATCTGCGGCTCCCTGGCGGACAGCCGACCAGATATAAGCGCGCCAACTCCGTTCGAAAGGGCTCAGGCGAAGTCCTTGTTGAGGCCCTTGGCCGCCTCGATCAGCGTCTTCACGCTGTTGACCGACTTGTCGAACATGGCCTGCTCGGCCGCGTCGAGCTTGATTTCCATCACCCTCTCGACGCCATTTGCGCCGATGATGGTCGGCACGCCGACATAGAGCCCCTTCACGCCATATTCGCCGTCGAGATAGGCGGCGCAAGGAAGCACGCGGCGCTTGTCCTTCAGATAGCTCTCGGCCATGTCGATGGCGGAGGCGGCCGGCGCGTAATAGGCGGAGCCGGTCTTGAGCAGACCGACAATCTCGCCGCCGCCCTTGCGGGTGCGTTCGACGATCGCGTCGATGCGCGCCTGGGTGGTCCAGCCCATGGCGATGAGATCGGGCAGCGGGACGCCGCCCACGGTCGAGTAACGCACGGAAGGAACCATGTCGTCGCCATGGCCGCCGAGCACGAAGGCGGAAACGTCTTCGACGGAGACCTTGAACTCCTCGGAGAGGAAATAACGGAAGCGGGCGGAATCGAGCACGCCGGCCATGCCGACGACGCGATTCGCGGGCAGGCCCGACGCTTTCTGCAGCGCCCAAACCATCACGTCGAGCGGATTGGTGATGCAGATGACGAAGGCGCCCGGCGCATATTGCTTGACGCCGGCCCCGACCTTGGCGACGACGCCCAGATTGACCGAGAGGAGATCGTCGCGGCTCATGCCCGGCTGGCGCGGCACGCCGGCGGTGACGATCACGACGTCCGCCCCCGCGATGGCGGCGTAGTCGGAGGCGCCGGAGAGCGTCGCGTCGAAACCGGAGACGGGGGAGGATTGGGCGAGGTCGAGCGCCTTGCCCTGAGGAACGCCGTCAACGATGTCGAACAGAACGATATCGCCAAGTTCTTTCAGGCCGGCGAGGTGAGCGAGCGTTCCGCCGATATTGCCGGCGCCGACCAGAGCGATTTTCTTTCGCGACATAATGTATCTCGTGCTGGGATCCTCCTTGAAACTGCTAGCGCGGTTTCGCGCGAGATGGAAGACGCGTCGTCTGCTTTTTCGCGCTTGGAAAGCCTAGCAGGATCAGGGCGCGCGCCTTCGCGCCAAAACGCTCAAAACCGTGGCGCCGCCCATAGGCGCCTCAATGTCGCGCAAATGTTCGCAATTGTCGCAGGGGTTGCGCGCGCCGACGGCGCCTCCCACCTGCCTAGCCAGGCGACGCGCTGGCGTCTGGAGGGCCGAATATGGGAAAATTCACTTTATGCGCGCGTTTTGGCGTCCTGGCGCTCATTGCCGCGTCGGCCGCTTCGGCTGGCCCGGCGGCTGCGGGTGACCCCGACGAGGCCGCGCTGGCGCAGAATTTCGAGCAGGTGGACGTCTGGCATTACCCCGTCGACACAACCGTCCGATACAATAATCAGGACGCGGTCGTGACGCGGGAGCTCGTCTTTCTGCCGAAGCCGCCCAAGGGCGAACTCTGCTATGTCCGCTTCGACCTCGTCAAGGGAGAGGGCGATTATGGCTACGGCTTCAGGCCGGGGACGCGGCCGCAGGAAGGCGAGAGCCCCGTATGGGGCACGAATGTCCTCAAGCGCGGCGACATTCTCAATCAGAATTACTCGGCGCTGAAGCTCAACGTCGTCTATTTTTTCGTCGACGGCCCGAAATCCCCCGCGGCCAAGGAAATCTGCGCCCAAAAACAATCCGCTCCGATCCCCGAAGCCGGCGCGGCCTACCGGGGGCCCTGGGCCGAACTCGTGACGAAAGCCAAGGCGATCCACGGCTGGCCGGCGCAAAAGTGAGGATTTCCGGCCGTACGACGGAAATTTGACCGACAATGCATATCCCGGCTGGACAGGGGGGCGGGCATTTGATATTCGCTCCCCCGTTCCGAGGGCGCTACGGCGTCCGCCGGACGGGCGCATAGCTCAGTTGGTAGAGCAGCTGACTCTTAATCAGCGGGTCCAAGGTTCGAGCCCTTGTGCGCCCACCAATAAAATCAAGGACGTAGCGACGAGATGGCGGGGTCTTGGACCCCTGCCGGGCGTTTCGCGTCGCCACGGTGAGAGAAATCATTCGGCGGAGCGATTTTCCAGAACTGGAGCCGAAACGCGATTGACGGCTACGCCTTCTTCCAGATCCCGAAGCCGCTCTAACGGAATGCCGGCGCGTCGACGCCGAACCATTTCGTCCTTATTTGTTCGTAATGAAGCCTTGGATCGTAGATGGGGACATCGAGATTCAAGCTGCGCGCCGTGAGCCCGCCGACGGCGCTTAGCGCTTCATAAGAAGCGACGACGACGTCGCGCTGCGCCACGACTATCGCGACGCGTGCGTTCAGAAGGCTTTGTTGCGCGTTCAGGACATCAAGCGTCGTACGTTTTCCCGTCCTCGCCTCGTCTCGCACGCCGATCAGCGCAGTCTCCGCCGCCATTTCGGTTGCCCGCCCGGAAATCAACGACGCTTTCGCCGCTTCCAGCATCCCGTAGCTTGATACGACACTGGCTCTCACGCTGTCGCGCTGGACGTCCGCGTTCAAACGCTCCTGCCCCAGTCGCTCCTTGGCCTGGCGGATCGATGAATATTCGCCTCCACCCTGATAGAGAGGCACGTTAAGCTGGCCAATCACGGCGGCGGCAAATTGGCGTGAGCCCGGAATTCCCATGATAGAATCGTGCTGGTTGACGATCTGCGCGCTAACGGACAGTGTTGGAGAGAGGACGCTTTCCGCCTTCTTGGCCGCCTGCTCAGCCGCGTCCACCTGATATAGAGCCGCCGCCACGCCTGGATTCTCGGCAAGCGCCACGGCGACTGCTTCGTTTAAGAGCCTTGGGAGCAAGGATTCGACTGAGCGCGCGGGTTCGAGACGCCGCGGCTCGTCCCCTATGATCTGGCGATAGGCGGCGACGCTTGTCTTGATTTGCGCCTGCGCGGCGTATAACGCCGATCGCGCCTGCGCCAATGACGCCTGAGCTTGCGCCACGTCGGTCTCGGTTACTGCGCCCACGTCAAACCGATCGGCGGTCACTCTGAGCTGCTGCTCCAGAACCGATATATTGTTCATACGCAGCTTCATTATCGCGGAATCGCGCAGAACGTTCATATAGGCTGCCGCGCTTTTTTGAAGGACCGCCTGTTCCGTGAGGCGCAATCTCGCGCGCGCGGCGAGAACGCTCGATTCCGCCTGCCTGAAGGCGCTTTCGGTGTGGCCGCCGTCGAAGATGGTCTGGGAAACGGCGAGCGTCGCTCCACGGGGATAGCTGATAAATTCGTCGGTGAAAAACTGACGTTGCCCCGTTATTGCAGAACGACCGGCAAGGATTTTCGCCGCGCCGGTCTGCGCGCCCGCAATGGCCTGGAAACTGGCCTTGGGTCGGAGACCCGCGAGCGCTTTCGGCGCCTCTTCATCTTGCGCGCGAACGCTCGCCCGGTTTTGGTTCAGATCGGGATTGCCGACATAGGCGCGCGCCAAAGCCGATAAGAGACTTTCTGCGTGAGCCGCCGGGACATCAAAGGCGAGGACAAAACCGCCGAGGAGAACGGCGGACAGGAATGGGCGCCTTGCTGAAACATTCGTGCGCGCGGTTCCCGGCCTGTTTTTCACGACGGCTTCTATTTGCCTCACCGATCGAAAAGGAGATCGAGATTGGCCTGAAATAGCGCGCCGATATCGAGGGGCTGTGACCTGTCGAGCAGGCCGTTATGCACAATGCCGTACCAAACCGGCGCAATCAGCAATTCGGGATGGCTCGCCAGCGTATCGGATTTCAACTCTCCGTCTTTCTTCGCCAATCTCACCAAATGACGAAGCTGGTTCAGGAGAGGGTCGAACATTTCACGACGGTAGATTTCAACGAGCACCGGGAATCGCACGCCCTCCGTGAGAACGAGCCGCGCAAGCGCCGCGCGGCCCTGCCGCTCGACCGCTTCCATCGCAGGCGACATCGTACGCCTGAGGAAAGCGCCCACTGTTTCGCCCGGCGCCCGATTGGCGACGTTCACATCGACGACCGCGCTGGCGATCTCCTGCCGGACAACAGCTTCGAACAATGCTTCCTTCGTCGGGAAATATCGGTAGGGCGTGCCCTTTGCGACGCCCGCGCGCCGCGCGACCGCTTCCATGGTCGTGCTTGCAAATCCCCTTTCGAGAAACGCCCCGAGCGCGGCGGAGACGATCATGTGGCGGGTCTGCGTCGTCTTCTCGACGCTCGGGCTTCTCTTGCGCTGCTGAATTTTTGGCGCTTCGCTTCGCTGTTGACGGGTCGCCGCCACTGTTGTTCTCCGTCTCTTGACATGAGATGACTAAACGGTCATTTTTATAAAATCAAGTGGCCTGGCGGCGCGACTGGCGGCGCCCCTCATCGTCGCCAAAGGAAGAAATTGCCGCCGCGCCGCGAACATTGGCTTTTCTCGATCCAGGCGTTTATCGCCGGCGTCCTCTCGCTGGCGATCGCCTTCTGGCAGGATTTGCCGCGGCCCTATTGGGCGCTTGCGACGGTGTACATCGCGTCGCAGCCGCTGATGGGGGCGACGTTTTCGAAGTCGTTCTACCGGGCGATCGGGACGTTGGCCGGCGCCGCAATGGCGGTTCTGCTCATTCCAAATCTCGTTAACGCGCCGCCGGTTCTCGTGCTCGCTGTCGCCTTCTGGTCCGGACTCTGCCTGTATCTGTCGGTCCTGGACCGCACGCCGCGCGGATACGCCTTCATGCTCGCGGGCTATACGACCGCGATCATCGGCTTCCCCGCCGTCGACGCGCCGGGCGAAATCTTCGACCTCGCGCTCGCGCGAACCGAGGAGATCCTTGTCGGGATCTTCTGCGCCGCATTGACGTCGAGCCTTCTTTTCCCGCGCAGCGTCGGGCCGGCCGTGGCGGAACGCGCGATGCTTTGGCTGGCGGACGCGAGGATTGCGGCGTTCGACGCATTGCGCGAGACAGATGCAAGCCTGAGAGAGGCGCATTGGGTGCGACTCGCTGGCGACACGACGAAAATCGAAGCGCTCGCGGAGCATCTACCCTTCGAGCCGGCGGCGGACCGCGTGTCCCTCCCCCTGGTTCAAAGCCTTGTCCCGCGCATGCTCATGACATTGGCGGCGATCTCGGCGATCAGAGACCTGACATACGAGCTTCAGGGGCTCGGCGGACCGTCGCCCCGGATGGCGTCTTTGCTGGCGCGCGTCGAGAGCGCGCTCACGAGTTCGAGCGGCGCAAGCGCTGCAGCGAGATGCACAATAGAGGCTTACATAACGGCTTTGGGCGACGTGAAGTCGTGGGGCGAACTCGTCGAGTTGAACCTTGCCATTCGCCTGCGCGACCTTGCCGCGCTCTTTGCGGACAATAGCGCCCTGGTCGGAGCCCTCGCCTCAGACAGGCAAGGCGCCAATATCCCGCTCGTCTTTCCGATCGACGTCGACGCATCGCGCATTCGCCACGACGAACATGCGCGCGCGCTCATCGCCGCCGCTACGCTCTCGTCAACGCTCATCTTGTGCTGCGCCTTCTGGATTCTCACAAGCTGGCCTGACGGGGCCGCCGCCGCGATGATGGCGGCGGTCGCCGGCAGTCTCTTCGCGACGCAGGATGATCCCGTGCCGTCCATCCGGAAATTCGGGGTCTGGAGCGCGGTCGCCGTCGCCATTGCCGGCGTCTATCTCTTCGTTATCCTGCCCAAGGCGCATAGCTTCGAGACTCTCGCTCTCGCTCTTGCGCCGACAATGCTCGTCTTCGGACTGCTGATCGCGGAACCGAAGACATTCGTGATCGGCGTCGCCCTCGGCATTCTCATGCCTACGACCCTGGCGCTGCAAGGCGCTTATGAGGTAAACGCGCAAGCCTTTCTGAATACCGGCCTCGCAATGGTCACGGGCATGGCGATGGCGGCCGCGACGACGGCCGTGTTGCGCGTGATCGACGCCGAATGGCGTCTCGCTCAGTTCATTCGAGCGAATAACCGCAGCCTCGCGGAAGTCGCCGATATAAGAGGCCGGCGCAACGACGCCTATCTGCTGGCGCTGATGTTCGACAGGCTGTCGACGGTCGCGCCCATCGTTCAATCCGCTGATGAAGATATGCCCGACGCCATGCGACAATTGCGGGCGGGGCTGAACATGGTGGAAGCCCGCAGGGCGCGCGCGGGTCTGTCGACTCAAGCGCGCCGGCGGCTCGATGCGGCCCTGTTACGACTGCGAAAGAGCTACCGCCGGCATGCGCCCCTCGACCAGCGCGAACTTGGATCGCTTAATCGCGCCATTCGAGCCCTGAGTCCCAATGATCCTGCGGACAGGACGGCGCTACTCGCGCTTTTGGGTCTGCGCCGGTGCCTCTTCCCCGAAGCGGAGCCCCTGCAAATCGCCAGTTCAGGAGGCGTCCCGTGAATCCGGAAATAAGCTTTTTCGGGCTCTATGCGCCAAGCCTTCTGGTATGCGCGCCCATCGCTTACATCCTCGCATCCCTCGTGAGAAGGATGTTGGGCGCTTTGGGAATTTATAGATATCTGTGGCATCAAAGCTTGGCTGCTCTGGCCATCTTCGTCTGCCTCCTCGGCGCACTCTTGCACATTCTTTCGGAGGCATCGTTTTGAAGGCGGCGATCGCAAAACTAATCGGGTTTCTCTTCACCACGGCTTTGACCGCGGCGGCGATCTTCGTTGGTTGGCGCCTCTGGGCCTATTATGAAGAGGAGCCATGGACGCGCGACGGCCGCGTTCGCGCGGAGGTCGTCGCCGTCGCGCCTGACGTCTCCGGGCTTGTGAGCGAAGTGCTGGTTCACGACAATCAGCGCGTTCGAAAAGGCGACATTCTCTTCCGCATAGACCGGAAGCGTTTCGAGCTTGCATTGCGCCAGGCGGAGGCGACCGTCGCCAACCGCATCGCGGCGCTGGAGGTCGCGTCACAGGACTTCAAGCGCTACCGCACGCTCGACGCCAAGAATAACATCGCCGTTTCAAAACAGCAGCTCGAAAACGTCACCGGCCAGCAGGCTCAGGCGCAGGCCGTCTATGAACAGGCGCTTGCGGAGCGCGATCTCGCCCGCCTCAATCTCGAGCGCTCGGAGGTGCGCGCCTCCGTGAATGGCCCCATGACGAATTTCGAACTGCGGCCAGGAAGCTATGTGACCGCCGGCAAGGCGATCGCGGCGCTTGTCGATGAGGATAGCCTTCATGTGGACGGCTATTTTGAAGAAACCAAGCTTCCGATGATCCGTGTGGGCGATCGCGCCGCCGTGCATCTGATGGGCGAGCGGCGGGCGCTCTTCGGCCATGTCGAGGGAATTGCGGCCGGCATCGAGGACCGCGACAGAAGCAGCGGCGTCAATCTCTTGGCTAATGTGAACCCTACCTTCAACTGGGTGCGGCTCGCTCAGCGCGTTCCGGTCCGCATCGCGCTCGATCGGCCGCCCCCGGATGTCCCGCTCGTGGCGGGCCGGACAGCGACGGTCGTCATCGGGCCGGACAAGGAAGGAAACGCAACCTTCTCGTTTTTCTCCCGCGCAGGATCCGCACGCCAGTAACGTCCTGATTACAGATGCAGGGCCGCCTTCAGCCAGCATTTTGTATCACGCTTCAAACCGGAATCGCCCGATTCTGAGACGATAAGACACACTCCCGGGCGGGCGCATCAGTAGCGGCGAGCGGCGATTTTAACGCTTGCCGAACGCAAGCTTATAAGCGATATATGTTCTGTATATATAACGATGAGACGGCCTCGATGTAGATCGACCGGCTTTTCTCATGTCCCCGGAAATATAAATATAAAGAGGGTTTCCATGGCCGAGACGAATCTGGAAATGAATGTGGACGTCGTACAAACAGGGGTCGCCCCCCATTTTGAGAACGAAAAGGCTTCCGATCCTGTCGCTGAAGGGGTCGCAATCGGCGGCGGCTCGGTTCTGATCCATGTGCGGTTCAGACCCGACGGGACGGTGTGGGAAATCTCCGCCTGCCCGCCGGATGTCTCCAAAGACGCCTGGTTCAAAAAGCTTTGCGCGCGAGCGAGCGACCGCTTTCAGGCGCGGGCCGGCGGGCGCGGCATGTTTCGCCTGACCGCCGAGCAATTGGATGCGTTGAAAGCTCAGTCGCATTGATTAAACGGCGGCGGCCATTGCGGCCGCCGCCGCTCGAGACGCCGACATAGATGTCTCCGTCGCATTTTACGCAGGCTGGAGCCCGTCGAACATCGCTGCAGCTTCCGCAGCGTCAAAATCGGGGATCGCCGCGGGCGCCAATGGATCGGCGCCCCGGAGCCAGGCGTCGATGACGCCCTGAGAGTCGATCGCGATTTTCAGGCCCCGCGTCAGTTCATACAGCCCCCAAGCCAATCGGGCCTGACGCAGGCCGTTCATCATGGCGTTCTGCACGAGGCTACGCACGACGAGATGCGGCGTCGAGACCGGCGCGTCCTCACCGCCGCCGTCAGCGGCCGAAATACAAGCTTGCCGGTCAAGCGCGGCATGGCCTCGACAGGCGAGCGGCCGCAAACGATAGGCCAGGCAAAGATCGTTCTCGATAAAAGGACAGTAGCGCCTGGCGGCCATCCGGTCGGCTTCATCGAGGTCCCCGACGGTCAGCGCCGTATCGGCGATGCGCTGGGAGAGCATGACGCCGCGCGCTTCGAAGGCTTTCGCATTGACCTCCACGAAACGCGCCAGAACGAAAATTTCCGGAGCGGTCGCGACCACGCGCAGCCGGCAGCAGGCCGCGCATTCTCCCTTACAGGCGATCTGCGGCGCGCCCTCCGCCTGGATGGCCGCATTTTTCTCGAAAAGATCGAACGCCTGCGCACAAAGCGCGGCGACGAGATCGAACTGGCCGCGGCGCGTCGCGATTGTCGCGCCGAAGGCCCGGGTCGTTTCCCGGAAGAAGGAAGCAGGTCCAGAGCGGTCGTTCATTTTCAGTCTCTTTCGGCCGCCTCCCAACGTCCTATCAGAACTTATACCCGATTTTCGCGACGACGGTGCGCGGCGCGCCAGGGAAATAAATGCCTGAACTGGACGTCTGTTGATAGTAGCCATTGCTGATCTGGCCGATATAGGCCGTGTTGAACACGTTCATCACCGACAGACTTGCGTTGAAGACGCCGAAGGCGACCTTGCGCTCATAGCCGAAATTGAGATCGAGCGTCGCATAACCGGAAATCGGCTGATAGCCCGTCGTATCGCCCGAGCGCGAGCTGACGACGTGAACGATGGGCGTGAAGACGAAGCCCATGAAACGAACATTGGCGCCGGCGGTGGAGATCCAGTAAGGCACGTCCGGAAGCTGGCGCCCGGCGACACGGTTATTGAGCAACGTCAGAAGCGGCGCGGTCGCCAAAGTTTGCAGATTTTGCAGGAAGAGCGAGCGCTGATAGCCGATCGTCCCGAAGAGATCGATCCCTTCGACCGGGGTGATCTGCCCCATCCCCTGAAAGCCGAAATTCTCGCTTTGACCGTTGTTCTGGCCGTAGGCGACGCCGATGCCGGGATCGTAAACAACCGATTTGTTGTAGTTCCTCGAATAATAAATCGTCGGCGCCAGGAAGCCGTTTCCAGCCCAGCTGGCGAAGGACCATCTCGCGCCGGCGTCGACCATCGCGGCGGTTTCCGGCCGCAAGGATTGCCATACCTGGTTCGCGGAAATGCCGTTCCTCTGGAAGGTCGCGACATTTTGCTGATAAGCCGGCCATACGTCGAATGACGGCCCGCCATATCCGCCGCCGGCGCTGACCCTCAGTTGCAGGTCCTTGTTGACGTCATAGGCCAGCGCGCCGAACGGAAGGACAGTGCCGATCGTGAAGCTGTTGACGCTGCGGGAAGGGATGACGCTCGGCGAGAGAGCCAGCGCCATATTGTAGGGAAACGCGCCGAGGCCGGTGGCGGTCATCTCGTTGATTCCGGCGAATGTCTCCCAATTGTAGCGAATCCCCGCCGTCGCATGGAGCGCGCCGAAATCGCGGCTGGCGGTCCCGTAGACGGAATTATTGACGTGCGGGCTGGTCTGGGACGCAAGGATCGCCCAGTTCGGATTGGTCATTCCCCCGAGAACGTTCGGCGCGGACATCTGCCACGCCGTCGGCGGGCCGGGGAGGTTCTGCACGCCGAACCAATGACCGACAGTCAGATCGGTTTCGAGGATTCGAGATTTGATCTCACTGGTGACGCCATAACTGTCATGGTGGATGAGCCAGTTGCGAACCATCCCGTTCGCCATGCCGTCCAGATAATTTCCGTCCTCACGGAAATAATAGGGTTTGACGACGACGCGGGCCACATCGCCGACTTTCACCGTGAATTCGCCGAGCGCCGTCCAGCTGTCGAACGATTGCGTGTTGTAATTGTAATAGTTGACAGCGAGCGACGGAATCGCGCTCGAGATCGGCAAGAAGTTGTAATAGCGATACGCGCTGAGGTTCTGCACCTGACTATAATTGAGGCCGGCATATGTATTCGCATTGTAGCTGCTTTTGGCGACGAAAAGCTTGGCTTCAAGAAAGTCCGTCGGGTTCGTCTGGATGCCGACGGCGAAACCCGATTTGCCTTGCGGCGCCATTCCAGGGCCGCGCCATTGGTGGGCGTCCGTCCAGGACCCCGATAGAAAGACCTTGGTCGTGCCGTTCAGGAAGGCGCCGGAATCGATGCGCGCGAATGTGCGCAGGAAGCTCGCTGAACCAGCCGATTGGGAAATCTCCGCTCCGAATTTATCGGAGCCCCATCTGAGGCGCGTGTCGATGACGCCGGGAAGCGTGAAATAGCTATTGACGTTCGCCGGCACGGGTCCCTGATAGAGATCGATCGACGAAAAATTCTCTTGATCGATCATCATTGTGGAGCCGGGGCCGGGATTGATGCCGTTTATCGGCAATCCATCCACGAGCGTGATGCTGTTGCCGTGCTGGCTCACCTCGCCGCGAATACGAATGCCCTTGAAGCCGCCAGGAAGATTCGCCAAGCCATATGGATCGATGGCCGGCGCGTCGACCGAAGGTAGAAAACCGACCGCGCGGAGCGGATTCGTTCCGCCCAAGCCGGTCGCGAGTTGAGCGCCGCGCGGATCGACTCGATAGGTCGTGGAAGGAGAGTCGGGCGCGACGCCGCCGATCGGACTGACGAGCTTTGTCTGCTGCGGAATGGACGCGGCCTCCGAGCCAGACGCCGCCCTTACCGGAACCGAACGCGCGGCGCGGCCGTCGGCGCCAGATCGTCCGCCACCCGCATTTGCGCCGCGCGCCCCGATCTCGATCGCCGGGAGCGGGGTCTGCGCCAGCGCGTCATGCGCGAGCAGAATGAGCAGCGGAATGGAAACGCCGACCCTCAAAGCCGACTGTCTTTTCGTCTTGCTGACTTGCGTGGCGCGGTACATGGCCGGATCCCCCAATGCCTGCTCACATCGATATGTATCGATATTATACAACCGATTCACAGAAGAGGCGGCAAGAAGATAAATACATCAAGTATTCATTAGAGCGTCAGCGTTGCAATTCTGCCACGATTTGTTCGTCGCGCAGGCAAAGCGGCCAATCGATGGGCGCCGGCAGGGTTACGCCGTAGAGCTTTTCAATCATCTCCGTCGTTATGACGCTCCGCGCCGGAGCGTCGGCGATGACGCGCGCGTCTTTAAGAACAGCGGCGCGGTTCGCAATCTGGAGCGCATGTTCGGGATGGTGCGTGCTGAAAAGAATGCCGCGTCCGTCATCGGCGAGATGTCTCAACAATCGAAGGACTCGTATCTGGAAGCCGAAATCGAGACCCGTCAAAGGTTCATCGAGCACAAGAAATTGCGCTTCCTGCGCGATCGCGCGCGCCAGCAGCACGAGTTGTCGCTCACCGCCGGATATCTCGGTATAGGGGCGCGACAGCAATGGCGTCAGGCCGAGCTGTGCGGCGACGTCATGCGCCACGCGACGGTCCTTCGCATTCGGTTCGACAAAGATCCCGTTGTGTGGAAGCCTGCCGAGCAGAATGACGTCCGCGACCAGATATGGGAAAGGCGTGACATGCCCTTGCGGAACGTAAGCGATCTGACGCGCGAGCTCACGACGTCCGAGATTGGCGATGTCGCTTTCGTTGAGAGCGATGCAACCTCCATCCGGCTTCATCAACCCGAGAAGGATGCGAAACAAGGTGCTTTTGCCGGCGCCGTTCGGCCCGAGCAGCGCGACCGTCTCCCCCTGCGAAATCGACAGGCCGACGCCGTCGAGAATCCGTCGCTCCCCTCTCGAGAAAGTAATATCTCGCGCCGTGAGGTTCGCCTTCGTCGCTTCCCTCATACCCAGCCTCGCCGCGCATGCCGCAGGACGAGCACGAAGGCTGGAACGCCAAGCAGTTCGGTGACGACGCCGATCGGCGCCTCCGCATAGGCGATATTGCGGGAGAGGCAGTCCGCGAGAATGAGGAAGGTCGCGCCGAGCAGCGCGCTCGCGGGGATGAGCCTTCGATTGAGAGGCCCGATCATGAGCCGCGCAATATGCGGGACAACGAGCCCGATCCAGCCGATCATGCCCGCGAGCGCGACGGAGAGGGACGAGATGAGCGTCGCGAGGCCGATGACGCCGTAGCGCAGCGCATGAACCGGAACGCCAAGAGAGGCGGCTTCATCGTCGCCCATGGTCATCGCGTCGAGAGCGCGTCCGAAAAGGGAGAGCAGCGTCACGCCGGCGAGTATCGGCGCGGCGGCGTAAGCGACTTGCGCAAGCTCCAGCCCGCCCAGGCTGCCCATCAGCCAATAGACGATCGTCGGAAGACGATCCGCCGGATCGGCGGCGTATTTCACGATTGAAAGGAGCGCGTTGAAGAACGCGCCCGATATCATGCCGCCGAGCACGAGCACGATGATGGAGGGCGCGCCGTAAAGATTGGCGATCAGGACGCCAGTCGCGACCGCCGCCACGCCCATTCCAAAAGCGGCGAACTGCACGACGAACCAGTTTCCCGAGACGAGAATGCCGAGCGCCGCGCCGAAACTCGCGCCGCCGAGCACGCCCAATATTCCTGGCGACACGAGAGGATTGCGGAACACAGCTTGGAACGCGGCGCCCGACGCCGACAGCGCCGCGCCGATCAGCGCCGCCCCGAGCACGCGCGGCAGGCGGATCTCGACGATGAGATTGCGCAACAGATCGGCGCGCTCGGGCGGCAACTCGACGACGCCCAGCGCGGAACCGGCATAGGCGAGGATCTCGCCCGGCGGGAGCGGATAGCGGCCGACGCCGAGCGCAAAAAGCATCGCAGCGGCGAGAAGCGGCGGCAAGAGGTAAAGCCTGCTCACGTCAATTCTTGCCGAGAATGCGATCGACGTCCGCGTCGTCGATCTCGACGCCGAGGAAGAAGCTGTAGAATTTCTTTGTCTCAGCTTTCAAATCGAGGGGAAAACGGTTCGGATAAAACAAATTGGCGAGCCACTGTATGCCTAATGCGCGCATATAGCTCGGGGGCCGGTCGAGCCAATTGAAAGGTTCATGCGGGATGTAGAAGACCTTCCCGTCCTTCGCCGCGGGGACGTTGCGCCAAAAGGGGTTCGTCATGACCCTCCCCGCGAAGCTCCTGTCCTGCGCCAATATGATTTCCGGCCTGAAGGCGACGATTTGCTCCAGCGCGATTTTCTCCATTCCCATATGGTTGGCTTGACCGCAGTGATAGACATTGTCGCCGCCGGCGAGAACGATCGGTTCCGCATGGAAGCTCTTGTCGCAATCCGTCGCGAGACCATCTGGGCTTTCCGCGTAATAGACACGCAACTTCTCGGCGGCGGGGATGTCGCCGACGGCGCGCTTCACCCCCGCCTGCGCGTCCTCGACATAGGCGGCCAGAGCTTCAGCCTTTTCCTTCTTGCCGAAAAGATCGCCCAGGAAGCGAAATGTCGCCGGATAGTCGGCGAGCGTGTCGAGTTTCACGAAGACGACGGGCAGGCCCATCTTCGAGAAGCTCGACTCCGCCTTGGCGCTGTCCACGAAGCGATCGAGCCAGGCGATGACGACGTCCGGATGGCGGCTCATGACTTCTTCGGGATTGAGCGTGCGCCCGAAACCAGCCTGGCTTCCGAGAGCCGGCAGATTCGCTGCTTCCTTGCGGAGGTAGGATTTCTCGCCGACCAGATAGGGCGTGTTGAGCCCGATCATCATTTCCGGAGCGAGCGCGTAAATCATCAAGGTTGCAGGCGGCGACGAGCCGTAGACGCGCGCGATTTTGTCCGGGATCGCGACATGGCGGCCCGCCATGTCGACGATCTCGCGCGCGGATGCGAGACAAGGCGTCGCAAAAGACAGGATCGCCAGCAGGAGGCGCGCGAAACGGTTCATAGAGCTGCCTGCCTTTCCGGCGCTTGCGTGACGAAGGGTCGAATATGTTCGGCGAAATCGTCGAGCGCGCCGAGATTTCGGTCTTCGTCGAGCGACGCCGGTTTGAGAATGACGGAACGAAACCCGGTTCGCTCTTGCAGGAAGGCGATTTTGTCGCGCACCTCGTCGAAACTGCCGATCAATGAGCGTTCGATCAATCCGCTCGGATCGAAGACCGGCCCTTTTTCACCGCGCGCCAGAAAGATTCCCTGCATCCGTTCGGAAAAGCGATGAATGAAAGGAACGGCCTGCGCGAGCGCTTTGTCTCTTGTCCGCGCCGCGAAATAGAAGCGCGCCAGAATGAGCCTGGGATCGGCCTCCGGCCCTCCGGCCTCACGATAGGCTTCCACGGCCTGAACGATGCGCTCGATCGGAAAAGGCGAGCCGCCCATGATGCCGAATCCCCTCCGCGCCGCATAGGCGACGGCGTCGGGCGTGGCGGTTGCGACATAGGTCGGAACCGGAGATTGAAGCGGTCTTGGCGCGATCGACACATGGTCGCACGCATAATAATTCCCTTGAAAACTGACGGTCTCTTCGTTGAGGAGGCGATCGATCAGCTCGAGCGCTTCAACGGTCATGGCGCGGGAATCCTTCTCCTCGACGTCGAAATGCTTGTTCTGGAGCGCGAAGGGACCGCCTTTGGCGACCCCGAAATCGAAACGCCCGCCCGAAAGCACATCGACCGTCGCAACATCCTCGGCGACCTGAATCGGATTGCGGAAGGCAAGGAGCGCGGCCGCGGAGCCAAGACGGATTCGAGAGGTGACGCCCGCCAGATAGCCGATCAGCGGAAAGATGGACGGACTCGCCGCATCCGGGTCGAAGTGATGCTCCGCGACCCAGGCCTCGTCGAAACCCAGCGCCTCGGCGCGGCGAATGAGCTTGGATTGCGCGGAATAAGCGCGCGCAAAATCGGCGTCGGGGTTCTCGTAGGTGCAGAAGACGCCGAATTTCATGCTCTGTCTCTTGGGACGAAGACTTCCACGCCAGACAGCCTCGGGCATCTGGATATATAAGTTACAAATATAGCGCTATATGAGGCAGGCCGGCCGCCGCAAGTAAAAAGGAATGGCGAGATCTGCGGCTTTTTGCGCATCGTTGGCGCGGCCCATCCTAATTCGGGCGCTCGCATCCCTCGAAGGACGCGCTTTGATTATGCCACCAGGCGGAAAGCGCATTCACATGCGCGTCGACGAATTCCGACAGTTCGCCGGCGAAGCGGTCCCAATCTTCGGCCAGCGGCGGAGGAACGGCCGTAATCACCGGTATGTCGGCCATCATCGCCGCGCGGAAAGCATCGCATAATCCGCTGCGGGCGGCTTCGAGCTTGCCGAATTTGCTGAGGACGACCACGTCGACCCCTTGCGCGATCGCCTCCTCGATCATGCCGCAGGCCAAAGCGAGGCCATTTGGGTCGAGATTGCAGGCCTCCGATCCTCCGCCAAGTTTCTGCGAGATGGAATAAGTTTCGCCGGAGCTGAGATCCCGAACGCTGAGGCTTTTGCACCGTCCCTCTTCCGCGCAACGGGAAATTTCCACGACCCCCGCGACCCGAAGGCCCTGATCGCGCAGTTGCTGCGCAAAGGCGTAGAGGGTGTTTTGGATCAGCGGGCTCGAGGCGCCTTGAACGGCTGCGATGCGTTTGACTGCGAGTTTCATCGAGGCCTCCAACATTCAATGCAGCGACAATTGCGTCATGGCTGGCGCATGACGGCCAAGCGTTCTCTCGATCGCTTCGACGACCGCCGAGGCGACCGCCCGGCCGCGCTCGTCCGTGCCGGTCCAGCAGGCCTGCCGCCCGCGCGTATCGATCTCGACGAGCTTCACGCCGCCCGGCGTCGGCGTTCCGTCGCGGGCGACGCCTCTCAGATAGCCGTCCATCGGAGCGCGAACGGGGGAGCCCTCCAGATAACCGATCACGAAGCCGCGAAAGACCAATGCGCCAATATCGAGCGGCGTGCGCCAGACGCCCTGCCGGTTCGCATAGACGAAGCGCTCCTTGCCGGCTCCGCCGAGCGGCCGCGCGACGCCGTCGGCGAGCCGCGTCTCGCCCGACGCCACCAGATCGCCGGTGCGATCCGGATGCGTTTCGATGGCGATGTCGCAGTTTTCGTGCGCGGCGAATTTCGGTCCGACGCCGACGGCCAGCCGCGCGAGCCGGCGCAAATCGGGCGTCACCCGGTGCTTCTGCATGCGCGCGTCCACAACGACCGTCGGCGTTCTGAGCGTTATCAGGTCCGTTAGCTGGCGGTGGGTGACGACGACCCGGCCGGAAGCCATGAGCGTCTGGACGATATCGACCGCGGTTTCGGCGCGCTCGCCGACGATCCCGTCGACCTCGGCTCGATCGTCATACAGCGCGTCGTGAAATGACATGCCGCGTCGGATAACGGGCGGAAAGGGGTCGTGACTCATCACGACCCGAAAACGCTCCCATGAGAGACGAACCGCCACGGCCGACGCGATTTCATTCGTGCCGAGAATGATCGCATATGGCCCAGCGCGGTCGGAGAGAAAGGCGTTCGGGCAGAAGTCGTCCATGCTGAGACCCCCTTTCAAATCAGGTCTGAGCAAAGGCCGGGCCAAAATGGGCGTCGCTATATTCTTATGTTATATATCCATATCCTCGGCCGGCTGAGGCTTCTCGAACGGTCGGCTAACGCACAATGACGTCGAAAGCGCGCAAAATTGTGGGGAACCAAACAGGACGGGAGCCGCCGCGGCGCCGGCCGCTTTTTGTCCTATAGGCCCCTTCGCGTTTGGCGTTGGGCGGCGGAACAGGAAATAAAAACCGCCTGACGCCTGGAAAACCCGGCGACGGGCGCGACGCGGCTCCAAATCAAAAGATCGCGCGTCGAAGCGAAAATCTCAAAATCGATATGTATTCAATTTTTATTTCGATTGATAGACATTAACAACTCTTCAAAAATCACCCAAAATAGGCTGACACATATCCAGCATATTTTTCAGATCTAGGTCAATTCGTGATAATTCTCTAAGCAAATCGGCCGATTGATATTTTGGTATTGATCAATTGATGCTTTAAAATCATTCATCGACCTTCCGATACGGGCGGCTGCAACCACGAGCAATCGCGCAGCCCGGCGAGGCGAACAGGGATTTGCGACCATGGCTTTGATCAAGGAAACGGATTTCGGCACGCCGGCGTCGCGGTCGGAAACCCTCGTCACGCTGACGATCGACGGCAAGAGCGTCACGGTTCCCGAGGGCACGTCGATCATGCGCGCCGCGATGGAGATCGGCGTCGAGATCCCGAAGCTCTGCGCGACGGACATGGTCAAATCCTTCGGCTCCTGCCGGCTATGCGTCATCGAGATCGAAGGCCGCAACGGCGCGCCCGCCTCCTGCACGACGCCCGTCGCGCCGGGAATTTCGGTGAAGACGCTCACCCCGCGCGTCGACGCCATCCGGCGTGGGATCATGGAGCTTTATATCTCGGATCATCCGCTCGACTGCCTCACCTGCGCGGCGAATGGCGATTGCGAGCTGCAATCCATGGCCGGCGCGGTGGGCCTGCGCGAGGTGCGCTACGGCTATGACGGGAAGAACCATGTCTTCGCCCGCAATGACGGCAAGCCCAACGAAGAGTGGCTGCCGAAGGATCAGAGCAATCCTTACTTCACCTACGACCCCTCCAAATGCATCGTCTGCAATCGTTGCGTGCGCGCCTGTTCGGAAGTGCAGGGGCAGTTCGCGCTGACGATCGAGGGGCGCGGCTTCGACAGCCGCGTTTCGCCCGGCGTCCATGAAGCTTTCATGGAGTCGGAATGCGTTTCCTGCGGCGCCTGCGTGCAGGCCTGCCCGACGGCGACGCTCGTCGAAAACTCCGTCATCGCCATCGGCCAGCCCGAACATTCCGACGTGACGACCTGCGCCTATTGCGGCGTCGGCTGCGCTTTCAAGGCGGAGATGCGCGGCGAGGAGATCGTGCGCATGGTTCCCTGGAAGGACGGCAAGGCCAATCACGGCCATAGCTGCATCAAGGGCCGCTTCGCCTATGGCTATGCGCTGCATCGGGACCGCGTGCTCTCGCCCATGATCCGCGAGAAGGTCACCGACCCGTGGCGCGAGGTGAGCTGGGAGGAGGCGATCTCCTACGCGGCGTCGCGTTTCAAGGCCATTCAGGAAAAATACGGCCGCCTCGCGGTCGGCGGCATCACCTCCTCGCGCTGCACCTGCGAGGAAACCTATCTGATGCAGAAGATCATCCGCAGCGGCTTCGGCAACAATAATGTCGACACTTGCGCGCGCGTCTGCCATTCGCCGACAGGCTACGGGCTGAGCCAGGCTTTCGGCACGTCGGCCGGCACGCAGGACTTCGACTCGGTGGAGGGCGCCGACGTCATCCTCATCATCGGCTGCAATCCGACCGACGCGCATCCGGTCGTCGGTTCGCAGATCAAGAAACGGCTGCGCGAGGGCGCGAAGCTCATCGTCGTCGATCCGCGCCGCACGGAGATGGTGCGCACGCCCTATATCGAGGCGGCGTTCCATCTGCCGCTGAAGCCGGGAACCAATGTCGCGATCGTCACGGCGCTGGCGCATGTCATCGTCACGGAAGGCCTCGTCAACGAGGAGTTCGTCCAGACGCGCTGCGAGTGGGACGAATATCAGGACTGGGCGGCCTTCGTTTCCGAAGAACGCAACAGCCCCGAGGCGGTGGAGCAATATACGGGCGTTCCGGCGCATCTCGTGCGCGGCGCGGCGCGGCTCTACGCCACCGGCGGCAACGCCACGATCTATTACGGCCTCGGCGTCACCGAGCATAGCCAGGGCTCGACCACCGTCATGGCCATCGCCAATCTGGCCATGGCGACCGGCAATCTCGGCCGCAAGGGCGTGGGCGTCAATCCGCTGCGCGGACAGAACAATGTGCAGGGCTCCTGCGACATGGGCTCCTTCCCCCATGAATATCCAGGCTATCGCCACGTCTCCAACGATGACACGCGCGAACTCTTCGAAAAGGCCTGGGGCGTCGATCTCGATCCCGAGCCGGGCCTGCGCATCCCGAACATGTTCGACGCGGCGGTCGAAGGGCGTTTCAAGGGCCTCTATGTGCAGGGCGAGGACATTCTGCAATCCGATCCCGACATCAAGCACGTCTCGGCCGGCCTCGGCGCATTGGATTGCCTCATCGTGCAGGACCTCTTCCTCAACGAGACGGCCAATTACGCCCATGTGTTCCTGCCGGGCGCGAGCTTCCTCGAAAAGGACGGCGTCTTCATCAACGCCGAGCGCCGCGTGCAGCGCGTGCGCAAGGTGATGAGTCCCAAGGCCGGCTATGCCGACTGGCAGGCGACGCAGATGCTCGCCAACGCCATGGGCTGCGACTGGGACTATAAGCATCCGAGCGAGATCTGGGCGGAGATGGCGAGCCTGACGCCGCCTTTCGCGGGCATCTCTTACGAGAAGCTGGACGAGGTTGGCTCCGTGCAATGGCCCTGCAACGACGCCACGCCGGAAGGCATGCCGATCATGCATATTGACGGCTTCGCGCGCGGCAAGGGCAAATTCGTCATCACCGAATATGTGCCGACCGACGAGCGCACCGGCCCGCGCTTCCCGCTGCTGCTGACGACGGGACGCATCCTGTCGCAATACAATGTCGGCGCGCAGACGCGTCGCACCGAGAACAGCCAGTGGCATCCGGAAGACGTGCTGGAAATCCATCCGCATGACGCGGAGCTGCGCGGCGTGCGCGACGGCGACTGGGTGCGCGTGCAAAGCCGCGCCGGCGAGACGACGCTGCACGCGAAGATCACCGACCGCGTGGCGCCGGGCGTCGTCTACACGACGTTCCACCATCCGCTCTGCCAGACCAATGTCGTGACGACGGACAATTCCGACTGGGCGACCAACTGCCCCGAATACAAAGTCACCGCCGTGCAGGTCTCGCCCTCCAACGGCCCGACCGAATGGCAGGAGCGCTATCGCGCCATGGCCGAGAACAGCCGCAGGATCGAAGCCCCGGCGCCGCCGGCGGAGTGAGCGTCGTCGGACGTCGCAGGAACCGCGGCTGTTGAGGAGGATGAAAATGACCGTTGCGCCGTCACATGAGCAATTCTTTCTGGCGTCCGGCCATCTCGCAGACGCGGACCCCGCCGCGGCGGAGCGACTTGTCCGCGCGCGCGAAATCGCGGGCTATGCCACGCCCGGCGCCGCCGTCGCCTATCGGCGCTGGAGCCTCAAGGACTATCTCGACCACGAATCCGGAAAACGCGCCATTACGCCAGACGACGCCCGGCGCTATGCGAAGGGCTACCGCGTCAGCGCGAGGTGGATTTTGATGGGGGCGTGATCCGATGGTTGGCGGCCGCGAATCGGCGAGCGCCTCGCCAGGCCCCCTACTTCGCAGCGGCCGCGCCGCGTCGGGCCGATGCGGCCTCGGCGAGCGCCGTCACAACGCGGCTGACGCCCGTCTGGATTTCTTGCGAGGCGATGAAACCGTCCTCGTCGACGGCGTCCCTCGGAACGGGAATGTCCCGGCATGCGGCTTCGACGATGTCGGCGCCAGCTCGACCGAGCACGATGCGCAATGCCGCATAAGCGTCGTGGGAACCGCCATGCGGCGAGGGGTTGATCCAGCCGACGGGAAGGCGGTAGATGCAGCTTCCTCCAACCGTCCAATCCAGCAGATTCTTGAAGCTGCCCGGCAGCGAACCTGCATATTCCGGAGTCGAGAACAAAATCGCGTCGGCGCTTCGAAGCTGTGCGCGCATCTCCGCGACGGCCTCTGGAAGAAGATCGTTGTCGTCATCGGGGTTGAAATGGGGGAGAGAGCCCAGTTGCCGGTAGATGACGGCGCATATGCCGGCCGGAACAAGTTTGGCGGCCGTCGCGACGACCGCGCCATTGACCGATCTGGCGCGTAAGCTTCCGCTGATGAGAACAAGCGTGGCGGAACGGTCTTCAGATGGCGATGCTTCCGGCAAGATGATCTCCGTGCCCCCTCGTCCGAACTTATTACCATAATGGCTCGACCCTCGGCGGCATCGAGAGCGCGCAGAGCCGAACGGACTCGCGTAGGGCGATCGAGCGAACTTGTGACGGAAACCCGGCGAGCCTCACGTCAAAAAAGGATCATTATTTAGTCTCTTGATGCGACAATTAGTTCTGGCTGTATTTACGGAATGATCAACATGCAACGCCGTGATTTCCTACTGGGCGCATCGACCCTCGCCGTCGGCGGACCCGTCTCCGCAGCGCCTCCGTCGGACCAGCCGTCCGCCGGGAAGCCGGCGTGGACGGAGTCCGAGGCGCCGCCGCCGCAAGGCGGGGTCAGTCTCTTCGCGCAGGTCAACGGCATTAGATTGCATTATGTGCGAGCCGGTTCCGGGCCGAAAGTCGTCCTGCTTCACGGATGGCCGCAAACCTGGTTCGCATGGCGCGGCGTCATGGAGCGGCTCTCATCGCGTTTCACCCTCATCGCGCCGGATTTGCGCGGGCTTGGATTGTCGGAAAGGACCGTCGGCGGATACGACAAGCGAACCATCGCCGCCGATATTCGAGATCTCATAGATCAGACTGCGGACGGGCGGGCTCATGTCGTCGGACATGACATGGGCGGCAAGGCGGCCTTCACGCTCGCGCATCTCTACCCCGAGCATGTCGAAAAACTGGTTCTGGCGGATTGCCTCATTCCCGGCGCGGAGAATATGGACGCCGCCCACGGGGGCGCTTGGCACTATGGATTCCACATGGCGCCGGAAATTCCCGAGATGCTCACGAAAGGCAGGGAAAGGGAGTATATCGCCGCACAGATCCGGACGTGGTCGCACAAGAAGGACGCCGTCTCCGAAGAGGCGATTACGGAGTTCGCCCGGCGCTACGCCACGGACGGCGGCATGACGGCGGGATTCAATTATTATCGAGCTCTTCGCGAGGACGCCGCGATGGTCGCGTCATTTCAAGGCCGCAAGCTCGAAATGCCTGTTTTGACGATCGCCGGGCGCCACAGCGTGGGAGCGAGGCTCGCCGAAGCGCTGCGGCCGCAGGCCAGCGCGCTGACGTCGCTCATCGTGGACGATAGCGGCCATTTCGTCGCCGACGAAGCGCCTGATTTCTTCTGCGAGCAGGTGGGTAAGTTTCTCGCCGGCGGATGACGTCGCGCGCTTCCCCGTCGCCCGCGTCACAGAGGCCGGATCAAGCCTTCGTTAACCTGGCCATCCTGCGCTTTGTGTAAAAGGCGCGGCCGGGACGAAACTAAACGCTCAGCATAAAGACATTAATCGGGCTTTAAACAGCAGGCGAGAACAAAACGATAGGACTCGCGCATTTACATATGCGCACAGCCTCGCCAGTTGGAATTTCTTATGAAAACTCATTCAAATGGCCAAAAGCGAATTTTCCTGGAAGATCAGCAACTGGGGCCCGGCTGCGAGGATAGGTCCTGCGCCCTGGCGTGCGGCGAGAAGCCGGATGCGCTCGTGGATTTCGCCAAACTTCTTCGGCAGGCGTTTCTCGTCATGCCCGAAGGTTTGGCCTTTTTTGACGAAGAGGATCGCTTCGTCATGTGGAACCAGCCTTACGCCGACATATACGCCGATTTTCCCGAGCAGGATCTGACGGGCGTGCGCTTTGAGGATTTCATCCGCACGAAGGTCGAGCGCGGTCTCTTCCGGGAAGCCGTCGGTTGCGAAGAAGAGTGGCTGAAAGATCGTATCGCCCGGCATCAACACGCGGCCGAATATTTTTACGAACAGGAATTCTCCGACGGACGCTGCATCCGGGTCGCCGAACGGCGCCTCGGCAATTGCGGGCGGCTGGGAGTCCATGTCGACATCACCGACCTGAAACGCCGAGAAAATTCCTTCAAGCTGCTGCTTGAAAATAATCCGGTGCCGATGTGGGTCGTGGATGCGAAGACCCTGCAATTTCTCTGTGTGAACGACGCCGCCGTCGATCACTATGGCTATTCGAAAGAGCGCTTCCTGTCGATGTCGCTCATGGAGATCTGCGGCGCAAGGCAATGCGCCGATCTGCCAAATAGATTCAGCTCGGCCAACCAGATCGCCTTCGAACCGAAGACCTGCCAATTCAGAAAGGCCGACGGCGCCTTTGTCGATGCGACCCTATATGCGCGCGCTTGCCCTTTCGACGGCGTCGACGCCGTCATGGTCGCCAGCGTGGATGTGACGGAAGCCCGCCGCGCGGAGCAACGCATTGAATATCTGGCTCACCACGACCTTCTTACCGGCCTGCCCAACCGGGCGTCCTTCACCGAACGCCTGCGTGCGTCCATCGCCGACGCGCGCGCGAAAAACGGCAATTTCGCGCTGATTTTCGTCGACCTCGATGGCTTCAAGGATGTCAACGACGTCTTCGGCCATCAATGCGGCGACGCTTTATTGGGAGAGGTCGCCGGCAATTTCAGAAAGGTCGCGCAGGACGCCTTTGTCGCCCGCGTCGGCGGCGACGAGTTCATGATCCTGTTGACCGAAGGAGCTCAGCCAGAGGCCGCGGCGGAGCTTTGCGAGCGTCTGCTCGAACTCGCCGAGACGCCGCTCCGGATTCGCGGCAATCAGATCCATGTCGGCGTCAGCATCGGCGCGGCGCTGTTTCCCGATGACGGAACGGATGAGGAGAAACTTCTCGCCAACGCCGATGCCGCACTCTATCGCGCGAAAGGGGACGGCCGCGGTCGAATTCATTTCTTCGACGCCGATCTCGACGCCCAGTTGCAGGAACGCCAACTGCTCAAACATGACCTGGCGCACGCGCTGGAGCAGGGAGAATTTCAGCTCCACTATCAGCCGCAAGCCGCGCTGGACGGACGCATCGTGGGGTTCGAGGCGCTGCTCCGCTGGTCGCATCCCAGCCGGGGAATGGTGTCGCCAGCGGTTTTCGTTCCCCTGGCGGAGGAGAGCGGCCATATCGTGGCGATCGGCGGATGGGCGCTCGAGCAGGCGTGCCGCGAGGCGACGAATTGGCGCCCGGATATCAGGGTCTCCGTCAATCTCTCGCCCATTCAGTTCCAGACGACGAATGTTCAGCAGCTTGTGCATCAGGTCCTGTTCGACACGGGCCTCGCGCCGAGCCGCCTGGAGCTCGAAATCACCGAGGGCGTGCTCATCAACGATCATTCGCGAACGCTGGCGACTCTTCGCGCGCTGAAGGCCCTCGGAGTTCGCGTCAGCATGGATGATTTCGGCACGGGGTATTCCTCGCTCTCTTATCTCCAGTCCTTCCCGTTCGATCGCATCAAAATCGATCGGTCATTCGTCATGAATCTGGAGAAGATTCTGCATTCGGCGGTGATCGTGCGGACAATCATCGGTCTTGGGCGCGGCCTCGGGATTCCGGTGACGGCTGAAGGCGTCGAAACGGAAGCCCAACAGGAATTTCTCAAAGCCGAAGGATGCAGCGAGCTGCAAGGCTATCTGATCGGACGCCCGCGGCCTATCTCGGATTACATTCATCTCGCATATGACGACGCCGAGAAAGCAAGAGACCGCGAACGCCGCATGGCCAAGTAGATTACGCCCGCCTCTTCCACTTTGTCTCATTCGCGGAAAAGTCTGCCGCAACCTTCATCCGGCATGAAAAAAGCGCATCCTCACGCCGGGGCGCGCGCTGGCTTGACCGGGCCGACATCGACCTGAATCTCTTCTCCTTCCACACGCAGCGGATAGGGATGAAGCGCGTTTCGGACGGCGTGCGTGACGCATTTGCCGCTCGCGCAATCGAAACCCCATTGGTGATGCGGACACATCACCTTTCGCCCGTCGAAACTGGCCTCGGTCAGAGGCATGTCGGCATGGGGGCAACGCCCGCGATAGGCTTTGAGTTCGCTGCCTGCCGGCCACACCACGAGCACGCTCTTCTTGCCGGCCTGAAACAGTCCCATGCCGCCTTCGCTCACGGCGCTAATGTGACAAATTGCGGTGTAGGCCATCGCGATCGCCTCCCAGCGGACCATGCTGACGGTCTCGACGCAAGTTGCGGACCAGCATCAATCCGCCCCGCCGCATCGGGACGGCGGGGCCGATATGCCGCTCTGACGCCTATCCGGGTTAGAATGTCCCAGACTGCGTGAAGCTCTGCCCGCCGGCCGTGTAGGTCGCGGTCCAGCTATCGCCCGAAAGGTCGCGCTGGACGCCGTTCCCGTTCATTTGCGCGGCGAAAGTCCCGGAGCCCGGATTGATCGTCTGTCCTGGACCCAGCTTGAACGAATAAACGAAACTTGCGCCGGTCGTGTAGCTCTGCGCGATCTGCCCGCCGAAGGTATTATAGGAGCCGTTATAGCTCGCATTTGTCGACGGGACGGCGATTGTCACCGTGAGCGCCGTGATCTGCGTCGTCGTCGAGAGAGTGAGGTCGTCCTCATAATACCAGGGGCCAGCGGCGTTGCGCCGGCTGGAGAAAACCGCGGGCCCGGCTCCGCCGCCGCCGGGAGGCGCGCTTGCGGCGATCGTCAGAGCGAGCGCGGTCGTCGCGCTCAGCGCGCCGCTCGTCCCCGTTATGGTGAAGGCGCTGGTTCCCGCCGGGGCGGAAGCGCCGGCGGTCAAAGTGAGCGTTGTCGAAGACGTCGCACTGGGCGGATTGAAACTCGCCGTGACGCCGGCCGGCAGGCCGGTTGTGGAGAAGGCGACATTGCCGTTGAAGCCGCCGCCAGGCGCAACTGCGATCGTCGCCGTTCCCGACGCGCCTTGCGTCATCGACAGGCTCGACGGATTGGCCGACAGCGTGAAGCTGGGATTGACCGGACCCGATTGTCCGGCGAGGACGATCGTCGTCAGCGAATAAGGCGCGACCGCGATCGAGAAGGACGTCCCCTGCCCGCTGACATTCGTGGAGGTGACGCCGCTGCTCGCGGGCGTATACGAATAGACCGTCGCCGCGCCCGACGGCGTGAAGCCGGAGAGCGTTACATTGGCGTTGATCGTATTGTTGCGGTCCTTGTTGATGAGAAGCAACGCCAGGCCGCCATTCGCCTGCTTCGCCGCATGCGTCGTCAGCAGCGCGTTGCTCGACGTCGTCGCAACGAGCGTATCGCCCGCCCTGCCCAGAAGCGAGACCATCCGCATGCCGTGATAAGTCGGAAAAAGCGTGTTTGCGGCGGGCTCGCCGGATTGTCCATTCGACAGGACGCCATAGTCGCCGTAATTGGACGTCCCGAAAAGGCTGCCCGAGGCGTTGCCCCAAACGGCCCCGTTATGCAGGCCCCAGACGTCGACATTCGCCGCGCCTTGCCCGATCCAGGTCGCCATATTGTCGGCGGTGAACATCGCATTGACGATGCTCAATGTCTGCTTTCCGGGATTGTATGAAACCGAATTGGTCTCCGTGACCATGATCTCGATCTTCGCGGCGTTGGCGCCGCCATATTGCGTGATCAGCGTTTTGAGTTTCGCCGTCATGGCGGCGACGCCGGTCGTCGGATGCTGGGGCGCGGCGAGAAGGCCGGCGTCCGATTCATTGTAAGGGTCTTGCGGATACCAATGCACCGCGACGAAATCGATCGCCGCGCCGCATTGCGCCAGCACATTGCTGTTCCAGTCGGGCGCGACGCCGTCCGGCCATCTTCCCGGCGCCGCCAGCACGACGCCGATCTTGATCGTCGGATCGATCGCCTTCATCGCATTGGCGAATTGCACGACATTGCGTCCATAGGTCGCCGGATCATGCTGCGCGTGCAGATCGGTCTCCCATGCGGAGCCATATTGGCCGTTGCCATAGACCTCGTTGCCGATTTCCCAATATTTGACGCCATAGCCCTTGGCGATGTTGGCGTAGCGGACCCAGGCGGCCGCGTGATTGGGATCGCCGCCGCCGTTTCCGGCGGGATTCGAGCCGTAATTTACGGTGAGGATCGGCGTCGCGCCGACGCTGCGCGCGACGCCCATGAAGGCGTCGAAATTGTTATTGGGATTGGCGTAGCTCCCCTGCCCGGGGACGATCGAGTTTGTCTGCCAATTATAGACGTCCGAGGTCGAACCGCCGGGATAACGCAGCGCCGCCACGCCAGCCTGCGTCAACAGCGCCGGAACCGCGGCGTCGCGCAGATTGGCGTCCCACACCGCCGTATTGAGGCCCCACGCCGTCGCGGGGATTTTCGTCAGGCTCGCCGCTGCGTCGACGGCGACGGCGGCGGAAGTTTGCGCTTTGGCGGAAGGCTCGGAAACAACCATAGCAAGTGAGACCAAGACGGCGGCGCTTGTCGCGCGGACCCATTCAATCATCAACAGCCCCTGCAAAATCGTTACGGCGTCATTGCGCGTTTCGCACGGGCCCGATGAAAAGAGCTTTGAACTGAAACGCCGAATTGTATCGATTGCTATAGCTTGCGCTCTTACAGGCGCCGGCCGGGCGGAGAATGAAAACGCCCCGCGGCCTGTTCCAACCGCGAGGCGCCGCTGAGGCCTTTTGGAGACGCTATTTGAGCACGACGAATCCCTGTTCCGCGAAGCTCGGCTTGGCGGCCTTGCTCTTCAGGAAAGCAAGGAGTTTCTCGCCGTTGTCCGTCGCATTCGACGTCAAAGCGATCGGGTAGACGATGGGCGGATGCGTATTGGCCGCGAAGGTCGCGACGATCTTCACCTTGGGCTCCGACTTGGCGTCGGTCAGATAGACGATGCCGAGCGGAGCCTCCTCCCGCGCGACGAACATCAGCGCCGAGCGCACATTGTCCGTGAAAGCGAAGTGAGGCTCGACCGTGGTCCAGAGATCGAGTTTCTCCAACGCCGCCTTGGCGTATTTGCCGGCGGGCACGGATGCGGGATCGCCCGTCGCGACCTTGCCGGACGCGATCGCCGCTTCGAAAGCCTCCTTCGTAAAAGGAAGCTTCGTCAGCTTCGAGGATCGCGGCGCGACGACCACGAGCGAATTGCCGAGAAGATCCGAACGCGTATCCGCCTTGATGAGATTTTTTCCGGCGAGATAATCCATGGAGGCTTCGTCGGCGGCGATGAAGACCTCGGCCGGCGCGCCGGACTCGATCTGCTTGGCGAGCGCCATCGAGCTGGCGTAGCTGGTTTTCAGCTCGACGCCGGTTTTCGCCTTGAACGCCGTCGCCGCCGAGTCCAGCGCGTTTTTGAGGCTGGCGGCCGCGAAGACCGTGACCGTCTGCGCGGACGCCGGCGGCGCGGCGGACGTCGTGGGCGCGGGCGCTTCGGCGCGGACCGGCGCGGAAGCGAAGGCTAACGCGAGCGCCAGGCTAACGCCAAGAAATCTGAACATGGGCGGTTTTCCTTGATCGCGGCGGCCCCGACGGTCGCCGGCCGAAGCGACATGCCCCAGCTTGCGGGAACATGCATATTTTACAACAAGTGCCGAGTCATGCGTAAAATTCACGCAATGCAAGGCCTCGCTCTGGCGTAAATCTAACAATTTGCATATATCTTCGCCTGTGAGTTTTGAGAAATCGCCTTTCGGAACCGTTGTTATTATGCGAAATTTACGGGAGCTCCGGAACGACAGGACGCCGAATGTCAGAATATTTCACGACCAAAGAGCTGGCGTCCCTGCTGCGCGTGAAAGAGCGCAAGGTCTATGATCTGGTTTCCAGCAAGGCGCTTCCGGTCCGGCGCGTGACGGGCAAGTTACTGTTCCCGAAAGAAGAGATTCAGTCCTGGATCGCGGCGAGCGGCGCCGCTGCGCAAGCGCCGGCCCCGGCGCAGGAAAGCGCTCAGACGCCTCTTGTCATGGCGGGCGGACATGATCCTCTACTGGAATGGGCGCTGCGGGAGTCGCGCTCGGGGATCGCGGCCCTGCTCGACGGCGCGCTTGACGGCCTGGCGCGATTCCGGGACGGCGGCTGCCTCGCCGCCGGGCTGCATATTCCCGAGAAGAACGCCGCCGACTGGAATGTCGGCGCGGTCAAGCGGGAATTCGGGCGGGAGCCGGTCGTGCTGATCGAATGGGTCAAACGAACGCGCGGGCTCATCTACAAGCCGTCGTCCAGAAAGGTCGAGCGTCTCGCGGATATTGGCGAGCTCCGGTTCCAGTCCCGACAGCCGGAAGCCGGAAGCGAGCTCGTGCTCGGCGCGCTGCTGGCCAAAGAGGGTCTGCGAAAATCGGATTTGCAGAGCGTCGATTCCGTCGAACGAACGGAAACGGATCTCGCAATCGCCATCTCGAACGGTCACGCCGATGTCGGGCTGGGGATCGAGGCGATGGCCCGACAATTCGGGCTCGCCTTCTCGCCGCTCCTCGTCGAGCGTTTCGATCTCCTGATCTGGCGCAAGGCCTATTTCGATCCGCCCTTCCAGGCCTTTATGAGCTTTTGCGCAAGCGCGCCCTTCCGCTCCCGCGCCGAAAGTCTCGGCGGTTATGACGTCGGTCGTCTCGGGTCCGTGCATTTCAACGGTCCCTGACCGCAAGCTTGGACGTCAATTTCCGTCGACGGTTTCATCGGACCAGCGGACTGAACGGAAGGCCCGGGCGATCGCCTCCGCGCGCGCCGTCTGCGTCGCATCGGGATCGTCTCCCGCTTTCACGCCGTCGCAAGCCGAACGCGCCAGCTCCAGCAGCGCCGCCTTGGGATAGACCTGCCCGGCGCGTCCGTCATGCGCGCGGAAGTCGCAGGCGCAGACAGTCATGAGCCGGCCGAACCGATCCGGGGCGTCGAAAGCGCCGAGCCGCTCGAGCATCGCCGCGACCGGTCCGGCGCGCATTTTTGAAACGCGATGCACGCGCTCGCATTCGGCGAGCGCCAGGAGAGCGAGTTCGCGGCATTCGGGCGGGACGTCGAAACGCGCGGCGATCCCTTTGATGCGCGGCGTCCCGCGCTCAATATGCCGGTAATGCGCCGGCAAATGTTCGCGCGGCGAGTCGGATTTGCCGACATTCATGACGAGAAGCGCGAAACGCACGGAAAGCGGCGCGGCGACCGCGGCCGCCTCGTCGAGCCCGTTCATGAGATGCGGGCCGAGATCGACGTCGCTTTGCCCCTCCGACATTTGCGGCACGCCGAAGAGCGCGGCGACTTCCGGAAGGACGATCGCCAGCGCGCCGCAAGCGCGCAGGGTCGCGATCATTCGGGACGGCGCCGCGCCCATGATCCCGCGACGGAGCTCCGCCCATACTTCGTCCGGCGCGGCGCCCTTCAGGACGCCGGCGTCGACTTGCCGGGACATCAGGACCAATGCGTCGACGTCCGGCTCGTCCGTCTGCGCCTCGGCGAGGAGCGACGCCATTCGGAGAAGGCCGAGACCAGGATGGGTCTGGCCGAAATCGGTCGGCGGAACGTCTGATGTCATGCGATTGTCGGATTTCGCCCAGAGGAAGTCATGAATAAGCAAAGCGCTTGCCGGGCGGGGAAAGCGGGGGGAGAGTTTCTGAAGGCGCGAAATTGGCGGACTTGCCATCGCGACGCGCCAATCATAGCTCTTGAGAGCCGCAACGCAGCGGCGCGACGTTGCGCGCTGCGTTCAAGCGGACGAACAGGCATTCGGTCGCCAGGCTTTCCCGATGTTTGATCTCGACACTGCCTTACGGGCGATCGCCGGCGCCGCTCTCGCGCTTTTTCTGACGCCCGCCATCCGCCCCCTCGGCCTCTCCCCGCGCGCCGCCCGGCTGTGCCAGCAGGCGTCGCTCGTCTTGATCGGCGTCGCGATGGCCGGAGCGCTGGCCGCCACGGTTCTGTGGTTTATCGACGGACATTGACCGGAAGCCGCCCAAGGCCGCGACAGTCTGCGCCGCCGCCAACGGAATGGCCGCCGCGTGCGCGAATTCGCGTTCGAACGGCAAGTGCTTATCAGGCGCCGACGGTTCTTCTGCGAGCATGTTATGAAAGGCTGGAATCGGGTGATAGCGCAGTGGGATATTGGCCAGAACATATTATCGAAGGCGAACGTCTCGACCTCTCGCACGTCGAACCGTTTCAGTTGAATTGCTACGTCAAGAATCTGGACAGGACGTTGTGCCTCGACGTCGTGTTTTCAAACCATTGTTTTACGGAAGCCTTCAAGGAAGGGGAACACGCGCCTGCCTTGAAAATCATGGATGGAAGCAGCCCGCGCGCTTTCGATAGACGACGATACGCCTTATCCGCCCACTTGCCTGGGTTAGTGCGATCACTTCCCGGCGCCGCGGTCTGGCAAACGCCAACTGAGCGAAATTATATGTATTTCATGGCGTTAATTGATGGATCTGGGCGCGACTATCAAATGTTCTTTCATCTCAAAAAAGAGAAAGGAAGCGCCGACTTGAGGTTGAGAGTGGAGAGCGCCTATTCTGTTGAGCGCGCGGGAGCCCTGATCAAGAGTTCAACAAAGGTTCGCTTCCCGGTTCTCTGCCAGAAAGTTTTTCAGAATCAATTGCTCAGATTCCATACGAAGCGTTAATCCAACAAAGAAAAAGGCCCCCCGAAGGGAGCCTTAATCACTCGCCGGCCCCTTGGTTATCTCGCGTTGCGCGTGGACCTTCCAAAGAAGGCGGGTAGAGGCTGTTTCAGGCGATCGGGCCTCTAGGGCAGAGATATTAGCGCAATATCTCACGTTGGCAATACCCCACGTCGGCAAGAGCCCATGTTGGACGCGGCTACTTGAGTTGATCAGTCGCCTTTGCCCGAGGCCGCCTTCCCCTGCTCTTCTCACCATGCCGCCCATAACCCGCCGCCACAATGGCCGGCCATGAGCCTTGCGAACACGCGCGAGACGGCGTGACCGCCGTCGCAGCCTGGCGCCTCTGCTGCCGGCAGGCGAGCGTCGCCGTGTCAGACCTCGCGGGCTGGCGACATAACGGCGACATTTTTCAAGCCGCTGGTGACACGCTTTCGTAAATTATTGATTTTATTGGCTGGGGGACCTGGATTCGAACCAAGATTAACGGAGTCAGAGTCCGCTGTTCTACCGTTGAACTATCCCCCAACGGGCCGGCGCTGCGGCGCTATGGCGGCTCGTGATCTAGAGAGAGCCGGGCGCGCTGTCAACCGCCTCCTCGAAGGTCGACGCGCGTCGTCGCGTCCCCAGCCGCGCCTACGGCGTTCGCCGCGCCACTTGCGGGAGGCGTCGCAATCCTGCATGTAAGACGTTTAACGCGAAATGGTCGCTCGAGCGGCGAAAACGCGGCGGATATCGCGGGAGCACGAACTTGGCAGGGACCGATCGGCCTCCACAATCGGGGCCTGGTCTGGAGGCGGCCACGGCTGGGCGCGCGGGGGGCGCGCAAGCCGCGCTGGCGGCGGGAGCGACGGGCTCGGCCGGACACGCTTCCCATGGAAATGGAAACGGCCATACATACGCCGCGCTCGATCTCGGCACCAATAATTGCCGTTTGCTCATCGCCCGCCCGGAGCGGCGCGCCCGCCGGCGCAATTCGGATTTATTGCGCGTCGTCGACGCCTTCTCGCGAATCGTGCGGCTCGGAGAGGGGCTCGGCCGCGCCGGGCGCATCAGCGAGGCGGCGATCGAACGAACCATCACGGCGCTTGAAATCTGCCGCGACAAGATGGAGGCGCGCGGCGTCACCCGCGCCCGCCTCGTCGCCACGCAAGCCTGCCGCGGCGCCGCCAATGGCGAGGAGTTCGTGGGCCGCGTCCGCGAGCGCACCGGCCTGGAGCTGGAAGTCATCGACCGCGAGACGGAAGCGCGATTCGCCGCGCGCGGCTGCGGCTCTCTCGCCGATCCGCAGGCGGCGAGCGTGCTGCTTTTCGACATTGGCGGCGGATCGACCGAGCTCGTCTGGCTCACCCGCGCGCCGGCCGCCGAGGAGGCGCGCGACCTTCACAGCTGGACGTCGCTGGAACTCGGCGTCGTGACCCTCGCCGAGCATTTCGGCGGCCGCATCGTGGACGCCAAGACCTTCGCCGCGATGAAGCGGCACGCGCTCGACGCGCTCGAAAGCTTCGTGAAGGAGACGGCCGAGATCCGCCGCTGTTCGCGCTTTCACCTGCTCGGCACCTCCGGCACCGTCACGACGCTCGCCGGGGTGCATCTCGGGCTCGAGCGTTATGACCGGTGGCGCGTCGACGGCCTGTGGATGAGCGACGCCGAGGCGACCAAGGCGATCCAGCGGCTGCGCGGCATGGATTTCGAGGCGCGCGTCGCCAATGGCTGCATCGGCCCGCAGCGCGCCGACCTCGTGCTCGCGGGCTGCGCTATATTCGAAGCCATTCGCGAGACCTTTCCCGCCGCCCGCACCCGCATCGCGGATCGCGGCCTGCGCGAGGGCATGCTGCTGGAGCTGATGGAGGCGGATGGAGTCCTCAACGGCGCATAGGCGCCGGGCGGGACGCAGGGCGATCGGGTGAACGCTGGGCGTGAGCCAATACCTCCTTTTTACGGGGAAGGCGGCCCCGCGAATGCGGGGCCGGGTGGAGTTAAACCCCCACCGTATTTATTGCGGCGCGAGCCCCACCCGGCTGTCTTCGACCGCCGACCTCCCCGTAAAGGGGAGGTATTGGCGGCTAATGTCCGAGATTGTCGTTCACCCGATTGCCGTGGCTTTGGCCGGACGGCTTTACGCTCGACGGGGCGCGCCGCAAACGTCACAATATGCGGACATGATTCGTCAAACGTTTTGACGCCCCGACCCGAGCGCCCGCCTTCATGACTGACGAATTGAACGAACCTCTCGGACGCGAGACGCCGAAGCGCGCGACGAGCCAAACGCCCCGCCGACTTGCCGTTCTCGGCGTCGGGGCGTTCGTCGCGGCGGGGGCGGCCGCGCTTTATCTCGCGCCGCGCGACCCCTTCGGCGGCGAGCCCTACGCCATAGCGAAAATTGAGCCGGCCAAGCCGCCGGAGGCCGTCCCCCTCCCGCCGCCCCCGCAACAGCAGTCGGTCGCGTCGGCGGACCAGGGGCTCGCCGGCAATGAGATGGGCGTCAGCGAGATCGAGCAGCTTTCCGGCGTGAAGGTCACGCGCTACGGCGGCGAGGGGTCCTCCGCCCGCATCATCCGCGTCGATCCGCCCTCGGGCGTGAAGCTCGCGCCGGCGCCCGACCGCCGCGTGGTCGAGAAAGGCCGCTACGGCCTGCTGCCGAGGATCGGCGCCGACGGCGCGCGGCCCATGGACGTTTACGCCCGCCCCTTCGTCACCGGCCCGACGATCAAGCCCGGCGCGCCGCGCATCGCGCTCGTCATTGGCGGCCTCGGCCTCAATTCGCAATATTCGCTGGACGCCTTAGATCAGCTTCCCGAGGGCGTGACGCTCGCCTTCGCGCCTTATGGGACGGATCTCGACCGTCTCGTGGCGCAGGCGCGCGCGCGGGGGCACGAGGCTCTGTTGCAGGCTCCGATGGAGCCCTTCGACTATCCGCAGAGCAATCCCGGCCCGCATACGCTCGTCACGGGCGCGCAGGACGGCGGCGTCGACGATCTGCAATGGCTGATGAGCCGTTTCACGGGTTATGCCGGCGTGATGAATTATCTCGGCGGACGCTTCATGGCGGATGAACAGGCAATGTATGGCGCGCTCGGCGAAATCGCGCAGCGCGGGCTGTTCTTTCTGGACGACGGCGCCTCGCCGCAATCGCTCGCGGGCAAGCTCGCGCCGAAACTCTCTTTGCCGCACGCCAGGGTCGACGTGATCGTCGACCAGCGGAATGCGCCCCAGTCGATCGACACAGCCCTGGCGCAGCTCGAGACGCTGGCGCGCGACAAGGGCTCCGCGATCGGCTTCGCCAATGCGACGCCCGCGACCGTCGCCCGCATTGCGCGCTTCGCCCGCGATCTGGAGCGGCGCGGCGTCGCGCTCGCGCCTGTCTCCTCGACGCTCGCGGCGCGCGGCGCGACGGCGGATGCGGGTCGCGGCCAATGACGACGCCCGACAGCCGCTACCGCCCCTGCGTCGGCGTCACGCTCATCAATGCGGAGGGCCTCGTCTTCGTCGGCCGCCGCAAATCGAAGGGCGATTTCGATCTCGTTTCAGACCCGCATCTGTGGCAGATGCCGCAGGGCGGCATAGACGACGGCGAAACGCCTTTCGAGGCCGCGCTGCGCGAACTGCACGAAGAGACCAACGTCGAAAGCGTGGAATTCGTCGCCGAGGCGCCCCTCTGGCTTTCCTACGATCTCCCGTCCAACGCCAAGAAGCGCTGGAGCGGGAAATATATCGGCCAGACCCAACGCTGGTTCGCCTTGCGCTTTCTCGGCCCCGACAGCGAAATCGACATCCATTCGCCCGGCGGCGGCAAACACAAGCCGGAATTTGACGACTGGCGCTGGGAGAAGCTGACGAACCTTCCCGATCTGATCGTGCCGTTCAAGCGGCAGGTTTATCTGGATGTGGTGGAGGCGTTCAAGGATTTTGCGGCGGCGTGACGGCGGGATATGTCTCGCATATAATGGCGTGACGCGTATAACCATTGCGGAGACATGCCGGCGCCGGCCTCGCCAAGAACGAAGAGTCGCCTTCGACCAACTTATGCAGACTGTCGCGACGGGCGCCATTAAGCGGCATATTTTCAATCGCATTCGATACGGGTCTCTTCCGGGACCTGTGGTTTCCGTCAGTCAAATTGCCAGCCTTTTTGCTCACATTTTCCGCCGTCATCGCGAGCGAAGCGAATGAACGTCCTCCAAAAAGCCCGTCAATTCGAGTGACGCAGGCTGCCAGCTTTCTGAAGACGCCATCCTGCGTACACGCCTGCGACGGCTATTTCTTCCCGCGGATCAATTCGAGGAACGACGCGTCAACAGTCTTGCGAACTCGCATGTCCTTCCTCGCCGAGAGGGAAACGGCGCAGCAAGATAAGAGCGGCGCCGTTTCGCGCGGTTCGACTGGAAGAAAGACGCAAGCCGCGTCGCTCGGCGGCTCTGTCGGGAACGTTTGAGGCGACCCAGGCGCCAAACGCCACGAGAGAGCGCCGGGCTTGCATTGGGATCAACGCCGCATTAACGGGGGACCCCGACTGACGATCGATTGGGCTTGCCCGGTGGGCGCTTCCAAGGCTTTCTTTAATCAATTTCCGGAGGCCGATCTTGCGAGAACATCTTTTCTACTTCTTGAAGATCGCCGCTCTCATCGCAACGCTCGCCGCCGTCACTTTTGCAGCGCCGCAAGAGCGGATCAGCGAACCGAACACATCCAACGTTCTTGACCCTGAATTACGATGACATGACGCCAGTTGCTAAAATCTCAGCGCGATTCGCACGGCCGAGGGCTATAAAAGCCGCGCGCCTTATCCCCACCCTCGAAAACCGCCCCATACTTCCCCTGCTTCGCCATTGAGGGGCGCCGTCAGGGTCGGCGGCGCTGGCGAGGTCGGTTAAGAACCGGGCGTGACCCTCGCCCTGTTCGGGAGCCCGGCGCCGCCAGCCGGACCTCTCCTTCGTGGGGAGGCTGCGCGGAGCGATCCGCGCAAAGGTTGGGCCTAGTATCCGCCGTCGCAATCGCGGAGTGCGAGTACCGAAAGGGAAAGCGCTCGCGGCGCGGGGCGGCGCATGGCGAGACCCTTGCGACGCGCTCGAAAGGCCCTCCGGCCTTTGGGGAAAGAAGCGGTCTCCAACAGGAGGCCGCGCCGGAAAGGCGGAAGTCACGTATGATGGCGGAAGCCCGGACGGAAAGGTGCGCGCGAATGAAGACCGCGCCGGGACGCTTTCATGCCCCGTAATTAGACTTCACATCGCATCTCGGCCGAACGGGGCCGAGGGCGTCCCGGCTTCCTCTATCTCCCGCGCCGGAAAGCGGCGGCGGGACCATCGGCGTTGGCGATCTTGCGATGCGCTTTCACGCCTTTTTCCGCAGCGCCGCCTTCAGGCTGAATCCCCAATCGCAAGCGGCGTCGACGCATTCGAACGAAGCCGCGTCGATCATCGCCTCATAGGCGTCGAAAGGAAACATCTGTTCATTGACGCCCATTCGGATGAGCGCCTTTGTCGGTTCGTCATATATGACGGCGACCGGTTCGCAGAGAAGGAAGAGAAGGCCGCCGGGCTTCAGGACGCGATGGCATTCGCGCAGGACGCGGATCGGGTCTTCGAAGTGATGCAGGCTGCGGCTGAACGCCGCCGCGTCGAGCGCGCCGTCGCGCACCGGCATATTGTTCGCGTCGAAGCGGCAATGCGCGGTGACGGGGTCGGCGCCTTTTGCGGAAAGCAGCGCCGCAACCCGCAACAGGCGAACCGAAACGTCGGAATTGATCACGGTCCCGGATTTTTTCGTCGCCCACATCCATCTGGACAGGGAGGCGATCGATCCGCCGCCGATCTCGAGACAGACCGGATCGGCAAGGCGCGAGAGATGACGGTCGAGGAAATTCTGGCTCAGCTCATTGTCGAGATCTTCGCTGAAAGGGCGGCCGGCGTCGAAGCGCGGCGGCTCCATCGCCGCGCCGGACGTGAATTCGATCTCCAGCGTCTCGCCGTCATCCTCCAGCCAGGAAACATATTCATGGACCGGCAGCACCTTGAGGCGCAGATGCGCGACATCCGCCGGCGCATCGACCGCGACATGCGCGGTCACCGCCTGTCCCGGCTTGACGTCGACCGGCAGCGCCGTGCGCCTGCCGTCGAAAAGGCGGACGGAGCCGTCGTCATTGAGCCAGTGATAAGAGAGCAAGACCGGTTTTGCGCCGCTCGACGAAATGACGAAAGGACTGGCGTTTTCGACGCGCACCGCGAGCCAATGCGTCTCGCCGGCCTGCATCTTTCCGCTCGAATAGACTTTCCGAACCGTCAGCCGCGGCGCGACATTGGCGAATTCGAAGCGGTCGAGAAAAATATTCTCCTCCGCGTCGAAAAAGCCGTTGCCGGTTTTCTCCAGCGGCTCGAAAAGCTCCGCGGCCAGCAAATCATCGCGAGCAAGAGCGAGCCGGTCGGCGAGCGCGGAAATCACGGCGTCCTGCGCGGCGTCGCGGGGCGCATCGCCCGGAGAGGCGTCGCATCGCGCATAAAGGTCCAGAACGCCGTGTTTCGGCGGGTAGTCATGACCCGCTTCGCAGATGAGCGATCCGTCGCCCGCGCGACGCAAGGGCGCATGGCACGCGCCGCAACGAAAAATCTCCTTCTCGATCAATCGATCCACGACCGGCGACGTAACAGTCGGTTCCAACGCGCTCTCCAAAGATACGACAATCGAACGCACGGACTGCGAGGGGCCCGCCCGTCTCTTCACTCAAACCAGCGAAGGAGGATGATCGAGAACCTACGCCCCCCGCACCAGCCGCGCGGCGAAAAACCCGTCAATCCCCGCAAGCCTTGCGTCCTCGTTCGGCCAATAGCATGGCAGCGTGCGCAAGTCGCCGTCGCGCGTGATGAACTCCGCGGGGACGCCATCCGCCGCCGCCGTCACCGGGGCGCGGCAGAAATCCGGATTGCGGCGCAGGAAGGCGGCGATCTGCTGCTCGCCCTCTTCCGGCTCCAGCGAGCAGGTGCAGTAAACAATGCGGCCGCCCGCTTTGGTGAGCAGCGCCGCGCGGGCGAGCATTTTGGCCTGCAGGGCGGCGAGCGCTTCGATGTCGCCGGGCTTTTTAGTCCAGGGCACGTCGGGGTGGCGGCGCGCGGTGCCCGTCGCCGAGCAGGGCGCGTCGACGAGAATGGCGTCGAAGGGTTGCGCCTGATAGCCGGTCGCGTCGCCGACCGCGACGGCGGCGCGCAGATCGAGCCGGGAGAGATTGGAGGCGAGAAGCTTCAGGCGCTCGGCGGAGCGGTCCAGCGCCGTCACCTGGGCGCGGGCGAGCGCGAGCTGCGCGGTCTTGCCGCCCGGCGCGGCGCACATATCAAGCACGCGCTCGTCCGGCTTGGCCGCGAGAAGCCGCGCCGGCAAGGCCGCGGCGGCGTCCTGCACCCACCACTCGCCGTCGCGATAGCCCGGCAGCTCCGCCACGGCGGTGCGGGATTTCACGCGCACCGACCCCGTCGGCAGGACGACGCCGTCGAGCTTCCCGGCCCAGTCCCCGGCGTCGCTCTTGACGGAGACGTCGAGCGGCGGCTCCCGCATATACATCGCGACGATGGCGCGCGCCGCCTCCTCGCCATAGGACTTTCGCCAGCGCTGGGCGAGCCAAGGCGGCGCGTCATATTCACCGCTCGCGGCGACTTCCAGAAACTCGTCGCGCCGGCGCAGGAGATTGCGCAGGACGCCATTGACCATGCCGGCGTAAGGGCCGGTCTTGGGTTCGAGCTTGGTGGCGCGCACCGCCAGATCGATCGCCGCATGGTCGGCCGCGTCGAGGAACAGCAACTGCCCGGCCGCCGCGATCAGCGTATATTCGAGCCGGCCCGCCTGGCGCGGAAGCCCCTTTTCGAGAAGTTCGCCAAGCGCATGGCGGATGACGCCGAGCCGGCGCAGCGAGACGGTGGCGATCGAGCGCGTCAGCGCCACGTCGCGCGGATCGAGGCCCGACAGCCGATTGGGGACCGCCTGAGGCGAGAAACATTCGTCGAGCCGATGCCCGCCCTGAACCACGTCCGCGATGATCGCGGCGGCGGCGATGCGCGCCGAAAGGCCCGGCACTTTCGCGGCTTCGGCTTCGCGCGCGGCCTCCGCGGGAACGAAGCCCTGCCGGGTCGACTGCCGCGCTGGTTTCGACCGCCCGGGGAATGATCTACTATCGCTCAAACAGCCCGTCTCCAACATCCCCGCATGACACGAATCATAGCACAAGGGGGCGCGCGGCGGCGAGAAAGCTAAAGGAACGGCCATGTCCGAGGCGACGCGAGAAGTGGACGAAGCCAAGCCTGCTGAAACAAAGAGCAATTTATCGCCGGCGGCGCAGCGCGCCCTTGCCGAGGCCGAGGCGCGCCGAAAGGCTGCCGCCGGGCAGGCGCAGGCGCAGCCGCAGGAGCTTGGCGGACGCGGCGGGCTCGATCCCGCACGCTTCGGCGACTGGGAAGTGAAAGGCCTCGCGAGCGACTTCTAGCCGACGCCCTGCGCCCGCAGAAAGGCGACCATCCGGCCCCATGCGTCATGGGCGTCCCTCTCGCGATAGCTCGGCCGGTAATCGGCGAAGAATCCGTGCGGCGCCTGATCGTAAAGGATGATGTCGGCGGGCGCGCCGGCCTCGGCGAGCTTGTCCTTCATCGTAAGGATGAGATCGTAAGGGATGCTCGGATCGTCGCCCCCGTAAAGGCCGAGCGTCTGAACCTTGATCTCGCTTGCGACGTCGATCGGCCAGCGCGGCTGTTCTTTCGTGCGCGCCCCGTCGAGACGGCCATACCAGGGGATGCAGGCGGCGAGGCGCGGATTATGCGCGGCATAGAGCCAGGCGATGCGTCCGCCCCAGCAGAAACCTGTGATCGCGGCATGGTCGACGTCGCCTCCCTTGCCCTCGACAAAGGCCAGGGCCTCGTCGAAAACGCCCATCGTCTCGACGTCCGGAACCTTCGCCACGATGGCGCGGATCGCGTCGATGTCCGGCGCCGTCATCGGATCGCCATAGCGCGCAAGATAATCCGGCGCGATGACGAAGAGCCCGAGCTTGGCGAGGCGGCGCGCGACGTCGCGAATATGTTCGTGCAGGCCGAAGATTTCCTCGGCCAGTAGAACGACGGGTAGATTCCGGCCATGCTCGGGTCTGGCGTAATAAGCGGGAGCGCCGCCGGGCAGCGTGGCGAACCCCGTTTCGAGCCCTTCCGCGTCGGTGCGGATCACATGGATCGAAACCGCGCCCGCCGCCGCGGCGAAGCCTTTGTCAGTCGATTCCTGCGTCATTTCCGCCCGCTCCCGCGACTCGTCTCGCGACAGGTTGCGCGCCCGTGCGCGAGACCGCAAGCGTCCCCGGCGGCTTTCGCGCTGCAAAACTTGGCCTTCTCATCGGCGGCAAAAGAGCGTATATCGCGGCGCCATTCGCGGGAGGGCGACCTTTCGCTCGAGAGAGGGGCGAGTTCGTGTTTGCCCGAGAGGTCGTGGTCGAGCCGCTCCCCGCGCGCCAGCGTGCGCCGCGTTTTCTTTTCCAAAGGAATACTTGATGACGCAGCAACCGGGCGCTGAGCCGCAGACGGCCGCGCCGGCGCACGACCATGGCGCCGAGCAGCATGGTCACGGCCACGAGCAGGGCAAAGGGGGCCTCGCCGCGCTCGTCGTCGGCTGCATCGGCGTCGTTTACGGCGACATCGGCACGAGCCCGCTTTACGCCCTGCGCGAGTCCCTCGCCCATCAGGTTCAGGCCGACCAACTGACCTCGGAAGGGGTCATCGGTTCGATCTCGCTCCTGATTTTCGCCCTGATCTTCACGGTCACGATCAAGTACATCTTTTTCGTGATGCGCGCCGACAATCGCGGCGAAGGCGGCATTCTCTCGCTGATGGCGCTCGCTCAGTCGGCGCTTGGGCGGCAAACGAAGATCGCTTTCATGCTCGGCGTCGGCGGCGCGGCGCTTTTCGCCGGCGAGGCGATGATCACGCCCGCCATTTCCGTGCTGTCGGCGATTGAAGGTCTGGAGCTCGTCACGCATCGCTTCAGCGAATTCGTGATGCCGATCACGATCTTCATTCTCGTGACGCTGTTCTGGGTGCAAAGCAACGGCACGGCGCGGGTCGCGGCGCTTTTCGGCCCGATCATGATCGTCTTCTTTCTCACGATCGGCGTCCTCGGCGCCTCGCATATCGCCGATGCGCCGGAAGTTCTCGCCGCCTTCGATCCGCGCCACGGCGTTATTTTCCTTCTCACCCATGGCTGGCTCGGCTTTACCGTGCTCGGCTCCGTGTTTCTCGCCGTGACCGGCGTCGAAGCGCTCTACGCCGATATGGGCCATTTCGGCCGCTTTCCGATCCAGCTCGCCTGGCTCGGCTTCGTGTTGCCGGCTTTGCTGCTCAACTATCTCGGTCAGGGCGCGCTCGTCCTGTCGCGGCCGGAAGCGGTCGGCAATCCCTTTTTCCTCATGGCGCCCGATTGGGCGCTGCTCCCGCTCGTCATCCTTTCGACCCTTGCGACGACCATCGCCGCGCAGGCCGTCATCACGGGCGCGTTCTCGCTCGTGCGGCAGGCGATCCAGCTCGGCCTGCTGCCGCGCCTGGAGATCACCCATACCTCGGCCATGCTCGAAGGGCAGATTTACATCGGCCGCATCAACCGGCTGCTGCTTCTTGGCGTTCTGTTGCTCGTCATCGCCTTCAAGAGCTCTTCCGCCCTCGCTTCCGCCTATGGCATCGCCGTCACCGGCACGATGGTGCTGTCGACCTCCCTGCTCTTCATCGTCGCCTGGCGGAAGTGGGGCTGGCCGCTCTGGCTCGCCATCGTTTTCGCCGCTTCGTTTCTCGTGGTCGAATTCATGTTCCTCGCCGCCAATCTCATGAAGGTGAAGGATGGCGGCTGGGTGCCGCTGGTGCTCGGAAGCTGCGTCATGATCGTGATGTGGACATGGGTGCGCGGCACGCGGCTTCTCGCGGAAAAAACGCATCGCGACTCGATCCCCGTCATGGATCTCATCGCCATGATGCAGAAATCGAAACCGACGAGGGTCCATGGGACGGCGGTGTTTCTGACGAGCGATCCAAATGTCGCGCCTACTGCGTTGATGCACAATCTGAAGCACAACAAGGTGCTGCATGAGCGCGTGCTGATCATCTGCGTTCGCACGGAAAACCGCCCGCGCGTCGCTCCGGACCACCGGTTCGAGTTGATCAAGCTCTCTGATGACTTCTCCAGCGCCGTGCTGCATTTCGGCTTCATGGAAAGCCCGCGCGTGCCGGCCGCCCTCGCGCTGATGCGCAAGGCGGGATTCAAATACGACATCATGACCACGAGCTTCTTTCTCGGCCGCCGCACCATTAAGGAAAGTCCCGCGTCAGAGATGCCGGTCTGGCAGGACAAGCTCTATGTCGCGCTCACAAAACAGGCGGCGAACGCGACCGACTTCTTCTCCATCCCTTCGGACCGCGTCGTCGAGCTCGGCGCGCAGGTGACGATCTGAATCCAAAACTTCTCGATTTCGCTGACAGCCGCGCGGACCGCGCCGCAATCCATCGGCGGTTCGGGCGAATTCAAGGATCGCTTCCGTCTGACATTGAAAAGCCGCTAGGCGAGACGCCGCAAATGGCGGAAAGCGGCGATCTGAGGCGCCGGAGGGGGGTGGACGGAAGGCGGGCCAGGGACTAAGCCATCCCTCGAAGAGGGCGGGCGCACCCGCCGAACCGGAAAGACCCCAAATCCTTATGTCCACCCGTATCGACGACCGTTTCGCCGCCCTCAAAGCCGAGGGGCGCGCCGCTCTCGTGACCTTCGTCATGGCGGGCGACCCGGACCCCGAAACTTCGCTCGCGATCGTAACGGCGCTGCCCGGAGCCGGCGCCGACGTCATCGAACTGGGCATGCCGTTTACCGACCCCATGGCGGACGGCCCGGCGATTCAGGCGGCGGGTCTCAGGGCGCTCAAAGCCGGAATGACGCTGAAGAAGACGCTGAAGCTCGTAACGGATTTTCGCGTCCAGGACGACAAGACGCCCATCGTGCTGATGGGCTATTACAATCCGATCTATGTGTACGGCGTCGACAAGTTCCTCGCGGGCGCCAAAGCCGCCGGCGTGGATGGGCTGATCGTCGTCGATCTGCCGCCGGAAGAGGACCTCGAGCTCTGCATACCCGCTCGGGACGCCGGACTGAACTTCATCCGCCTCGCCACGCCGACGACGGACGACAGGCGTCTGCCCAAGGTTCTCGAAAACACCTCCGGTTTCGTCTATTATGTGTCCTTGACCGGCATCACCGGCGCGGCGCTCGCCGATTATGCCGGCGTCAGCGCGGCCGTGAAGCGAATCAAGGGACATACGGGCCTGCCGATTGCGGTCGGTTTCGGCGTGAAGAACGCGCAGAACGCAGCCGAAATCGCCGTCAATGCGGACGGCGTCGTCGTCGGGTCCGCGCTGGTGGACGCGCTCAAGACCTCCCTCGGCCCGGACAATAAGGCGGGCGAAGGCAGCGTCGAAGCGGTGACGTCGCTCGTCGCGAGCCTCGCGGCGGGCGTGCGGGGCGCTCGGCCGCAAGCGGGCCCCGCCAAGAATGGCGGCGCATTTTCCTGGCTCACGAGGCTTTGGGCATGAACTGGTATTCCAACGTCGTTCCGCCGAAGATCAAAGCCCTCATCAAGCGCGAGGCGCCGGAAAATCTTTGGGTGAAATGCCCCGATAGCGGCCAGCTCGTTTTCCACAAGGACATCGAGGCGAACCTCTTCGTCGTGCCGGGCTCGGGCTACCACATGCGCTGCCCGGTCGACGTTCGGCTGACGAACCTCTTCGACAATGGCGAATTGGAGCTGCTGCCGACGCCGGAGGCCCCGCTCGATCCGCTCAAATTCCGCGACATCAAGCGCTATGTCGACAAGCTGAAGGAATATCGCCTCAAGACCGGCGCGCAGGACGCGGTGACGCTCGCCACCGGCAAGCTCGACGGCGCGCAGGTCACGGTTGCGGTGCAGGACTTCGAGTTTCTCGGCGGATCGCTCGGCATGGCGGCGGGCGAGGCGATCGTCGCCGGCGCCGAACATGCGCTCGCCAACCGCACGCCCTTCCTCATCTTCACGGCGTCCGGCGGCGCGCGGATGCAGGAGGGCATGTTCTCGCTCATGCAGATGCCGCGCACGACCATCGCGGTGCAGCGCCTGCGCGACGCGCGCCTGCCCTATATCGTCGTGCTCACCAATCCGACGACGGGCGGCGTCACCGCGTCCTACGCCATGCTGGGCGACGTCCAGATCGCCGAGCCCGGCGCGATCATCGGCTTCGCCGGCGCGCGCGTGATCGAACAGACGATTCGCGAAAAGCTTCCCGAGGGCTTCCAGCGCGCGGAATATCTGCGCGACCATGGCATGGTCGACATGGTCGTGCCGCGCCAGGAGATGCGCGAGACCTTGTCGCGCCTTTGCGGACTGCTGACCAAGGCGCCGCCGCGCCGCGCCGCCTGATATAAGGAAGGCGCCGCCGCCATGGATCAGCATGACGCGATCCTGTCGCGACTGCTTACGCTTCACCCGAAAAAGATCGACCTGTCGCTCGGCCGCACCGAGCGGCTGCTCGAGGCGCTCGGCCGCCCGGATCTGCGCCTGCCCCCAACGATCCATGTCGCGGGCACCAACGGCAAGGGTTCGACCATCGCCTTCCTGCGCGCCATGCTGGAGGCGGCGGGAAAGAAGGTCCATGTCTACACATCGCCGCATCTTATCCGCTTCAACGAGCGCATCCGCCTCGGCGCGGAAGGCGGCGGCAAGCTCGTCGACGACGAACGCCTCGCCGCCGTTCTGGAGCGCTGCGAAGACGCCAATGGCGGCCAGCCCATCACTTTTTTCGAGGTGACGACGGCCGCGGCCTTCTCGCTTTTCGCCGATAATCCGGCCGACTGGCTGCTGCTGGAGACGGGGCTCGGCGGCCGTTACGATTCGACCAACGTCATCAAGACTCCGAAGGCGACGATCGTCACGTCCGTCTCGCTCGACCACATGGAATTTCTGGGCGATACAGTGGAAAAGATCGCCTTTGAAAAGGCCGGAATCTTCAAGCGCGGCGCCCCGGCGATCATCGGTTTCCAGTCGGAAGCTGCGGAGAGGGTTCTGGAGCGCGAGGCGCGGCGCGCCGGGGCCCCGCTCGTCGTCGCGGGTCAGGATTTCCATGTGCGGGAAGAGAATGGCCGCCTCGTCTTCGAGGACGAGCGCGGGCTGCTCGACTTGCCTCTGCCCCGCCTGCCCGGCCGCCACCAGCATCAGAACGCCGCCAACGCGATCGCCGCCTTGCGCGCCGTCGCGCCGGAAATTCCCGCAAGCGCCATCGAGGCGGGCCTCGCCCGCGCCGAATGGCCCGCACGCCTGCAGCGCCTGCTGCGCGGTCAGATCGTCGATTTCGCGCCGGCGGGGGCCGAGGTCTGGCTCGATGGCGGCCACAATGAAGACGGCGGCCGCGTTCTGGCCGAAGCGATGGCCGAGTTCCACGACCGCTCGCCGCGCCCGCTCGCTTTGATCTGCGGCGCGCAGACGACGAAGGACGTGCGCGCATTGCTCAAGCATTTCGCCGGCCTCGCCCGCGAGGTCGTCGCCGTGCCGGTCGAGGGCGAGCATAAGAGCTGGCCGCCCGAAGAAGTGGCGGCGCTGGCCAAGGCCGAGGGCATCCCCTCGACCGCCGCCGCCAACAGCGTCGAAGAGGCGTTGAAAATCCTGTCGGCGCGTCCCTTCGACCAGCCGCCGCGCGTGCTGATCGCGGGATCGCTCTATCTCGCGGCGGCGGTGCTGTCGGCCAATGGGTCGCAGATCGAGTAGGCTCGCGGGCGTCTGAACGCCGGGCGTGAGCGAATCTCTCCCCTTCACGGGGAGGCATTGGCGTCCTCCTGCGTGAGATCGTCGGCCGCTGCGCAATTCACAGAAGTGACGAGAGCGTATATGGAGGGCCCTCATCCGACCCCTGCTGACGCAGGGGCCGCCCTCTCCCGCAAGCGGGAGAGGAAGTCGCCGGCCGTTTTTCTCTGGAGCCCGAATAAATGACCTTGATGTTGGCCAGCGTTCTGTCGCGCGAAGAGGCGGAGACCGCCCTCGCCTATGGGGCCGACATCATCGATTGCAAGGACCCTGCGCGCGGCGCCCTCGGCGCGCTGCCGCTGGAACAGGTCGCGGAAATCGTCGCCGGCGTCAACAGACGCCGCCCGGTGAGCGCGGTCGTCGACCTGCCGCATGACGTCGCCCAGGCCCGCCGCGCTTTCGAGGACGCGATCAAGACGGGCGTCGAATATGTGAAATTCGCGCTGCCGGCGACGCCTGACGCAGACCAGATGACCGCCGCGCTCGCGCCCCTCGCCGAGCGCGTCAAGCTGGTGGCCGTGCTCTTCGCCGATCTGCGGCCGGATTTCGCGCGCCTGCCCGCGCTTGCCCGGGCCGGCTTTCACGGCGCCATGCTCGACACGGCGCATAAGGAAAATGGCCGGCTCATCGATATCATGACGGTGGGCGCGCTTTCCGAATTCACCGAGCAATGCCGAGAATTGCGCCTCGCCGCGGGCCTCGCCGGCGCGCTGGAGCCGCCCGACGTGCCGCGCCTCCTCGTCACGGGCGCCGACGTCATCGGCTTTCGCGGCGCCCTCTGCGCGCATGGCGACCGCAAGAGCGCGCTCTCCGCGCCGGCCGTCGCACTCATTCGCGACCTCATCCCCACGCGCCGCGACCTCGTGGAGGAGATGGCCGCCGAATGGTCGCTCATCGCGCGCGGCTTCATCGAGCCGCCGGGCGTCAACGATACGGACTGCGTCTTCCTGCATGATTATATCGTGCCGATGGAAGTCGGCGCCTACGCCCATGAATATGGCCATACGCAACGCGTGCGGTTCAATGTCGACGCAGAGGTGACGCGCATCGAAGTTTCCGACGACATGCGCGCGGTCTTCTCCTACGACGTCATCATGGACGCGATCAAAATGATCCTCTCCGGCGGACATATCGCGATGGTGGAGACGATCGCCGAGCGTCTCGCCGAGAGCGTGCTGCTGCACGAACGCGTGCGCTCCGTAACGGTGCAGGTCGAAAAGCTCGACGTCGCGCCCGGCGCCGTCGGCGTGAAGATCCGACGCGAGCGCCACGCCGACTCGCGCCGCTCGAAGCCAAGCTGATCATGATGACGCGCCCGCTCCTCGTCGCCAAGATCGGCGGCAGTCTCCACGACTCGCCCAATCTCGCCCGTTGGATCGACGCGCTGAAGCGCTGGCCGCATCGTCTGACGCTAGTGAGCGGCGGCGGCCCCTTCGCCGACGCGGTGCGCGCCGCTCAGCCAAAACTGCTTTATTCGGACGAGACGGCGCACGCCATGGCCGTGCTCGCCATGGAGCAATATGCGCTGGCGCTCGCGGACCTCTTCGATCTCGACCTCGCGGCGACCCGCGAGGAGATCGACGCGATCCACGCCGAGGGCCGCATCGCGCTCTGGCGCGCCTCGAAAATGGTCGGCGCCGCGCGCGACATTGCGTCGCAATGGAACGTGACCTCCGACAGCCTCGCCGCGTGGCTCGCGCGTCGAACGGGCGCGGACGCCTTGCTGATGATCAAAAGCGTCGATATCGGCGCCAATTCTGCTTTGGAAAGCCTCGCCTCGGCCGGCATTGTCGATCCGGCCTTTCCCGACTATGTCGGCGGAACGCCCGTTTATGTCGCCGGCCCGCGCACGCTTCCTGACGCTGGCGCGCGTCTCGCCGGCGGCCTGTCGCCCGGTGCGCCCGTCGTCTCGCAAACACAGAAGATCGCTTCATGACAAAAAAGAAAGACGTCATCACGCCGCGCTGGGGATGGGCGCTCACCGGCTCCGGACATTTTTTCACGGAATGCCTCGACATGATCCGCTCGCTCGATCATTGCGATCTCTTCGTCAGCAAGGCGGCGGCGGAAGTCGTGCGCATGTACAAGCACGATCTCGATCTGCCGGACACGATCCGAATCTTCAAGGACACGACGGCGAGCGCCGCCCCCGTCGGCAATTTCTATTACAACGTCTATCATACGCTGGTCGTCGCCCCGGCGACCTCCAACACCGTCGCCAAGGCCGTCGTCGGCATTTCGGATAACCTCGCGACAAATGTTTTCGCCCAGGCCGGCAAATGCCGCGTGCCGACCATCGTCTTCGCCTGCGACACCGCGCCGGAGCTGGAAACGCGCGCGCCCAAGGGCATGGTCATGGTCTATCCGCGCCGCATCGATCTGGAGAATACCGACAGGCTGAAATCCTTCGAGGCGACTCAGGTGGTGGAAAGCTTAGCTGCGCTCGTCGAGGCCGTGGAGCGGCGCAAGCGGGAGCTGGCGGAGCAGGGTTGAGGCCAGGGCGTGACGAGCCGCTCCTTCATGCTGGCGGCTAGCTTCGACCAAATGGCCGGGTTAGACCCCCTCCCTAGCCCTCCCCCTTTCAGGGGGAGGGAACGCTGGCGACGCCTCTGCTCCCTCCCCCTGAAAGGGGGAGGGTCGGGGTGGGGGTCGACACCCCGGTTGAAAAAACGCATTTAGCCGCAACCGCACGAAGACTTCGCCAGGAAAGCACAGGCATGACCGAGCGCCTTCTCTTCCTCACCGGCCACCTGGCGCTTCCGCGCCTGGAGCGGATGGCGGCGGGCATCGGCGAGGCCGCGCAGGATTGGCGCATCCACGATATCGGCGTGAAGGTCGCTGCGCTGATGACGCAGGAGATCATCCAGCGCCGCCTGCCGCGCCCGGTCGACGCCGACCGCGTGATCCTGCCCGGCCGCTGCCGCGCGGATCTCGACGCGCTGACCAGGGATTTCGGCGTGCCCTTCGAGCGTGGGCCGGAAGAAATCGCGGACCTGCCCGCATATCTCGGCCGCGGCGGCGCGAAACCCGACCTCTCGCGCTACGACATGCGTATCTTCGCCGAGATCGTCGACGCCTCGAAGATGAGCGTCGCCGAAGTCGTCGCCAAGGCGCGGGAGCTTGCCCGCAACGGCGCCGACGTTATCGACCTCGGTTGCCTGCCCGACACGCCCTTCGATCATATGGAAGAGACGATCGCCGCGCTGAAGGCGCAGGGGCTGAAGGTCTCGATCGACTCGGCGAATGTCTCGGAATTGACGCGCGCGGCGAAGGCGGGCGCCGATCATCTGCTCAGCCTCGACGAGGAAACGCTGTCGATCCTGCCGGACGGCTCGCCTCTTGTGCCGATCCTCGTGCCGCGCCCGCATGGCGATCTGGATTCGCTTCAGCGCGCCGCTCGCATCGCCCGCGCGCGGGGCGTCGACTTCATTCTCGACCCCATCCTCGACCCCGTCCATTTCGGCCTCGCAGCCTCGATCGCGCGCTATGTCGAAATGCGCGCGCGCGAGCCGGAGGCCGAGATCATGATGGGCACGGGCAACCTCACCGAACTCACCGACGCCGATTCGGCGGGCGTCACCGCAGCCATGCTCGGCATTTGCTCGGAGCTGAACATCCGTCATCTCCTTACCGTGCAGGTGAGTCCGCATACGCGCCGCACGCTGCAGGAGCACGACGCAGCCCGCCGTCTCATGTACGCCGCGCGCGCCGACCGCGCATTGCCGAAAGGCTATAGCGACGCGCTGCTGCAGGTGCACGACAGGAAGCCTTATGCGGCGACGCCGGACGAAATCGCGGAGCTTGCGCGCGAATTGCGCGACACGAATTTCCGCATCGACGTCACGCGCGACGGCGTGCACATATTCGCCCGCAATTTTCATTGCGTCGAACAGGACGCCATGTCGCTCTTTCCGCATCTCAATGTCGCGCATGACGGCGCGCACGCTTTCTATCTGGGCGCGGAGCTGATGAAGGCGGAACTCGCCTACAAGCTCGGCAAGCGCTACCGGCAGGACGAGCCGCTCGACTTTGGCGTCGCGACGGAAATCAACGAAGAAGACGCGACCCGCTTCAAGGAAATGGGCCACACCATGCGCAAGGCGGGCGAGGGAAAAGGGAATGCCGCTGATTCATGAATGCGTCCTCACGACGCTCTCGCCGGAAGGCCGTCCGCATATCGCGCCGCTGGGGCTGATCGAGGAAGGCGACTTCTGGATCGCCGCGCCGTTCCGTCCGTCCAAGACGCTGTTCAATCTCGAGCACAGCGCAAAACTCACGGCGAGCTTCACCGACGACGCGCGCATCTTCGCGAGCCTCGTCGCCGGCGGCCACGGCTTTCCGTTGACCGACATAGAAGGCTGGCCCGCGCCAAGGCTTTCCTGCGCGCTCGCCCATGCGGAGCTGGAGATTGCGCGCGTGGAGGAAGACGAGGTGCGCCCACGTTTCTTCTGCCGGGTGACGCACGTCGAATCGCATCGGCCGTTTCTCGGCATGAACCGCGCCCGCGCCGCCGTGCTCGAAGCCGCGATCCTCACGACCCGGCTCGATCGCCTGTCGCGCGAGAAGATCGACAGCGAAATCGCTTATCTCAAGATCGCGATCGACAAGACCGCCGGCGAGGCCGAGCGAGAGGCCTGGGATATGTTGATGGAAAAAATCGCCGCGCGCCGAGGCGCCGCCTGATCAGGCCCGCGTGCCGCGCCCCAGGAAAAACGCGCCTGCAAGCAGACCAATTCCCGCCATGAGCGCCCCGGCCCGCAATTGCGCGGGATCGATGGCGACCATGCCGTTCCTGGCCTGAGCCGTAAAACGCCCGCGCGCGCCGTGATCTCGATCGTCCGGCCCCAGCAGCTCGTCCGGATCGTCCGGCAGCACGGGATCATTCGACAATTGCGCCTCATAGGCGTTTCGCCCGAGATAACGGTCGAGAAAACCCGGCGCGAGGAACTGCCCGACGATCGACTGGACCGTCGGCGATCCCAGCCACAGCTCCCGGGGCGCCTTCTTCGCGTCGACGGCTCCCAAGATCGCCTTTGCGACCGCCTCCGGCTCGTACACCGCGCCGATCGGCTGATGCCGATGCGAGAAATGCATGTGCGACCAGTCGAATTGCGGCGTGTTCACGCCGGGAAGCTGAACCATGGTCAAGCGAATGCCGCTCTCGTCATGCGCAAGCTCCGCGCGAAGCGAATCCGTGAATCCGCGAATGGCGAATTTGGCGGCGCAATAGGCCGACTGCAAAGGAATGGCGCGATAAGCCAAGGCCGAGCCAATCTGGACGATATGCCCTTCATCGCGTTGGCGCATATGCCGCAGCGCCGCGAGCGTGCCGTGCACATAGCCGAGATAAGTCACCTCCGTGACGCGCTTGAACTCCTCCGGGGAGATCATGTCGACCGGACCCACGACCGTCTCCATCGCGTCGTTGATCCAGACGTCGATGCGGCCCCATCGCGCGACGACCGCCTCCGCGGCGGCGAAGACGTCGTCCGGCTTCGCGACGTCGGCCACCAGTTCGAAGGGCTGGCCGCCGGCGCTCGCCACCTCGCGACAGGCGCCCTCCAGTCCTTCCGGGCTGCGGGCCAGCAAGGCGACGCGATAGCCGCGGCGCGCAAAGGCCGCCGCAACGGCGCGGCCGACGCCCGCCGAGGCGCCGGTGACGACGACGACAGGGGCCTCGTCGAGACGTTCCATTTCCGCGCTCCTAGTTGCGCATTACATCGGCGCGTCTACGCGGCGGGCAACCGCGACAGCTTACAAGGATTTCATCCTGCCTTCGGCATCGCAGCCTCCCGCCGCCGCGCCGCCGCGCCCGCGCCGCTCCGGCCATAAGGCGCGAGCGGCACGGTAAGGCAGACGCTCTGCGCCGGCAGCACTTCGCGCCAATCGGCGATGAGCTGCTTATAGGCGTCGCCGACCGCGCGCGGCTTGCGATCGAGATCATAGAGGCCGACCGGCCAAATCCTGCCGCGCGCCTCGCGCAGCTCGAGGTCCCAATCCATCTGGTCGGTGAGCGAATACCAGGTGAAGCCGACAATGGGCACGCCTCTGTTTCTGACGCGCAGCACATTGGCCCATTCCTTTCGCAGCCAGCGCACCGCCTCGTCGCCGCAAGGGCCTTCGCAGGTGTTCGTCTCCGTATGCATGACCGGCAGACCGTAGCGCTCGTAATATTGGCGCGTGATCTCGTTATAGCCGAAGATCTCGCCCGAGGACGACGTCGCTCCCGCGGCGGTGACATTGTGCTCGTTGCGGCCGTAATAGTCATTGCCCATGATGCAATGACTCTTGAGATGCTTGCGCATGAAGAAATCATATTCGTCGGCCCGCATGCCGTTATCCATCAGGAAGCGGAACATCTCCGAATTGACCCGCCGGCCGTAATTGAGGTCGAGCGAAAGGAAGCGCCTCTCATTGAGCGTTTCCGCGGGCTCGATCGCGCTGGGATTTTCGGCGTGAAAATACTCGGTCGACTCGCTCTGCACGAAGATCGCATCCGGACGCACGGAGAGGATGGCGTGCATCGCGAGGACATTGGCCTTCACGATATGTTTGAGCGCCGTGACAAACCCGCGATCGGTCGTGAGCTGCTCGTTCCACCAGCCATAGGCGGCCGAGAAGGTCGCGCAGATATACATCTCATTGACCGGCGTATAGAGCTGCGAGGCCGGGAAGCGTTCGGCGAAAGCGAGCGCGTAGCAGGCGAAAAGCTCGGGGAAGTCGGGGTTCTGAAAATTGCCGATCCAGTCCGGCGCGCCGAAATGGCAAAGATCGACGATGGGAATGATTCCCCGCGCCTGAAGATCGCCAAAAGCGAGATCGGCGAACTCCCAATCGTAACGCTCCGGGCCAAGCCACGTCATGGGCAAGGGCAGACCGTAACGCAGCGTCTTGACGCCGAGATCCTGCACGAGTTCGAAGTCCTCGCGCCAGCGGCGGTAATGGCCGCAGAGCTCCATCTCGTCCACCCGCTTGCGTCCCTGCGCGATGGTCGGGCAGCTGTTCTCGATGCCGGTGCTGAACATGAAATACGTCATCGCGCGCTCCTCGCCGCCCGTCAGCGGAAGTTATAGGGCGCAAAAACCGCGATCACTCCCGCAACAAGGCGGCGCTTCCGGATCGCGTTCTCTGGCGGCCCGGTCTTATGAGGCGCGTTCGAAGACGGCGCATCCCCAGGGCGCGGCGACGCGGCCGAATGAGGGCGTCGCTCCGCGAGCGACGCGCCAGCCGTCCTCCGCCAGGGCGCGGGCGATCTCGCGATTGAACCAGCCATGGCCGACAAGCGCGGCTGGTCCCGTCGCGCTTGCGCCGATCAGAATCTGCGCGGCTATTCGCGCGCGCCGGCGCATCGCGTCTCGGGCGCGCTCGGCGGCCGGATGATAGGCGCCCCTGCCCCGCGACGCCGCGAACCAGAAAATCAGCGGCCAACGGCCTGCGATACGCGGCGCGACATTCGGCTCTTCGGAAAAACAGGAATCGAAAACAGCGCGCTCGAGTCCGAGCGCGCGGGCCGATTCTCGCGCACGCATGGTCGTGCTGGCGAAGGCGGCGCAAACGTCGCGCAGCCGCGCAACGGTTTCGCCCGGCGCCTGCGCCCGCGGGGCGAGGCCGCTTCGCTCATACGCTTCACAATAGTCGACAAACTCCTGAAACGACAAAAGCCCCGGCGCCTGCAGGGCGACGGGGCCATGTCGGACCAGAATGATCGAGGCCATTACGCCGTGGCGGCGGCCTTCTTCTCGATCTCGCGCTTCAGCGCGCGGGCGCCCTGCGACAACTCCTCGTCGCGCGCCTTGGCCAGGAAGGCGTCGAGGCCGCCGCGATGCTCGACCGAGCGCAGCGCCGCAGCCGAAATGCGCAGACGCACCGAACGCGCCAGCGCCTCGGAGGCGAGCGTCACATTGACGAGATTGGGCAGGAAACGCGTGCGCGTCTTGCGATTGGAGTGGCTGACGAGATTGCCCGTCTGCACGCCCTTGCCGGTCAGCTCGCAACGCCGGGACATGGAACTTCCTTTCGAACCGTTTTAGACAATCCATGCGCAGGGCGGGGCTTCGAGCGCCCGCAGCCGCCAGCGGATGGGTGGAAACGACACAAAAGGCTCGCCACTCTCGCGCCGAGCCCTGTTCGCCGGCCTTATAAGTGCAAAGCCGGCCCAGCGTCAACAGCGGGCGCCTTTCAGGAGGCGGGAAAGGCCCTGTTGCGGCGCGATAGCCTCTGGACATTGGCGGCGTTCTGGGCTCTAAGCCTCATCGTCGCTCCGGGCGGGGCCGGGCGCGCCCGCGCCGTTCTTCATGCCCGGAATCATCGAAAATTGACAGAGCCGGAGCCTGTCCCGCCCGCTGTTCGGCGCCGGGCTAGAACGACAAAGGTTAGGGATTTTCCAATGGCCAAAGCAATCCTGCATATGCTCAGCACTTTGAAGCATATGAGCCCCTTCGACGTGAACATGGCCCTCGACGCCGGCTACGACGCCGCGATTCCCTACACCAATGTCACGCTCGACGAAGTCACCGCCCTCGTCCAGGACGCGATGTTCTCCCGCGCCCCCTCCGCCGCGCTGAAGACCGGCATCTTCTTCGCCGGCCGCGACGCGGTGCTCGCCCTCGACATGCTCGAAGCCGCGCGGAAGGCCCTGCTGAAGCCCTTTGAGGTGTCGCTCTTCGCCGACCCCTATGGCTCCTTCACCACCGCGGGCGCCATGGTCGCCTGCACCGAGAAGATCCTCAAGGACAAGAAGCAGCGCGAGCTGAAGGGCTCCAGGATCGTCATTTACGGCGCGACGGGCGTCGTCGGCTATTCCGCCGCGGTGATCGCGGCGCTGGAAGGCGCGGAGGTCACGATCGTCGGCTATTCGGGCGTGGAGCGCGTCGCCAAGCAGGCCGACGAAATGTCGAAGCGCTTCAACATCAAGGTGACCCCGGCCGACGGCAGCTCGCAGGAAATGGTGCGCGATCTGCTCGTCAAGCATGAAATCGCGCTCTGCGCAGCGCGCGCCGGCGTGCAGGTGCTCTCGAAGGAAGACCTCGCCGCCGCCAAGGACCTGCTTATCGCCGCCGACGTCAACGCCGTGCCGCCGCTGGGCGTCGAGGGCTGCGGCCTGCACGACAATGGCGTCGTGATTTCGGATCATGGCGCGCTCGGCATTGGCGCGCTCGCCATCGGCAACGTCAAATACGGCGCGGAGTCGGGCCTGTTCAAGCAGATGGTCGAGTCCGACAAGCCGCTTTGCCTCGATTTCCGTCACGCTTTCGCTCTGGCGCGCAAGCTCGTTTGATATTAGCGCGGGCGGCCGGGACGTCGGTCTTGGCAAAGTCACGCGAAACTGGTTGAGTGCGCGCCGCGGAAGGCCCGCGGCGCTTCTCAAGGCCGGCGCAATTGTGCGCACGGCGCTTTCCCAAACGTCCGCCGCCGCGGCGGGGCGTAGGTTTCTTCGAAAGGAAACGCACATGGCGAAGATCAACAAGATGCTGGTCGGCGAGTCGCTCGTCGGCGAAGGCAACGAAGTGGCGCATATCGACCTGATCATTGGACCGCGCGGTTCGGCCGCCGAGCTCGCTTTCGCGAACGCGCTCGTCAACAACAAGGACGGCTTCACGACCCTTCTCGCGGTCGTCGCCCCGAACCTGCTCTGCAAGCCCAACACGATCCTCTTCAACAAGGTCACCATCAAGGGCGCCAAGCAGGCCGTCCAGATGTTCGGCCCGGCCCAGCACGGCGTCGCCAAGGCCGTCGCCGACGCGGTCGCCGAAGGCATCATCCCGGTCGAGGAAGCCGACGACCTGTTCATCTCGGTCGGCGTGTTCATCCACTGGGACGCCAACGACGACAAGAAGATCCAGGACTACAACTACGCCGCCACGAAGGAAGCCATCGCCCGCGCCGTCGCCGGCGAGCCGAAGGCCTCGGAAGTCGTCGCCAAGCGCAACGACGCCAAGCACCCCTTCGCCCCGAACTGAGGTTCGGGCTTCGTCCAAGCTTTGAAGGGGGGCCTTGCGGCTCCCCTTTTTCGTTTTGACGTGATTGGCTCGCGCCTCGAACGCCGCAGGCGTCAGGGCGGTGGAGGCGCGCGCCCTTATCCGTCATTGCGAGGAGCGTAAGCGACGAAGCAATCCAGAGCCGTGATGTGGCTCTGGATTGCTTCGCTTCACTCGCAATGACGGTCGAGACGGTTATGATTTCATTGGGAGGGCGGAGCGAGGCATTCGCATGACTGCGATTATCGGCTGGGACATTGGCGGCGCGCATGTAAAGGCGGCGCGGGCTGAGAACGGGCGCATCGTCGCCGTCGCGCAGCGCGCCTGCGCGCCGCATCTCGGCCTCGCGCATCTCGAAACGCCGATCCTGGAAACGCTCGCCGAACTCGGCCCGGCCGAGGGGCACCGCGTCACCATGACGGCCGAACTGTCGGACGCTTTCGAAGATCGCATGCGGGGCGTCGTGTCTGTAGCGGCCATCGCCGCGCGCGAGATCGGCGCGGATAACATCCTATTTTATGCGGGCGCGCGCGGCTTCGTCGCGCGCGCGAATATCGTCCACGAAGCCGACGCCGTCGCCTCGGCCAATTGGCGCGCCAGCGCCGAGCTTGTCGCGCAGCATTGCGGCGAGGCGCTGTTCATCGATATCGGCTCGACGACGACGGACATTGTCCCGATCCGCATCGGCCGCGTCGCCGCGCAGGGCGCGGCAGACGCGGAGCGTCTCGCCTGCGGCGAACTTGCCTATGCGGGCTTTTCGCGCGGCGCCCCGCAGGCCTATGCGCGCCTCGCGCCCATCGGCGGACAATGGACGCCGCTGGTCAACGAGGCCTTCGCCTCCATGGCTGATGTGCGGCGCGTGCTCGGCGACTTGCGAGAGGGAGAGAACCCGGCCGATCTGTCGCCGACCGCGGATGGACGCCCCAAGACCGTCGCGGCGTCGCGCGCGCGCCTCGCAAGACTGGTTGGGCGCGACGGCGCGGATTTGACCGACGCTCAGGCTCATGCGCTTGCGGCGCACTTCGCGCGCGCGCAACTGCGCGTCATCGAGGACCAGATCGCGCTGCTGGCGTCGCGTGACGCCATCGCCCCCGACGCGCCCTATATCGGCGCCGGGGCGGGACGCTTGCTCGTGCAGCGACTCGCGCAGACGCAGAAACGCGCTTATCGCGATTTCGCTGACTTGATAGACGCTTCAGACGAGTTGCGCATCGCCGCGGCCAATTGCGCGCCTGCGGCGGCGCTGGCGTTGTTGACAATCTAGTTTCGAGGTGCAGTCAATAGTCTCCAAGTTCTTCCTGATTCCACCATGCGCTCGACGCCGTCGTCGATGATAACGAAGCCCGCCTTCGACACAAAGTTTCAGGCGACGATCCGGGCGGGCGGTTGCCGGACCAGAATTTAGCGTCAGAATTCCAATATTTGCCCATAGCGTTTATTTGACGGGGAAATTTGTCCAGATGGATTATTTTGCTCATTCGCTTCCGGATCGGCCCAAATCGGAATGGCAACAGCTCGCCGAACACCTCCGCTCGACGGCGGATCGCGCCAGCCGGAATGCGGAGAAATTCGGCGCCGGCCGCGCAGCGAAACTTGCCGGCCTGCTTCACGATCTGGGCAAATACACTGCGGAATTCCAAAAGCGGCTCGAGGGCGGCGACGCGGTCGATCACGCGACGGCGGGCGCAAGGGAGGCGATGGCTCTCGCCGCGCAGCCGCGCGACAAATTGATCGCCGAAATCGTCGCGCACGCCATCGCGGGGCATCACGCGGGCCTGCCGGACAGCGTCGGCGCGGCGTCGCTCGAGGAGCGCGTCGGAAAAAAGCTCCATGCGCTCGATCCCGTCTGGCGTGAGGAGATCGCGCCCGTCGCCGACGGCCTGATCAAACAGTCCTTCAAAGCCGGCGCGAGCAGGCAGACGCTCGCTTTTCAATTGGCCTTCTTTGGCCGAATGATTTTCTCATGCCTCGTCGATGCGGATTTTCGCGACACCGAGGCTTTCTACGACCGCGCCGAGGGCCGCTCCAGTCCGCGCGAATGGAGGGCTCTGCCGGATATTGTCGATGCGTTGCGCGGCCGGTTCGACGAGCATATGGCGAAACTCGGCGCCCGTGCGGAGGCGACGCCTGTCAATGCGCTGCGGGCGGAGGTTCTGGCGCATACGCGGAAGCAGGCGGACCTGCCGCGCGGACTCTTCACTTTGTCCGTGCCGACCGGCGGCGGAAAGACGCTGGCGTCGCTCGCTTTCGCGCTCGACCACGCCAAACGCCACGGCATGGAGCGCATCGTCTACGCCATCCCCTTCACCTCGATCATCGACCAGACCGCGGCGATTTTTCAAAGCGTTCTACAAGATCGGGAGGATATTGTCCTCGAGCACCATTCCTCCATCGACGAGGAGCGCAATCAGGACCGCTCCTCGCGCGAGAAACTGAAACTGGCGATGGAGGATTGGGCCGCTCCCGTCATCGTCACCACCAATGTGCAGCTGTTCGAAAGCCTGCACGCCGACCGCCCCTCGCGTTGCCGCCGCCTGCACAATCTTGCGAACAGCGTGATCATCCTCGACGAGGCGCAAACCATTCCGCTGCACGTATTACGCCCCTGCCTCGCCGCGCTCAACGAACTCGCGCTGAATTACGGCGCATCCATCGTGCTTTGCACGGCGACCCAGCCTGCCGTGCGGAAGGTAGATTTCGAGGATGGGCTGGATTTGCCGCCCGAGCGCGAACTCGCGCCCGATCCCCAGCGGTTGCACAGACAATTGCAGCGCGTTCGCGTCGAGAAGCTCGGGGTTCTCGACGACGACGCGCTCGTCGGGCAGCTTGGCGAAAGCTCGCAGGGCCTCGTCATCGTCAACAGCCGCGCCCATGCGCTGGCGCTGTATCGCAAGGCGCGAGACGCCGGGCTCGACGGCGCCGTTCATCTCTCGACGCGGCAATGCGCGGCGCATCGGCGAGACATTCTCGCGCATGTGCGCGAGACGCTGAAGTCCGAAAAACCCTGCCGCGTCATCGCGACGTCGCTTGTCGAAGCCGGCGTCGACCTGGATTTCCCGCGCGTCTGGCGCGCCGAAGCGGGTCTCGATCAGATCGCGCAGGCGGCGGGCCGCTGCAACCGCGAGGGACAGCGCAAGATCGACGAAAGCATTGTCGGCATTTTTCAATCCCCCGATTTCCCGCCGCCGCGCGAGATCAGGCAGTTCGCCGAGGATATGAAGCGCGTGCGGCGCGACGACCTGCTCTCGCCCGAAGCGATCCGCGAATATTTCGCAGAGGTCTATTGGCGCAAGGGCGAGAAACAGCTCGACAAATTCGAGGTCATGGACGCCTGGCTGCTCCCTTTGGACAAGCCGAATTTCAATTATCGCAGCATCGGCCGGAGCTTTCGCATGATCGAGAGCGGCATGACGCCCGTCATCATTCCCTGGGATGCGAGCGCGCAAGAAGCGGTGAAGAATCTCGCATTCGAGACGATTCCGTCTGGCCGGCTGGCGCGCCTTCTCCAGCCCTACATCGTGCAAACGCCGCCCTCCGCGCGGCGACTGCTCCTGGAGAACGGCCATGTCGCCTTCGTCCATCCCAAGCTGCGCGGCGATCAGTTCGCGGTGCTCGAAAGAAGCTCCGACTTCTACAAGCCGGATGTTGGGCTGCTATGGGAGGACGCCGATTATCTCGGGCAGGAGCAGTGGCTGGTTGTGTGAAAACAACTGAATAAACATGTGACTCGCTCGGATCGAAAGAGGGAGAAGACTTTGTCCTACGGCGTCCGTTTGAGAGTCTCGGGCGATTACGCCTGCTTCACGCGCCCGGAGCTGAAGACCGAACGCGTCTCATACGATGTGATCACCCCCTCCGCCGCGCGCGGCGTTCTCGAGGCCATCCATTGGAAGCCGGCGATCCGCTGGGTGATCGACGCCATCCATGTGCTGGAGCCGATCCGCTTCGCCTCGATCCGCCGTAACGAGGTCGGCTCCAAGGCGCCCGCCGGCAAGATCGCCAGCGCCATGAAGCGCGGCTCCATCGAAGGACTGCATCTTCATGTCGATGAGGATCGCCAGCAGCGCGCGGCCACCGTGCTGGTGCAGCCCGCTTATGTGATCGAGGCGCATTTCGACATGACGGCGCGGGCGGGCGCGGAAGACAGCGTCGGCAAACATCTCGACATGTTCAACCGCCGCGCGGCGCGTGGCCAGTGCTTTCACCAACCCTGCCTCGGCACGCGCGAATTCGTCGCCCAATTCGAGCTTCTGCCCGCCGATGCGCCCGCGCCGCCGCCGAGCGCAAAGACGGCGTCTCAGGGCTTCGGGACCCCGCGCGACCTCGGCCTGATGCTTTGGGACATCGACCACGCCGCGCCCGGGCGGCCGTCCATGTTCTTCAACGCGCGGCTGGAGGACGGCGTGATGCGCGTGCCGCCGCCGGGTTCGCCGGAGATCCGCCGATGAGCATCCTCGCTTCGCTGGTCCAGGCTTATGAGCGGCTGCCAAATGCGCCGGCGCCCGGCTATTCGACAGAGAAAGTTGGCTTCGTCATATCGCTCGACGCCAATGGGCGCATCGCGCATCTTTCCGACCTGAGAATCGCGGATGGCAAGAAGCTGTCGCCACGACCGATGCTCGTGCCGCAGCCCGTCAAACGCACAGTCGCGCCTGCATCCAATTCGCTTTGGGACAAGACATCCTATGCGCTTGGCGTGACGGCTGGCGAAGGCAAACGCACAGCCGATGAGCACGCGAAGTTCGTCGCGCATCAAGAGGAATTGCTCGCGGGCGCAACCGATGAAGGACTCGCGGCCTTTCTTGCGTTTTTGCGAGACTGGCGGCCCGAGCGTTTCGCCGAACTCGGCTGGCCCGACGATCTGAAAGACCAGAACGTCGTCTTCGCTCTCGAAAGCGAGCGCCGAAACGGCGTCTATCTGCATGATCGTCCCGCCGCCAAAGAAGCGCTCGCGCGGATGACCGGCCAGAAGTCCGGCTCGCCGCAAATCTGCCTGGTGACGGGGAAGCCCGGCCCCGTGGCGCGCCTGCATCCGTCGATCAAAGGCGTTTGGGGCGCTCAATCGTCCGGCGCCGCCCTCATTTCCTTCAATCTCGACGCCTTCAAGTCCTACGGACACGAGCAGGGCGACAATGCGCCGGTCGGCGAATACGCCGCCTTCGCCTACACGACAATGCTCAACCTTTTTCTCGAACGCGGCAGCGGACATCGTATTCAGGTCGGCGACGCCTCCACGGTTTTTTGGGCCGACTCGCGCGATGCAGTCGCGGCGGCGAGCGCCGAGAGTCTGTTCCGCGAGATGATCGACCCGCAGTCGCCCGACGAAGCGGAAGCCGCCGCGGTCGAGGAAGAACAGGCCGCCAATGCGGGGGCCACGCGGCAGATCGCCGACAAATTACGGCGGCTGACCCAAGGCGAGCCCCTCACCGAGGTCGAGCCAGCGCTGGCCGACGGCGTGCGCTTTTATGTCCTCGGCCTCGCACCCAACGCCGCGCGCCTCTCGGTGCGCTTTTATGTCGAGGACGATTTCGGCGTCATCGCACGGCGCTATCTCGAACATGTCGAGCGTATGCGCATCGAGCCGCCGCCGCGCGGAGCGGCCCCTTCCATGTGGCGACTGCTAATCGAAACCGCCTCGCAGCGCAAGAGCGAGAACATCCCTCCACAGCTCGCCGGCGATTGGTTGCGGGCGATTCTCGCAGGGACGCAATATCCCTTAACGCTGCTCTCCGTCGTGTTAATGCGCATCCGCGCCGATCACGATGTGAACGCGCTGCGCGTGTCTATAATCAAAGCCGTGCTCGTCAATAACTTTGAAATGAAACAGGAGGCGCCGGTGGCTCTCGATCCAGAAAACTCAAACCCCGCCTATTTGCTCGGCCGACTGTTCGCAGTTCTCGAAAAAACGCAGCATCTCGCCTTGGGCAACGTCAACGCCAGCATCAAAGACCGCTATTATGGCTCGGCGTCGGCGACGCCGCGTTCGGTGTTCCCGCTGCTATTACGCATGAACGTGCATCACCAGAGCAAGGCGCTTGGCAATTCGAAGGGGCTCGCAGGCTATTTCGCCAGTCAGCTCTCCGAGATCATGAATGCGTTTCCGGCCGAGTTTCCGGCGATCCTGAGCTTGCAAAGCCAAGGCGCCTTCGCGCTCGGCTATTTTCACCAAATGAACCGCCGCAAATCGTCGGACGCCGACGAACCGGCCACCGTCTCCGAGGAGCAACTTTGATGACTACGCTCGGCCACCGTTTCGATTTCGTCTTTCTCTTCGATGTGATGAACGGCAACCCGAACGGAGATCCCGACGCCGGCAATCTGCCGCGTCTCGATCCCGAGACCAATCAGGGCCTCGTCACCGATGTCTGCCTCAAGCGCAAGATCCGCAACTATGCGGAGATCGCCAAAGGGGGCGATACCGGCTTCGCCATTTATGTTCAGGAAGGCGCCATTCTCAACGAGAGACATCGCGAAGCCTACAAGGTGGCGCGGCCCGATGATCCCAAAGTCGAAAAGGACAAAAAGCTCAATCCAAAGGACGACGCCGAAGCCAAGCTCGTGCAGAAATTCATGTGCGACAATTTCTTCGATGTGCGTACATTCGGCGCGGTGATGAGCACAGGCATAAATTGCGGACAGGTCCGCGGGCCGGTGCAGCTCTCCTTCTCTCGATCGATCGAGCCGATCTTGCCGCTCGAAATCTCCATCACCCGGATGGCCGCCACCAACGAGGCGGAAAAGAAAAAACGTGAGGACGGCGCCGACGACGATCGCACGGAAAACCGCACCATGGGCCGTAAGCACATCGTGCCCTACGGGCTCTACCGCACGCATGGCTTCGTGTCGGCGCATCTTGCAGCCCGCACCGGCTTTTCGGACGCCGATGTCGCCTTTTTGTGGGACGCGCTGAAAAACATGTTCGAGCATGATCGCTCCGCCGCGCGCGGCGAAATGGCGGCGCGTAAGCTCGTCGTTTTCGAGCACGACAACGCGCTCGGCCGCGCGGCGGCGCATGATTTGTTCGAGCGCGTGAAAGTGGCGCGTGTCGATGGCGGCGAGGCCTATCCGATCGGCGACAAACGGCTCGACAACGCCCGCCCGGCTCGCAGCTTTTCGGACTATCAGGTGACCATCGACCGCGCCGACGCACCGCAAGGCGTGACCATTCACGAACTGCTGTAAAGGCGAGAGCGAGAGATGGACGACGACCCCATCCCTCTATCCGCGCTCCAGCACGCTGTCTACTGCCTGCGTCAGGCGGCGCTGATTCACGTCGAGCGGCTGTGGGAGGAGAATCGCTTCACCGCGGAGGGGCGGGTGCTGCATGCGGCGGTCGATCGTCAAGGGCAACGCTACTCGCGCGGCGTGCGGCGCGTCTCCGCGCTTCCGCTATCGTGTCGGCGGCTGCAACTCGCGGGCGTCGCCGATCTCGTCGAATATCACAAATCCGAAGCCGGAGAGATTCCCTATCCGGTCGAATATAAGCGCGGAAAGCCGAAGCTCCACCGCGCCGACGAAGCTCAGCTTTGCGGGCAGGCGCTTTGTCTCGAAGAAATGACCGGGCTCTCCATTCCCGAAGGCGCGTTGTTCTACGAACAGACCCGCCGCCGCGTCGTCGTGCGCTTCGACATGGAATTGCGAACGCTCACGGAAAGAGTCGCGCGAGAGCTGCGCGAGACGATCCTCAGCGGCGTCACGCCGCCCGCAATATACGAAAAGCGCAAATGCGATCCCTGTTCCCTGATCGAGCTGTGCCGTCCCAGGATCGCCGGACGTTCGGCGAAAGCCTGGCGAGATCGTGAGATCGACAAACTCCTGAGCGAAGCGCAGGGCGGCTGAAGCATGAAGAAGCTGCTGAACACGGTTTACGTCACATCGGAGGGCGCCGCCCTGAGCAAGGACGGCGAGAACCTCGTTGTTCAGGTCGAGGGCGAAGAGCGCGCCCGCGCGCCATTCCACATGATCGCTTCGGTGGTGGCGTTCGGCGCCGTGCTGCTGACGCCGCCCTTGCTGCAGGCCTGCGCGGCGCGTGGAATAACTGTCGTGTTGCTCGATCGCAACGGCCGGTTCCAGGCCCGGGTCGAGGGGCCGACGTCCGGAAATGTGCTGCTGCGTCGCCAGCAATATCGGGCGAGCGAGCGACCGGAAGCGATCGTCAGGAGTCTCGTCGCCGGCAAGGTCGCGAATCAGCGCGCCGTTCTTCAACGCGCATTGCGCGACTATGGAGAGGAAACGCAAATATCGGCAAAAACGGCGATCGAAGCGGCGGTCGCCCGGCTCGGCGGCATTCTCCGAAGCGTCCAGATATCCACGAGCGACGTGAATGCGCTGCGCGGCGCAGAGGGCGAGGCGGCTCAGCTCTATTTCGGCGTGTTCGGGCATTTGATCCGCTCTCCCGACCCCGCCATCGTTTTTCGCGGACGCTCCCGCCGACCGCCGCTCGATCCGATGAATGCGCTCCTTTCTTTTCTTTATACGCTTCTCACGCATGACTGCCGCAGCGCGGCCGAGACCGTCGGACTCGATCCGGCCGTCGGATTTCTGCACAGGGACCGGCCCGGACGCCCCAGCCTCGCCCTTGATCTTATGGAAGAGATGCGGCCCGCTTTGGTGGACAGGCTCGCCCTTTCTCTGGTCAACCGTCGGCAAATCCGCATTCAGGATTTCCGGATGGAAGACAATGGCGCTGTCTTGCTGAACGATGAAAGCCGCAAGACGGTTTTGTCCGCTTGGCAGGAGCGCAAGAAGACGGAACGCCGGCATCCGTTTCTCGACGAAACCGCGCCGCTTGGCCTCGCCCCATTCCTCCAGGCGCAATTATTAGCGCGTCATCTGCGCGGAGATCTGGACGCCTACCCGCCCTGGTTCGGGAAATAGGCCTATGCTGGTCCTCGTAACATATGACGTTCGAACGTCGGAACCCGGCGGCGCGAAGCGCTTGCGCCGCGTCGCCAAGGCATGCCAGGATTTTGGACAACGCGTGCAATATTCGGTTTTCGAGATCGAAGTCGACCCGGCGCAATGGACGGCGTTGCGGGCGCGCCTCGAAGCCTTGATCGATCCGAAATGCGACAGCCTTCGCTACTATTTTCTCGGCGCGAACTGGCGCCGGCGGGTCGAGCATGTGGGAGCGAAGCCGGCCGCCGATTTCGACGCGCCGCTTATTATTTGAGCCGCCGCGCTCGATGTTGGGCCCAGGCGCTAATTTCCATTTCATTCAAAGCGCGCGAACCGGTAGCGCGCCCTGGAACGCCGCAGGTTTCGCGCAGCGCATAAACTCATATTTCTGCACGACATTTTATTTCGCGGCGCCGAAGCGTCCCGAAATTTGCCGAGATCCAGGGCCGGTTCGCGCAAAACTAGAACTTTCTGGATACGGGCCAAAGAATTAGGATCAAGCCGGTCGCGCCTTCACGGGCGCGTGGATCGAAACGCGCCTTATGTTGACGCTGATCCTCACTGTTATCGTCGCGCCTTCACGGGCGCGTGGATCGAAACTCCTATCGTGACAAACCGTTGTCGACGCTGGCGCGGTCGCGCCTTCACGGGCGCGTGGATCGAAACGGCGTGTTGCTCACAATCGCGTTTGCGCATGCGAGTCGCGCCTTCACGGGCGCGTGGATCGAAACAACGTCTATTCGAAAGATGAAATTCTCGCCGCGATGTCGCGCCTTCACGGGCGCGTGGATCGAAACCAAATATACTGAGCGACTTGCTGGATGGTAGGGCGCGTCGCGCCTTCACGGGCGCGTGGATCGAAACCGCCCCTTGGCGCAATCCCCGCCGAGCTACAGCGGGTCGCGCCTTCACGGGCGCGTGGATCGAAACCGCTCAATCCGCCTTGGGACCGTCGGGAATGATGGGTCGCGCCTTCACGGGCGCGTGGATCGAAACTCCGCTGTAGCTCGGCGGGGATTGCGCCAAGGGGGGTCGCGCCTTCAGGGGCGCGTGGATCGAAACTCGCCAAGCCCCTTCGTCATGCGATCGATAGCTTGTCGCGCCTTCACGGGCGCGTGGATCGAAACGGCACGTTAGCCGGCTCAAGCGGTTATGGCGTGCGCGTCGCGCCTTCACGGGCGCGTGGATCGAAACGGTTGCTTATTGGCGGCGTAAAGATGCAGAGCGGGTCGCGCCTTCACGGGCGCGTGGATCGAAACGCTTCATATCTTTTGTCGTTCCAGAACTTTCAGGGTCGCGCCTTCACGGGCGCGTGGATCGAAACATCCAACGGATTTTTGACGAGCGCAAACGATTGGACGGTCGCGCCTTCACGGGCGCGTGGATCGAAACGCCGCCGGGCTCGTCAAGACGCCGGAAGATTTGCGGTCGCGCCTTCACGGGCGCGTGGATCGAAACTGCGCAACAGCCTCCGTCGCCTTCGGCAGGCGAGGTCGCGCCTTCACGGGCGCGTGGATCGAAACAGCCAGAACAGGCGAAGCCAGATGGCATAGATCAGCGTCGCGCCTTCACGGGCGCGTGGATCGAAACCGTGCTGACCTTGAAGGCTTCGTCCGGCGTGCTCGTCGCGCCTTCACGGGCGCGTGGATCGAAACCAGATGAGATATGGGATAAAATAGCAATCAAATTGTCGCGCCTTCACGGGCGCGTGGATCGAAACCATCGCCTTCATCTTGTCGTGAAGGATGATTTGCGTCGCGCCTTCACGGGCGCGTGGATCGAAACTTCCGATCTCCAGGGAGGATCAGCGCGAGGCGAAGGTCGCGCCTTCACGGGCGCGTGGATCGAAACGTCAATATGCCGGAACTGATGCAGCGCTATCAGTGTCGCGCCTTCACGGGCGCGTGGATCGAAACAACCCGCCATAGGGCGATTCCCGCGGTTTCCCGGTCGCGCCTTCACGGGCGCGTGGATCGAAACCGCCCAGGCTCCCCCGAACAGGCCGACACGGCGGGTCGCGCCTTCACGGGCGCGTGGATCGAAACGATGTCGCCGGCCGTCGGGACGCCGTCTTCCGGGGGTCGCGCCTTCACGGGCGCGTGGATCGAAACTTGTTGAAATTCTTGCCGAGCAGCCGACTGCTGATGTCGCGCCTTCACGGGCGCGTGGATCGAAACGGGACGTGTACCGCATGGAGGATGCGGAGCGGGACGCGTCGCGCCTTCACGGGCGCGTGGATCGAAACACTTGCACGGCGACCAATGGCAGCGCGTCGCTGAGGTCGCGCCTTCACGGGCGCGTGGATCGAAACCTCATACTCTCGGGGTGCTCGGCCGGCGAGGCGCTGTCGCGCCTTCACGGGCGCGTGGATCGAAACACTTGGAGCGCGACGACGCACGAAAAATACTGGGGTCGCGCCTTCACGGGCGCGTGGATCGAAACGCCCATGCGGCCGGGATCACCGCCCAGAAGGCGAGGTCGCGCCTTCACGGGCGCGTGGATCGAAACGACCCCATGCGCGCGCCCGAAGGCTTTTAGGGTTGGTCGCGCCTTCACGGGCGCGTGGATCGAAACGCGATCGTCATGCCGAGCGAATCGCCCTTCACGCGGTCGCGCCTTCACGGGCGCGTGGATCGAAACCCCCCTGAGCCGACCGAAATCCCTCCGGTGCCCGGGTCGCGCCTTCACGGGCGCGTGGATCGAAACTCCATGGCGTCCTCAATCAGGTCGTGGACCGCATGTCGCGCCTTCACGGGCGCGTGGATCGAAACCGCCGATTAGCGCGCCGACTGTCCAGTCACCCCCGTCGCGCCTTCACGGGCGCGTGGATCGAAACATGTGGCGGCGATGCAGGTTTTTGGTCAGCACCAGTCGCGCCTTCACGGGCGCGTGGATCGAAACAACGACTTCCTGCGAAACGCCGAGAAGCGCCTCCGTCGCGCCTTCACGGGCGCGTGGATCGAAACTTTGAGTGGCGGTCCCCGACAGGAGAACGGGGACGTCGCGCCTTCACGGGCGCGTGGATCGAAACATGCTCGGAATGGAGGGGTGCGCGACCGTAGAAGTCGCGCCTTCACGGGCGCGTGGATCGAAACGCTTGTGATCCAGGAGCCGCCCGCCAACACGCAGGGTCGCGCCTTCACGGGCGCGTGGATCGAAACCTTCCGTCGCTCAACCAGCAATCGCAGACGCCTTGTCGCGCCTTCACGGGCGCGTGGATCGAAACAATGCAGGATCGCAGGCGTTATTCCTTTCCGGCAGTCGCGCCTTCACGGGCGCGTGGATCGAAACTCCATACGTTCGCAACGGCTATCAAGCGCGCCAAGTCGCGTTTTCACGGGCGCGTGGATCGAAACCGCGCTTTGGTAGCGGCCGATATTAATGGCCTCGCGTCGCGCCTTCACGGGCGCGTGGATCGAAACCCGCTTTTACGGCTCACGCCTTTTGCGTCGTTTCGACGTCGCGCCTTCACGGGCGCGTGGATCGAAACGCGACTATCTGTCGACGTTCCTGATTTACGATCAGGTCGCGCCTTCACGGGCGCGTGGATCGAAACAACAATCCGGGCAACGTCTCCCTTCCTATTCGCGTCGCGCCTTCACGGGCGCGTGGATCGAAACTTCATTCCTGTCGGCGTGACGCAACGCGATTACATGGTCGCGCCTTCACGGGCGCGTGGATCGAAACAAAATCTACTCGAAAGACGAAATCCTCGCCGCGAGTCGCGCCTTCACGGGCGCGTGGATCGAAACTTCGTAGCAGCGAAGAAGATTTTCGGGGTTAAAGTCGCGCCTTCACGGGCGCGTGGATCGAAACCAGAGCCGGCAATGGGCTTCTTCGGGCTTGCCGGTCGCGCCTTCACGGGCGCGTGGATCGAAACCCCATGCCCGCCACGGATCACGGCGGGGAGGGAGTCGCGCCTTCACGGGCGCGTGGATCGAAACGCTTGCGAAGACCCAGCCTCGACCTTCGATCCCTCGCGCCTTCACGGGCGCGTGGATCGAAACATCGCCAAGGGCGAAATCCCCGCCATCAGCATCGTCGCGCCTTCACGGGCGCGTGGATCGAAACGTCCGCGACCTCGACAAGGGCGTCGGTTGCAGCCCGTCGCGCCTTCACGGGCGCGTGGATCGAAACATCCCGTTCGATATTTTCCGCGACGGCAAGCGCATGTCGCGCCTTCACGGGCGCGTGGATCGAAACTGATAATAACGCTTGCCCGTGAAGAGGTCGAATGGTCGCGCCTTCACGGGCGCGTGGATCGAAACTCAAGCGCGTTGCACAGGCGCAGCCGATAGGCGGTCGCGCCTTCACGGGCGCGTGGATCGAAACCTGCTCTTCGCGCAGGGCGCGGACCTCGATGCGCGTCGCGCCTTCACGGGCGCGTGGATCGAAACTCATCACGGATTTGCCGGCGAGCAGCACAGTGATGTCGCGCCTTCACGGGCGCGTGGATCGAAACATCTTGGCTGGCAACGCAGCGCCAAGCGTTGGCGTCGCGCCTTCACGGGCGCGTGGATCGAAACACCCCAGACCGTCCGTGATCGGCATGCGGCTTTGCGTCGCGCCTTCACGGGCGCGTGGATCGAAACACGCCGTCCAACAAGGTTTGGGACGAGCGCATAGAGTCGCGCCTTCACGGGCGCGTGGATCGAAACGCGCATTCCATTGCTTATTGGCGTCGTAAAGATGGTCGCGCCTTCACGGGCGCGTGGATCGAAACAAATATACGTCAGGCGACTCGATCACTGTGGAGAGTCGCGCCTTCACGGGCGCGTGGATCGAAACTCGCCATCACCCATGCCGCCGCGGGCAACGTCATCGTCGCGCCTTCACGGGCGCGTGGATCGAAACTATGCCTGTCGGGCTTGGGAAGGAACCTCCGAAAGCGTCGCGCCTTCACGGGCGCGTGGATCGAAACATTCTCAAAGCCTTGAAGGTTTTGGGCCCGTCGCGTCGCGCCTTCACGGGCGCGTGGATCGAAACGCGTTAGTTACGCGACGTCCCGGTTTCGTGCGGCGTCGCGCCTTCACGGGCGCGTGGATCGAAACCGCCATCCGCTCCGCCAAGTGATTTTGATTGGTCGTCGCGCCTTCACGGGCGCGTGGATCGAAACGCCTTTAGGTTGCTCAATCGGCGTCTTTCCAATCGTCGCGCCTTCACGGGCGCGTGGATCGAAACTCTCTGCCGGCCGTGCGCGCCTCGACGGGCCGCGGTCGCGCCTTCACGGGCGCGTGGATCGAAACGATGCCTGCCCGTACATCGTGTGCAGCATGGCGTGGCCGGTCGCGCCTTCACGGGCGCGTGGATCGAAACGATCGCAGGCGTCGTCACCGTGCAAGGCACGATCGTCGCGCCTTCACGGGCGCGTGGATCGAAACGCAATTCAGAAGTTCGAAAAGGCCGAGGGCAAATCGTCGCGCCTTCACGGGCGCGTGGATCGAAACGAGGCGACAATCAGATCATCTATCTCGTTGACGCGGTCGCGCCTTCACGGGCGCGTGGATCGAAACTCTGATTGGATTGACGCCAGATTGACATATCTGTTGTCGCGCCTTCACGGGCGCGTGGATCGAAACAGAGCCGCATTGAGATCAGCGTTGGGACGTCCGGGTCGCGCCTTCACGGGCGCGTGGATCGAAACGCGGTCTTCAATGTCAACGATCGTCGCGATTGGGATGTCGCGCCTTCACGGGCGCGTGGATCGAAACTTTGGGCTCGCTGTCGTCATGCAACCAGTCTTCGGATGTCGCGCCTTCACGGGCGCGTGGATCGAAACGGGCGACGCGGAGGCGTTGGAACGTCTTGTGTGACATGTCGCGCCTTCACGGGCGCGTGGATCGAAACGTCTCCAACGATCGCATCCGCAAGATTGATCAGGCGTCGCGCCTTCACGGGCGCGTGGATCGAAACCCCAACGGCGCCACAGACACGATCGACGGCGGGAGTCGCGCCTTCACGGGCGCGTGGATCGAAACACTCCTTGGCTGATCCCGATCATCATCGGCTTTTGTCGCGCCTTCACGGGCGCGTGGATCGAAACTCGATCTTACGCAGATCATGCTTTGCCGCGATGCAGGTCGCGCCTTCACGGGCGCGTGGATCGAAACGTCGCCGCCCTGCTTGTGATAAATCTTCGGCTGGTCGCGCCTTCACGGGCGTGGATCGAAACGACGCGTCCTTGATCGCCGCATACATTTGGTCGAAGCGTCGCGCCCTCCACGGGCGCGTCGATAAAACATCCGCAACGTCGCGAAGGCCGCTCTCGGCCCGGTCGCGCCCTGCGGAGCGCAGAGCCAAAAGCTTTGCAGTCATCGCGGCTGACGATCGAGGAGACTACCTTCCGCGCCAGCGCAAGTGAGGAGTCGTGTTTGGCAGGTGGGAGAGAACCGGCGTTTTCGCTGCATTCCTACAGCGGCTGCGCGCCACTGAAGCAGCGGCCGCAAAATGCCCGCGCGCTCTTCCAGAATGAGACAAAGCCGCCGGCCTCTATGGTTCCGCCAGCGGCAGGACGAAGCTGAAGATAGTCCCGCCGCCGGGATTGTCCTCGGCCCAGAGCTTTCCATGGTGCGCCTCGATGATCGAGCGCGAGAGCGACAGCCCGACGCCCAAGCCGTGGGGCTTGGTGGTCGTGAACGGCTCGAACAGTTTCTCCTTGATGGCCTGCGGGACGCCGGGGCCGGTGTCGGCCACGTCGGTGCGCATCATGTCGCCCGCGACGAGGCGGGTCGAGACCGTCAATTCGCGCCTCTCGCAGCCTTGCATCGCCTCTATCGCATTGCGCTTCAGATTGACCACGACCTGTTGGACCTGAACCTTGTTGATGATGACCCGGTCGGGCGTCGCATCGAGACGCACGGTCGTCTTCACGCCCTGCTCCTTCGCCATCGCATCGGTGAATTCGCAGGCCGACCGGACAACCTCATTCAGGTTCTGCGGCGTCTTCACCGTCTCACCGCGCGAGATGAACTGGCGCAGGCTGTCGACGATGTCGGACACCCGGAAGACCTGCCCCGTCACGCTCTCCAGGGCTTGGTCGACCGTCCCCGAAGAGACGCCAAGCTCCTTGAGCGCCCGGCGCGCAATGCCGAGATAGGCGTTGATCGCCGCGAGCGGTTGCTTGAGTTCATGGGCGAGGCCCACGGCCATGTTCTCGATGAGGCCGAGCCGGTCGGCGTGCAACTCTCGCATCCTGGTCTCGAACCGCCGCCGCTCGCTCAGATCGTGAACCACGCCGACGAAAACCCGGCCTTGATCCGTGGCGACCTCGGTGACCCCCAGATCCATCGGGAAGACGGAGCCATCCTTGCGCCTGCCCTCCACCGTGCGGCCGACGCCGATGATCTTGGCTTTCCCGGTATGCACGTAATTGCGGATGTAGTCATCATGTTCGCTGCGGTATGGCTCGGGCATCAGGATGCTGACGTTCTCGCCGATGACCTCCTCGGGGGCGTAGCCGAACAGGCGGGTCGCAGCAGGATTGAAGGACAGTATCGTCCCGGCGTCGTCAATTGAGATAATGCCATCCAAGGCTCCCTTCACGACCGCAGCGAGGTAGGCGTCGCTGGCGCCGTCTGGGCCCCCGCCCTTTTGCTCGAGCAGGCGCGGCTTGGTGTCGGGAGGGCGGGAGATCATGGCGGAGCGTTCCGCGTGGTTCGCGACGATGCGGCTGCAATCCTCTTTCAATTCGGGCGCCCGCACAAGGCTGGCGTGAGCGTTCCGGGCGCATTCGAGCTGATCCGCCCGAATTGTTCTGGAGGTCCGGCCTTCACCTTGATCAGAGCAGTTCTGCGATATGGATTCCAGAGCGCCGATTGAGTTTGGAAGATTTCCAGAATTTTGAGAACCGCCTATTTCCAATTCCAGTCGCGGAATGTGCGAGACGCGACAAATCCGACGTGAGGAAGCGCAATACTTTCAATTCGCGCGATCTGCGCAAGCAGTCTTGAAAATGTTCCAATCAACCGACTTCAATATTGACCGACGCGCCTGCGCCGTCGGACCTTAGCCGCATAAATCCCGTTGCGATGAAGCGCGAAAGCGTGAAATCGGATGACAATCGTCGCTACGCTGCAACAGCAAGCGTAACAAAGTGAATCGCACATGCAATCTTACGGCTGGTCGATCAATGCGCCTCTCCCGAAACTTCAGGAAGTTCCGTCGACTGTCGCGTCCGTCTCGGATTACGAGCCGCTGGCGCGCGACAGGCTGACTCCACAGGCGTGGGCGTATCTGTCGGGCGGCGCCGCCGATGAAATAACTTTGCACGAGAATTGCGCGGCGTTTCGGCGTCTCTGGCTTCGCTCGCGCGTCATGCAGGATTTGAGCGGCGGCGATACGAGGCTGGAGCTGTTTGGCCGCACCTTTGAATTTCCGATCCTCCTGGCGCCGGTCGCTCATCAGGCATTGTTCCACCCGGAGGGAGAGCGGGCCACCGCGCTCGCGGCCTCGGCGATGAGCGCCGGCATGGTGGTGAGCACTCAGGCCAGCCTGCCGATCGAGGACATCGCCCGCGAAACAACGGCGCCGCTATGGCTCCAGCTCTACATTCAACCTGACCGCGACTTCACGATCGACCTCGTGAGGCGAGCGGAGGCGGCGGGTTATCAGGCGCTGGCAGTGACGGTCGACGCGCCGGTTAGCGGGCTCCGCAACCGGGAGCAGCGCGCCGGTTTTGCGCTGCCTCCTGGCGTCGAAGCCGTCAATCTGCGAGGGATGAAACAGCCGGAAATGTATGTCGGCTCGCCGGGCGAGCCCGTCATTTTCGGCGGGCCATTGCTGGCCGTAGCGCCGACTTGGAATGACCTGGAGTGGCTTGTCGCGCGAACGAAATTGCCTGTGCTCGTCAAAGGCGTCATGACTGCAGAGGACGCCAGCCGAGCGCTCAAGGTGGGAAGCGCCGGGGTCGTCGTATCGAATCATGGCGGCCGCGCCCTCGATTCCCAGCCGGCGACGATAGACGTTTTGCCGGAGATCGTCGAAGCGGTCGACGGACGCGCGCCAATCCTGATAGACGGCGGAATCCGTCGCGGCGGAGATGTCTTCAAAGCTCTCGCGCTAGGCGCCAAAGCGACTCTGATCGGCAGGCCTTACATCCATGGATTGGCCTCGGCGGGCGCGATTGGCGTCTCGCATGTTCTTCATGTGCTGCGCGCCGAGTTCGAAGTGACGATGGCGCTGACGGGGTGTAGAAGCCTCGCCGACATCACGGCAGCCTCAATTCGGAGATAATGCGGCTTTTCCCGGACCCGGGAAGGTTCCGTCGCAATGTGCGCCGCGCGCGATCCTCGTCGATATGTATTTTGCTTCGCGATGCGGAGTTTAACCCGGAGCCAACTTTGGCTCCGGATGATTTTTCTAAGGGCCTTACCCCCGCACGTCCGGAGGCGTCGCCTCTTCCGCCAACAGCTTCAGCGCCTCGTCGATTCCCATCTGCGTCTGCTGCTGCGAGCCGAGGCGGCGGATGGAAATCGTGCGCTCCGCCGCTTCCTTCTTACCGGCGACGAGAAGCGCGGGAACCTTGGCGAGCGAATGTTCGCGCACCTTGTAAGTGATCTTCTCGTTGCGCGAGTCGACGTCGACATTGAGCCCGAGCTTTCGCGCGGCCGCCGCAACCTCATAGGCGTAATCGTCGGCCTCCTGCGTGATCGTGCAGATCACGATCTGCAACGGCGAGAGCCACAGCGGCAGATGGCCGGCATAGTGCTCGATCAATATGCCGGTGAAGCGCTCGAGCGAGCCGAACATGGCGCGGTGGATCATCACCGGCGTCTTCTTCTCGCTGTCGGCGCCGATATAGAAGGCGCCGAAACGCACGGGCAGATTGAAGTCGACCTGCGTCGTGCCGCATTGCCATTCGCGGCCGATGGCGTCGCGCAGCGTATATTCGAGCTTCGGCCCGTAAAAGGCGCCCTCACCCTCCTGGATGCTCGTCTTCAGCCCACGTTTGCCAAGCTCATCGAGCACACGGCCGAGCGCGGCTTCCGCCTTGTCCCACGCTTCATCCGAACCCACGCGCTTTTCGGGACGCGTCGAAAGTTTCACCACAACGTCGTCGAAGCCGAAGTCGCGATAGATCGTCAGGATGAGGTCGTTGATCTTCAACGCCTCCTCCATGATCTGGTCTTCGGAGCAGAAGATATGCGCGTCGTCCTGCGTGAAGGCGCGCACGCGCATCATGCCGTGCAGCGCGCCCGAAGGCTCGTAACGATGCACGACGCCGAACTCGGCGATCTTCACAGGGAGATCGCGATAGGATTTCAGGCCGTTCTTGAAGATCTGCACATGGCCGGGACAGTTCATCGGCTTGATCGCAAAGACGCGCTCATCCTCCGTCTTGGTGACGAACATGTTTTCGCGATATGTCTGCCAATGGCCCGACGTCTCCCACAAAGCGCGGTCGAGCACCTGCGGCGTGTTCACTTCCACATAGCCCGCGGCTTTCTGCCTGCGGCGCATGTAAGAGACAAGCGACTGGAACAGCGTCCAGCCCTTGGGATGCCAGAAGATCGCGCCCGGACCTTCTTCCTGGAAATGGAAAAGATCCATCTCGCGGCCGAGTCGGCGATGATCGCGGCGCTCGGCCTCCTCCAGACGATGCAGATAGGCGTCGAGTTCTTCCTGCGTCGCCCAGGCGGTGCCGTAGATGCGCGAAAGCATCGGCTTCGTCGAGTCGCCGCGCCAATAGGCTCCCGCGACCTTCATCAGCTTGAAGGCCGCGCCGATCTTGCCGACCGACGGCAGATGCGGGCCGCGGCAGAGATCGAGCCACTGGCCCTGCCGGTAGATGCTCAAGGGTTCGTCGGATTTGATGCTGTCGATGAGTTCGCCCTTGAAGGTCTCGCCCTTGGCGATGAACCAGGCCTTGGCGTCCTCGCGGCTCCAGACTTCGCGCGTGATCCTTGCGTCGCGCGCGACGATTTCCTTCATCTTCTTCTCGATGACCGGCAGATCTTCGAGCGTGAAGGGCTCGGCGCGGTGAAAGTCGTAATAGAAGCCGTTTTCGATCACCGGGCCGATCGTCACCTGCGTGCCGGGATAAAGCTCCTGCACGGCCTCGGCCAGCACATGGGCGGCGTCGTGGCGGATGAGCTCCAGCGCGCGCGGATCGTCGCGCGGGACGAATTCGACCTTCGCGTCGCGGTCGAGCGGCGTCAACAGATCGACGAGCGCGCCGTCCACCGTCATGGCGACGCTGCGCTTGGCGAGAGAGGGAGAAATATTCTTGGCGATGTCGAAGCCCGTCACGCCGGGATCGAACTGACGGGACGCCCCGTCGGGGAAAGTAACGGCAACCATGGTCGCTCCTGTCGCGCTCAATCGCCGACACGGATCGGCGTAAGTCGCTTTGCGGTAGTGAAGGAGCGTCTTTTAACGCCGCGGCCGCGCGGGCGCAAATATGGCGTCAGGTCCGCCATTCTCACAGGGTGGATATACGCGCCGCGAGCGCATCGCCGAAATAACGAATTGGCCGACGTCGCACTCGCGCGCCAGCGAAACAAAGCCAAATTCGCCAAGCAACGCCTTCGTTCCCGGCTCTTCGCTCGCCGATGCGCCGAACAAAATGGTCAGGCCCCGCCGACCCCCCTCTGGCCGACGGCTCGCGGGATCACTCTTCCGTTTCGTCGCCCGCCTCCTCCCGATGCCTTTCAGAGACGGCGGAGGCCACGTCGGCGACGGAGAGGAACTCATCCTGCTCCACATCCTCGAGAAGGTCTCCCAGACTTGCGGAACTGTCCTTCGTCCAGTGAACCCGCTCCTTGCCGTGTTCCCGGATCAGATCCTCCTTCGAGATCGGGAAGCTCGCGCCATGCAGCGCCTGCGTCACCGACGCCACGCCGAATGCGAACCCCTTTGCGGGCCCCCTATGGCCGCTGCCGCGTCCCTCGCCCGTATTCTCTGTCGTGCGTGGCATGGCGCTCTCCTTAATGCTTCTTTCCCTTGCCGCCGCCCTCGGAGCGCTTTCCTTCTTCGATCAGCTCCTTCACGCGCTGGCCGCCCTTGTGTCCCATCTCGGAATAGCCTTCCGGCCCCAGCTCTTCCTTGCGGATCTCGCCGCCCATCTTACCCGCTTCCTTAACGGTCATCGGACCCTTGGGGCTTGATTTTCCGCCCTGCGAACCTGTCTGTTTCTGCGGCATTTTCATTTCCTTTCGACGTCTCAGCGGAACCGAAGGTCAGGCTTCGCCGTCCCGCTCTTCTTCATCTTCGACGTTTGCGGCGTCTTCGCCGGTTTCGTCGCCCTCCGCGCGCTTGCCTTCCTCGACAAGCTGCTTGACGCGCTGACCGCCCTTGTGGCCGCCGAGCCTGCCGGCTTCCTCGACGGTCATCTGACCGTGCCTAGTCGGCGGCTTTTCCTGCTCGGTTTGTTTCTGAGCCATCAACTTCTCCATCGGTTCAGCTCAGTGACGGGGCTTCGTCCCGCCGCCTTTCCTCGCGCCGCTTTCGTGCGTCTCGGCGCGCTTCCCTTCGTCGACGAGCTCCTGGACGCGCTGTCCGCCCTTTCGCCCGCCTTTCTCGCCGCCGAGATGACCGGCCTCCTGGACGGTCATTTTTCCTTTCCCGCCGGCTTTCTGCGGCTCAGGCCCGCTCTGCCGTTGCGCCATATCGCTTCTCCATCGGTCCGCAGAGGCGCATCTAGTGACGCGGCTTGCTGTGGCCCGTCATGCCGCGGCCTTTGCTTTCCTCGTTTTCGGACATGCCTTCCTCGCCGCCTTCATCGGCTTCGGCGCGCTTGCCTTCCTCGATGAGCTGCTTCACGCGCTGGCCGCCTTTATGGCCGAGCTCGGAATAGCCTTCCGGCCCAAGCTGCTCCTTGCGCGCTTCGCCGCCCATCTTGCCCATTTCGGAATAGCCCTCGGGGCCGAGCTGCTCCTTGCGCGCCTCGCCGCCCTTCTTGCCCATTTCGGAATAACCTTCGTGGCCGAGCTGCTCCTTGCGGACCTCGCCGCCCATCTTGCCAATCTCGGAATAACCTTCCGGGCCCAGCTCCTCTTTGCGGATTTCGCCGCCCATCTTGCCGGCTTCCTGCACAGTCATCGTGCCCTTCGGCTTCTGGGTTCCTTTTTCGTGTTCAGTGTCATGCTGGCGGGCCATCGTGACCTCCGTTACAAAGCTGCGCTGGAAGTTCGGGGGCGTTTGCGCCCCTGCCGAAACGAACGCCCGAGCGCATGTTCCGGACTTCGAGGGCTGCTTGCCGGCCAGCGCTTTTGTCCTGCCGAGCAACCTGTCGTCTGGGTATTGAGATCGCCGGCGCTTCAGGTGCTGAAACGCCGGCTCGCAATCGCCAAACCATCGAAGATCAGCGCTAGATCGTTTGCCCGTTGGGCATGGGAAGTACGTACGTATACGTAGCAGCGCGTTCACGCTTCGATCGTCTTGCGCCTGCATGTTTGCAGGGCCTCCGCGCCGACCTTTTCCGTTCGTCGCGCGTTGTAGAGGTCATGAACGGAAACGAAGATCGACTTCGCGCCTCGGACAAGCGCACAGTTTATGAGCGCGCATTTTCCTACTTCTCGCACGATTGGCCTTGGATCGCCTTGCTCGTCGCGCTCATCGGCGTCTCCGTCGGAGTCGGGCTGTTCGAAGCGTGGCCGCTCGCCATTCTGGTAGATTCCATTCTCACGCATGATCCCAAGGAAGGATGGCTGCACGGCTACTTTCTCGCTTTGCTTCCTGCAGACAAGCCGGGACAGATAATCGGCCTCGTGCTGATCGGCCTTTGCCTTCAGATCGTCGGCTATTGCGCTTGGCTGGCGCGCATGATGATCAATTATTACTTGAATTATTGGGGCACCACGCGCGTTCGCGCCGATCTCTTCGCCAAACTCCAGCGGCTCGATCTCGCTTATCATCAATCGCGGCCGCAGGGAGACTCCATCTATCGTCTGACGACCGACGCTTTTGGTCCATGGGGCATTGTCGACATCATGATCGGCACCGCGGTCGCCGCAGTGACCTTCACCGTGATGACGGCGATCATGTTGTCGCGCAATGTCGGACTCACCTTCGCGGCCTATTCGGTCGCGCCTTTCATCCTGTGGAGCAACTGGCGCTTCGGCATGCGCATCCATCAACGCGCGCTGGAGTCGAAACAGATCGACGCTGATCTCACCGCGCATATACAGCAAGCGATGACGCGCCTGCCCCTGTCGCAAACATTTCGCCGCGAACCCTTCGAGTTCCAGCGCTTTGCGCAGGCTGTGGGGCGCAGCGTGACCGGCTTGCTGCGTCTCAATTGGCAGGAGCAGCTCTACCCGCTTGCGCGCGACACGATTCTTTCTCTGGGCTCCGCGATCATCCTTGGTTATGGCGGCTGGCTGGTCTATCGCGACCAGTTCCTCTCGCCCGTCGCCGATGGGATGACGGTCGGCGCCCTGATCATTTTCATGGACTATCTGCGCAAGCTCTGGGACCCGCTAAAATGGCTTGCGGAGTTCTTCTCCAAGATCAGGACGTTCGAGGCCGCCGCGCGTCGCGTCTTCTTCGTTCTCGATGAGCCGGAAGCGATCAGGGACAAACCGAACGCTCGCGCTCTGCCGCCGCGCCCGCGCCGCCTCGCCTTCGATGACGTCTCGTTCGGTTATGGGCCGGACCGCAACGTTCTCTTCGACGTCGACGCCGCCATCGCGCCGGGCGAGATGGTCGGTTTTGTCGGGCCGAGCGGCACGGGCAAGAGCTCTCTGCTGAAATTGATGTTACGCTTTCACGATCCGTCCGCCGGAGCCGTTCGCCTCGATTCCGTCGACATAAGAGACGTGCGCTTGAAGGATTTGCGCGCGCATTTCGCTTTCGTGCGGCAAGAGGATCTGATGCTGCCGACGAGCGTCGCGGAGAACATCGCCTACGGCCATCCCGCGGCGACGAAGGAAGAGATCGACGCCGCGGCCGCGCTCGCGGGCGCTTCCGATTTCATTCGCGACCAGCCTAAAGGTTACGATACGATCTTGAGTGAAGGCGGGGCCAATCTTTCCGGCGGACAAAGGCAGCGATTGGCGATCGCGCGAGCGCTTTTGAGCGAAGCGCCCATTCTCGTGCTGGACGAACCGACGAGCGCGCTCGATCCGCCCAATGAGCAACTGCTGATCGAGACGCTGCACCGCCTGAAGCGACGCCGCACCATCGTTCTCGTCACCCATCGCCTTCATTCCGTCGTAGAATGCGACCGGATTTTCGTGATGGAGGCCGGCCGCATCGTGGCGCGCGGGACGCATGAAACGCTGCTGCGGCAAAGCAAGGCCTATGCGTCGCTTTGGCGGGTCGAACAGAGCGAAGAACCCCCGCCGCCACGCCAAAGGAGGTCTGCCTAGAAATCTATAGAACTAGTTGACTAATAGCGGAGCCGGCGCTAAGACGGGACTGTTGCGGAAGAGAGCCGTCGCGTGCCGAAAAAGAAGGAAGACCGAATTTGTCCCCGGCTATCGGCGTCGAGACGCCAATGACTCAGAGTCGCACCCGCCAGAGGCAATCCGCGAAAATCGTCGATGCGGTTCAACGCCTCATTCCGAAAGCGGAAGAGGCCGAACTCTTTCTCAAGGCGCTCGCGAATGCGCATCGGCTGCTGGTTCTGTGCGAACTGCTTAAAGGCGAAGCCTGCGTCACTGAATTGCAGAACGCCGTCGGCTTGAGCCAATCCTCGCTCTCTCAACATCTGGCGCGGTTACGTCAGGACAGGCTCGTCAAGACGCGCCGCGAGTCGCGGACGATCTATTATTCGCTCGCCGACGATCGCGTCAGACGCATGATCGAGCTGTTGCACGACATTTTCTGCGCTTCCTGATCCCGGCTCATTCGTGCAGGCCGGGCGCCTCATGGCCCGTGCGCGCGACATATTCCGTATAGCCGCCATCATATTTGTGAACGCCCTCCGGAGTCAGCTCCAGCACGCGGTTGGATAAGGCGCCGAGAAAGCGGCGGTCATGCGAAACGAAGAGCATGGCGCCCTCGAAATTGCCGAGCGCCGTGATGAGCATCTCTTTCGTCGCGAGATCGAGATGGTTCGTCGGTTCGTCGAGAACGAGGAAATTCGGCGGATCATAGAGCATTTTCGCCATGACGAGACGCGCTTTTTCGCCGCCCGAAAGGACGCGGCACTTCTTCTCGGCGTCGTCGCCCGAAAATCCGAAGCAGCCTGCGAGCGTGCGCAGAGATCCCTGCCCTGCTTGCGGAAAGGCGTCCTCCAGCGTCTCGAAGACGGTGCGGTCTCCGTCGAGCAGGTCCATGGCGTGCTGCGCGAAATAGCCCATTTTCACGCTCGCCCCGATCGACACCGCGCCCTCGTCGGGCTCGGCCGCGCCGGCGACGAGTTTCAGCAGCGTCGACTTGCCGGCGCCGTTGACGCCCATCACGCACCAGCGCTCGCGGCGGCGCACCCCGAAGTCGAGGCCGTCATAAATGCGCCTGGCGCCGTAGCCCTTGTGAATGTTCTTTAGCGTCGCGACGTCGTCGCCCGAACGCGGGGCGGGACGGAACTCGAAGAGGATCGTCTGGCGGCGGCGCGGCGGTTCGACTTTTTCGATCTTGTCGAGCTTCTTCACGCGGCTCTGCACCTGAGCGGCGTGAGAGGCCCGCGCCTTGAAGCGCTCGATGAACTTGATCTCCTTGGCGAGCATGGCCTGCTGGCGTTCGTATTGCGCCTGCTGCTGCTTTTCGTTCTGCGCGCGCTGGGCTTCGTAGAACTCGTAATCTCCCGAATAGGTGGTGAGCGAGCCGCCGTCGATCTCGATGACTTTGGCGACGATGCGGTTCATGAATTCGCGGTCATGCGACGTCATGAGAAGCGCGCCTTCATAGCCCTTGAGAAACGCCTCGAGCCAGATGAGGCTTTCGAGGTCCAGATGGTTGCTGGGCTCGTCGAGCAGCATGACGTCGGGCCGCATGAGGAGAATGCGCGCCAGGGCGACGCGCATCTTCCACCCGCCCGAAAGCGCGCCGACGTCGCCGTCCATCATCTCCTGAGAGAAATTCAGCCCCGCAAGCACCTCGCGCGCGCGCCCCTCAAGGGCGTAGCCGTCGAGCTCCTCGAAACGCCCCTGGACCTCGCCATAGCGCTCGATGATCGCGCCCATATCGTCCGCCTGGTCCGGGTCCGCCATGGCGGCCTCGAGCGTTCTCAGCTCGGCGGCGACGTCGCTCACCGGACCCGCGCCGTTCATGACCTCGGCGACGGCGCTGCGTCCGGACATCTCGCCGACATCCTGGTCGAAATAGCCGATGGTGACGCCCCGATCGACCGAGACCTGCCCCTCATCCGGGAGCTCGCGGCTGACGATCATGCGAAAGAGCGTGGATTTGCCGGCGCCGTTGGGCCCAACGAGCCCGACCTTTTCGCCCTTGAGAAGAGACGCCGAGGCCTCAATGTAGAGAATCTGGGAGCCGTTTTGTTTGCTGATATTTTCGAGGCGGATCATGTCTCGGGAGGGGCCGGAGGAGAGTTGGCGCCCTTATGCCATGCTTCGCCCGCCGATAAAGAGAGAATGGCGTAAAATTCTTCTATCTGGACCGGGCGTCCCAGGTCGGTTGCGCGGCCTGCGTAAGGTCCAGCGTCCAGGCGAAGCGGCTGATGACATTATAGCCGAGAATAAGGGGCGTACCGCTCCCCAGCGCCTGACGCAGCGGCCCGAAATCATAGGCGAGCGCATAGACGCCGCGCAGGACGCGGCCCTGCCCGAGATCGATCGCCTTGATTTTATAGATCTTTGAGGAGAAACCGGCCCCGCCCGCTTCACTCGCCTTACCCTTGCGCTTCGCCAAGGCGAAGAGGTTCTTATGCGCGTCGACGAAGTGCTGGTCGACCGCCGAAACTTCCGCGCCCGTGTCGAACAGGCCGGCCGCCGGAACGTTGCCGACCCTAAGGTCGACGCCGACGAGACGCCGATCCGGTCCCAGCAATCTAAAGGGCGCCGGATGCGCGGGCGGGTCCCCGAAAAAGACCATCTCGCTCTTGGCGAAATCAAGGGAGAAACGGGCGCCCTTGAAAAAATCGAGACCCAGGAGGTCGTCCCCATCATTTTCGGCGCAGCGCGCAACCTCATATTTCGCGCGGGCGACCCCGGCGCCTTGCGAGGCCTTCAGCTCGATATTTTTCGCCTCCACGTCGTCGCATCGCACCGTTCGGCCGGAAGCCCCGGTGGACTCGCTTTGCGCGACCACGGGCAGGTCCCTGTTCCAGGGCGCCAGCGCGACGCGCGTCGTGGAAGCCCCCGTGTCCAGCCGCATCGCGCCCATCATATTGTCGAAGCGGACGGGAACATAGATGCGGCCCCCGCCATAATCGGCCTGCGTCAGGGTCATGCCGACAGTCGAGCGGGCGGGCTCGGCGCGCGCGTCGGCGAGGCCGGTCAGCGCCGCAAGGAGAAGGCCGATCCATCGCCAATCCGTCATGTCGCCAGCGGTCCTTTGAAATTGATTGCGTCTCGGCGCCATCATGCCCGATGTCGGAGCCGGCAAAAAGCCGCTATTCTCCCCGGCAAATCGCAGGGGCCCGCCAGCCGGCGCCCTGAGCCGCGTCCCAAGCGAGGATAGTCATGTCGAATCCGTTGATGAAGCCTTGGGCGGCGCCTTTCGGACTGCCGCCTTTCAACGAAATCAGAAGCGAGCATTTCCGGCCGGCTTTCGAGACGGCCCTCGAACGACACCGCGCGGAGATCGACGAGATCGCCAATAATGCGGCCGCGCCGGGTTTCGCAAATACGATCGAAGCGCTCGAACGCTCCGGCAAGCTTTTGACGGATGTCGGCTCCGTCTTCTGGAACCTCACCGCCACCGACACTAATCAGGAGATGCAGGAAATCGAGCGCGACATGGCGGCCGCGCTCTCCCGCCACGCGAGCGACATTTCCATGAACCCGGACCTTTTTCGCCGGGTCGAGGCGCTCCACGCGCAGCGGGAAAGTCTCGGCCTCTCGCCTGAGCAGCGACGCGTCCTGGAACTGACCTACAAGAATTTCATCCGCGCCGGCGCGAAGCTCAACGATGCGGACAAGGCGCGCATGAAGAAGATATTGGAGCGTCTCGCCGGTCTCTCGACGCAATTTTCACAAAATGTGCTCGCCGACGAATCCTCATGGGTCCTGTTCCTGGAGGAAAGCGATCTCGACGGCCTGTCGCCCGACTTTCGCGCGGCCGCCGCGCGCATCGCCGCGGAGCGCGGCGCGCCGGGCAAATACGCGGTGACGCTGGCGCGTTCGAGCGCGGAAATCTTCCTGCAGAGCTCGACGCGGCGCGATCTGCGCGAGATCGTCTTCCGCGCCTGGGCGAGCCGCGGCGAAAATGGCGGCGAGACCGACAACGGCCCGCTGATCCGCGACATCCTGCAACTGCGCGAAGAGCGCGCGAAGCTCCTGGGCTTCGAGACCTTCGCCGACTACAAGCTCGACGATACGATGGCGAAAACGCCCGCCGCCGTGCGCGATCTCCTGGCGCGCGTCTGGACGCCCGCCCTCGCCCGCGCCGCTGAGGAGCGCGCGCAGATACAGGCGCTCGTCGACAAGGAGGGCGCGAATTTCTCCGTGGCCGCGCATGACTGGCGCTATTACGCCGAGCGCGTCAGGAAGGATCTCTACGATCTCGATCAGGCGTCGCTGCGGCCCTACTTTCAGCTCGACAAGATCGTGGCGGCGGCGTTCAGCGTGGCCGAAAGGCTTTTCGGCCTTCAATTCGTCGAGCGGAAGGATCTCCATCTCTATCACCCGGACGTGCGCGCCTTCGAGGCGCTCGACAAGAACGGCGAGCATGTCGCCCTTTTCCTCGCCGATTATTTCGCGCGTCCCTCCAAACGCAGCGGCGCCTGGATGTCGGATTTCCGCACGCAGCACAGGCTCGATGGCGAGGTGCGGCCGATCATCGTCAATGTCATGAACTTCACCAAGGGGGCGGACGGCGCGCCGACCTTGCTCAGCCTCGACGACGCCCGCACCCTTTTCCACGAATTTGGCCATGGCCTGCACGGCATGTTGTCGAACGTGACTTATCCGCTCGTGGCCGGAACGAATGTCGCCCGCGACTTCGTCGAACTTCCTTCGCAGCTTTATGAGCACTGGCTGCTCGAGCCGGCGGTGCTGAAGGAATTCGCGCTGCACGCCAAAACGGGCGAACCAATGCCCGACGATCTTCTGGCGCGCATCGCCGCCTCGCGCCATTTCAACCAGGGCTTCGCGACGGTGGAATTCTGCGCCTCGGCCCATGTCGATCTCGACCTCCACGCCCAGCCTGCGGCTGAAGACTTCGACGCCGCCGCCTTCGAGCGGGAAAGCCTCACGCGCCTTTCCATGCCGCCGGAAATCATCATGCGGCATCGTCTCCCGCATTTCAGCCACATTTTCTCCGGCGACGGCTATTCGGCCGGCTATTACAGTTACCTCTGGGCCGAGACGCTCGACGCCGACGCCTTCGAGGCCTTCAAGGAGACCGGCGATCCCTTCGCGCCGCATGTCGCCGAAAGGCTCAAGACCCATATCTACGCCGCCGGCGGGAAGCAGAATGCGGGCGACGCTTACGTCGCCTTTCGCGGCAGAATGCCGACTGTCGAGCCGCTTCTGCGTCAACGGGGCTTTGCGCCGACGAGCGCCGGGCGATGACAGGAAGAGCGCCGCTGATGAAATCCGTGCTTCTTTGTCTTCTTTTCCTTCTCTCGCCGCTTCAGGCGCGCGCCGGCGAAAAGGCGCAAACGCGCCTCGACGAGCTGAAGATGAATTGCGAGACCTGCCATGGCGTCGGGGGCGTCTCCCCCGTGCCGGATCAGACTCCATCCATCGCAGGAAAGAGCGAGCGCTTCCTTGTCGGTCAGCTCGAGGCGTTTCGCGCCGGAAAGCGACGCCACGATACGATGGGGCTGATGGGCGACACGATGTCGGACGACGAGATCAGGGCGATTGCGCGCCACTTTGCGAGAATGAAGAAGTGACCTGCGCGATAGGCCGGCCGCGCTCCTTCGGTTGCTCAGCGACGCCGCGGCTTTGACTTGGCTTCACCGGAAGGCGGCCGGAGCGCCGGTTCGGCGGCCCCACTTGCCATATGAGACGACCGGTCATATAGTCCGCTTATGAGCAAACGCGACGTCAACGAATTGCGGCAGAAGCTTCTCAGCCAGGGCGTCGCGCTGCTGATGGACCAAGGCTATCACGGCACCGGCATACAGGAGATCGTGCAAAGCGTCGGCGTCCCGAAGGGGTCTTTCTACAATTACTTCCCCAGTAAAGAGGCTTTCAGCGCCGAGGTCGTCAAGCATTACATCGACCCTTTCATCAAGCAGCTCGACGCGCATCTCCAGCGTAGCGGCGTTTCGGCCGCCGCCGGATTGCGCGCCTATTTCGACGAGCTGATCGAAGAGACGGAGCGCAAGGGTTTCAAAGGCGGATGCCTTCTCGGCAATCTCATGGGCGAAATCGGCGACACCAGCGATCTCGCCCAGGCCTCCTTGCGCGAAGCGGTGCATCGCTATCGAGACAGGCTGCGCGAAGGCGTGGCGCGCGGCCAGCGTGAGGGCGATTTCCGGACCGATGTCGACGCGAAGGACATGGCGGACCTTCTCGTCAATCTCTGGCAAGGCGCGCTGCTGCGCATGAAAGTCGAGCAATCCGTGCGCCCGCTCACGCAATTTCGCGACATTGCGCTCAACGGCTTCTTCAGGGCGTGATTTTTTCGCCCTCAAATAAGACGACCGGTCATCTGAAAACCAGCTCTAGATAGAGCAGAGGAGATGCGCATGCCAAAATACATCATCGAACGAAACGTTCCCGGCGCCGGCTTCCTGACGGCCGACGATCTGAAGGCGTTGACTCAGAGATCCTGTTCGGTCCTTCGCGAATTGGGGCCGGACGTCCAATGGGTCCAGAGCTTCGTCGCCGAGGACAAGCTCTATTGCATCTACATCGCGACGGACCCGGACGTCATTCGAAAGCACGCGGCGCTCGGCGGCTTCCCGGTGGATCGCATCACCGAAGTCAAGGCGATCATCGATCCCGCTGCGGCCTGACGGCAAGATCTTCAAGAGGGAGGAAGCAATGAAAACGATTGAAATTTGCATGCGCAAGGGGGCGGCGATCGGTTTGTTTCTGCTCGGCGCTCTGCCGGGGCTCGCCCCGGCCTATGCGGACGAAACCTGCAATTCGCCCTTCATGGCGGGGCTCATCAAGGGACAGGAGCAGTTTCTGCATGTCTGGACTCTGGGCGAAAAGGGAATCGGCGACGAATCCGACAAGCTGGTGACGATCGACGTCATTCCCGGCTCGGCGACCTATGGCGAAGTCATCCACGCCATCTCCGTCGGCGGACGCGGCGAGGCGCATCACATGGGCTTTACCGACGATCGCAAATATCTCTGGGCGGGACGTCTCGACGACAGCAAGATCTTCATCTTCGACGTCGGTTCCGATCCTTCAAAGCCCAAACTCGTGAAGACGATCGACAATCTCGCCGAAAGCACCGGCTATGTCGGCCCGCATACTTTCTACGCCCTGCCCGGCCGCATGCTCGTGCAGGCGCTCTCCAACAAGAAAGACCATGGCGGAATCACGGGCCTCATCACCTATAACAATGCCGGCGATCTCGTCGCGACGACGCCCATGCCGGTCGACAATGGCGGCGACGGATATGGCTACGACATCGCCATCAATCCAGGCCAGAACCGCATGCTCACATCGAGCTTCACCGGCTGGACCAATTACATGATGGATCTGTCCCAACTCATTCAGGACAGCTCCGCGATGAAGAATTTCGGCAACACCATGGTCCTTTGGGACCTCAAGGCGATGAAGCCCGAAAAGGCGTTCTCGGTCCCCGGCGCGCCGCTCGAAATCCGTTGGGCGCTGAAGCCCGGCGCGGACTGGGCGATCACCGCCGGCGCGCTGACCTCCAAGCTATATCTCATCAAGCAGGACGAGAACCATCAGTGGCAGGCGAAAGCCGTCGCCGATGTCGGCGATCCCGCGAAAATACCGCTCCCTGTCGACATCTCGATCTCGTCGGACGCCTCTTCGCTGTGGGTCAACACCTTCATGGACGGAACGGCCCGCCTTTTCGATCTTTCCAATCCTGAAGCGCCGAAGCAGGTCTATGCGAAAAAGATCGGCGCGCAGGTGAACATGGTCTCGCAAAGCTGGGACGGAAAGCGCGTTTATTTCACGACCTCGCTCCTCGCCAATTGGGACAAGAAAGGCGCCGACAACGAACAGTTCCTCAAAGGCTACTCCTGGGACGGCAAGGAGCTGAAGGAAGACTTCGTCGTCGACTTTCACAAGGAGGGGCTCGGCCGCGCGCATCATATGAAATTTACGGCGCGCGCGCAGAAAGCCGAACGCCAGTGACCGAGAAGCGAAAATATTCGGAGGGCGCCCGCGCGCCCTTCGCGGCGCTCACAGCGATGGCGCTCGCTTTTGCGGCGCCATCGACGCCGATGCGCGCAGCCGACGCCGCCCATGCGTCGGTCGCCAATCTCCCCTCGCCCGGAACTTACGTTCTGCAACGCATCCAGCGCGTCCCGAGCGCGAAGCTGCTCGACGCCGAAGGACGCTCCGTCGACCTTTCCGCCAAGGTCGCCGGCGCGGTGACGGCGCTCGGCTTTATCTACGGCCATTGCGAGGACGCCGCCGGTTGTCCGGTCGCGTGGTCGATTTTCGAAGAAGCGAGAAAGGCCGCCGCCGCCGAGCCGCTGCTCGCCGACCGGCTGCGCCTCGTCTTTGTGAGCCTTGACCCGGCGCGCGACACGCCCGCCGTCCTGCGGCTCCTCGAAGCGGCGGAACAGGACGCCGCTGCGCCGCCATGGATTTTTCTGACGGGAAAGTCTGAAGCGGACATCGCGCCTCTTTTGCGCGCGATGGGACAGGACATTGGATATGAGCGCGACGCCGCCGGCCGGCGAACGGGCGCGATCAATCACATGTTGAAAGTGTTCCTCATCGATCCGGAAGGGTGGGTCCGGGAAATATACAGCACGGCGTTTCTGACGCCCGACAACCTCCTCAACGACGCGCGCACGCTCGCTCTCGCCTTTGGCGCGGCCAGCAACGGAAAGAGGGAGCCGTGACGTGACTCGTCGAAGGAGCGGCTCTCTGATTGCTCTTGTCATCGCCGCGACGGGCTTTACGGGCGTCGCCAAAGCGGACGACGTCGCGACGCCGCTCGGCCTGCCGCCGGTCCCGGCGAAAATTCTAGGGACGGCGGCGATGCGGAGTCTCGGCGAGAAATTGTTTTTCGACCGCGCGCTCTCCGCCAACGGCACATTGTCCTGCGCCATGTGCCACATTCCGGCGCAGGGATTCGCGTCCAATCAAAGCGCGCTCTCCATCGGGATGGAGGGACGCTCGCTCCGGCGCAACGCGCCCTCGCTCTATAATGTCGTCTTCAAGCAATATCTCTTTCACGACGGGCGAGAGACCGATCTCGTCGCGCAGGTCTGGGGGCCTTTGCTCACGCCGGACGAGATGGCCAATCCCGGCATCGGTCCGCTGCTCGAGCGCCTGCGCAAAGACCCGGCCTACGGGCCCCTTTTCGACGCCGCATTTCCCGGCGAAGGGCCGACAATGACGACAATGGGCCGCGCCATCGCCGCTTATGAAGCGACGCTGTTGCGCGGCGACAGCCGCTTCGATCGTGCGGTCTTCGGCGGCGACAAAAACGCCCTCACCGCGCAGGAATGGCGCGGCTATGAAATTTTCGTCTCGAAAGGCGGATGCTCGGCCTGTCACCGGATCGACGAGTCGAGCGCGCTCTTCACCGACCGGTCCTGGCACAATAACGGCGCGGCTTTCAGACGACGTCAGGAGACGGACGCCGTTCGGGTCGAATTGGCGCCCGGCGTCGTCAAAGACGTTCGACTGGCCGCCGCTGGTTTTTCGCAAGCGAGCCAGCGAAATGACGTCGGACGCTTTGAGATTACGAACGATCCGGCGGACCGCTGGGCCTATGTGACGCCCACGCTTCGGGGCGTCAAAGACAGCTGGCCTTATATGCATGACGGCGGCATGAAGACGCTCGAAGAGGTTGTCGAATTCTACGACAATGGCGGCGGCGCCAACCCCGCGCTCGATCAGAAGATCAAACCGCTCGGACTTTCAACGGAAGAAAGGGCCGCCCTCGTCGCGTTTCTCAGGACGCTGTGAGACGAGGAAGTTTGGTCGCGCGACGTTAAGGGAAAATGGCGCGCCCGAAAGGATTCGAACCTCTGACCCCCAGATTCGTAGTCTGGTGCTCTATCCAGCTGAGCTACGGGCGCCCGTCGCAGGCATGGCCGGCCGCCTTTTGGGGCCGCCGCCTTGCGACATGCGACCGTTTAGCGACAAGCGCGGCGAATGGCAAGGCCTGTTATCTCTCGCCGCGTTTTTTACGGCCTGACGCTTGCACAGCCTGTGTGAGCCTTTAAGTAGGGACTGTCACACAGGATTTGCGATGGAAACTTTCGTCTCGAACAATGTCGAGATTGCTTATTCGGACTTCGAGCCCTTCGGCGAGGACCGGCAAGAGCCGATCGTGCTGGTCCACGGCTTCGCTTCGACCCATGCCGTAAACTGGATGTTTACCCAATGGGTCAAGACGCTGACCGAAGACGGCCGCCGCGTGGTGGTATTCGACAATCGTGGGCATGGCCGCTCCGAAAAGCTCTACGACCCGGCGCAATATTCGCTCGACCTCATGGCGAGCGACATCGCGAATCTGATGGACCATCTCTCCATCGCCCGCGCGGACGTCATGGGTTACTCGCTCGGAGCCCGAATCTCCACCGTGCTCACGCTCGCCAAGCCGGAGCGCGTGCGCTCGCTCATCCTTGGCGGCATCGGGCAATATCTCGTCCAGGACGCGGGCCTTCCGAGCGGCCTCGCCGAGGCGATGGAGGCGGAGCGAATCGAGGACATCGACAATTCGATGCTCAAGATCTTCCGCGGATTCGCGGAGTCGACCCGAAGCGACCTCAAGGCCCTGGCCGCCTGCGTGCGCGGCGCGCGCAAGGCGCTCGATCCCGCTTCGCTCGCTGGAATTACATGCCCTGTCCTGATCTGCGTCGGGACCCGCGACGACGTGGCGGGCGACCCCTCGCCGCTCGAGCCGCTTTTCCCCAATGTCCGACTCGTCGACATTCCCGGCCGGGACCATAATCGCGCCGTAGGCGACCGCATCTACAAGCAGGCCGTCGTCGAATTCCTGGCGGCGCGTCCGTGATGCGCGAGCGTGGCGGAGGCGCTATATAGCCTCTTCTGGAGGAGCGCCCATGGCCGCCGAGACGCGGGAGCAGACCGCGAATATCATTGATTTCGACCCGCTTCTGGGCCGGCTGCGGCTGGAGGCGGAGGATGTGCTGCGCCGCGAGCCGGAGCTGGGCGGCTTCATCTATCCGGCGATTATCGCGCAGGAGTCGGTCGCCGGCGTCGTCGCGCATCGCGTCGCCCAGCGCCTCGACCGGCCGGAAGCCCCCTACGCCGCGATCCGCCAGGCCTTCGACGCCTGCCTCGCCCGCGACCCCGCCATCGTCGACTCCTTCCGCGCCGATCTCCTGGCCGTGGTCGAGCGCGATCCCGCCTGCACGCGCGTGCTGGAGCCGGCTCTCTACTTCAAGGGCTTCCACGCGCTGCAGACCTATCGGCTGGCGCATTGGCTCTGGAAAAACGGGCGCAGCGACTTTGCGCTGACCTTGCAAAGTCTCTCCTCGCAGATTTTCCAGACCGACATCCACCCCGCCGCCGTCATCGGCAAGGGCGTCTTCGTCGACCACGCCACGGGCGTCGTCATCGGCGCGACCAGCGTCATTGAGGACGACGTCTCGATGCTGCACGGCGTCACGCTGGGCGGCACCGGAAAATCGCGCGGCGACCGCCACCCCAAAGTGCGGCGCGGCGTGCTGATCGGCGCCGGAGCCAAAGTGCTCGGCAATATTGAGATCGGGCGCTGCGCGATGATCGCGGCGGGCTCGGTCGTGCTCGAATCGGTGCCCCCCAACAAGACGGTGGCGGGCGTCCCGGCGCGGATCGTCGGCGATTCGAAATGCGCCGAGCCGGCGTTGGCGATGGACCAGATGCTGGCTGTGTTGGATGCGGGACTGAACAAGAGCGCGGGGTTGTAAAGTGAAGCAGATTTTGTTGGGCGCGGCGGTCTCTCTTCTGGCCGCCACGGGCGTTTCGTCACGCGCGCTGGCCGCCGGCTGGCATTATTACGATCCCGAATGCCCCGTCGCCATCGGCGAGAAGTCGATGAAATTCGTGGCGATGCAGCCCAAGAAGAACATCGACCGCGAATGCGTGGCCCTGCCCGACATCGGACCTTCCGTCATCGTGCTCGACGCCTCGGATAATGAGCTGCGCGACATGAACTGGGACATTCGCGTGCTGCGCGCCAAGGGGCCGGACGCCCAACCGGACCCGGACGCCGACGCCGTCTCGCGTCTGCCTGTGCAGAAATTCCGCAACGGCATGGTCAATTTCGACCAGAAGTTCAAAGACCCCGGCTATTACGTGCTCTACGCGAAGCTGACGAGCGACGATGGCGCGAAGAGCTATGAGGGCCGCCATCCCTTTTCGGTCGGCATGATGACCGACGAGGAGTTCTATCTTTACCTCGGATTTGGGTTGTTTGCGGTCGTCGCCGGCGGCGCGGCTTTCACGCTGTGGCGGCAGGGGAAGCTGGGTTTCAAGATCCCGAACTTCGGCAAGCCGACCTGAAAGCCGGCCGCCGCGCGCGCTCAGCGCGGCTCCTCGCTCTCGGCGAGTCGCTGTCGATCCGCGGCTCGGGCGCGTTCGTCCATGTCGCGCAGCCGCGCGCGGATCGTTCGCCAATTTGGCGGCCGCAACGACTTTTCGCAGCAGCGTTTCGTAATTTCGAGCACCAGCACGCTGAAAGGCGGCCGCTCGACTTCGGCGACGAATTTCGCGAGCGCCGTTTCGATGATCTGCTCGCGCTGCGGATCGAGGCTGCGCGCGCCCTTCGGCCGACCCACCGAACGCGACGCGGAAGAAATAGCGCCGCAGGTGCGAAAGGATTTCATCATCCGATAGGCGGTGGCCCGCGAAACGCCGAGCCGGCTTTTCAGCTGCTCGATAAGCGTTTTGGTCGACGCGCCCTCGGCTTCCGCCAATAGGTGGCGCATCGCATCTTCGCGCTTCTGATGCGCGCCGATGATGTGTTGTTCGCTGTTACCTTCCATCGCCGCGGCTTTATTTTTATTCTTCTTGGATTTCACTCGATTTTTTGGCTGCGCAGGGCCGCTTTCCACCGTCTGCTTCGCTCCGGTTTTGCAAGTCCGCCGAATTGCTCCCGCCCAGGCCACGCTACTTTTCTCTCATAAATACAAAGATAAGGGAATGATCCATTTTTCGGCGCGACACACATATTGCGTGGACGTCTAGGACTTTGTCTCAGTTGATCAAGAACAATTCTAATATTCCAGAATGAGAGGTTTCAATAACTTCGCGCGTGTTTCCGCCCATCTCGCAAGTGGAGCGCCTTTATTTTCGTGCAGTGAGACAATTAAATACATCATGTGCTTCAAAGTGTCGCAGCGGACTCATCAGATGATCGAATTTGACGCCTCAGTGGTCAGCCTGCGGGCCTGGCTCCGAAAAATTGATGCGACGCAAAAGCGCCCCGACTGACAAAGAGCCGGGGCGCAAAGCGTTGCGGCGGATGCGGCGTTCAGAAGTTCAACATGCGGTTCACCGTCGGGATGAAGACGGCGAACAGGAAGATGATGAAACCGATCCAAAACCCGACCCAACCGAGTTCGTTCAGCGTGTGAAATGTCTTCATAGTTTGGCGACCTCCCTTTACTGGCGCCTGCCGATGACTGCGCCAGACATAATCAATAGCGGAATATTCAACGCAACATGTATTACGTGCGTCAGAAAGTCGCTATACAAATGTATCAGGATATTATGCACTACATATAACAATGATATTTGTCTCATTATAAAATACATTTGAGCTACGATCTCATATTAGACTACATAAAAATTGATACTATTCAATACAATGCGCGCAATTGCCGCATATACGATCAAAGATACTCAATTGACGGAAGTGCTGAGCGCTATGATAGCCTCTCACGTCATCAGGTATGCTGACTTTGAGAGTAAATCACTCAGAGAATAGCGATAAAGCGCCTGATTTACAGGTGGAGGGCGCGAATCTCGGGGAACGTCGGCCAACACAAGAATGACGGAACGTAGATTCGAGGTCTTTCGTCTAACTTTCAATGACTGGAGGAGAGGAATGTCTCTGACAACAGACAAAGCCGGAGCTGCGGCGAAAGAGTCGGCCGACTCGATCGTCAATTTTCGTCCTGCTTATCTCGCCATGGCTGCGCTTGGGACGTTTTACGTCGGCATCCGCATCTATGAGCAGTATTTCGGCTGGAAAGCCGGTCTCGATTCTTTCGCGCCCGAGTTCCAGACCTACTGGCTCAACATCATGTGGACCGAGCTGCCGCTCGAATTCATCGCCTTCTGCGCGATCGGCGGCTATTTGTGGAAGACGCGCGACCGCAACATCAACGCCGTCGCGCCGCGCGAGGAAATGCGTCGCCTGATCACGCTGATCGGATGGCTGCTCGTCTACGCCTTCACCGTCTATTGGGGCGCGAGCTACTTCACCGAGCAGGACGGCACCTGGCATCAGACCGTCATCCGCGACACGGACTTCACGCCGAGCCACATTCTGGAGTTCTACCTCAGCTATCCGATCTACATCATCGCGGGCTGGGGCGCCTTCATGTATGGCCGCACGCGCATTCCGCAATTCGCGAACCGGATTTCGCTGGCTTTCCTGCTGTTCTTCGCGGGCCCCTTCATGATCTTCCCGAATGTCGGCCTGAATGAATGGGGCCACACCTTCTGGTTCATGGAAGAGCTGTTCACGGCGCCGCTGCATTGGGGCTTCGTCTTCTTCGGCTGGTTCGGCCTCGCCATGTTCGGCACCGTGCTGCAGATCCTCCATCGCGTGATCGAGCTCAGCAAGGAGTTCGAGAAGGACATCCTCGCGATTTAACCGCGACGAACGAACTTTCGGCGAAGCGCGCGCACGCTCCCAGGGCGCCGCGGGATCGAAAGAGAGGCGGCCGCTCCGATCTTCCTCCCTCTGTATCGAGAGCGGCCGCTTCCGGCCCCGCCAAGGCGCGACGCGAAAGTCGGAACAAACAAGAAGGCGCCCGGCGAACCGCCGGGAGGAAATCTCAAGGAGAGAAAAATTATGTCTCTATCGAACGAAACGGTCCCGGCCGCAGGCAAGGCCTGGGCCTCGAAGGAAGAGTTCATCGGCTGCGTGAAGCTGACCGACTGGATTCTGCTCCTCATCCTCTTCCTGGTGCTGCTCGGCTCCTTCCACATCCACTACATGCTGCTCGCCGGCGACTGGGACTTCTGGATCGACTTCAAGGATCGCCGCATGTGGCCGACCGTGGCGCCCATCGTCGCCATGTGCTTCGCCGCCGCCGCCCAGTCCTTCTTCTGGCAGAAGTTCCGCCTGCCCTTCGGCGCCACGGTCGCGGTCTTCGCCCTGCTCGTCGGCGAGTGGATCAACCGCTACGACAATTTCTGGGGTTGGACCTTCTTCCCGATCAATCTGGTCTTCCCTTCCGCGCTGATCCCGATGGGATTCTGGCTCGACATCGTGCTGCTGCTTTCGGGCAGCTGGACGGTGACGGCGGTTGTCGGCGCGATGGGCTGGGGCCTGCTCTTCTATCCGAGCAATTGGCCGGTGCTGGCGCAGTTTCATCAGGCGACCGAGGTCGACGGCGTGCTGCTCACACTCGCCGATCTCATCGGCTTCAACTACGTCCGCACGGGCACGCCCGAATATATCCGCATGATCGAGCGCGGCACGCTGCGCACCTTCGGTAAGGACGTCGTTCCGGTCGCGGCCTTCTTCTCCGGCTTCGTCTCGATGCTCGTCTACTTCCTCTGGTGGAAGGTCGGCGGCTGGTTCTCGACGACCGCCTATATCGACAACGAAGACGTCTGATCACGGAACAAAAAGACGAAAGGCCGGGGCGAGGCCGCCCCGGCGCCAAGAAAACAAGGGAGTCATAAACTGATGAAACGGCCAATCTTCCAAAAGCTCGCGGGAGCGTGCGCTGTGGGCTTCGCCGCAGCCGTCGCGATGCTGACGCTCTCCGCTACGCCGGCCGCCGCGCATGGCGAACGCTCGCAGCAGGCCTTCCTTCGGATGCGCACGCTGAACTGGTATGACGTCAAATGGTCGAAGACGTCGCTGAACGTCAATGAAGAGATGGAGCTGACCGGAAAGGTCCACGTCTTCTCCGGCTGGCCGCAGGCCGTCGCGAAGCCGCAGGAAGCCTTCCTCAATGTCGGCGAGCCGGGTCCGGTCCTCATCCGCAAGAGCGCCTCGGTGGGCGAAGTGCCGGTGCCGCGCACCTTCTCGATGGATGTCGGCTATGACTATGAATACAAGATCGGCCTGAAGGCGCGCCGTCCGGGGCGGTATCACGTCCATGTCCAGATCAATGTGAAGGATGGCGGTCCGATCGTCGGTCCCGGCCAGTGGATCGAGATCAAGGGCGACATGAAGGACTTCACCAATCCGGTGACGCTCCTCGACGGCTCGACCATCGATCTCGAAACCTACGGGATCAACTGGACATACGCCTATCACTTCATCTGGATGGCGGCCGCTCTCGTCTGGATCCTCTACTGGTTCCTGCAGAAAGGCATCATCGTTCGCGGCTGGCAGGTCGCGGCGGGCAAACGGCATGAGATGATCACGCCCAACGACAAGCGTTTCGGGGCCATCTGGCTCGCGGTCGCCATGCTTGCGCTGCTGATCTTCTACGCCAACGCCAACCGTGAATTCCCGCGCACGCTGCCCATGCAGGCGGGTTTGCTGACCGGCATTCCGTTCCTCGAGGATTCGCGGGCCGAGACGGTGTCTCTCCATTATTCGGGCGGCTCCTATAAGGTGCCCGGCCGCGAATTGACGATGAACGTGCAGATCACGAACAAAGGTCATGAGCCGCTGCGCATCGGCGAGTTCACGACCGCCGGCCTGCGCTTCCTCAATCCGGACGTGTTCACGACGCGCCCTGAATTCCCCGACTATCTGATGGCGGATCGCGGCCTTTCGGTGAACGATCCGACGCCGATCGCGCCGGGCGAGACCAGGAGCCTCGTCATCACGGTGCAGGATGCGCGCTTCGACGTCGAGCGCCTGTCCGACCTCGCCTACGATACGGACAGCCAGTTCGGCGGCCTCCTCTTCCTGTTCAGCCCCTCGGGCAAGCGCGAGAAGGTGGAAGTCGGCGGTCCGGTGATCCCGAAATTCCAGCTTGGCGCGACGCTCTAAGCTGAATTCAGCTCCACGCGGCTTTCCTCTTCTCCGCGTGTTGGTGTGAAGACTTGCCCGCCGGGTTCGTCCTGGCGGGCATTTTTGTTCGATGCTTTCGAAGGGCTTCCGCCTGACCGCCTCGTTACGCCGCACAGGCTACGCTATTACACAAGCAGTCCGGAAAGCGGCTGTTGCGGCGCTGGATGGCTTCGTCGGCTTCGCCGCCTCGCAGTGACGGCGGCACAGCGAGCGGATCACCCGAACCGATTGTTCTTCGGGAAGCCGCGCGGCGGCAGCCGTCCCGCTTCCGCGCGGTGGCCGATCCATTCGGACAGTTCCGCCTTCGAGACGTTGAACACGCGCCCCGCCGAATCCGTCCAGCGCAAACCGTCGGCCATCGCAAACACTTTCGCATCCGCGACGCCGCCATCCTTGTAGCGCTGCATGCGCACGCCCTTGCCGCGCGCCATGCGCGGCGCTTCCTCCAATGGGAAGACGAGAAGCTTCCTGTTCTCGCCGATAATCGCGACATGATCGCCCTCGGCTTCCGTCACGATCTTCAATTTCGCGGGCGGCTCGACCGTCAGCACGGCGCGGCCTTTCTTGGTCGACGACAAGAGATCGTCCTGCGCGACGACGAAGCCGCGCGCATCGTCGCCGATCAGCAATAGAGACGCGCCGGATGTGTGCGGCATGACGCGGGCGATGTCGGCGCCTTCGTCAATGTCGGCGTAGAGGCGGATGGGCTCGCCATGACCGCGCCCGCCCGGCAGTTTCGAAGCGTCGAGCGTGAAGGCCTTGCCATTGGTCGCGAGCACGAGAATCTTCGTCGTCGTCTGCGCGAAGAAGCTCGTATCCATCTCGTCGTCGCCCTTGAATTGCAGGGTCGACAAATCCTGCACATGGCCCTTGAGCGCGCGAATCCAGCCTTTTTTGGACACGACGACCGTGACCGGCTCGCGCTCGATCATCGCCTCCGCGAGGTCGAGATCGACCGCCGCCGGCGCATCCTCGAAAGTCGTGCGGCGCTTGCCGATCTCAGTCTGGGGTCCGTAGAGTTTTTTCAGATCGCGCACCTGCCCCGCGATCGTCTTCCACTGCTTGCCGTCGTCGCCGAGCAGGCTCTCGATCTCGGCGCGCTCACTGGTGAGATTGTCGAGTTCCTTGCGCAGCTCCATCTCTTCCAGCTTGCGCAAGGCGCGCAGGCGCGTATCGAGAATGTAATCGACCTGCAGATCGGTGAGACTGAAGGTCTTCTTCAGCTCGCCCTTGGCGTCGTCTTCCTCGCGGATGATCCGGATCACCTTGTCGAGATTGAGGAAGACGATGATCATGCCTTCCAATTGCTCGATGCGGCGCAGGATCGCCGCGAGACGATGGCGCGAGCGGCGCTGCAGAACGCTGCGGCGATGGTCGAGCCACTGACGCAGCGCCTCGTCGAGCGAGACGACGCGCGGCGTCACGCCGTCGACCAGCACGTTCATGTTCATGCTGAAGCGCGTTTCGAGCTCGGAGAACTTGAAAAGAGTCTCCATCATCAGCTTCGGGTCGATGTTGCGCGAACGGGGCTCGAAGACGATGCGCACATCCTCTGCGGACTCGTCGCGCACGTCGGCGACAAGCGGCAACTTCTTTTCCGAGATCAGCTCCGCGAGCTTCTCGATCAGGCGCGACTTCTGCACGCCATAGGGAATCTCGGTGACGACCGCCACCCAGCCCCCGCGCCCCTGCGGATCAGTGTCCCAGCGCGCGCGAACGCGGAAGGATCCGCGCCCGGTCCGATAGGCCTCGACGATGTCGGCCCGGCTGTCGACGATAACGCCGCCGGTGGGGAAATCCGGCCCCTGCACGAAGGTGAGCAATTGCTCGCTCGTCGCGGAGCGATGCGAGATGAGATAGAGCGCGGCGTCGCAAAGCTCGGAAAGATTGTGCGGCGGGATCGAGGTCGCCATGCCTACCGCGATGCCCTGCGCGCCATTGGCGAGCATATTGGGCAGCGCGGAAGGTAGAACGATCGGCTCCTTCTCCTCGCCGGAGTAATTCGGCTTGAAGTCGATCGCGTCCTCGTCGATGCCTTCGAGAAGTCCGCGCGCGACGGCCGTCATGCGCGCTTCCGTGTAGCGATAGGCGGCGGCCGAATCGCCGTCGATATTGCCGAAATTTCCCTGCCCGTCGACGAGCGGATAACGCGAGGAGAAATCCTGCGCGAGGCGCACCAGCGCGTCATAGATCGCCTGATCGCCATGCGGATGGTAGGAGCCCATCACGTCGCCGACGATCTTCGCGCATTTCTTGAAGGGCGCGCCGGGATCGAGCCGCAGCACATGCATGCCGTAGAGAATGCGCCGATGCACGGGCTTGAGGCCGTCGCGCGCGTCGGGCAGCGCGCGGTCGGTGATGGTCGAGAGCGCGTAACGCAGATAACGCACTTCCAGAGCCTCGCGCAGATCGACCGGCGTCACGACGCTCTCGCCGCCGCCATCCTTGCCGCCTTTGCCTCCCGAACCGCCCTTCTGCTGCGCCATCAACTCGTTCCTGTTTTTTCCGCCAGCCACCGTCCTATTGGCGCGCGGCGCGGCGCGCAAGCGCCTGAAAATCAGCGTCCGGGACGCTAAACTCAACTCTCAACGGGATTTTCATTTTTTCGGCGATAATGTTGCAAATTAGAGCTTGCGACGCTTTGGCGCCGTCCATAGAAAGGTAACCACAGCGCCGGCTCCGCTCCGCCTTCCCAAAGGCGCTTTCCTCTTAAGTTTCTGCGGCTTGCTCCTCATGACGTCAATCTTCAGAGTATTCGCGGTTTTCAGAGTATTCGCGGTTCTTGGCGTGGCGCTCTCCGTCGCGGGCGCCGCCCAGGCGGTTGAGAGCACGCAGATCGCGGTCAATGATTCGGCCCGCTCGCCGCACCGCTACCCGACAGACGCTCAGGAGGAGGCGCGCAACGACAGCGCCATGCAGGCCATGTGCCGCGAGATCATCGTCGACACCGATGAGGGCTATGGCGTGACGAATCGCGAATCGCGCGTGATTTGCGACGAGCTGCGCTGACATCCGGTCAGAGAATCGCGCGGATATAGAAGTCTCGCGACGCCGGCATGGAAGCGCCGCGCGGGGCGAACACGTCGCGCGTCAGAAAATATCCCGTCAGACGGAAAGCGTCGGCGAGCTGTTCGGTCGACGCGCTTTCACCCTCCGCCTGCAGCAGCCGCGGAAACGGCAGGAGGCGCTCACGCCAAGGCGCCGCGGCGGCCCTGTTCACCGCGCGGCCCGATTTCGGGGAAACAAAAGCGAGATCGTCTCGCGTTCCCGTCAGCGCGCATCGCTCCAGATCGAGTCCGAAACCGAGCGCGCCGAGAAGCGCGAGCTCGAATCGGGCCATCATCGGCGCCGCGCCCACGTCGCCAAGCGCCGTGGCGATGGCGTCGGCCGCTTCGAACAGCTCCTCATGCGGATCGCGCTCGGGCAGGAGACGAAGCAGCGCGGCGAGCGTCGCCACCCCATGCAAGGCCGCGCCGCGGTCGAGATAGCGCGCGGCGCGCGCGGCGAGCGGCTCGACCGCAAAGGCGCCCATATGGTCCTCCAGCCGCGCGCGCCAATTCACGGAAACGAGATTGCCCGGCTGCAGGACCGGGCGCAGCGCCTTGGATCGTCCGCCGCGAACCACGCCGAGATGGCGGCCATGGGCGCGGGTCATCAACTCCAGAATCACGGAGGTCTCCCCGTGCTTCCTGGCGCCGATGACCAGGCCTTCGTCCTGCCACTCCATGGCGTTTCTCGCGCGCTCCGCGACAGCGACAATCTAATCCCTCTCCCCCTTGCGGGGAGAAATGGGGCGCCGCGGCGACGGTCGCTTACTGCTCCGAGAGCTTCATTTCCGGGCTGTATTCCACGCCCTCGACCTCCTTCGTGATCGCCTGACCGCAGATCACGCGGCCCTGGGCGGAGTCGAAGGCGAGCGTCGGCCCGCCATAGAGCGACCAGCCCTTGCTCAGCGCCTCGGTCACGCGATGGCAGAAGGCGGCGTCGTCCGGACCGGTGAGATAGCGATAAACAGTGAGCCGCTTGGATTTCTTGGACATATCGACCTCGCAAAGAGGAATCCGTTAGCCGCCCTTGGGAAAATCGAGCCGCATCTCGCGGTAGCGCTCGGGATCTTCGGCCCAGTTTTCGCGCACCTTCACGAAAAGGAAAAGATGCACCTTCTGCTCGGCGGCCTCCGCGATCTCGCGCCGGGCCGCCGCGCCGATCGCCTTGATCGTCTTGCCGCCCTCGCCGATCACGATCTTCTTCTGGCCGTCGCGGGCGACATAGATCGTCTGCTCGATGCGGGCCGAGCCGTCCTTCTGATTCGTCCAGCTGTCGGTCTCGACGGTCGATTGATAGGGCAATTCGTCATGCAGCCGCTCATAGATCTGCTCGCGCGTGATCTCGGCGGCGAGCAGGCGCAAAGGCGCGTCGGAAAGCTGGTCTTCCGGATAGAGCCACGGCCCCGGCTTCATGCGCCTGCCCAGAGCGCACAGCAGGTCGGCGACGCCGTCGCCGTTGAGGGCCGAGACCATGAAGGTCTCCTCGAACGTCTCCATCTCGTTGAGCTTCGCGGTGAGCGCCAGGAGCTTCTCGCGCGCGACGATATCGACCTTGTTCAGCACGAGGATTTTCGGCGCCTTCGTTTCGGCGAGCTGCTTCATGATCGCCTCGACCTCTTCGTCGACCCCTTTGCGGGCGTCGACCAGCAAGGCGACGACGTCGGCGTCGGCCGCGCCGGAGAGAGCGCTCGCAACCATGGCGCGGTCGAGCTTGCGCTTGGGCTTGAAGATGCCGGGCGTATCGACGAGCACGATCTGCGCCGGCCCATCCACGGCGATGCCGCGCACCTGCGCGCGCGTCGTCTGCGCCTTGCGCGAGACGATCGAAACCTTGGCGCCGACAAGCTGGTTGAGCAGCGTCGATTTGCCGGCGTTGGGCGCGCCGACCAGCGCCGCAAAGCCGCAGCTTGTTTCTTGGTCCATGGCGGTTTCTTCGGTCAAAGGTTCTCCAGAGCTTGGGTCGACTCGTCCGCCTTAGCGCTTTGCGCGGGGCTTCTCTACCGAATTTTTGGGTTTGGCTCTTTCATCGCGGCCTCCTCCCGCTCGATCTTCAAAGCCATGGCGAGATATCCCACTCAAACCCGCCCGCGCCTTTTCCTTCCCGCGCTCTTTCGATGCGAGTTTAAAGGGAAATCCGGGACGCCCCGGCCCGGTTCGGCCGAGATGTGTATGTGTTTCCTGCGCACCGGAGCCAAAGCGTCCCGGACACGGTCTTTATGCTCGCGCACCTTTTCCCGACGGAGTGACTTCGCTCCCGGACACGGCCCCTGACAGGACCGCTTCTTTCCCGTCTGAGATTATGATCCCAGACGAGCGCGCGCTTGAGCGCCGCAGGCGATTTGTGTCCTGCAGTTTTCCGATGCCGCCTTCCCCCGGGCGCGGCTTCCTTTTCAGAAGTTCCCGCTGCAAGACCCGAAGAAACGTTAAGACCCAGCTTTATTCGCGCCCCGCGACGTTGCCGCCACAGATTGCTTGCCCCGCTCTGCACGGGAAAGCCCGACCGACGACCCGCCCACATCCGCCACAAGAGCCCGACGGACGCTTGACCGACCCCGCCGCGCCGCCGGGCTACGACGACGCCCCCTAAGGTGACGAGGCGGGCGCAGGATGAGGCAGGTTTAGGGGGTGGGGATAAGATTTTTTTCGGAACGTCGATAAAGGCCCGCGCGCGCTCCTCTCCCCGCATGGCGGGGAGAGGTTGGGTGAGGGGCCTGGGGGATGAGAGAGAAAGGCAAACGCAGTGAGGGCTTGGCAGTTCAACCGGCGTCCGGACTCCAGACCCGGCCCCTCACCCAGCCTCTCCCCGTTTCACGGGGAGAGGCGCTGTTCGCGCCGAGGAGAAAGGTTACTCCGTCACTCCCTCCCGCGCCATGAAGGCCGCCGCCGCCGCCTGCTCCGCCGCGCGCTTGGAGCTCCCCGCCCCGACCGCCGGCTCGAAGCCTTCTATCTCCACCGCCAGCTCGAAGGACGGCGCATGGTCCGGGCCGCTGCGCGACGCCAGCCGATAGCGCGGCGGCGCGAGGCGGCGGGCCTGCGCCCATTCCTGCAGCGCCGTCTTGGCGTCGCGCAGGCTTCTTCCCGCCTCATGCATTTTCGGGCCGAAGGCGGCGCGCACGATCGCTTCGGCTGCGGCCGCGCCGCCGTCGAGAAAGGCCGCGCCGATGATCGCCTCGCAAATGTCGCCCAAAATCGCGCGCTTCTTGCGCCCGCCCGTCTGCGCCTCGCCCTCGCCCAGCCGGATGTATGGGCCGACGCCCCAAAGCTCGGCGACCTCGGCGCAGGTTTCCTTGCGCACCAGCGCCGCGAGCCGGCGGGAAAGTTCGCCCTCGCTGTCGTCGGGAAAGGCCTCGAAAAGCATATGCGCGACGGCGAGGCCGAGCACGCGGTCGCCGAGAAACTCCAGCCGCTCATATGAATCCGGCCGTTGCGCGGCCGCGCTGACATGGGTCAGCGCCCAGCGCAGCAGCGCCTTGTCCGCGAAATCGCGCCCGATGCGCGTCTCGAGCGCCGCGAGATCAGGCTTGCCCCGCGCCATTCAGGCTCAGTGCGCCGGCTTGAACAAGCGGTCCCAGCGCACGGACCAGGGCCAGCGCCAGAAAGCCAGCGCCGACTCGTCCTTCTTCACGGAGAAGAAGATGATCTCCGCGCGGCCGACGAGATTCACGAAGGGCACATAGCCGACGCCCCCCAGTTCCGGCGCGATGCGGGAGTCGGTCGAGTTGTCGCGATTGTCGCCCATCATGAAATAATGGTCCGGCGGCACGACGAAGAGCTCGGTATTGTCGTTGATGCCGTGATCGCCCTCGATCTCGATGATCGTATGCTCGACGCCCGGATGATCCTCGTCGCCCGGCAGCGTCTCCTTATAGGTCGCGACCGGAACTTCGTCCCCCTCGCGGTTTTCGGTGCGGGCCTTGGCGATGGGCTCGCGCGGCGCGACGACGCCGTTGATGTAGAGACGCCCCTCGATCATCTGAATGCGGTCGCCCGGCATGCCGATGACGCGCTTGATGTAATCGGTCTCGTTGTCGCGCGGGAGCTTGAAGACGATGACGTCGCCGCGCTTGGGCGGCGAGGCGAGCACGCGGCCTGAAAAGACATTCGGGCCGAAAGGCATGGAATAGTTCGAATAGCCATAGGCGTATTTCGAAACGAAGACGTAGTCGCCGATGAGCAGCGTCGGGATCATGGACCCCGAGGGGATGTTGAAGGGCTGAAACAGCAGCGTGCGGATGACGAGGGCGATGGCCAGAGCCTGGACGATGACCTTGATGGTCTCCAGAATCCCGCCTTCTTCTTGCTTTTGGGCCATCTGGACGTTCCTGCTCAAGCCGCATGCTCCTTGATGTTTCGGGCGGCGCGCGCCCGGCGCCCCGCTTAGCACGCCATTAACGCAATGAGAACTGCGGCGGGAATTTGGAGGCCCGCCCCGCCCCGCGCCTTTGGCGCGACCCTCCCCTCGCGGGAAGGGCGACGTCGCCGCCGAGCTTACCCCGCGCCCGCGCGCCCCTCCGCCATCGCCGCGCGCATCTGGCGGATCGCCTCCGCGAGCCCGACAAAGACGGCTTCGCCGACGAGGAAATGCCCGATATTGAGCTCCGTCACCTGCGGCAGGGCCGCGACCTGCCGCGCCGTGTCGTAATCGAGGCCGTGGCCGGCATGGACTTCGAGCCCCCGCTCGCCGGCGTAAGCCGCCGCCTTCTTCACGCGCTCGAATTCGCGCGCCGCCCGCGCCGCGTCGCCCACCTCGACGGCGTGGCACCAGGCGCCGGTATGCAGCTCCACGACCGGCGCCTTGATCGAGACGGCGGCGTCGATCGCCTCGGTCGAAGGCTCGATGAAGAGCGACACGCGGACGCCGCCGCGCGCGAGCTGGTCGGCGTAGGGCGCAAGCCAGTCGTGCTGGCCGACGACGTCGAGCCCGCCCTCGGTGGTGCGCTCGGTGCGCTTCTCGGGGACGAGGCAGACCGCATGCGGCGCCGTCGCCAGCGCAATGTCGAGCATCTGCTCCGTCGCCGCCATTTCGAAGTTCAAGGGCTTCGAGATCGACGCCTTGAGATGGGCCATGTCCGCATCGGTGATATGGCGGCGATCCTCGCGCAGATGCGCGGTGATCCCGTCGGCGCCCGCCTCGATGGCGAGGAGCGCCGCGCGGACAGGATCGGGACGCGGCCCGCCGCGCGCATTGCGGATCGTGGCGACGTGATCGACATTGACGCCGAGACGAAGAGGTCTGGTGCTCATGCCGCTTTCTTAGCGTAGCGGCGGCGCATTTGCCATTCCGGCCGGGAAGCCTTCAAGCCTCGCGGAGAGGCCAAGCCCCGCAGAGAACCGGGCCTCGCAGAGAGACATTGTCACGGAGCCTTGGCGCCCCTTACCGCTATCCATGGCGGCTGTGGCGACCGGCCCGCCGGTCGCAGAGAGGAGCCGCCCATGAATTACCGGTTCGCGATCATCATTCTCGGAGCCGCCTTGTTCGTCGCCGCGATGATCCCCTACGCCTACAAGCCCCGCTGCACGACCGCCGCTTGCACGCCCGAGCGCCCGTACTAGCCGGCTTCCGGCGGCGGCCGCGCCGCCGCCAAAATTTCGCGAACTGCGTGATATTAATGATTAATTCTCTCTTAAATTGAAAATCCATCCTCCAATTGCGAAGTTCTCCGAGATCATTTGCCGGATGGAGAACAAGCATATGAGAAGTCTTGTTGGAACAGCTTTACTGGCGCTTTGCGCCATCGACGGATCGGCCGCCCTCGCGGCGGATACGAATTGCAGCGCCTCGTCGCCCATCGCCAATGGCGCAAGCGTTACGGGCCGCGTCGTGGTGCCGGACGGCCAGACCTGCGACATCACCGGCGTGTCAGTGATCGGCGATGTTTTCGTCGGAAAACAAGCGACATTGAAGGTCCATGGCGGAACGGTCGCCGGCAATGTCGAAGCCAATCAATGCACCGAGGTCTTGCTGAGGGGCGAGGCGGCTCCGCTCCTCATCGGCGGCGACGTGCAAATTCGCGGATGCGCGGGACGGCTCGATTACGGCAGCCTTTGGGTGGCCGGCTTCATCGACGGCACGGCGGGCCGGGCGATGATTTCCGGCGACGTCGAATGCGTCGGCAATAAGGGTCTCTGCGCGGTTTACCGGGTGGATGTCGGCGGCAATGTGCGCGTCGACGACACGCTCGCCAATGGCAGCCCTTCGCAGAACACGTATTCGGCGAACCTCACAAATAATGTGATCGGCAAGAAGCTGGAATGCAACCGCAACAGCCCGAACCCCGTGACCTATGGCGCCAATGTCGCCGCGAGCGGCAAATTGGGCCAGTGCGCGGCGACGGGTTTCTAAATCACGGCGCGCCCGGACGGAAACGCCCGGGCGCGCCCTGAAGCGCCTGCTACCCGATCACACGCTCCACTTTGCTCACCAGCGGACTTGCGCGCAGTTTCGCGAGCACGTCAGTGAGGTGCTTCAGATCCGCGACTTCGAGATCGAACGTCATTTCGCGGAAGTCGGGCGAATGGGCGTTGAAGCTGATATTGTCGATATTGGCGCCGGTTTCGCCGATCAGCGTCGCGAGCGCGCCCAATGTGCCCGGCTCGTTGATGGCGGTGGCGACGATGCGCGAAGGAAAGAAGGCGCGCGCGTCCGGATCGATGTCCCACCGCACGTCGAGCCAGCGTTCGGGCTGATCGTCGAAGGCCGTGAGCGAGGGCGACTGGATCGGATAGATGGTGATGCCTTCGCCCGGCGTGAAAATGCCGACGATGCGGTCGCCCGGCACGGCGCCGCCGACGGGGGCGAAGCGCACCGGAGCGTCGCCGCGCAGGCCGCGAATGGGAATGGCGCCCGCATCGCCCTCGCCCGCCGCGCCCGGCGCCTTGAAGACGAGATTGGCGTTCGCCTTCACGCCGAACCAGCCCGGTTCGCCCGGGGCCGGCGGCGCCTGCGCGGCTTTGCGATCCTCGATGAAGTCCGGATAGACCGCTTTCACCACGTCGCCCGAATAGATTTCGCCGCGTCCGACCGCCGCCAAAACGTCGTCGATCGAGGGGCGCGCGAGACGCGTGAGCGCGGCCCGGAGCTTGTCGTCGGCATAGGCCCGCCCCGCCCGCTCGAAGGCGCGTTCGACGATCTGCCGCCCCAGCCCGGCATATTGCTGGCGCACGGCCTCGCGCGTCGCGCGGCGGATGGCTGCGCGCGCCTTGCCCGTCACCACTGCCGCCTCCCAGGCGGGCGGAGGGACATGACCGTCGGCGCGGATGATCTCCACTTCGTCGCCGTTCTGCAATTGCGAGAGCACCGGCGCGACCCGCCCGTTGATCTTGGCGCCGACCGCCGAGTCGCCGAGCTTGGTGTGAACGGCGTAAGCGAAATCGATCGGCGTGCCGCCGCGCGGCAGCGCGATGAGCCCGCCTTTGGGCGTGAAGCAGAAAACCTGATCCTGAAAGAGCTCCAGCCGCGTATGCTCGAGAAATTCTTCCGGACTGTCGCCATGGGCGAGGAGGTCGAGCGTCTCCTGCAACCAGCGATACGCCCGGCTTTCCTTGGCGAGCTCCTCGCGGCCCTCATCGCCCGTCGCGTCCTTGTAGAGCGCGTGCGCGGCGATGCCGAAGCGCGCGATCTCGTGCATTTCCGGGGTTCGGATCTGCAGTTCGACGCGCTGATGGCCCGGGCCGATCACCGTGGTGTGGATCGAGCGGTAATCATTCTGCTTGGGCGTCGAAATGTAATCCTTGAACCGGCCCGGCACGTTCGGCCATTTTGAATGGATGACGCCGAGCGCGCGGTAGCAGTCTTCCAGCGTTCCGACGATGATGCGAAAGCCGAAAATGTCGGACAATTGCTCGAAGGAGATCGATTTGCGCTCCATCTTGCGCCAGACCGAATAGGCCGTTTTCTGCCGGCCGGTGACCGCCGCCTCTATGCCGCGCTCGGAAAATTCGCGCGCCAGCTCGTCTTCGATGCGTTTGATGATGCGGCCGTTCTTGGCGCGCAACTCGTGCAGCCGCTGCTCGATCGCCTGATGCGCCTCGGGCATCAGGTGGCGGAAGGCGAGGCCCTCCAGCTCCTCGCGCAGCCGCTGCATGCCCATACGGCCGGCAAGCGGCGCGTAAATGTCGAGCGTCTCCTGCGAGATGCGGGCGCGCTTGTCCTGCGGCACGAAATGCAGCGTGCGCATATTGTGCAGGCGGTCGGCGAGCTTGACGAGCAGCACGCGAACGTCGTCGGCGACGGCGAGCAGTAGCTTGCGGAAATTCTCGCCCTGCCGCGCCTGCTTGGAGACGAGATCGAGCTTCTCGATCTTGGTGAGGCCGTCGACGAGCTTGCCGATCTGCTCGCCGAAAAGCCGGTCGATCTCCTCCCGCGTCGTCTCTGTGTCTTCGATCGTGTCGTGCAGCACCGCCGCGACGATGGTCGCGTCGTCGAGTTTGAGATCGGTGAGGATCGCCGCGACTTCGAGCGGATGGGAGAAATAGGGGTCGCCGGATGCGCGCGTCTGCTGCCCGTGCGCCTTCATGGCGTAGACATAGGCGCGGTTGAGCAAATCCTCGTCGACGTTCGGATTGTATTTCCGAACCCGCTCGACGAGTTCATATTGACGCATCATGCGCGAAAGCCAAGGCGGTACAAGGCGGCCGACAGGTCGCCCGCAAGCGGGCGGCGACCGTCCAGCCGCTGAAATCGAGCGGGGAGTGTAGCGCAGCTTCGCCGCCGTCTCCAGCGGAAGACGGCGGATTTCGCGGGCGGCCCTTACTCGCCGTCTTCCTCGACTTCCGCCGGCGGAACGAGACCTTCGAGCCCGCGCAGAAGGTCCTCTTCGGTCATGCGGTCGAATTGCTGGTCGCTGTCGAAATCGCCGCCGACGGCGGGCGTCAGAGCCGGCGCGGCCTCCGCCTCAGGCTCGTCGACCTCGACGTGGCGCTGCAGGGAATGAATGAAGTCTTCCGACAAATCTTCAGGCGAAAGCGCCGTCTCGGCGATCTCGCGCAGCGCCACGACGGGGTTCTTGTCGCGGTCGCGGTCGACCAGAATCGGCTGGCCGGAAGAGATCAGCCGCGCGCGATGCGCCGCCAGCAGAACCAGATCGAAGCGATTCTCGATCTTGTCGATGCAATCTTCGACGGTGACGCGCGCCATCTTTTACGGCTCCTGCTTGAAACGGGGGAAAGCGGCTGCTACACTAAGTCACAAGTTTATTCAATGGCCTCTATCGGTCTTTTTGCCCTCCCGAAGGCCCGGAAGGCCGCCGGTCAAGCGAGCTTTTTGGATTTTTGGCAATGTTTTATGCATTAAACTCGATAGATGGTCTTGACCTCGCGACTTATAGGCGCAATTTATCGCTCAGACGCTTCGGCGTTCCGGTTTCGAAAGTCGCGATTGCCTTACTTCCGGGTTGCAGCGGCGTTGAAGGCATCTCGCCGAGATTTAGAGACGGGGCCAGGAGCCGAGCAGGTAGCAACATATTTTGCGCCGGCGCTCATACAACCCAAAGCCGTCGATGGCGGATAAACGACGGTAGCCTGACGGGAACGTCACAACACACAACCCAGACGCGAGAAAAAAATGGCAGATATCGAACGAATTGCGTTATTCATTGACGGCGCAAACCTTTACGCGACCGCCAAATCGCTGGGATTCGATATTGACTATAAACGTCTGCTACGCGAATTCCAGGGCAAGGGACGTCTGATCCGCGCTTTTTACTATACGGCGCTGATCGAGGATCAGGAATATTCCTCGATCCGTCCCCTGATCGACTGGCTCGACTATAATGGCTACGCCGTCGTGACCAAGCCGACGAAGGAGTTCGTCGATTCGCTTGGCCGCCGCAAGGTCAAGGGCAATATGGACATCGAGCTCGCGGTCGACGCGATGGAGATGGCCGAGCATATCGACCACATGGTGCTGTTCTCCGGCGACGGCGACTTCCGCTCGCTGGTGGAGGCCGTGCAGCGCAAGGGCGTGCGCGTTTCAGTGATCTCGACGATCACGACGCAGCCGCCGATGATCGCCGACGAACTGCGCCGCCAGGCGGACGAGTTCATCGACCTCATTCACCTCGTCAGCAAGATCGGCCGCGATCCGGGCGAGCGCGCCGCGCGCATGGAGCGCTATCAGGAGCGCCCCCGCCAGATGGCCGCTCCGGCGCCGGCCGGCCATGAGGACGAGGAAGAGTAAGCGCGCGACATACGCGTTTAACGGCCGGAGGAACCCTCCGGCCTTTTTTCTTTGAAGATGCGCGCCTGAGAAAATAACGAGGCTGGATGACGTCGCGGCGACGCTTCCAAATGGTTTTCACCACGCGCGACTGACGAGCTTATGCGTCGATTACATACGCCGCGAGGCGCGTCTTCGCCTCGAAATCCGGATTGGCGGGCGGACGATCAAGCCGCCGGCGACGGCGGATTGCTTCGCAGCCTGGATTTTCTTGCACGATGCGAATGCGTTCATCTTCGTCGCGGCGCGCGAAGCGCGCCTCGCATGACTCGACATGCGCGCGTAATCAGCCCTTATCGCGCATGAGCCGACCCTTTTCGCGGCTCCAGTCGCGCTTCTTCTCGACTTCGCGCTTGTCGTGGATCTTCTTGCCCTTGGCGAGGGCGATTTGCAGCTTCGCCCTGCCCTTTTCGTTGAAATAGAGTTTGAGCGGCACGATCGTCATGCCCTCGCGCTCCACCGCCTGAGAGAGCTTGGCGAGTTCGCGCGACTTCAAGAGCAGCTTGCGCGGCCTTTTGGGCTCGTGATTGAAGCGATTGCCGGCGAGATATTCGGGGATGTTGGCGTTGACGAGCCACGCCTCGCCATGCCTGTCGACATGGGCGTAGCTCTCGGCGATCGTCGCCTTGCCGGTGCGCAGCGACTTCACCTCCGTGCCGGTCAAAGCAAGGCCGGCCTCGAAGGTTTCGCCCACCTCATAGTGGAAGCGCGCCTTGCGGTTGTCGGCGACGACCTTGAAATTAGGCTCCTGCTTCGCGGCCACGGATTACCTTCAGGCCGGAAGCACGCCGGCGTGGATCATCGCGGCGCGGATGCGGTCTTTCGTCGGCTGCGTCGAGGGAACGAGCGGCAGACGCACTTCCTCGCGCACCTTGCCGAGCAGCGACAGGCCATATTTGGCGCCGGTCACGCCCGCCTCGAGGAAGGTCGCGACATGCAGCGGCACGAGCTTGTCCTGGATCTCCAGCGCCCTGGCGTAGTCGCCCGAAAGGCAGGCGTTCTGCAGATCGGCGCAAAGGCGCGGCGCGATATTCGAGACGACGGAGATGCAGCCATGGGCGCCGGCGGCCATACAGGAAAGCGCCGTGAGATCGTCGCCGGAAAGCTGGATGAATTCCGGCCCCATCGCCTCGCGCTGCAGGGAGATGCGGCCAATATTGCCGGTCGCGTCCTTCACGCCGACAATGTTCTTGAGCTCGGAGAGGCGCTTCATCGTGTCGACGCTCATATCGATCACGGAGCGCGGGGGAATGTTGTAGATGACGATCGGAATGGAGACCGCGTCGTTGATCGCCTTGAAATGCAGATAAAGCCCTTCCTGATTGGGCTTGTTGTAATAGGGCGTGACGATCAGCAGCCCGTCGGCCCCGGCGCGCTCGGCATGGCCTGCAATGGCGATCGCCTCGCGCGTATTGTTGGAGCCGGCGCCTGCGATGACCGGCACGCGGCCCTTGGCGGCGCGGACGGTCTCGGTGATGACGCGGCCATGCTCCTCATGGGAGAGCGTCGGGCTTTCACCCGTCGTGCCGACCGGCACCAGCCCATGCGCGCCCTGCTCGATCTGCCAGTCGATCAGCGCGCGAAGCGCCTCGAAATCGACCTCTCCATTGGCGAAAGGCGTGACCAGTGCGGTGATCGACCCGTGAAAAATCGGCTTTGTGCTCATAGAATCAGGAACTTCCCCGCGCCTCACAGCCGCCGTATTCGCGCCCGTATCATGGAAGCGTCTTTCATAGCCGCTGGGCGCTTGCGAGAAAAGCCCCACCTAAGCGCCTTGGAGCTTGTATCCACCTGTCCGGCCGCGGCGGCGCCTTTGGTTGACGATTCGTAAACGAATAGAGAGCAGCCTCTGCGCAACGACGGGACAAGAAACCGATGATGTTGCCGAAACGCGTTTCCATCCGCCTCAACCTGCTGGCGACGGCCACGGCTCTGGCGCTCGTCATCCCGGCCTTTACCGGCTTTGGCACGGTGGGCGACGGCGAGGCCAGACGCGATCACGTCGCGCGCTGGGTTCCGCACATGCCCTTCAGCCTCGGCGCATGGCGCACGCGCGTCGGCAATCTCGAAGAGGCGGTGCGCGGATTTGTCACTGGCGAGCCGCCCCATACGGAAGCGGCGCATCCGGTTCAGGCGTCCCTTTTCGCGCCGGAGGACGGCGCGACCCCGCTCGCCAATTACGCGCCCCCGGAAGGCTGGCTGCGCGGAACGACGAGCGCCGCGCCCGACGCCGTCAAGCTCTTGGGCGACGATTCCGAAGCCTTCTATCTGGCGCTGACGGCGTACAAGAATGCGGACTTTGCGGCCGGCGACGCCGCCTCAGCCAATCTCCATGCGGGCCTCTCCGACGCCGCGGCGCATTGGGCGGGCTTGAAGCTTCATCCCCGTGAAGCCGGCTTCAAGCGGCTGTCCGCCTTTCTCGAACAGCATCCGGACTGGCCGGCCGCCGAGTGGCTGCGCAAGCGCGCGGAGGAATCCCTTGTCGGCGAGCGCCAGCCCGACAAGGTCGTGCAGGCCTGGTTCGAGGATGCGCCGCCGGCGACGCCTTACGGAAAATATGCGCTGGCGAAGGCCCTGGCGCGCGAAGGCGATTTCGACACGGCGGCCTTTTACGCGCGGGATGCGTGGCGCGAGGACGATCTTCCGCAGAGCTTCGAGAACCAGTTCCTCAAGGAGCTGGGAGAGCTGCTCACGGTCCAGGACCACAAATACCGCGCCGACCGCATGTTTTACGCCGGCAAGAACGGCCCGGCGCTGCGCGCGGCGGAGCTCGCCGGCAAGGACGTCGTTCTGCTCGCCCGCGCGCGCCTCGGCGGCGACAAGCCCGCCGCAGCCCTCCCGCCGGCTTTGCAGAACGACCCGACTCTCTTGTTCTCCCGCGTCCGCGCGCTGAACAGCGCCAAGAAGTTCGCCGAGGCCGGCGCGCTTCTGCGCAAGGCGCCGACCGATCCCGCAAAGGCCGTCGACGGCGACGCCTGGTGGATGGAGCGCCGCCAGACTTCCCGCAAGCTTCTCGATATTGGCGACGCCGATACGGCCTATGTCGTCGCCTCTCAGCACGCCGCGCGTTCGACCAGCAACAAGGTCGAGGCCGAATTTCAGGCGGGCTGGATCGCCCTGCGCTTCCTCGACGATCCCGCGCGCGCCGCGCGTCACTTTGCGAAACTCGATCAGGTCGCCGAGACGCCGCTGCAAAAATCCCGCGCGCTATACTGGCGCGGCCGGGCGGCGGAGGCCCTCGACGCGCCGGAAGACGATATCCGCGCGCGCGACTTCTATCGTCGGGCCGCCGCTCATTCGACGACCTTCTACGGCCAGCTCGCCAGCGCCAAGCTCGGCGCCGAGGACCGTCCCCTGCGACCCGCGCCCGCGACGGCGAAAGCCGAGGAGCGCCATGAGGCGGTGCGGGTCGTGGAGCTGCTGCTCGCGACGGGCGACAAGGAAGTGGCCGCGCCGCTCGCCCTCGACGCCGCCAAGAATATGACGGAGGCGAAGCAGGTTGCGGCGCTGGGCCAAGTGATTGCGAGTCAGCGCGACGCCAAGCTCTCTCTTGTCTTCGGCAAGAGCGCCTCCTATCGCGGCGTGCCGCTGGACGACGTGGCCTTCCCCTCCTACGGCATTCCGGATTTCGAGGCGCTGCCGAACTCCGCGTCGCGCTCGGTCGTCTACGCCATTGCGCGGCAGGAAAGCGCCTTCGATCCCAAAGCCGTTTCTTCGGCCGGCGCCATGGGGCTGATGCAGATGATCGCCTCGACCGCGCGCCACACCGCCTATCAGCACGGCGTCGCCTTTGATCTGTCGCGCATGCTCAGCGAGCCCTCCTTCAACGCGAAGCTGGGGGCGGCGCATCTCGGCATTCTGCTCGGCGAATATCGGGGCGCCTATCTCCTCACCTTCGCGGCCTATAACGCCGGCGGCGGCCGCGTGAAACAATGGATGGACGCCTATGGCGATCCACGCAAGGCCAGTGTCGATCCGATCGACTGGGTCGAGCGCATTCCCATCGCCGAGACGCGCAACTATGTGCAGCGCGTGATGGAGAATTTCGTCGTTTATCGCGCGAAGTTCGGCGACACGGAGACGCGCGCGCCGCAGGTCGAAATGGCGCATGCGGGGTTGTGACGAGGGAAAGGGCTGAAGCGCGTTTCCCTCACATGTCGCTATAGCTCCAAGGCGGCCTCGTCCTTCGAGACGCGAGCTTCGCTCGCTCCTCAGGATGAGGCCTAAGTATTTGACGCAGAAGAAAAAGCCCCTCATGCTGAGGAGCCCGCGAAGCGGGCGTCTCGAAGCACGAGGGGCGTCAGCGCCACTTTGTATCTGAGCGTTAAAGCCCCTTCCCCAGCCGCCCCGCCAGATCCGTCACGAATTGCCAGGCGACGCGGCCGGAGCGGGCGCCGCGCGTCATCGACCATTCGAGCGCCTGGGCGCGTATCTCCGCCTCGGGCGCGTCCAGCCCGAAATGGCGGGCATAGCCGAAGACCATTGCGAGATAGTCGTCCTGGCTGCAATTGTGGAAGCCGATCCACAGGCCGAAGCGGTCGGAAAGCGAGACTTTCTCCTCCACTGCCTCCTTGCCGTGAATGGCGCCGGCGCTCTCATTCTCGATCATGTCGCGCGGCATGAGATGACGGCGGTTCGACGTCGCGTAGAACAGCACATTTTTCGGCCGTCCCTCGACGCCGCCTTCCAGCGCGGTCTTCAGCGCCTTGTAGCTCGTCTCCGGCCCGTCGAAGGAGAGATCGTCGCAAAAGACGATGAACTGAAAAGGCTGGCCCGAAAGCGCGCCTAAGAGATCGGGCAGCGCCTCGATGTCTTCGCGGTGGATTTCGACAAGCTTGAGCCGCCCCTCGCCTGCAAGCGCGCCATGCACGGCCTTGACCAGCGAGGATTTGCCCATGCCGCGCGCGCCCCAGAGCAGCGCATTGTTGGCCGGCAGCCCTTCGGCGAAGCGCGCCGTGTTGGAGAAGAGGATGTCGCGCTGGAGGTTTATGCCTTCCAGCAGCGGGAGATCGACGCGATTGACCTTGGCGACTGGATGAAACGCCGATCCCGCCGCGCGCCAGACGAAAGCCTCGGCGGCGGAAAAATCCGGCGCTGGCGGCGCGGGCGGCGCGAGGCGCTCAAGCGCCTCGGCGATGCGGGCAAGATGAGCGGCGAGTTCCTTTTTCGACATGAGGCATCCTGACGGCTGGGGCTGATTTGCGGGGATAGCGGGATCGTCGCAAAGCGCAAGGCAAAGATTGTCGTTGTGGCGTCGCCCCCTACCCTCCCCGCCGCTCCACGGGGAAGGGAAAAGCGGCGCCGTTCGGGATCACACTCAAGCAACAGTAAGCGTATCCATCGAGAGCCGCGTCCCTCCCCCCACGAAGTGGCGGGGAGGGATTGAGGGTGGGGGGTGGTTCAGCCACATGCGCGCTTGCATTATACCGGGCGCCAGGCCGCGTGAGACGGCCAAGACGAGGACACGCCTTTGACGCTCGACGCCAACGCCCTCATCGCGAGAGCGAAAGTCATCATCGTTTCCGCCGACGCCGAGAAAGCCCGGAAGGCGCTCGATCGCGTGCTCGAAAAAGACGCCACGGACGCCCTCGCGGCTTTCCTCGCGGAACATCCCAAGGCGCGCGAGCTGCTTTTCGGCGTTTTCGGCTCCTCGCTTTATCTCACTGATCTCGCCGCGCGGAATCCGGCGCGGCTCGCTCAGGCGCTCGGCGCCGATCCGCAAGCGCGCATCGACGCGCTGATCGCTGAAGCGAAGGCGGTCGAAACGGACGACGAAGCCGATCTCATGCGGCGGCTGCGTCTCGTCAAGCAGGAGGCGGCGCTCGTTATCGCGCTCGCCGATCTCTCCAAGGCCTGGGACATGCTGCAAGCGACGGAGGCGCTCACCCGCATTGCAGACGCGACCCTCTCCGCCGCCATCCGCTTCACGCTGCGCCAGGCCCAGCACGCGGGAAAGCTCGAACTTGCGGATCAGCGCGATCCCGAGCGCGGCTCGGGCTGGATTTTTCTGGGCATGGGCAAGGGCGGCGCCTATGAGCTGAATTACTCTTCCGACATCGATCTGATCGTTTTCTTCGACCGCGCCCGCGCCCGCGTCGTCGACCGGCTGGAAGACGTCGATCTTTTCGTGAAGCTCACAAAGCGCATCGTGAAGATCATGAGCGACCGCACGGCCGACGGCTATGTGTTCCGCACCGATCTGCGCCTGCGCCCCGATCCCGGCGCGACGCCCATCGCCATCCCGCTCGAGGCGGCGCTCTCTTATTACGAGAGCATGGGCCAGAACTGGGAGCGCGCCGCCTACATCAAGGCGCGGCCGGTCGCGGGCGATATTTATGCGGGAGAGGAATTTCTGAAAGAGCTGGCGCCCTTCGTGTGGCGCAAATATTTCGACTTCGCCGCGATCGCCGACGTGCATTCGATCAAGCGCCAGATTCACGCCCATAAGGGTCATGGCAAGATCGCCGTCCTGGGCCACAATATCAAACTGGGCCGCGGCGGCATCCGGGAGATCGAATTCTTCACGCAGACGCAGCAGCTCATCACGGGCGGACGCGACAAGCGCCTGCGCGGGCGCGCGACGCTGCCCATGCTCGACCAGCTTGTCGAGAGCGGCTGGGTGGAGCCGAAGGCGCGGGACGATCTCGCCGAGGCCTATCTCTTCCTGCGCGACGTCGAACATCGCATCCAGATGGTCGCCGACGAACAGAAACACACGCTGCCCGATACGAGGGAAGGCGTCGAAAACATCGCCCGCATGATGGGCTTTGGCGGCTATGACGACTTCGCCGAAGCGCTTTTGAGGCGGCTCGACATCGTGCAGGGCCATTACGCCCGCCTCTTCGAAAGCGCGCCGGAATTGTCTTCGACAGGCGGAAATCTCGTCTTCACCGGCGATGACGACGATCCCGGCACGATCGAAACATTGGCGGGCATGGGCTACAAAGACCCGAAAATGGTGACCGCGACGATCCGCGGCTGGCATTTCGGCCGCTACGCCGCGACGCGCTCGACCGTGGCGCGCGAGCGTCTCACCGAGCTCACGCCCGCCCTGCTGGAAGCGCTCGCCGCGACCGATAACGCCGATCAGGCCTTCCTCGCCTTCGACAAGCTCATCCAGAAATTGCCGGCCGGCGTGCAGCTCTTTTCGCTTCTCGTCTCGCAGCCGCGCCTGCTCGGGCTTCTGGCGGCCATCACCGGCGCGGCGCCGAAGCTCTCCGCCACCATCTCGAAACGGCCGCATGTGCTCGACGCGCTGATGGAGCCCGCCTTTTTCCAGACCGTGCCGAGCGCGGAGGATCTGCGCGCGCGCCTCGCCACGCAATTCGCCGAGGCGCGCTCCTATGAAGACATGCTCGACCGCGCGCGCATTTTCGGTCAGGAGCAGAAATTTCTCGTCGGCGTGCGCGTGCTCACCGGCACCGTCTCCGTGGCTGAGGCAGGGGTCGCCTATACGCGCCTCGCCGAGACGCTGATCGCCGCTTTGTTCGAGGAGGTCAGCCGCGAATTCGAAAGAATTCACGGACGCATCGAGGGCGGCGCGGCGGCGGTCGTCGCCATGGGCAAGCTGGGGGGGCGCGAGATGACCGCGGCCTCCGATCTCGACCTCATGCTTCTTTACGACGCCGATCCGATGGCCGAATCCGCCGGCGGCGAACGGTCTTTGTCGACCGCGAATTACTATTCCCGCCTCACGCAGCGGCTCATTACGGCGCTGTCGGCGCCTACGGCCGAGGGCCTGCTCTATGAGACCGATTTCCGCCTTCGCCCCTCCGGCAATAAGGGCCCCATCGCGTCGAGCCTGAAATCCTTCGAGCTTTATCAGGCCGACGAGGCCTGGACATGGGAGCATATGGCGTTGACCCGCGCGCGCGTCATCGCGGCGCCAGCCGAATTCAAAGGCCGCGTCGCGGCCGCGATCCGGACGGCGATGATGTTGCCGAGGAGCCCTGAAAAGCTGAAGACCGACATTCTCGCCATGCGGCGGCTGATCGAGAAGGAAAAAGGCTCGGCCAATCCCTGGGAGGTGAAGCAGGTCGCCGGCGGGCTGATCGACATCGAATTTCTTGCCCAATATCTGATGCTGCTCCATGGCGGCGCGCATCCCGAGATCTATTCGACGACCACGCCAGACGCGCTGGAAAGGCTGCGCGGCGCCGGCCTGCTCGACTCAGGCGCCGCGGAGGCCCTGCTCAACGCCTATCGTCTCTATCAGGGCCTCATGCAGCTTCTGCGGCTCGCCATAGACGGCGCCTTCAATCCCAGGGAGGCGCCGCGCGGCCTCGCCGAGCTTCTGTTGCGCGTCGGCGACTCGCCCGATCTCTCCCATCTCGAAGCGCTGCTGACCGAGACCGAGAAAAGGACCCGCGAGGTCTTCGTCGCGGTCGTCGGACCCGTCAAAGGCGCGGAATTATCGGGCGGCAGGGAGTTGTCAGAAAGGCCGCCACCGGCATAGATACGCCCCATTCGTCACGCAGGAACCTTTCGCGCCGGCCGTGGCGGCGGTTATCCGGGGCGGTTCGCCTCTTTCTCTGGAGCATATCATGTCCAATGCCCGCAACTATGCGCGTTTTCTGACCCGCGCGGCGCTCGGGGCGGTCGGCCTCCTCGCTTTGTCGGCGGCCCTCCCCGCGCAGGCGAAGGTTCTCGCCAAGGTGAACGGCGTCGAGATCACCGACGAAGATTTGAAAATCGCCACGGAAGATCTGGGACCGGGCGTGCCGCGCCAGCTCGAGGGCAAGGCGCGCGAGAGCTATATTCTCGACTTCCTCATCGACGAGCAGCTCGTCGTGCAGAAGGCTCAGGCCGACAAGCTCGCCGAAACGCCGGATTTCGCCAAGAAAATGGCCTATCTGCGCGACAAGGCGCTGATGGAGGTTCTGCTCGGCAACGTCGCCAAAGCGGCGGCCACCGACGCCGCCATCAAGGCGACCTATGAAGAGGCCGCCAAGAACCAGAAGCCCGAAACCGAATATCACGCCCATCACATTCTCGTGCCGACCGAAGAAGAGGCCAAGAAGGCGCTGACGCGCGTGAAGGGCGGCGAAGATTTCGCCAAGGTCGCCGGAGAAGTGTCGAAGGACCCGGGCTCCAAGGGCGGCGATCTCGGCTGGTTCACCAAGGACCGCATGGTGCCGGAATTCGGCGAGGCGGCCTCCAAGCTGAAACCGGGCGAGCTCTCCGAGCCGGTGAAGACGCAATTCGGCTGGCATATCATCAAGCTGGACGAGACCCGCCCGAAGACCTTCCCGCCGCTGGATCAGGTCAAGGATCAGGTCGCCCGCTACGTCGTGCAGAAAGCTCAGAGCGAACTGGTTCTGAAGCTGCGCGAGGGCTCGAAGATCGAGCGCGCGGACCAGCCGGCGGAAGGGGCGAAGGACGCCAAACCGGCGGCGGCGAAGCCCGCGGAAAAGAAGTAAGGAAAAGCTGCGGCGCGCCTCTCCGGCGCGCCGTATTTCTTTCGGTCAGGGCTTGTAGAAAGCCTGCCGGATGTCGTCCACGGCCTCGGAGATTTTTCCCGTCGCTTTTCTCACCGCGAATTGCGTTCCGATATTCGCGGCGACCTTTCTCTCGGCCCAGGCGAAAAAGCCGTCGAAATTGAGATGGACGTCGACGAGGCGGCTCACGACCGCCTTGGCGCGCCGCTTGATCAACGCGTCCAGCGGATCCCGCGCCGGTCCGAACACGGCGTTGACGTCGGGCAGATCCCGGGACGGGATCACGATCTCCTTGTTCATCAGGTCGCCGACGAGCGGAATGATCGGCAAGGCGCGCAGGTCGTTTTTCCCCAGCCGGGTGGAAACCGTCAGGGTCTCGCCCCGCGCTTCGCGCACGATCCACTTCTCGCGGTCGCCTTTGAATTCGTCGAAGAGATCGGCGGTTTCCGGCAACACGAAATGCCAGCGCAGGAAGGCCTGCGCATTGCGCCGCCCGAGCAGATAGTCGTGTCGCCGGAAGGACTGGTGCAGGAAGCCGCTGAACCCGCCAAGCGCCCCGCAGGCGATCGGATATTTCAGCGCCATGGGGCGCTGGTCGTCGCGCGCCGGCGAAATGAGATAGCGCGTGTAATATTCGTCGTCGGCGGCTTTGCGCAGCTCGTCGGGCTTGAAGCGGGCCTGATCCGTCAGCGTCGAGAGAAGCGTGGCGGCGATGCGGGCGAGGCTCATTTGCTCGTCCTCATTCACCGCGGCGGCGTTCCCGTCATCGGGCGTCGCCTCGAGCAGATTGGGGAACGGCGCGATCAGGATGACGGCCTTCGTCGTGCCGACGCCGTCATTGATATTGATGCGGCCCGCGCCCCCGGCGAGGAAGCGCCGCGTCAATTCGAGCGGCTCGTTGTCGATCGTGCCGCCATCGACGGCGACGAATTCATAAAGCTCGCCTTCTTTCGCCGAAACGATGGGCGGCGCGACGCCGTCGCCGAAGCGGATGCGGGAAATATACTCGTATTGGCTCGCGTCGCGGCGGATGATTCGCGGCGACAGGCCGATCGGAAAGGCGCCGGTGGCCTTGGCGGCCGTGCGGAACAAGTCCCAGTCCGGCGTCTTCGTGTTTCGAACGTTCAGCGCATAGACGCCCGGCTCCGGCCTGGGATCGATCCCGATCTTGAAATCGAGCAGATCGCCGTGATTCAGCATGCCGTAGCGGCGCGGATCGGCGGCCCCGTAAATCTCGAAAGCGTAGGGCACGCCGCGCATATTGGTGAGCGTGAGGCGCACGCGGACGCAATTTTCTCCGTCACGGCCGATCCATTCGGGCGCGCGAATGTCGCCCTCGAGATCGAAGGCGTCCTCGACGATCTTGTCGATCACGTCGCAGCAGAGCAGCGACCGCACCGGGGCGCCGGGCTTGAGGTCTATGTCGCCCGTTTCCAGCAGCCGGCTGATGTCGATATCCTCGACCCAGGAGGAATAAAGCCGGTTTCGCCGCCGTTCCGGGACTTGCCTCGCCGCGTCCTGCGGCCAGACATGATCGAAGACGCTGCGGAAGAAATGCAGGGCGCAGATCGACGACGTCATGCCGCCCGCCGAAGCGCCGGACATGATCGGGATCCGGACGTCATGCGTCGGCCCATCCCACCCAGCCTGCTTTTTCGCTTCCGTATAGGCGTCGAGCGCCTCGATGAAAAAATCCATCACGCCGGCGGTATAGGCGCCGGCCGAGACGGCGCCGGCCATGGTCAGGCCGATTTCGAAGGTTCTGGCCAAGGACTTCTCCTGCAATAAACTTGTGCGAAGCGCGCATAGCAACATCGTCAGATGACGCCTCTGTAAAAATGCCGCCGCGAAACGCGGGGCGCCACACGAAATTTTTTCTGCGCCCGAAGCTGTCTTGACGGCGCGGCCGGGGACGGCCAAACCGCCAGGATAGAATTGTTCGGACTCGGCCGTTCGTCGGCCGCGCGCCTTCCCCATCACGGTGATCCCATGGCTCATGACGCCCCCCTCTCGCCCCTCGCGCCGTCGACCACTCCCGAGATCGAGCCGCTCGACGGCGTGCGTTTCGCGGCCGGAGCCGCGGGCATTCGCTACGCCGGCCGCACCGACGTCATGCTCGCCGTCATGGACGAGGGCGCGACGGTCGCGGGCGTGTTCACTAAATCGAAATGCCCCTCGGCGCCGGTCGACTGGTGCCGGGCGCGGCTCAAGGGCGGCAAGGCCAAAGCGCTGCTCGTGAATTCCGGCAACGCCAACGCTTTCACCGGCAAAACCGGCGCGGAGCAGGTGAAATTCTCGGCGAAGCTCGCCGCCGCCGCGACGGGCGCGCGCGAGAACCAGATTTTCCTGGCGTCGACCGGCGTGATCGGCGAACCGCTCGACGCGTCGAAGTTCGAGGGCGTGCTCGACGATCTCGTCAAGCAAGCGCGCGCCGACGCGTGGCAGGACGCGGCGCGCGCCATCATGACCACCGACACCTTCCCCAAGCTCGCGACGCGCAAAGCGACGATCGGCGGCGTGGAGGTGACGATCAGCGGCATGGCCAAGGGCGCCGGCATGATCGCGCCGGACATGGCGACGATGCTCTCTTTCGTCTTCACCGACGCGCCGATCGCCGCCGAAGCGCTGCAGGCGATGCTTTCGAAATCGGTGCAGCGCTCCTTCAACGCGATCACGGTCGACAGCGACACATCGACATCCGACACGCTGCTGCTCTTCGCGACGGGGGCCGCCAAGAAGCGCGGCGCGCCGAAGATCGAGAAGGCGACGGACAAGCGTCTTCTCGAATTCAAGCAGGCGCTCGACGCCGTGCTGCTCGACCTTGCGCATCAGGTGGTGAAGGACGGCGAAGGCGCGCGCAAATTCGTCGAAGTGACGGTGACGGGCGCCGACAGCGCCAAGGCCGCCAAGAAAATCGCGCTCTCCATCGCCAATTCGCCGCTGGTGAAGACCGCTGTCGCCGGCGAGGACGCCAATTGGGGCCGCATCGTCATGGCCGTGGGCAAAGCCGGAGAACGCGCCGACCGCGACAAGCTCGCCATCTGGTTCGGCGGCGCGCGCGTCGCATTCAAGGGGCTGCGCGACCCTGACTACAATGAGCAGGAAGTGTCGGACATCATGAAAAGGCAGGAGATCGTCATCAATGTCGATCTTGGACTCGGCGAAGGCGCCGCGACCGTGTGGACCTGCGATCTGACGAAGGAATATGTGGCGATCAACGGCGATTATCGGAGCTGACGTCCAACCGCCGTCGCGAACGATGCGAAACGATCGGCAGGCGCATCGACGCGCCTCGTTCGCTTCGCCTCGCTCCGGCCGTGGCGGCGCCGGACCAAATTCTCTCCCACGCTGGCGAATTCCGAGACGCTTGCCTTTCGCGCTCCAAGCTGGAACTCTGGCATTGTCGCGGACAGTGTTTGGAGCGTTGCGCGTATGTTTCTCAAGCGTCTTGTTCTTCTCCTTTTTCCTCTCATTCTTCTCGCCTGCAACGCCAGCCCGCCCGCGCCGCAATTGCGTTTTGACGCGGCCGAAGCCGCCTTTCTCGACAGGCCCGGAACGACGACGATCCGGGGACAGGCCTTTCTTCCGGACAAGACAGGCGGCGTGAATGTGCGCTATGCGGCGGGCGAGGTCGTGCGGCTTATTCCCGCCACCGCCTACGCCAGAGCCCGGCTCGATTATTATTTCCACGGCGCCAAATTCGCGCCCGCCAACGCCGTTCCGAGAAACGATCCCGATCCCGATTACCTTGCGCATCAGCGAACGACCAAAGCCGGTCCGACCGGGCGTTTCGAATTCACCAATGTTCCGGCGGGACGTTATTATGTCTCGACGCAAGTGATCTGGAAGCCGGAGGATAAATTTTCCTCCGAAGGCGGGCTGATATATGAGGAGGTCGCCGTCACCGGAACGGAATTGAAGCCGGTGGAGGCGATCGTCTCGGGCAAATAGGGACTGTATGAAACTCCTCCTCGTCGTCGCCTGCGCGCTCATCGACAGCGACAATCGCGTGCTCGTCGCGCAGCGTCCCCAAGGCAAGCAGCTTGCGGGATTATGGGAGTTCCCCGGCGGAAAGCTGGACCCCGGCGAACGGCCCGAGGACGCGCTCATCCGCGAACTTGCGGAGGAGCTTTCCATCCAGGTGAAGGCGCCCTGCCTCGCGCCGCTCACTTTTGCGAGTCATGCTTATGACGAGTTCCACCTCCTCATGCCGCTCTATGTCTGCCGCAAATGGGAGGGCCTGGTTCACCCGGCTGAGGGACAGGCGGTGAAATGGGCGCGCGCGCGCGATCTGCGCAATTTCGACATGCCCCCCGCCGACGCGCCGCTCATCGCGCCGCTGATCGATCTTCTGGGCTAAATAGCCGTCATTGCGCGGTCGCCATTCGCCATCAGGGTCAAATCCATGGGAAAGACAGATTCGAACGGCCGCGACGACGTGAACGCAACAGGCTTGTCCCGGCGGGAGCGCTACGCATTCGGCAAGAGTTTGCGTGAGGCTGTTCCGCGCGAGGCGCTGGCCGACTATATCGCGCCTGACGACCGCAAGCCCCTTTCGATCATCAGGGAGACCGCCAGCGTGCGGCTGCCGTCTCTGCGCCCGCTGCGACGCGAGCTGATGATGCAGTCGCCCTTCGCCTTTCTGCGCGGCGCCGCCGACGTCATGGCCTTCGATCTCTCCCGCCAGCTCGCGCCCGGCGTGAAGGCGCAGGCTGCGGGCGACTGTCACATCATGAATTTCGGCGCCTATTCGTCGCCCGAAAACAACGTGCTTTTCGACGTCAATGATTTCGACGAATCGTTGCCGGACGTCGACATCGGATATGATCTGCGCCGGCTCGCGACGAACGTCGCGGTCGCGGCGCTCGAGATGGATTATGCGCGGGGCGAGGCGCGCGAGCTGGCGCGACGGGCGATCAAATCCTATCGAACGCGCATGCTCCAGCTCGCCGTCATGTCTCCCTACGAGATTTGGAATGTGCGCGTGCATCTGAAAGACGTCGTCAAGACGCTGCGCGACCGCGTACTGCACGAAAAACTCGCGGCGGCGATCTATGAGGGCAAAGGCCCCGAAGACAGGACGGACGGGCTTCCGAAAATCCAGAAGACCGGCGGCGGCTGGCGTTTCGTCGATAAACCGCCCAAGCTGCGCCATCTCGACAGGATGACCGACGACGGGGCGCATATCGATCTGCCGTCCTTGTTCGAACGGCTCGTGCGGGAGCGGCTTCCCGAGCCCGTCTCGCAACTTTTCGCGCGCTATCGTCTCTGCGACACGGCCTTCAAGGCCGTCGGCGTCGGCAGCGTCGGCGTCTTCTGCGGCGTCGCGCTTTACATGTCGGCGGACGAAGAGCCGCTCGCCTTGCAGATAAAGGCGGCGCAGCCATCGGCGCTGGAGCGGTTCGGCGCCGGAAGATGGAAGGGGGCGCAAGGAATGCGCGTCGTCTCGGGGCAGCGCGTGATGCAGGCGGCGTCGGACATGTTCCTCGCCGCCGCGGATGGCGACGGCTTCGAGAGCCGGTTCTATATGCGGCATCTGAAAACCCGGCGACTGGGCGGGATTGCGGAACTTCTGAAGGATCAGGCCTTCCCGGGTTATGTCGAGCTTTGTGGAAATGCGCTTGCGCGCGCTCACGCCCGTTCCTCGCAGCCCGCGTCGCTTGCGGGCTATATGGGAAAGGGAGAGGCCTTCGACGACGCTCTGGCTTCCTTCGCCATGCTCTACGCCAAGCAGACGCGGAAGGATTATCAAGCCTTTTGCGACGACGACGAAGCGGTGTGAATTCTAGTCCCGGATCATCGCGAAGCTTGCGGGGATGGACAGCGTCCAGATCAGCCCGTCGGGCGGGAAGCTCAGTTCGGCCTCGCCGTCGAGCGCTTGCGCGACGAGCTTCTTGACGACCTTGTGGCCAAAGCCCTCCTTCGGCGGCGTGGCGAGCGCGGGGCCGCCGCTCTCCCGCCATTCAATATTGAGCCGGCCATCCTCGAAGCCCCATTTGAGCGAAATATTTCCCTCCGGCCGCGACAAGGCGCCGTAGCTCAGCGCGTTGGTCGCGAGCTCATGCAGAGCGAGTCCGATATTCTGCGCGGCCTCCGGCTTCAGCATGATCTTCGGCCCGTCGATCGCGGCGTGTTCACAAACGCTGTCCTTCGCGACATCGAGACAATAGGCCATTTGCGCGCGCGCAAGATCGTGCATCGAGGCGCCGCGCCAGTCCTGCGACACGAGCAGGTCGTGGGCCATGGAGAGCGCCTGCAGGCGCGCGCTGAATTTGCGCTGGAATTCCTGCACCGAAGGCGCGCCGGCGGCCGTCTGGCGCGACATGGCCTGCACCACGGCGAGCAGATTCTTCGAGCGATGCACCAGTTCGCGCAGCAGGACGCGCACATGCTGCTCGCGCATCTTGCGTTCGGTGATGTCGCGCGCCGTGCCGAGAATGCGCACCGCGCGTCCATATTCGAAGAAGGTGCGGCCGCGGATCGACACCCAGCGCTCGACTTTGTCCTTTACGCCGATAACGCGATATTCGATCTCGTAATCGCCTTCATAGGTCGGATCGAGCGCAAGGCCCACGGCCTCCTTGCTGCGGCGGCGGTCCTGCGGATGAATAGCGTTTCGAAAGACGTCGAAGCCCGGTTCGAGATCGTCGGGCAGAGCCCATAATTCCCGCACGCGCGCGTCGAGATGCACCGCGCCGGTGACGAGATTCCAGTCCCAGACGCCCGTGCGGCCGGCGTCGAGCGCGAGCTGCATGCGCTCCAGCGCATAGGCCTGATCCTTGATCGCATCGCAGCCCGAGGGCGCGGCGCGCGCCTCGCCGGCGCCCGAAAGAGTGTCCGTATCGCTCACGCATCACCTGTTCTGGACGACTCATTATACGCCCAGACAGCCGCCCGCGCGAGCGTTGGAGTGAGCGTGAGCGGCGGAAGGCTCGCCGTCCTTGCGGGCGAAGCAATATAGAAGCCGCGACGCCGCCGCCATAGGCGGCGACGTCGCGCGCTCGGCGATGAGGCGCGCTTCGCGCCCTCAAATATCCAGTAACTCCGAAGCGAACGCCGCCTTCTCCTGAATGAAGGCGAAGCGCGCCTCGGGCTTGTTGCCCATCAGCCGCTCGACGCAATCGGCGACGTCGTCGCGCTCCTCGCCGGCGAGAACGACCTTGAGCAGCGTGCGCTTGCCCGGATCCATCGTCGTTTCCTTCAGCTGCTGCGCGCTCATCTCACCTAAGCCCTTGAAACGGTTCACCTCCACCTTGCCCTTGCCGGTCAGCGCCGTTTTGATCAATTCCTCGCGGTGATCTTCGTCGCGCGCGTAAACCGTCCTGGGTCCCTGCGTCAGCTTATAGAGGGGCGGCTGGGCCAGATAGAGGTGCCCCTTCTCGATGAGGCGCGGCATCTGGCGATAGAAAAAGGTGATGAGCAGCGAGGCGATATGGGCGCCGTCAACGTCGGCGTCCGTCATCACGATCACTTTCTCGTAGCGCAGCTCCTCGTCGCGATAATGCGAGCCGAGTCCGCAGCCCAGGGCCTGCGTGAGATCGGCGAGTTGCTGGTTCGCCAGCAGCTTGTCCTTCGTCGCGGAAGCGACATTGAGGATTTTGCCGCGCAGCGGCAGAACGGCCTGCGTCGCGCGGTTGCGCGCCTCTTTCGCGGAGCCGCCGGCGGAGTCGCCTTCGACGATGAAGAGCTCCGAACCCTGCGCCGAATTATTTGTGCAGTCGACGAGCTTGCCGGGCAGGCGCAATTTGCGCGTCGCCGTCTTTCGCGCGACGTCCTTCTCCGCCTTGCGGCGCAGACGCTCCTCGGCGCGCGTCACGGCGAAATCGATGAGCTTGTTCGCCTGCGTCGGCGCGGCGGCGAGCCAGTGGTCAAAAGCGTCGCGCACCGTCTGTTCGACGATGCGCGCGCCCTCGGCGCTCATGAGGCGGTTTTTCGTCTGCCCCTGGAATTGCGGATCGCGGATGAAGACCGAGATCATCGCCGCAGCCGACCCCATAATATCCTCGGCGGCGACGTCCTTGAAGCGCTTCGACTGACTGGTGCGGTCGGCGTGATCCTTCAATCCCTTCATGAGCGCAAGGCGGAAGCCGGCTTCATGCGTGCCGCCGTCCGGCGTCCACACCGTGTTGCAGTAGGAATTGATGAAGCCGTCATCCTCGGCGAACCAGGCGATCGCCCATTCGAGCGAGCCGTGACCGCCTTCGCGCGTCACCTTTCCCGCGAAGGGCTGATCGGTGACGAGCTCCTTGTCGTGCGTTTCGCGGGCGAGATAGTCCTTCAGGCCGCCGGGGAAGGAGAGCACCGTCTCGGCGGGCGTGTCCGAGCCCGGTTCGATCAGAGAAGGATCGCAGCGCCAGCGGATTTCGACGCCGCCGAAGAGATAGGCCTTGGAGCGCGCCATGCGGAAGAGGCGCGCGGGGCGCCAATGCGCGCCGGCGTCGAAAATCGCGTCGTCCGGCTTGAAGCGCACGCGCGTGCCGCGCCGATTGTGAATCTTGCCGACTTTCTGCAGCTTGCCGAGCGGCAGGCCCCGCGAAAACTCCATGCGATAGAGCTGCTGCTCGATCGCGACCTCGACTTCGACCTTCTCGGAAAGCGCGTTCACGACCGAGACGCCGACGCCGTGCAGGCCGCCCGAGGTTTGATAGGCGCCGGAATCGAATTTGCCGCCGGCGTGGAGCACCGTCATCACGACTTCGAGCGCCGACTTGTCCTTCATCTTGGGATGCGGACCGACGGGAATGCCGCGGCCATTATCGGCGACCGTCAGCCAGCCGCCCGGCTCCAAAGTCACCTCGATGAAGGTGGCGTGGCCGGCGACGGCTTCGTCCATCGAATTGTCGAGCACCTCCGCGAAGAGATGGTGCAGCGCCGTCTCATCCGTGCCGCCAATATACATGCCGGGGCGCCGGCGGACGGGCTCCAGCCCCTCCAGCACCTCGATGGAGGCGGCGGAATATTCGGCTGGTGCTGATTTTGCTGCGGGTTTGGGCGCGGGCGCCTTGCGCGGCGCGCCGCCGAAAAGGTCGGGTTTCGTGGCCATGGGCCGATATTAGCGTGATTCGGCCGCCGGCGCGCGGGAGCCCGATTGACGCCTCAAAAGCCGAAAAACTTCTCGCGCAGGGCGTCCTCATAGGCTTCCTTCGCCTCGAGCACCTTGTTGCGCGCCTCGTCTTCCTCGAAATGCGCCTCCTCCCATTTGTCGACCTCGGCGACCGAATGGGTGACGGAAGCAAGCGTTTCTTCCTTGCGGATCGCGGCGATCCACGCCTCGACCGCTGTCTTGTAGGCGGCCTGCAGCGTATCCAGTTCAGCGGCGTCTTCTTGCGTTTGGTCCGTCGTCATGGCGTCTCTCCCACGCGCGCAACCTAGCCCGGGAAAATGACCGTTTCGCCACAGAACGGCGGCGTCTCAGCCCCTCCTCCCGGCGGCGAGAGGGCGCGCGCGCGGCCCTTCGACGACTTGCCGGAAGGCCGACAGCGGTTTGGGCTGGCTGATCAGATAGCCCTGGATCTCGTCGCAGCCGAAGCCGTGCAGCTTGCGCAGCTGCGCCGGCGTCTCGACGCCTTCGGCCGTCGTCTTCACGCCGAGTTCGCGGGCGAGCCCGACAATCGCGCGAATGATCGAGGCGGTCTCCCGCCGAATGTCGATTTCCTGAACGAAGGAGCGATCGATCTTGATCCGGTCGACCGGGAAAGCGCGCAGATGCGAGAGCGCCGAAAAGCCCGTTCCGAAATCGTCGAGCGCGATCGAGACGCCGAGACGCCGCAGATCGCTGAGGCAGGCATGCGTCGCCGCGTTTTCGAGCAGCAGCACGGACTCGGTGATTTCCAGCTCCAGCCGCGACGGCGGGAAATTCGTTGCGGCGAGCGCGCGCGCGACGTCCAGGGCGAAGCCCGGCTTGAAGAGCTGCGTCGGAGACAGATTCACCGCGACGCGGATGTGCGGCGGCAGCGACGCGCCGAGGCGACAGGCTTCACCCAGCGCCCAATCGCCAATGTCGCAGATCAGGCCCGCCTTTTCGGCGATCGGCAGGAAGTGCGGCGGCGTCAGGACGCCATGTTCCGCGCGGCGCCAACGCAGCAGCGCCTCGAAACCGGAAACTTCCGGAGCCGCGAGATTGACGATCGGCTGGAAGTAGAGCTCGAATTCGCGCCGCTCCAGCGCATGTTCGAGTTCTCTCTCCGCCTGCCATCGGGACGCCATCCTGGCTTCTATTTCGCGGCTGAAGAAACTGAAGCTCCCACTGTTGTTCGCCTTCGCTTCGTAAAGCGCGAGGTCGGCCTTCTTCATGAGCTGCGTCAGATCGAAGCCGTCCGCGGGCGCGCGCGCGACGCCGATGCTCGCGCCGACGGCGGCCTTCGTTCCATGGAGCGCGACCGGCTGGCTGACGGCTGCGCCCACGCGTCGCGCGAGCTCCTGAATGGCCGTATCGTTCGCCGCCGAAGCTTGAAGGACGACGAATTCGTCGCCGCCCATGCGCGCGAGGAACTCGCCCGATTTCAGCGCGTCTCCAAGCCGCTCCGCCACGATCTTGAGAAGTTCGTCCCCGGCTTGATGGCCGAGCGTGTCGTTGACGCTTTTGAAATTGTCGAGATCGATCCAGAGAATCGCCACGCCGCCGCGGGACTTTGCGGCGACCGCAAGCGCCTCGCGCGCATATTGCTCGAAGGCGGAACGATTGGCGACGCCGGTCAAAGCGTCGAAATAGGCGAGACGCTGAATTTTCTCCTTGCGGTCTTTCTGCTCCAGCGCGATCGCGCAAAGATTGACGCAGGCCTGAACGATCGTTCGCTCGAGCGCGCTCGGTCCCCGGCAGGTCCGGAAATAAAATGCGAATGTGCCGATGACGCGCCCGTCCGAGGCGCAGATGGGCGACGACCAGCAAGCGCGCAGACCAAGCGGCAGCGCAAGGTTCTTGAAGTCCGTCCAAAGCGGGTCCGTGGCGATGTCGACAACCTCCACCGCTTCTCCGAAATAGGCGGCGGTTCCGCAGGAGCCTCGTTGCGGACCGCTTTGCATTCCCGCGATCGCAAGGGAATAGGAGCTTGGCAGGCTTGGCGCCGCCAATGGATGCAGCCGCCCTTCGCAATCGACGGCGAGAATGGTGCAAGCGACATCGGGCGCGAGACGCTCGGCCTGCAGGCAAAGCCGGTTCATCACCAGTTGCGCCGGCAGGTCGCGGGCGACGCCTTCGAGCACGTCGTGCTGCAGCGCGCGCAACCCGAGCATTGACGGCTTATCGCATCCGCCGCAGTTGAACTCCGACATGATCGACCCTGTGAAAACGACGCGTTAACCACTATCGTTACGCTCGACCGGATCGCCTGACCGCCAAACGGCGCGCGCCGGCCTATCCTGCGGAGCGGGGAGCCGCTTCCGTCCAGACAGCAACAGCCTTTAATTGCAGACAAGCGGAAGATGCGCGTCAAAAATTAAGAAACGCTTCCAAACAAAGCAGTTAGGGGATTGCGGCGTCGTCTTTGATTTACCGGCCTGCAAGCAACCATCGCTTAGATTGTCGGCTCCCAGTTTCGGAGCGGCCATGTCGCATCTCACAGTCGTCATCTGCGTCGACCACGCCTTTGTCAGCGGCGGACAATCGAAAGTCGCCATCGAAAGCGCCGTCGGCCTCAAGGCGGCGGGGGCGCGGGTCATCTTCTTCTCGGCGTGCGGGCCTGTGGACGAGCGGCTCGCCGCGGCGGGCGTCGAAGTGGTTTGCCTCGGCCAGCACGACATTTTGGGAAATCCCTCACGCCTGGCCGCAGCGCGACAGGGCGTCTGGAATCAGCCGGCGGCCGCGGCGCTCGCAAAGACTCTGGACGAACTTTCCTACGACCAGACCATCATTCACGTTCACGGCTGGGCGAAGGCGTTGTCGCCGGCGATCGCAAAGCCCATCCAAGCGGCGGGGCTGCCGGCCGTCTATACGATGCACGAATATTTTCTGAATTGTCCGAATGGAGGCTTCTACAATTTCCAGAAAGGGGCTGTCTGCCCGCTGCAACCCATGTCGCTCGCCTGCTGGACGACGAATTGCGACTCCCGCAACTACCCGTTCAAGCTGTGGCGCAATGCGCGGCAATTCGTCGCCGGCCACGTCGCGCATCTCGCCGAAACCTTTTCGGACATCATCCTGCTTTCCGACCTTCAGCAGAAGGTTCTCGCAACCTGCCTGCCGGAAGGCGCCGCGATCCACCGCGTGACCAACCCCGTCGAGGCGGAGCCGCTCGGCCGCAAGCCGGATCCAGCGGCGGGAGACTTTCTTTTCGTCGGCCGCCTGTCGGCCGAGAAAGGCGCTTTCCTTTTCGCGGAAGCGGCGAAACGCGCGGGCGTCACGCCGGTCTTCGTCGGCGACGGACCGGTCGCGGGCGAGCTGCGCGCGCGCTTTCCTCACGCGCGGCTTCTCGGCTGGAAATCTCCGGCGCAAGCGCGAGACGCGATGCGCGCGGCGCGGGCGCTGGTCTTCCCTTCCTTGTGGTACGAGACCTTCGGCCTCACCGCGCTGGAGGCCAAGGCCATGGGCGCGCCCGCGATCGTCGCGGATGGCTGCGCCGCGCGCGAAGCGGTCGAAGACGGCGTTACAGGGCTCTGGTTCAAGAGCGGCGACGTCGACTCGCTCGCTTCCGCGATCCGCGAATTGAACAATGACGCCGTGATCGCCGACATGTCGCGCAAAGCCTATGACGCCTATTGGGCCGCCCCCGCCTCGTTGGAGCGGCATGTCCGGGAGACGCTCGCCGTCTACGAGCAAGCGCTGACGCGCGGCGCCGAGGGCTGATCGGGACAATTTCCCGCAATCGACGGGCGGCGCTTCCTGCGCTAAGACCTCGGCGAAAATATAGGAAAAACGATGAAACGTCCCGTCGCGCTGCTCGCCGCCGCTTTTCTTTTCGCCACGCCCGCCAGTCTTTTCGCCACGCCCGCCAGCGCGGAGAGGCTGCGCCTCGCTTTGCAGAAAACCGGCACGACCGGCTGGGAGATGGCGGTCGTGAAAGCCTTCGGCCTCGACAAGGAGGCGGGGCTCGAACTGGACGTGACGGAGCTTGCGTCGCCCGAGGCGGGCAAGATCGCGATTCAGGGCGGCTCCGCCGACATCATCGTCTCCGATTGGCTGTGGGTCGCGCGCGAACGCGCGCAAGGCGCCAGGCTCACGCTCTATCCCTATTCCACCGGCGTCGGCGCGGTGATGACGAAAGACGCGTCGATCAAAGGCGTGAAGGACCTTGCGGGCAAAAGACTCGGCGTCGCGGGCGGGCCGCTCGACAAGAGCTGGCTGATGCTCAAGGCCTTCGCGGCGAAGCAGGGCGTCGATCTCGAAAAGAGCGCGACGATCCTTTACGGCGCGCCGCCGCTCATCGCCGAGAAGGCGCTGCAGGGCGAACTCGACGCCGCGCTCGAATTCTGGAATTTCGCCGCCGATCTCGAAGCCAGGGGCTTTGCGCGTCCCATCGAGATCGCCGACGTCGAAAAAGCGCTCGGGGCGAAAGGCGACGCGGTCGTCACCGGCTATGTGTTCGACGACGGCTTTGCGGCGAAGAACAAGGAGGCGCTGTCCCGCTTCTTCGCAATGACGGCGAAAGCAAAAACGCTTCTCGCCAAGGACGACAAGGCCTGGGCGGCGGCGGCGCAGCGCATCGGCGCCAGGGACGCGGCGACGCTCGACGTCTATCGCAAGCGCTATGTCGCCGGCATTCCCAAACGCACGGTCGCGCAGGAGGCGGCGGACGCGGCCGCGCTCTACAAAGCGCTGGCCAAAATCGGCGGCGAAAAGCTCGTTGGCCCCGGCAAGACGCTCGACCCCGGGACCTTCTACCAAAGCGAGGCCGACGGCCATTGATCCGCATCGTCTCGCTCGCGGCGCTCCTCGCGCTCTGGCAGGCCGCGGCCTGGGCTTCCGATCCGCGCCGCCTGCCGGGACCGGCGCTCGTCTTCGACGCGATTATCGAGGAGGCCCGCTCCGGCGCGCTTTTCATGAATCTCGCCGCGACGCTGGCGCGCGTCGCCGCCGCCTTCGCGCTCGCCATGAGCCTCGGCTCCGCGATCGGTTACGCGATGGGGCGCAACCGGCTCGCCGACCGCCTTCTCGATCCCTGGCTCGTCGTGCTGCTCAATCTGCCGGCGCTCGTCGTCATCGTCCTCGCTTATGTCTGGGCCGGCCTGACCGAGGCGGCGGCGATCGGCGCCGTCGCCTTGAACAAGCTGCCGAACGCCGTCGTGATGATCCGCGAAGGCGCCCGCGCGCTCGATCCCGCGCTCGACGAAATGGCGCAGGCCTTCCGCCTGTCGCGGGCGTCGCGCGTCAAGCATGTCGTCCTGCCGCAGCTTGCGCCCTATTTCGCGGCGGCGACGCGCTCGGGCCTGTCGCTCGTCTGGAAGATCGTCCTCGTCGTGGAGCTGCTCGGCAGATCCGACGGCGTCGGCTTCGAGATCAACATGGCGTTCCAGCAATTCGACATGAAGCTGCTCTTCGCCTACGCAATCCCCTTCGTCGCCCTCATGCTCGGCGTCGAAACATTTCTGGTGCAGCCTCTTGAACGACACCTCGCCCGCTGGCGGCGCGGCGCCCCTGGACGTCGCGATCGCGCATAAGGACCATCGCCGCGCCGACGGGCGGCCGTTGCGCGCGCTCGAAGATTTGCGCCTTGCGCTTCCCTTCGGACAGGCCGGGGCCGTCGTCGGGCCATCCGGCTGCGGCAAGACCACCCTGCTGCGCCTGATCGCGGGTCTCGACCGCGATTTCTCGGGCCACATCCATCTGCCCGCCCATGGCCGGCTCGGCATGGTCTTTCAGGAGCCGCGCCTTCTGCCCTGGCGCAGCGTCGCCGACAATATCCGCATCGCCGCGCCCGGCGCGAGCGAAGAGGAAATCGCCGCGCTCCTCGCCGAACTCTCGCTCGCCGAACATGCCGCGCATTTTCCCGGCGAATTGTCGCTCGGCCTTGCGCGGCGCGTTTCGCTCGCCCGCGCGCTCGCCGTGAAGCCGGATCTGCTGCTGCTCGACGAACCGTTCGTCTCGCTCGACGCGGCGCTGGCGCGCGACCTGCGCGAGCGGATCGCCGCGCTGATCGACGAGAAGCGCATCACGACGCTGATCGTGACGCACGACATCGCGGAAGCCGTCGCGCTCGCCGACAGGATTTTCCTGCTCTCTCCCCGCCCCGCCCGAGTCGTGGAGACGCTCGAGATCGAGACGCCGCGCAAGCGCATGTCGCCTGAAACGGCGCGCGCGCTCGAAGCCCGCGCGCACGCCGCGCTGACGGCCGCGCATCGATAATCAATAATGGTGGTGATGCAGGCCAGAGCAATCGGGCGAACGCTGGGCATGAGCGAATCCCTCCCCTTTACGGGGAGGGTGGCGCAGCGAAGCTGCGTCGGGTGGGGTCAAGCCCCAACGATATTATGGCGGCGCGAACCCCACCCGGCGGTCGCAGGCAAGTTTACGCAACCTGCGTAAACTTGCCTGCGACCGCCGACCTCCCCGTAAAGGGGAGGTATTGGCGGCTAATGCCCAAGATTGTTGTTCACCCGATTGCCCTATGATTCAGGCTCTCGACGCTCGTCCATCATGCCGGGCGCGCTCGCAAGACTGTGTCCGGCGCGATCTGCTCCACATGTCCGACGCGTTCCGCGCGGAAGGCGTCGAGACGCATCGGCCCGAAACAATCCATGTCAAAACGGCCGATTTCGCGAGAGACCGGCTCACCAGTCGATTTCATCGCCGCGATAATCGAGATAGCGGCGCGTGCCCGAGAGCGTGAGCCCGTCCACGACGCGAAGGATTCCCTCGGCGCTTTCCTCGACCGAGAGGGTGGCGTCGGGTCCGCCCATATCGGTGCGCACCCAGCCGGGATGCATGGAGACGACGGCTATCCTTTCCGGCCTCAAATCGTCGGCGAGACATTGCGTGATCTTGTTCAGCGCCGCCTTCGAGGCGCGATAGCCGACATTGAACGTCCCCTCCAGAGCCATGGAGCCGAGCACGCTCGACATCATGACGATGCGGGGATTTTCACTTAGGCGAAGCTGCGGCAGGAAAGCCTGCGCGACGCGCAGCGGCCCCAGCGAATTGACGTTGAGGAGATCGAGCACGCCGTCAAAGTCCATATCGAGCGCGTTCTGCCGCTCCGGCCCATAGGCGCCGGCGTTTGCGATCAGCGCGTCGACCGGGGCGTCGACCTGCGCCGCCGCCGCTGCGATCTGCGAGGCGTCGCGCGTGTCGAATATGAGGATGCGTCCCTTCTTCCCCGCCGGGGCGAGCGCCGCCTCCAGCGCCGCGCGACCCGCCTCGTTTCTCACGCTCGCCGTCACGCGCGCCCCGCGCAAAGCGAGCTGACGCGCCAGCTCCAGCCCAATGCCCCGGCTCGCGCCGGCGATCAGCCAATGCGACATGATTGAAATCTCCTTGCCACCGCTCCCGCCCATATAGCGCGTCGGCTTGTCTTTGGCGCTTGCGATGATAGCGTTGCGCCTCCCTGGGGGTTGAGCATGACGGAACTGGACGTCGAGGCCGGCAAGGCCAGCTATTTCGACGGCTATGCCGGGAAGCGCCAGGCGGTCGACCTTGTCTTCGGTCCCGCGCTGGAGATCGTCGAAGACGGCGTCCTGCTCGCGGCATGGCCCTATGCCGAGGTGCGCCGGCTGCCGCCGCCAGGCGGCGTGATGCGGCTGAAGGCGCTTGGCGCGCCCAAGGGCTCCTGGCTGGAGATCGACGATCCGGCCGCGCAGGCCGGGATCGTCCGCCATTGCGCGCTGCTCGCAGGCGAGACGGCGCCCGTCAATCGGGAGGGGCGCAGGAGGATCGTCTACGGCCTCGCCGCGCTGGCGGTCTTCGGCGCGGTCTTATGGCGCGGCGTGCCGCTCATGGCGGGGGCGATCGCGCCGGTCATTCCCGTCTCCTGGGAGAAGGCGCTGGGCGACGGCGCCGAGGCGGAGATCCGCAAAACCTACTCCGGCAAGAGCTGCGCCGCCCCGGCGGGCGTCGCGGCGCTGAACAAAGTCTCGGAGCGCCTTCAAGGGGCCGCGCATCTGCGCCTGCCGGCGACGATCGAGGCCGTCCAGTCGAAGACGCCCAACGCCTTCGCGCTTCCGGGCGGCAAGGTCTATCTGCTCTCCGGCCTCCTGGACAAAGCCGAGAGCCAGGATGAAATCATCGGCGTTCTCGCCCATGAACTCGGCCATCTCCAGCATCGCGACCATCTGCGCGGCGTCATTGCGGCGGGCGGAACGGCGCTGCTGATCGGGCTTGTTTTCGGCGACGTCAGCGGCGGCTCGGCGATGGTCGTCGTCGGCAATTCCGTCCTCAACGCCGCCCATTCGCGGGACGCCGAAGCGCTGGCCGACGCCTTCGCCGCGCAGACCATGGCCGCGCTCGGCCGGCCGGCCAAGCCCATGGGCGAGTTACTGGTGCGGATCACCGGCGAGGACGATGGCGGCGCGATCAGCATCCTGCACGACCACCCGCTGAGCGAGGACCGCCTGGCGCGGCTCGCCCAAGCAAATAAGGGCGAAACCGCGCCGCCTCTGCTGAGCCCGGAGGAGTGGAAGGCGCTGAAGGGGATCTGCGGGTAGCCGCCTCCGGCGGCGGACGCCCCTCTCGCCGCAAGCGGGGAGAGGTACCGGCGCGGGGCTCGTCGACCGCGCGCCAGCTACATCGCCGCCGCGTGCGCTTCCTCCATGCGCGCGACGCCAGACTTTACCGCGGCCTGCACCTTCTCGAAGGCGCGGACCTCGATCTGGCGGACGCGCTCGCGGGAGACGCCGAATTCCTCGGAGAGCGCCTCGAGCGTCACCGGATCGTCGGCGAGCCGGCGCGCCTCGAAGATGCGGCGCTCGCGCGGATTGAGGACGTCAAGCGCGCCGCGCAGGGCCGTAAGGCGGTTGTCGCTCTCTTCCCGCGCGACGAGGAGATGCTCCTGGCTGTCGCTGTCGTCGACGAGCCAGTCCTGCCATTCTCCCTCGCCTTCTTCGCGCAACGGCGCGTTGAGCGAGGCGTCGCCGCCCATGCGGCGGTTCATCTCGATCACGTCCTGCTTCGAAACGCCGAGGCGCGTCGCGATCTTCTCGACATTTTCAGGCCGCATATCGCCCTCCTCATAAGCGGAGATGCGGCTCTTGGCCTTGCGCAGGTTGAAGAACAGCTTCTTCTGGCTCGCCGTGGTGCCCATTTTCACGAGCGACCAGGAGCGCAGAATATATTCTTGAATCGAGGCGCGGATCCACCACATCGCATAAGTGGCGAGGCGGAAGCCGCGATCGGGCTCGAAGCGCTTGACGGCCTGCATCAGGCCGACATTGCCTTCGGAGATGATTTCGCCGATCGGCAGGCCGTAACCGCGATAGCCCATCGCGATCTTCGCGACGAGGCGCAGATGCGAGGTGACGAGTTCCTGCGCGGCCTTGGGGTCTTCATGCTCGCGCCAGCGCTTGGCGAGCATATATTCCTGCTGGGGCTCCAGCATGGGAAAACGACGAATTTCGCTGAGGTAGCGGGCCAGACCGCCTTCGGCGACGATGGGCAAGGAATTCGCCATATTGCGTCCCTCCTGGCGGGCTCCCAGGGCGGCAAGCCCGCAATGGTCGATCGCGCTAATCGCCGATCGCAACGAGGATAGTATAGGCAGGAAACAGCCGGCGGGAAAATGACCCCCGCGTGACAAGTCGCTAAAGTCGGGATTAAGATTCTGTAATAAAAGGGCGGCGCAAGCGCCGCCGCGGAAACCGTAATGCGCGGCTTTTCAATGCGCGCCGCAAGGTTTCATTTACTCATCGTGCCGAGCACGCCGCGTAAAATCTCCTTGGCGATGCGCGTTCCGGCCTCGCGCGCCGCGCTTTGCACGGCCGAGCGCATGGCCGCTTCCGCCGGGGAGAGGCGCTTGCCTTTGGCGGAGCCGAACAGCGTGCCCAGCACCCCGCCGATGACGCCGCCGAGCATGCCGCCGCCGCTCTTGGCGGGGCCGCCGCCCTGCAACGTTTCGAAAGCGGATTCGCGGTCGATCGCCTGATCGTATTTCCCGACGAATTTGCTTTCCGCCATCATGGCGGCGCGCTCCTCGGGCGCGATCGGTCCAACGCGGGCGGCCGGCGGCGCGATCAGCACGCGGTCGACCATCTCCGGCGCGCCCTTCTCGCCCAGCATGGAGACCAGCGCCTCGCCGACGGCGAGATGCATGATGGCCTCCGTGGTGTCGAAGGCCGGATTCTTCCGGAACGTCTCGGCGGCGGCGCGCACGGCCTTCTGGTCGCGCGGCGTGAAGGCGCGCAGCGCATGCTGGATCCGGTTGCCGAGCTGGCCCAGCACCGCGTCGGGCACGTCGAGCGGATTTTGCGTGATGAAGTAGACGCCGACGCCCTTGGAGCGGATAAGGCGCACCACCTGCTCGATGGCGGAAAGCAGCGCCTTGGGCGCCTCGTCGAAGAGGAGATGCGCCTCGTCGAAAAAGAAGACGAGCTTCGGCTTGTCCGCATCGCCCACTTCGGGCAGCGTCTCAAAAAGCTCGGAGAGCATCCACAAAAGGAAGGTGGCGTAAAGCTTTGGCGAACGCATCAGCCTTTCGGCCGTCAAAATGTTGACGGCCCCGCGCCCATCGCGATCGGCGCGGATGAAATCTGAAATGTCGAGCGCAGGCTCGCCGAAAAATTTGTCGCCGCCCTGCGTCTCCAGCGTCAGAAGCTGGCGTTGAATGGCGCCGACGCTGGCGGGCGCGATATTGCCGTATTTGACCTTGAAATCCGCCGCATGCTCCGCGACATACGTCAGCGCCGCGCGCAAATCCTTCAGGTCGATGAGCAATAATCCCTGTTCGTCCGCGACCTTGAAGACGATATTGACGACGCCTTCCTGCGTCTCGTTCAAATCGAGCAGGCGGGAGATGAGCAGCGGCCCCATTTCGGAGACCGTCGCGCGCACCATATGGCCCTGTTCGCCGAAAACGTCCCAGAAGACGACGGGAAAGCGATCGGGTTCGTAATCGAGGCCGATTTCCGCCGCGCGCTTCACGAAGGCGGGCTTGGAGTCGCCGGGCTGCGAGAGGCCTGCGAGATCGCCCTTCACGTCGGCGAGGAAGACAGCCGTTCCGGCGTTGGAGAAGCCTTCCGCCAGCAATTGCAGCGACACGGTCTTGCCGCCGCCCGTCGCGCCGGAAATAAGGCCGTGGCGGTTGGCGAGCGACAAGGCGAGGTAGCGATAGGCGCGCGCGCCGTCATGGGTCGCGCCGACAAGAATCTTTCCAGGAACGGCGTTGGGGCTGTCGCTCTTCATCTCGCTCATCTATCGGCTCTCATCGGCGCGCTTTTGTCGGAATCAGGGATTAAGGCGAGGCTACATCATTCCCGTGCGCGCCGCATCCGGCCGGGCGGAGACCGCGACGGCGCGATCGCGCGCATAAACGATGACCGCAACGGGCGCCTTGGCGAATGCGCCGGACCGGGCTAAGTTCCGGCCGCGAGGAAAAGGCATGAGGGCAGTTCTGGCGATCGTCGGCATGTTGGCCTTGGGCGCGGGCGCGTCCGGCGGCGTCGCGGCGCAATCGCGTCCGGCGCCTCTCAAGCTTGCAGCTTCCGTCAATCTGGAGAACAAACGTCTCGTCGCGCTGCTCAATTTCGAGATCGTGTCGCCCGCCGGAGAAGAGACGCCGGAGACGGTGATCGTCAGGCTCGACAAGCCGCTCGGCTCCGGCGAAAGCGCAAGCCTTCCGCTCTCGGGCGGCAAGGGTTGCCAATATCAGGCGCGCTGGGCTTTCGAGGATTTCAAGGACGCCGGCGACGTCGATCTTTGCGGCAACGCCCATATCGTGCTTGTCGACTAGCCGCTTCGACCGGCTGCAAGCAAACGCCGCGACAAAGAAACGCGCGCAATCAAAAAGAGCAGGAAACGCACATGTCGAGAGGGTCGGTGAAGGGCAACGGCAAGGCGGCGCGGCGCGGCGACAAGAACGCCGCGAAGGGACCCGCCGTATCGAAGACGCTGCTCATCGGCGCCGGTGCGGCGTTCGCGCTCATCTTCGGCGTCTTCGTCGCCGTGACCAGCAACACGCCCCCCGCGCCGCCGGCCTCGGCGATCGGCGGCCCGTTTCAGCTCATATCGCAAACCGGCCAGCAGGTCAGCGAGAAGGATCTCCTCGGGAAACCCTATCTCGTCTTCTTCGGTTATACGCATTGTCCGGACGTCTGTCATACGACGCTGTTCGAAATGTCGGAAATTTTGCGCGCGCTCGGTCCGGACGCGAAGGTCGGCGGCGTTTTCGTGACGGTGGATCCCGAACGCGACACGCCCGACGTCCTGAAAGATTATCTCTCCAGCTTCGACCCGCGGATCATCGGCCTCACGGGCCCGCGCGCGCAGCTCGAGCCGATGCTGCGCAGCTACCGCATCTATTCGAAGCGCGCGCCGGGCAAGGAAGAAGACTACGCCGTCGATCACACGACGGTCGTCTATCTCATGGACAAGAACGGCCGCTTCGTCACATCCTTCAATGTCGGCCGCAAGCCGGAAGAAGCCGCCAAGGATCTGGGCCGCTATCTTTGACGACGTAAAGCGCGCGCAAACGTAGGCAAGCGATTTTTTTGCGCGCGCCGCACTTTTCGAACTCGCGACTCGCGGCGCCTTTCGTTAGCATGTCGGCATGCTTCGACTCCTGCGTGACGTACCCGGCCGCAACGGTTCGTCTCTCATCACTCTCGAGCACGCCGGCGAGACGATCGTCGTCGCCTTGCGTCGCGCGCCCGCCGCGCGTCGTTTCACGTTGCGCGTTCGCTTCGCCGCGCGCGACGCCGTGCTCACCATGCCGAGCCGCGCGTCGCTGCGCGACGCGCGGGCTTTCGCCGAACGACATGCGGCCTGGATCGCCGCGCGCCTCAATCGCCTGCCCGCGACGATTCCCTTCGCGCATGGATCCGTCATCCCGCTGCGCGGCGTCGATCATGCGCTGATTCATCTGCCCGAGAAACGCGGCACCGTCTGGACGGAAGAGCGCGACGACGTCGCGGCCGGCGTCGCGCTCTGCGTCGCGGGCCAGCCCGAACATGTGCATCGCCGCGTGCAGGATCATTTCAAGCGCGAGGCGCGGCGCGATCTCGAGGGCGCCGTCGCCCGCCACGCCGCCGCGCTCGGGCTGCCGCCGCGCGGCGTGGGCCTGCGCGATCCGGTAAGCCGCTGGGGCTCCTGCTCTTCCTCGGGTTCGCTCAACTTCTCCTGGCGGCTCGTCATGGCGCCGCCTTTCGTCCTCGACTATCTTGCGGCGCATGAGGTGGCGCATCTCGTCCATCTCGACCATTCGCCGCGCTTCTGGTCGCTTACGCGCAAGCTCTGTCGCGACACGGACCGCGCCGAGGCCTGGTTATCGGCCCATGGCGCGCATTTGCACAAATATGGCGCGAAGGGATGATATGGCGTTGATAAGGGCGCCTTGGCGGCGTCGCCGTCCAGCGCGCGCCGCGCCCGCTCTGCGCCAGCGGATCGCTGGGTCCCGTGACCTGACAGGGGCGTCAAAATGAGCGAGATCAAGAGCGAGAAGGTTGCGCCGCCCTGGAGCGCCGTTTTTTCCCGCCCCCGCGGCGCGCTGCTGTCGGAGCTCATAAAACGCGCGCAATCGATGCCGCCGATCCGCATGGGCGTCGTGCATCCATGCGACCGTCCATCGCTCGAAGGGGCGCTGGCCGCGCGCGACCAGGGCCTGATCGTTCCGACGCTTATCGGGCCATGCAAGAAGCTGGAAGCGGCGGCCCGCGAAGCGGGCGTTTCGCTCGAAGACGTCGACGTCGTCGAAGCGCCGCACAGCCACGCCGCCGCCGATCAGGCCGTGGAGCTGGTGCGGCGCGGCAAGCTGCACGCGATCATGAAAGGCGCGCTGCACACGGATGAACTCATGGCGGCCGTCGTGCGGGACGGAACGGGCCTTCGCACCGACAGACGCATCAGCCATGTCTTCGTCATCGACGCGCCGACCTATCACAAGCTGCTGCTCGTCACCGACGCCGCGATCAACATCGCGCCGACGCTCGACATTAAGCGCGACATCATCCGCAACGCCGTCGATCTCGCCCACGCCATCGGCATAGCGCGTCCCAAGGTCGCGATCCTTTCGGCCGTCGAAACGGTGGAGGCGAAAATTCCCTCGACCGTCGAAGCCGCCGCGCTTTGCAAGATGGCCGATCGCGGCCAGATCGCGGGCGCCGTACTCGACGGCCCGCTCGCCTTCGACAACGCCATCTCGCGCGAAGCGGCCGAAGCGAAACATATTGCATCCGAGGTGGCGGGCGACCCGGACATTTTGGTGGCGCCCGACCTCGAAGCCGGCAATATCCTCGCCAAGCAGCTCGTCTTCCTCGCCGGGGCGGACACCGCCGGCATCGTGCTCGGCGCCCGCGTTCCGATCGTGCTGACGAGCCGGGCCGACGATGTGGGCTCGCGGGTCGCCTCGTCGGCGCTGGCGCAGCTTTTCGCGCACCGTCCCCGCCCGGCGGCGTAGCCGCCTCGACAAGACGCCCCCGCGCGTGGCAGAAGGCGCGGGACATCCGTTTCAGGCAGCGGAGCGAGGATCGACTTCCGCCGTCATTGCGAGGAGCGCTAGCTCCGAAGCAATCCCAGGGCCGCAGCGCGCCCCTGGATTGCTTCGCTTCGCTCGCAATGACGGGCGTTCCCGATCGCCCGCAGAGCAAAAGCGCAAAATGACCGACATCGCGAAACTCGAAGAAGACACGCTGCGCCAGATCAATGAGGCCGCCGACGAGGCGGCGCTGGAAGCTGTGCGCCTCTCTGCGCTCGGCAAGAAGGGCGCGATCTCAGCGCTGCTGTCGACGCTCGGCAAAATGTCGCCAGAGGAGCGCAAGACCGAAGGCGCCAAGATCAACGCCCTGAAGGACAAGGCGACCGAGGCGCTCGCGGCCCGCCGCGCCGAGCTGGCGGAAGCGGCGCTCGAAGCGCGGCTGAAGGCCGAAACGCTCGACGTGACGCTTCCCCCCGCGGCGAGCCCGCTGGAGCGCGGCCGCATCCATCCGATCTCGCAAGTGATGGACGAATTGTCGGTGATCTTCGCGGATATGGGCTTCGCCGTAGCGGAAGGCCCGGACATTGAGAGCGACGACTACAACTTCACCAAGCTGAACTTCCCCGAAGGCCATCCGGCCCGCGAGATGCAGGACACGTTCTTTCTGGCGCCGGAAGCGGGTGAAAAGAAGCTGCTGCGCACCCATACGAGCCCCGTGCAGGTGCGGACCATGCTCAGCCAGAAGCCGCCGATCCGCGTGATCTGCCCCGGCCGCGTCTATCGCTGCGATTTCGACCAGACGCATACGCCGATGTTCCATCAGGTCGAGGGCCTCGTCATCGACCAGTCCACCCATATGGGCCATCTCAAATGGGTGCTGGAGGAATTCCTGAAGAGCTTCTTCGAGGTGAAGGGCGTGAAGCTGCGCATGCGCCCCTCCTTCTTCCCCTTCACCGAACCGTCGATGGAAGTCGACGTCCAGTGCCGGCGCCAGGGCGGCGAAATCCGCTTCGGAGAAGGCGATGACTGGATGGAGATTCTGGGCTGCGGCATGGTGCATCCGAATGTGTTGCGCAATTGCGGGCACGATCCGGACGTCTATCAGGGCTTCGCTTTCGGCGTCGGCATCGATCGCCTCGCCATGCTGAAATACGGCATGTCGGACCTGCGCGCCTTCTTCGACGCCGACACGCGCTGGCTGACGCATTACGGGTTCAGGCCGCTGGACTTCCCGACGCTTGCGGGCGGGTTGAGCAGTTGAGGAAATGAAAGATGAGCGAAGTCGCCGCGATCCGAACCGCTATCGAGGGCGTAGCATCGCGCAACCTCGGCAAGGAATCTTTCGAACGTGTGAGCATTCGCGAGGATGTCGATCACGCGGGGGACGACGCGCTTTTCGTCGACATTGCGATGAAGCCGGCTAACGGACGCCTGTCCTCAGAGGATTCCGTTAAAATGCGCGTCGAGGTAAGCAATGCGCTGCTTTCGATTGGAGAAACACGCTTTCCCTATCTGACGTTCAGCTATCCTGACGATATTCCCGCGGTCGACGATTTGCGCGAGACCGAATCAAAATATTCAACCCGCCGCGCCTCATGATCGACGATCTGCTCGAAATCGCGACGAGCCTCGCGGAACGGGAAAGCGGGAAACCTAAACAGGCTTCGCTTCGCCGCGCAGTTTCAACGGCGTATTACGCCTTGTTCAACGCGCTCGCCGCCATGTGCGCGGACGAACTCGTCGGCTGGTCGCGACCGTGGGAGGCCTTTACTCCTATTTATCGTTCTCTCGAACATACGGTCGCGCGCAATCTCTTCAATCGGGCGAGGAACCAGCAATTCTACGGCCCGGAGGTCGCAAGCTTCGCCGCCGTTTTCCTCGAGCTCCAGGAAGCTCGTGAGGAAGCGGACTACAATCCCGAGCCCTTTCGTTACCGGAGAGGCGATGTGCGGCGCCTGGTCGGCGACGCACGCATCGCCATTCAAACGCTTCGGTCGCTCGAGCCTCATACGAAGTTGCTGCTCGCTTCGCATTTAATGCAGCGGCGCAAGAGATAGTCGGATCATGAAACTTACCCTCTCCTGGCTCAAAGAGCATCTCGACACCACCGCCTCTCTCGCCGAGATCGTCGACACGCTCACGCGCATCGGCCTCGAAGTCGAATATGTGCACGATCCCGCCGCGCAGCTCAAAGACTTCAAGATCGCGCAGATCGTCGAGGCGACGCAGCATCCCAACGCCGACCGTCTGCGCATCTGCAAGGTCGATACCGGCGCGGGCGAACTCGTGCAGGTCGTCTGCGGCGCGCCGAATGCGCGCACGGGGCTCAAAAGCGTCTTCTCGGCGCCCGGCACGTATATTCCCGGCAAAAAGATCACGCTGGGCAAGGGAAATATTCGCGGCGTCGACTCGCTTGGCATGATGTGCTCCTTCGAGGAACTGGAACTGGCCACGGAAAGCGACGGCATTATCGAATTGCCCGAGGATGCGCCGGTCGGCGAGGTTTACGCGCAATATGCCGGCCTCGACGATCCGGTGATCGAGATCAATCTCACGCCGAACCGTCCCGACGCGGCGGGCGTCTATGGCGTCGCCCGCGATCTCGCGGCGGCGGGCCTCGGCGTGCTGAAGCAGAAGGACATTTTGCCGATCGAGGGCGAATTCCCCTGCCCCGTCGGTGTGACGCTGGATTTCAGCGAAGACGAGAAATATCTCGCGCCCTTCTTTGGCCTGCGTCTCGTGCGCGGCGTCAAGAACGGCCCGAGCCCCGATTGGCTGCAAAAGCGCCTGCGCGAGATCGGCCTGCGTCCGATCAACGCGCTTGTCGACATCACCAATTATCTCACCTTCGACCGCGCGCGCCCTCTCCATGTTTTCAATGCGGAGAAAGTGAAGGGCGATCTCGTCGTGCGCCGCGCACGGAAGGGCGAGACGCTGCTCGCCCTCGACGGCAAGACTTATGAACTCGACCAGGCCATGGTCGTCATCGCCGACGACAACGGTCCGGAGTCGCTTGCGGGCGTCATGGGCGGCGAGGTCTCGGGCTGCGACGAGGGGACTGCCGACGTTCTGATCGAAACCGCTTTGTGGGACCCGGGGAACATCGCCCATACCGGCCGCAAGCTCGGCATCGTCACCGACGCCCGCTACCGCTTCGAGCGCGGGGTCGATCCGGCCTTCGCGCTGCCCGGCGGCGAGCTTGCGACGCAACTGGTCATGGAGCTTTGCGGCGGCGAGGCGTCCGAATGGACGCTCGCCGGGGCCGTTCCGCGCGAGACGAAGATCGTGGATTTCCCCTGGAGCGAGACGCAGCGTCTCGCGGGCGTCGACGTCTCGCAGGCCGGGGCGACCGCTATTCTGGAGCGCCTCGGCTTCACGGTCGAAAAGAACGGCGAGGATCGCGCGACTATCGCCGCGCCGAGCTGGCGCCCCGACATTGAAGGCAAGGCCGATATCGTCGAGGAGATCGTCCGCATCCTCGGCGTCGATCATGTGCCTTCCACGCCTCTGCCGCGCGCGGAAGGCGTCGCGCCCGCCGTGTTGACGGCGATGCAGAAGCGCGCCCGCAACGCCCGCCGCGCGCTCGCCGCGCAGGGGCTGGTCGAGGCCGTCACCTGGTCCTTCATCTCGAAGGAGGAGGCGGACGCCTTCGGCGGCGGCTCGGCGGAGCTGAAGCTCGCCAACCCCATCGCGGCGGAGCTCTCCGACATGCGCCCGAGCCTGCTGCCGGGCCTCGTCGCCGCGGCGGGCCGCAACGCCGCGCGCGGCCTCGGCGATCAGGACCTCTTCGAGATCGGCCAGATATTCCTGGACCCGAGCGAGAAGGGCCAGCGCCTCTCGGCCGCCGGCATTCGCCGCGGCCTCGCCGGCGCCGGCCGTCATTGGTCGGCCCAGGCCCAGCGCGCCGGCGCGTTCGACGCCAAGGCGGACGTCATGGCGCTGCTCGGCGCGCTCGGCGTCGCGACGGGCGGGCTGCAGGTCGTTCCGGGCGGTCCCGCCTGGTTTCACCCCGGCCGCTCGGCCACGCTGCAATTCGGCCCCCTCGCGAAGTCGGGTATACCCGACTTCAAAAATAAGGCGGTCATCGGCCATTTCGGCGAACTGCATCCGCGCGCGCTGAAGGCGCTCGACGTCGAAGGGCCGATCGCGGCCTTCGAGATCGTGCTCGACAATCTGCCGGCCCCCAAGGCGAAGCCGACGAAGATCAAGCCGAAGCTGGAGCTTTCCGATCTCCAGCCGCTCTCGCGCGACTTCGCCTTCATCGTCGACCGCGCGAGCAACGCCGGCGATCTCGTGAAAGCCGTGGCGGGCGCGGACAAGGCGCTGATCGCGAATGTCGACGTCTTCGACGTCTATGAAGGCGTCGGCGTGCCGGAAGGCAGGAAGTCGATCGGCGTCGCCGTGACGCTTCAGCCGCGCGAAAAAACGCTCACCGACGCCGAGATCGAGGCGGTGGCGCAGAAAATCGTGGCGGAGGCGGAGAAGAAATGCGGGGCGGCGCTGCGGTGAGTTTCCACCGTCATTGCGAGGAGCAAAGCGACGAAGCAATCCAGCGTCACGCGCGCGGCTCTGGATTGCTTCGCTTCGCTCGCAATGACGGGTTTGGCATTATCTGCGCGGCTCTGCTGATAAGCGCCACAGCCCTCGCGGCGCCGCGCAAGATCGACGATTGCGAGGCGATCAAGGAGCCGAACGCCTATAATCTCTGTCTCGCCTCCTTTGGTCCAATGCGCGGCCAGCACGGCGCATCCTATCCCGGCGTCGCGAGCGAGGGAGAGAAGGGCGGCGAGGGCAAGAGCCGGGCTCCGGCCGGCGCCGGACGCCAGGCGACGGCGGCTCGCGACTTTGGAGGGACTGCGCTCCACAGGAGCGGCGGCCGGGTCCGGATGGAGTTCACGCCCGGCAGGCGGTGACGCGGCTAAAGAGCGAGACGGGATCGACGGCGCGCTAAACCCCCAATTTACCTCTTGGCAAATGGGCGCGGCCCCCTTAAATAGGCCGTTCCGGGGTTGGCCTTTGGATTTACAACCCCGATTTCAGATTTGAAGCTTCCGCCTGAACCTCTGCTCTGTCAAGGGCTTGAAGGGAAAGGCGGTGGATAGGCCGGCGGACCCGGGGTTTTGCCTCGTGTCCCGTCCGGCCATGTCCTGTCCGAGACTGCCGGCGCACGTCAGGGTTATCCACAGCCCGAACGGCTCAATCGGCCAAGGGACGACAAGAGAAATCTGTCGTCTCGCGGCGGCCTGCACAGACGGGGAAACCGGAATTTTTTGGCCGGCGGCGCCATGCCGACGTCCTTCGAATTTGGTTCACGCCCCTTCAACCAGAGTCTTCGCTTTCGAGCGGGGAGCGCTGGGGACAGGATCTACGGCGCCGCTTGCGTTTCGCAGGCGGCATGTCGCAACCGGCGGGTTCGCCCGCCAGTTAGAAGAGAGCAACCGTGGATAGAGCGGAGAAAAAAGAAGCCGTTGCGGCGCTCAACCAGACCTTTTCGAAGGCTGGCGCGATCGTCGTCGCGCACTACTCCGGCTTGACGGTCGCCCAGATGCAGGCCCTGCGCAAGCGGGCCCGCGCCGAGGGCGCCTCCGTGCAGGTCGCAAAGAACCGCCTCGCCAAGATCGCTCTGGATGGCACGAGCGTCGCCGATTTCAGCCCCTTGCTCAAGGGGCCGACCCTGATCGCCTATTCGGACGATCCGGTGGCGGCGCCGAAGGTCGCCGTGGCCTTCGCCAAGGATCACGACAAATTCGTGATTCTGGGCGGCGCCATGGGCGCCACGCTGCTGAACGCCGACGGCGTCAAGTCGCTTGCGACGATGCCGTCTCTCGACGAACTGCGCGCCAAGATCGTGGGCCTCATCAACGCCCCCGCGACCAAGATCGCCCAGCTCTCGACCGCGCCTGCCGCAAAGCTCGCGCGCGTGTTCGGCGCCTATGCCAAGAAAGACGCGGCCTAAGAGGCGCGCCAACCAAACTGAACCAAATTCAAAGGACGCACATAAATGGCTAATCTCGAAAAGATCGTCGAAGACCTCTCGGCTCTCACCGTTCTCGAGGCGGCTGAGCTCGCGAAGCTCCTCGAAGAGAAGTGGGGCGTTTCGGCCGCTGCCGCGGTCGCCGTCGCCGCTGCGCCCGCCGCTGGCGGCGGCGCCGCTCCGGCCGCCGAAGAGAAGACCGAGTTCAACGTGATCCTGGCTGCGGCCGGCGACAAGAAGATCGAGGTCATCAAGGAAGTGCGCGCGATCACCGGCCTCGGCCTCAAGGAAGCCAAGGACCTCGTGGAAGGCGCGCCCAAGCCGGTCAAGGAAGGCGCCTCCAAGGAAGAGGCCGAGAAGATCAAGGCGACCCTCGAGAAGGTCGGCGCCAAGGTCGAGCTCAAGTAAGCGGCGAACGTCACGCATTCTCTCTCCCCGCACGCGGGGAGAGAGCCTTTGAGTTTGAAGGAGACAGCGAATAGCGAATGGCGAACGGCGAATAGAGTTCTTTCTACTCGCTGCTCGCTATTCGCTATTCGCTTCAAAAGAGAGGCTCGAAAAGCGACATGGCTCAGACGTCGGCCCGCAAGTTCACCGGTCGCAAGCGCACCCGCAAATTCTTCGGACATATCCGGGAAGCCGCGGCGATGCCCAATCTGATCGAAGTGCAGAAGGCCTCCTACGATCAATTCCTGCTTGTCGACGAGCCCAAGGGCGGTCGCCCCGAAGAGGGGTTGCAGTCCGTTTTCAAATCCGTCTTCCCGATTTCCGATTTCTCCGGCGTCTCCCTGCTCGAATTCGTGCGCTACGAATTCGAGCAGCCGAAATATGACGTCGACGAGTGCCGCCAGCGCGGCATGACCTTCGCCGCCCCGCTGAAAGTGACGCTGCGCCTCATCGTGTTCGACGTCGATCCCGATACGCAGGCCAAATCCGTCAAGGACATCAAGGAGCAGGACGTCTATATGGGCGACATGCCCTTCATGACGTCGAACGGCACCTTCATCGTGAACGGCACCGAGCGCGTCATCGTCTCGCAGATGCATCGCTCGCCGGGCGTGTTCTTCGACCATGACAAGGGCAAGAGCCACTCCTCGGGCAAGCTGCTCTTCGCGGCCCGCATCATTCCCTATCGCGGCTCCTGGCTCGACATCGAGTTCGACGCCAAGGACATCGTGTACGCGCGCATCGACCGGCGCCGCAAAATCCCCGTGACGTCGCTGCTCTTCGCGCTCGGCCTCGACGGCGAAGAGATTCTGTCGACCTTCTACAAGACCATCCCCTACAAGGCGGACGGCGAAAACTGGCGCATGCCTTTCGACGCCGATCGCATGAAGGGCGTGAAGGCCGTCGCCGACATGATCGACGCCGACACGGGACAGGTCATTCTCGAAGCCGGCAAGAAGCTCGCCGTGCGCGCGGCGCGCCAGCTCGCCGAGAAGGGCGTGAAGGCGATCCGCGTCGCGCCCGAGGAGCTTTACGGCCAATATCTCGCGCAGGATCTCTTCGATCCCGCGACCGGTGAAATCTTCGCCGAGGCCGGCGACGAGATCACCGTGAAGACGCTGCCGACGCTGATCGAAAAAGGCTTCGACGAACTGCCGATCCTCGACATCGATCACATCAATATCGGCCCCTATATCCGCAACACGCTCGCGGTCGACAAGAATTCGAGCCGCGAGGAAGCGCTGTTCGACATCTATCGCGTCATGCGTCCGGGCGAGCCGCCGACCATGGACACGGCGGAAGCCATGTTTCATTCGCTGTTCTTCGACGCGGAGCGCTACGACCTCTCGGCCGTCGGCCGCGTGAAGATGAATATGCGCCTCGATCTCGACGCGCCGGACACGACCCGCACGCTGCGCCGCGAGGACATTCTCGCGGTGGTGAAGGCGCTCGTGGATTTGCGCGACGGCCGCGGCGAGATCGACGACATCGACCATCTCGGCAACCGCCGCGTCCGCTCGGTCGGCGAGCTGATGGAGAACCAGTATCGCCTCGGCCTGCTGCGCATGGAGCGCGCGATCAAGGAGCGCATGTCCTCGGTCGATATCGACACGGTCATGCCGCAGGATCTGATCAACGCGAAGCCCGCCGCCGCCGCGGTGCGCGAGTTCTTCGGCTCGTCGCAGCTCTCGCAATTCATGGACCAGACCAACCCGCTCTCCGAGATCACCCATAAGCGCCGTCTCTCGGCGCTGGGGCCGGGCGGCCTGACGCGCGAACGCGCCGGCTTCGAGGTGCGCGACGTGCATCCGACGCATTACGGCCGCATCTGCCCGATCGAGACGCCGGAAGGTCCGAATATCGGCCTCATCAACTCGCTTGCGACCTTCGCGCGCGTGAACAAATACGGCTTCATCGAAGCGCCCTACCGCCGCGTGCGCGACGGCAAGGTGACGAATGAGGTCGCCTATCTCTCGGCGATGGAAGAGGCGAAATATCACGTCGCCCAGGCCAACGCCCCGATCGACGCCGACGGCAATCTGACGGAAGATCTCGTGCTCTGCCGTCACGCCGGCGACGTGATGCTGGTGCCGCGTGAAAAAGTCGACGCGATGGACGTGTCGCCCAAGCAGCTCGTCTCGGTCGCCGCGGCGCTCATTCCGTTCCTCGAGAATGACGACGCCAACCGCGCGCTCATGGGCTCGAACATGCAGCGTCAGGCCGTGCCGCTGGTGAAGGCGGACGCGCCGCTCGTCGGCACGGGCATGGAGGCCGTCGTCGCCGCCGACTCCGGCGCCGCCATCTCGGCGCGCCGCACCGGCGTCGTCGATCAGATCGACGCGACGCGCATCGTCATCCGCGCGACGGAAGAGCTCGACCCGGCCAAGCCTGGCGTCGACATTTATCGCCTGATGAAGTTCCAGCGCTCGAACCAGTCGACCTGCATCAACCAGAAGCCGCTCGTCCGCGTCGGCGACATCATCAAGAAGGGCGACATCATCGCCGACGGCCCCTCGACCGATCTCGGCGATCTGGCGCTCGGCCGCAACGTGCTCGTCGCCTTCATGCCGTGGAACGGCTACAACTTCGAAGACTCGATCCTCCTCAACGAGCGCATCGTGAAGGAGGACGTGTTCACGTCGATCCATATCGACGAATTCGAGGTGATGGCCCGCGACACCAAGCTCGGTCCGGAAGAGATCACGCGCGACATTCCCAATGTCTCGGAAGAGACGCTGAAGAATCTCGACGAAGCGGGCATCGTCTATATCGGCGCCGAGGTGCAGGCGGGCGACATTCTCGTCGGCAAGATCACGCCGAAGGGCGAGAGCCCGATGACGCCGGAAGAAAAGCTGCTGCGCGCCATCTTCGGCGAGAAGGCCTCCGACGTGCGCGACACCTCGCTGCGCGTGCCGCCGGGCGTTCAGGGCACCATCGTCGAAGTGCGCGTCTTCAACCGCCACGGCGTCGAGAAGGACGAGCGCGCTCAGGCGATCGAGCGCGAGGAGATCGAGCGTCTCGCCAAGGACCGCGACGACGAGCTCGCCATCCTCGACCGCAACGTCTATGCGCGTCTCGCCGAGATGCTCATGGGCAGGAAGGCGATCGCCGGCCCGAAGAGCTTCAGGAAGGATCAATCGCTGACTCAGGCGATCCTCGACGAATATCCCCGCTCGCAGTGGTGGACCTTCGTGGTCGAGGACGACGAGCTGATGGCCGCCATCGAAGCCGTCCGCAAGCAGTACGACGAGTCGAAGAAGGGCCTCGAAAACCGCTTCCTCGACAAGGTCGAGAAGCTGCAGCGCGGCGACGAGCTGCCGCCCGGCGTGATGAAGATGGTCAAGGTCTTCGTCGCGGTGAAGCGCAAGATTCAGCCCGGCGACAAGATGGCCGGCCGTCACGGCAATAAGGGCGTGGTCTCGCGCATCGTGCCGCAGGAGGACATGCCCTTCCTCGGCGACGGAACGCCTGTCGACATCGTGCTGAACCCGCTCGGCGTGCCCTCGCGCATGAATGTCGGCCAGATTCTCGAGACGCATCTCGGCTGGGCCTGCGCGGGCCTCGGCAAGCAGGTGGGCAAGGCCGTCGACGCCTATATGAAGTCGAGGGACGCCTCGATCCTGCGCAATGCGCTGACCGACGTCTATGGCAAGGACGAAGAGATCGAGACGCTCGACGACGGCCTGCTGCTGGAAACCACGAAGGATCTGCGCCGCGGCGTGCCGATCGCGACGCCCGTCTTCGACGGCGCGCGCGAGAAGGACATTGTCGACATGCTGAGCAAGGCGGGCCACGACCCGTCGGGCCAGGTGACGCTTTTCGACGGGCGCACGGGCGAACCCTTCGACCGTAAGGTCACGGTGGGCTACATCTATATGCTGAAGCTCCATCATTTGGTCGACGACAAGATCCACGCGCGCTCGATCGGCCCCTACTCGCTCGTCACCCAGCAGCCGCTGGGCGGCAAGGCGCAGTTCGGCGGCCAGCGCTTCGGCGAAATGGAGGTCTGGGCGCTCGAGGCCTATGGCGCGGCCTATACGCTGCAGGAAATGCTGACCGTGAAATCGGACGACGTCGCGGGCCGCACCAAGGTCTATGAGTCGATCGTGCGCGGCGACGACACTTTCGAATCCGGCATTCCCGAGAGCTTCAACGTGCTCATCAAGGAAATGCGGTCGCTGGCGCTCAATGTCGAGCTGACCAACGCCGCGCCGGAAGAGGAAGAACTCGCCCCGCCGGCGGAGGCCGCGGAATAGTCCATGCGACTGTCACCCGTCATTGCGAGCGAAGCGAAGCAATCCAGCAGCGTCAATGTCGCTCTGGATTGCTTCGTCGCTACGCTCCTCGCAATGACGGCGGTAGCCTCGTTTTAAGATTTTACGACGCAGGTTGCGCGGCTTCCCCGCCCCGGCGTCCCAGGAGAAGACCATGAATCAGCAAGAGGTCATGAATCTCTTCAATCCGGTCGTGGCGACGCAGGCCTTCGACCAGATTCAGATTTCGATCGCGAGCCCGGAGAAAATCCTTTCCTGGTCCTTCGGCGAGATCAAAAAGCCGGAGACGATCAACTACCGTACCTTCAAGCCCGAGCGCGACGGCCTGTTCTGCGCGCGCATCTTCGGGCCGATCAAGGACTATGAGTGCTTGTGCGGCAAGTACAAGCGCATGAAATACAAGGGCGTCATCTGCGAGAAGTGCGGCGTCGAAGTCACGCTGGCGCGCGTCCGCCGCGACCGCATGGGCCATATCTCGCTCGCCGCGCCCGTCGCGCATATCTGGTTCCTGAAGTCGCTGCCCTCGCGCATCGGCCTTCTGCTCGACATGACGCTGAAGGATCTCGAGCGCATCCTTTATTTCGAGTCCTATATCGTCATCGATCCGGGCCTCACGCCGCTCAAGGAGCGCCAGCTCCTGTCGGAAGAGGAATATCTGACCGCGCAGGACGAATATGGCCAGGATCACTTCACGGCCATGATCGGCGCCGAGGCGATCCGCCGCCTGCTCGAGTCGATGGATCTCGAGGGCATCGCCGCGTCGCTGCGTCAGGAGATCGCCGAGGCGAAGACCGAGCTGAAGCCCAAGAAGCTCGCCAAGCGCCTGAAGATCATCGAGGCCTTCATCCAGTCCGGCAACAAGCCGGAATGGATGATCCTCAAAGAGGTTCCGGTCATCCCGCCGGATCTGCGTCCGCTCGTGCCGCTCGACGGCGGCCGTTTCGCGACGTCGGACCTCAACGATCTCTACCGCCGCGTCATCAACCGCAACAACCGCCTGAAGCGGCTGATCGAGCTGCGCGCGCCGGACATCATCATCCGCAACGAGAAGCGCATGTTGCAGGAGGCCGTCGACGCGCTGTTCGACAATGGCCGCCGCGGCCGCGTCATCACGGGCGCCAATAAGCGTCCGCTGAAGTCGCTCGCCGACATGCTGAAGGGCAAGCAGGGCCGCTTCCGCCAGAACCTGCTCGGCAAGCGCGTCGACTATTCCGGTCGTTCGGTCATCGTCGTCGGCCCGGAGCTCAAGCTGCATCAATGCGGCCTGCCGAAGAAGATGGCGCTCGAACTGTTCAAGCCCTTCATCTATTCGCGTCTCGACGCGAAGGGCTATTCGGCGACCGTGAAGCAGGCGAAGAAGCTCGTCGAGAAGGAGAAGCCCGAGGTTTGGGATATCCTCGACGAGGTCATTCGCGAGCATCCGGTTCTGCTGAACCGCGCCCCGACGCTGCACCGTCTCGGCATTCAGGCCTTCGAGCCGGTGCTGATCGAGGGCAAGGCGATCCAGCTCCATCCGCTGGTCTGCGCGGCCTTCAACGCCGATTTCGACGGCGACCAGATGGCCGTGCATGTGCCGCTGTCGCTCGAAGCGCAGCTTGAAGCGCGCGTGCTGATGATGTCGACGAACAACATTCTGCACCCGGCCAATGGTCAGCCGATCATCGTGCCGTCGCAGGATATCGTTCTCGGCCTCTATTATCTGACGCTGGAGCGCGACGGCGAGCCGGGTCAGGGCATGTGCTTCGCCAATCAGGGCGAGATCGAGCATGCGCTCGCGGCCAAGGCCATCACGCTGCACACCAGGATCAAGGGCCGCGCCTGGACCTATGACGCGAACGGCAATCGCGTGTCGAAAATATACGACACGACGCCCGGCCGGCTGATCCTCGGCCAGCTCATGCCCAGGCACAACAAGATCCCCTTCGACGTCGTCAACAAGCTGATGACCAAGAAGGAAATCTCGAACATGATCGACACCGTCTACCGCAATTGCGGTCAGAAGGAGACGGTCATTTTCTGCGACCGCATCATGGCGACGGGCTTCCGCGAAGCCTTCAAGGCCGGCATCTCCTTCGGCAAGGACGACATGGTCGTGCCGGAGACGAAGGAGAAGATCGTCTCCGAGACGCGCGCCGCCGCGAAGGAATATGAGCAGCAGTACAATGACGGCCTGATCACCCAGGGCGAGAAATACAACAAGGTCGTCGACGCCTGGATGAAGTGCACGGACAAGCTCGCCGAGGAGATGATGCAACGCATCTCCGCGGTGCGTAAGGACGATTCCGGCCGCGACAAGCCGATCAACTCGATCTACATGATGTCGCATTCGGGGGCCCGCGGCTCGCCGCAGCAGATGAAGCAGCTCGCGGCGATGCGCGGCCTGATGGCCAAGCCCTCGGGCGAGATCATCGAGAGCCCGATCATCTCGAACTTCAAGGAAGGCCTGACCGTTCTCGAATACTTCAACTCCACCCACGGCGCCCGCAAGGGCCTCGCGGACACGGCGCTGAAGACCGCGAACTCCGGCTACCTCACCCGCCGTCTCGTCGACGTCGCGCAGGATTCGATCATCTCGTCGACGGATTGCGGCTCCACGGGCGGCATCCGCATGCGCGCGATCATCGACGCCGGCCAGATCGTCGCGTCGCTCGCGACCCGCATTCTCGGCCGCACGGCGGCGGAGGACCTGAAGACGCCGGACGGCAAGATCGTCGTGCCCGCGGGCGAGATGATCCAGGAATGGCATATCGAGCCGATCAACGCCGCGGGCATTCAGGAGGTGAAGATCCGCTCGGTCCTCACCTGCGAGGCCAAGAACGGCGTCTGCGCGAAGTGCTATGGCCGCGACCTCGCGCGCGGCACGCCCGTCAATATGGGCGAGGCCGTCGGCGTCATCGCGGCGCAGTCGATCGGCGAGCCGGGCACGCAGCTCACCATGCGCACCTTCCATATTGGCGGCGCGGCGCAGCTGGCGGATCAGTCCTTCTTCGAATCCAATTTCGAGGGCACGGTCCATATCCGCAACCGGCATCTGGCCCGCAACTCGGATGGCGATCTCATCGTCATGGCGCGCAACGTCGCCATCGTGATCCTCGGTCCGAACGGCGAAGAGCGCGCGGTGAACCGTATCCAATACGGCGCCAAGCTGAAGGTCGACGAGGGCGACACGGTCAAGCGCGGTCAGCGCCTCGCGGAGTGGGATCCCTATACGCGTCCGATCATCAGCGAGATCGACGGCGTGATCGGCTTCGAGGATCTCGTCGAAGGCCAGTCCATGTCGGAGACGGTCGACGAGTCGACCGGCATCGCCAAGCGCATGGTCATGGACTACCGTCTCAACCTGCGTTCGGCGAGCCTCAAGCCCTCGATCGTCATCAAGGGGCCGGACGGCAAGATCGGCAAGCTGCAGCGCGGCGGCGACGCCCGCTATCTTCTGCCCGTCGACTCGATCATCGCGGTCGAGCCCGGCGGCACGGTGAAGGCCGGCGACATCGTCGCGCGTATTTCGGTGGAAAGCGCCAAGACGCGCGACATCACCGGCGGCCTGCCGCGCGTCGCGGAGCTCTTCGAGGCGCGCCGTCCCAAGGACCACGCGATCATCGCGGAAATCTCGGGCACGGTGCAGTTCGGCCGCGACTACAAGAACAAGCAGCGTCTCTCGATCATCCCGAGCGAGGAAGGCGCGGAGCCGGTCGAATATCTGATCCCGAAGGGCAAGCACATCCACCTTCAGGACGGCGACGTCGTCGAGAAGGGCGACTACATTGTCGACGGCAATCCGGCGCCACACGACATTCTGGCGATCAAAGGTGTGGAGGAGCTTGCGGCCTATCTCGTCAACGAGATCCAGGAGGTCTATCGACTGCAGGGCGTGAACATCAACGACAAGCACATCGAAGTGATTGTCCGCCAGATGCTGCAGAAGATCGACATTGTCGATCCGGGCGACACCGGCTTCCTCGAGGGCGAGCAGGTCGACAAGCTCGAACTCGAAGAGGCGAACGAAAAGGCGCTCGAGAATGGCGGCAAGCCTGCGCATGGCACGCCGGTGCTGCTCGGCATCACCAAGGCCTCGCTGCAGACGCGCTCCTTCTTCTCCGCCGCCTCCTTCCAGGAGACGACGCGCGTCCTCACCGAGGCCGCCGTCAACGGCAAGATCGACCCGCTGGTCGGCCTCAAGGAGAACGTCATCGTCGGCCGTCTCATCCCGGCCGGCACCGGCGCGGCGATGGCCAAGTTCCGAGGCATCGCCTCGGGCCGCGACGATCTGATCATCGAGCAGCGCGAGGCGACCGAGCCGGCGCCCGCTTTGCCGCCGGCGGAGTGAGGCGCGCAGCGCTGCGAGAAACCGAAGGCCGCCCGTTTCGGGGCGGCCTTTTTTAATTTTCAGTCGCCGCCTGCTTGTTCGACGCCCATCCCGAATGAAGGCTCTCGCGCCTACGCTGCATTTGGTCTGCGGCAAGATCGCCGCCGGAAAATCGACGCTTCGCAGGCGTCTCTCCGGCGCGACCGTGACCACGCTCATACCTTCAACGTCGTCACTATGAAGGAGCGGACTGAAAGGTTCCGCTCAACCGTTCAAACGACAGGCTCTTTGGCCATTTCTTCCTTGGCGCGGGCGATCAGCGCCTCTTCATTTGCTATGTAATAGCGCAACCCGGCGATGAAACCGATCGCGCCAATCACGAGACCCGCAATCCCGATCGGCCCCTTCACCTTCTCGATCTCCGCACCGAGCATATAAGCGCCGTAGCCGAAGAGATGCGACCAGACGAGCGCGCCGGCGGCGTTGAAGAAAAAGAAGGTCGGCGGCGCGAGACGGTTCACGCCCGCGAGAAAAGCCGCGAGCACGCGCAGCAGCGCGATGAAACGGCCGATGAAGACGACATAGCCGCCCCAGCGCCGGAAGAAATATTGCCCGATCTGAATTTTCTCCGGCGTGACGCCGAGGCGCGGGCCGAAACGGTCGAGCAGCGGCGTCCCCAATTCGCGGCCGAGCCAATAGCCGGCATTGTCGCCGAGGATCGCGCCCACCGCCGCCGCCAGCACGACGCCTTCGATCGCGAGCGCGTGGGAATGGCCCGCATAGATCGACGCGGCGACGAGGATGGTTTCGCCGGGCAGCGGAACGCCCGCGCTTTCCAGCATCACGACGCCCCCCACGGCCCAATAGCCATAATGCTGGAGGAGCGAGGCGAGATGCGCCGGGTCGAACATTGCAGGCGGTTTCCTTGCTGGGACTCGATCGCCGACCAGGGTAACGGCGCGCTTCATCGGCGGCAAATCGCGCGGATCTCTTCAGATTTGGGCGCCGAACGCATAGATTGCGATGCGTGGCTCATATCCTCTCCCCGCTGCTCACCGTCCCGGCCCGCGCCGCGCGCGCCTTGATTCTCGTCTACCGCGTGACCTTCTCGGCTTTCGCCGGCAGAAGCTGCCGCTACGCGCCAAGCTGCTCGGAATATGCCGACGAAGCCATCGCCCGCCACGGCCTGTGGGCCGGCGGCTGGATGGGCTTCGCCCGCATCTGCCGCTGCCGGCCCGGCGGCGGCGAAGGCTTCGACCCCGTGCCGGAGACGTTGAATGAGGAAGCGAGCGCGCTCACGCCCTGGCGCTACGCGCGATGGCGCGGGCCGTTTCGGTGCGAGGAGATAGCAGAAAAAGACGTAATCGGAAGCTGAGCCGAAGCAATCCGGGATGCGCCAGCAGTCCAGATCGCTTCTTTGATGAATCAACGCTTTTTGGGCGTTGAGGGGCGGCCCCTTGCCGGCTTGGGGACAACCCAAGGGATTTGCAGCTTCAGCCGATCCTTCTTCCCCAGAAGCTGGGGCTCCTGACTATATCCCAGCCGCAGTAACTTTTGTTGCACGAGACTGCTGAGTTCGACGAAACTCAAATTGGCGTGTTGATCGCGGTATTGACGCAGGACCTGAGCGAGACAGAATGTATAGGCGCCGTAAGATGTCGCGCCATGCCGGTATTCATAAGATTTTTGCCCCTCGCCGCAGGCCTCGAAGATGATTGGCATGTAGGGACCGTCGTGGCGGAGCGCTGTACGTGTGCGGTCGAAATCGTGATTTTCCAGCGAGCGTAGCGTGGTTGCGCGGCCGAACCGCCGCGTTGCGCCGTTCTTTCCAATATAAGCTTTACCTTCCCGGCTGTCCTTCAAGGAGCGATTGATCGGCTCGAAGTTGCGAGGTACCCACATCTTCTCTTCCGGGTCCCAGCGCAGATCACGATGTCGGATATCGTCTGGGGGCGCGATGCCGCGTATCAGCGGCCCGCCCGCCCGGGCGATGCCTCCGGAATGACAGCAATCGAAAACGGCGACAAACCAGCTCTCGTAAGGCAATTGCGAATAAAGCTCGCAGAACTGCTTGTCGAGGATGGCGCGCTCCGGAGACCAGTCAAAATCGTAAGGGACCAGACATTCGTCGATGTGATCGGGCTCGCCTTTTGCGTCATAACCCGCGATCTGCGCGCCATGACCAGAATAAAACAGGAAGCGCTGATCCTCTTTCTGCACGCCATCCAGCAGCCAGTGCAGGCGATCGAAGACGCCCTGCTTCGTCGCCCGCTCGTTGAGAACGACTCGAATTTCCTCCGCCTTGAAACCGCTCTCCTGGAGGAGGGCGCTCATAGAAAATACGTCATTGACGCATCCCTCCAACCGATTGGCGGGATCTGGATAGTCGTTGATGCCGATCAGCAAGGCGCGCTTGTCGGGCTTGCGCAAGGCTCGGCGGAAGTCGCGCGTCGCTTTCGTTACTTCTCTCGTTGATGCAGCGCTGCCGACTAGCGCGCGCCACGCCGTGTCAATTGTATTTCGGTGCGACAGGTACGAGGTCGCATCGTGGTTGAGCGCATCGTTGGGAATGTCGAAAGGCGTTTGGACTTGCTCAAACCGTTCGTCCGAGATGCGAAGCTGTGTGGTGAGAACATTGTCGTCCGGGTTGAAGAGGTGGAACCATCTGCCGACGTCGGGCATTTGGATCCGGCCGGCGAAGATGTCGCGAATGGCGGGATGGCCGATCTGCGAGCCGAAAGTCACAAATATCTTTTCCTTGAGACCGTCCGCTCCAAACGCCAAGCTGTCGTAGCAAATCAGCGAGCCGAGGCTGTGCGCGAAAACGGCGTGATAGTCTTTCGTTACGAAGGCAGTTGCGATTTCCGCGCGTAACGCCGCCCGCAGACTGTCGTTCGCAACCCAATTGGCGATCATCCCCACCGTGCGCTGATACGAGTCGGACAAATCGAATCCGCGCGTCCGCCCCAACGCGTCGCCTACGCCGTTGACTGCAAGGCTGCCCAACAATCTGGCTAGCGCCGCGGCATAAGCGAGCGGATTGGTCCCGCCATTATCGACCAGGCTGTCATATTCGAAAAAATCAATCTGCACGGCGCAGGCCGGGTCGACAGCCCAGGCGGCGTTGGAGATGGCAGCCGTCCAGGAGGGCCGAAAATTCGGATCGGACTCCTGATGGCCGACGCCATGAACGCAAAGAATGCGCAAAGGCTCCGCCGCCGCGCGCCGGCCAAACGCCCGGCCGAAACCCGTCAACGGACCTGCGCCAATCCCACGATTGGCGGGGGAAGCGACGAAGCCGAACTCTTGACTTGGGACGATGGAATGCAACGCGTCGCGGTTCCATTCCAAGCGGGCGCCTTCGATTATTTCTGCTTTGGCGACGCGAGGAGCCGCCACGCCAATAGGCTTTTTTACCGCGACGCGCTTTCTTGGCTTCGACCAGGTCTTACGGGTCGTCGCTCGCGCCTTGCGCACTGGCTTCCTGCCCATATCAATCACTCCTTTCAAATTTTTTTCTAAAACCGCATCGCTAAATCGCCGCAAAACAGCTGCGCGCGGGTTTCGAACGAGAAGCCGGGGCTTCGCGTTCATTAGCCGCAACGCTAAGTTAGATGAAAGAAACCCGGCGATCCAGCCAATTCCATTCCTTACGACTTCGACATCAACTCCAGCGCCAGCCCGTAAATGCGCGTGCGCGACGCTTCGGGCAGCGTGCGCAGCACTTCGAGATAGGTCTGGCCGGCCGCGCACATTTTCGCGTCGTCGAGCGGCGGGTCGGGCATCTTGCCGTCGAGCAGCGCGTCTATTTCGGCCTTGCTCAGGCCGCGCGCCTGCAGCGCGGTCTCGAGCGTCTTGAAATCCGCCTCATTAGGCTGGGCGCGGGAGATGTTCTTTTCCTGCCCGCTCGCCATCGCTTCGAGATTGGCGGTCGCCATATCGGCGACGAGAGGACGCTGCGCGGCGGCGAAGCGCTGGAAGTCGAGATTGGTCGCGCCGTAAAGAAAGGCGACGCACATCTTCTTGTCCTCGCGCGCCACCGCCTGCAGCACGTCGAGCTGCTTGGCGAAGACTTTCGACATCGCCTCCGGTTCCGCTTTTCCGGCGAGCGCGCCGCGCGACTGGCGCAGGCGGCGGACCGCCTCGGAAAGATAATAATCGACGCTCTGCTCCAATTTGGTGTCCGCGAGACGCGTCGAAAACTCATTGAGCGCGGCCTCGTAATCCTGCGTGAAGGTCTCGCGCATCCGTGAAAAGTAGCGCGCATATTCCGGCGTCTGCGCAATGGCCGTCTCGACCATCTGCCGCGCGGTTCCCTTGTCGATCGGCGCGGCGAGGCCGGCGAGACCGACGCCGGGCTTCGTCGGCGCGAACGAGATCATCATCAGGCCCACGCCGAGACAGATCGCCACGACGGCGGCGGCGGCGAGCGCGAGAATTCGTTCGATCAGCATTGCATGGCCTTTGGCGGTCGGAATTCGACGCCGAAACTTAAGCAATGCGCGCCGCTCTGAAAAGCGCTCTCACGCAGGCCGGCCTTCGAGGCGCGCGAGCCGCGCCGTCTCCGCGCGATGCGCGACGAGAAGCGCGATATGGCGGTTAAGGTCATATGTCCAATGGCCGCTGCGGGCGCGCTCCGCGCGCAAAGCGCGCGCGATCTCGCGCAGGATCGCGTGGACCGCGTCGGGCGTCTCGCCGGCGATCGTCTCACGCGACAGCCGGTGGAATCGCGACAGCGCGTCGCGGCGGTCATAGGCGGCGAGACCGGCTTGAAGCGCCTCCTCGAGCGCGGGACGGGCCCCGGCCTTCAGCCGCTGGACGGCGCGGGTCTTTGCGGGGCGATGCGAAGCGACGAACATGGCGAAATCCTCCTGCCCGGGGAGGATGGGCGCGGCCGCCGGCCTGGGGATAGAATTTTTTCCGCTTGAATAGGATTTTTTTCCGTCATAGCCTTGGCCGTCACTCAATCGGGGGCCGACATGTCTCTTTCTTCACGTCCCAAACCTTTTCCTGCCGTTGAGGGGCTCAGCGCCGCCGCCGCGGCCGCTGTCGCGCGCCTTCCGGCGCGGGCGATCGCCAGCCCGACGCGCTCGCGCGCTCCCGTCGCAAGAGCGCGCCAGCTCGCCGTTTATCTCCATCATGTCGCGCTTGGCGCGAGCCTCTCCGCCTGCGCCCGCGCCTTCGCGCGGGACCGGGCGACGGTGCGCTACGCCTGTGCGGTGATCGAGGATCTGCGCGACGATCCGCAGGTGGACGGCTGGACGGCGCGGCTCGAACAGGCCGTCGCGGCGCAGCGCGACATGGTTTGCCGCCTCATGAGCGAAATGGAAGGAGCGACGCGATGAGCCGCAATCCGCGCGCGAACGGTGAGGCGCCGCGCCTGCTCCGCCGCCTGCTGGAGACGCTGGGCGAGGCCGGCGCCCGCGCCGCGCCGAGCGATCTGGAGAACGACATGATCGTCGTCTTTTCGCCCAGGAACGGCGTCACCGTGGCGCGCGCCCGGCTTCCCGCGGCCATTGGCGAGATCGCCGTCTCCCGCGGTCTCGCCGCATGGACGCGAGAGGGCGCAGGCCGCATCCTGCGCATCGCCGAGCCCGGCCGCGCCTTTCTGCGCCGCGCGGAGCCGCGGGAACCGGCGCTCGATCCGTTCCGCGCCCAGCACGGGATCTTCGAGAAGCGCGCGCTGGAAAAGGGCGCCCGGCCGACAATCGTCAACGAGACGGAGAGTCCGCTCGCCTGGCTCGCGCGTCGAAAGGGAGCCGACGGCAAGCCCTTCCTTTCGCCGCCGCAGCTCGAAGCCGGCGAACGCTTTCGCCGCGACGTCGAGCAGGCCGGGATTCTCCAGCGCGTCACGGCCAATTGGGAGGCGCCGATCTCGGCGTCGCGGCGCGGCGCCGACGCCGGCGTCGCCGTGACCGATATCGCCATGGACGCGCGGCGGCGCTTGAGCGGCGCCTATAATGCGGTCGGCGCCGAACTCGCCGGGCTCCTCACCGACGTTTGCGGCTTTCTCAAAGGGCTGGAGACGGTCGAAAGCGAGAGGGGCTGGCCCGCCCGCTCCGGCAAGGTGGTGCTGAAAATCGCGCTGGACCGGCTGGCGCAGCATTACGGGATCGCGACCAAGGCGACTGGCCCCGCGCGGGCGAAGGGTCTGCTGCATTGGGGCGCGGAGGATTATCGGCCAAGCCTTTGACGCGCGGCTCCAGACCTTGACACGCTACATCTAAGATATATCTTAGTTGTGTCTAAACAAAAGGAGACATGTTTTTATGAACCATCATCATGAACACCGCCATTCTCGCCACTGTCACGAATTCCACGCCGCCCACGCGATGCGCGGGCGCGGCGGCGAGGGATTTGGCCGCAGAGGCTTCGGCCGCCCGGGCGAGGGCATGCGCGGCGGCGGACGGCGCCGCATGTTCGAAGGGGGCGAGCTGCGCCTCGTCATTCTCCTCCTGCTGGAGAGCGAGCCGCGGCATGGCTATGACGTCATCCGCGAGATCGAGACGCGCACCGGCGGCGCCTATGCCCCGAGCCCGGGCGTCGTCTATCCGACTTTGACGCTTCTCGAAGAATTGGGACAGGTGGAAAGCCGCGCGGCCGAGGGCGCGAAGAAGCTCTATGCGATCACGGAGGCGGGCTCCGCCCATCTCGCGGCGAACCGCGCCGAAGCCGACGCCGCTCTCGCCCGGCTCGACGAGCTGCGCAAGAAGAGCGAGGTCGTGGACGCCGGCCCGGTTTTCCGGGCCATGAGCAACCTCAAGACCGTTCTCCAACAGCGCCTGTCGGGCCAGCCGGAAAAGGAGCTGCTCTTTTCCGTCGCCGATCTCATCGACGAAGCGGCGCGCAAGATCGAACGCCTGTGAGGGGAGAGGCGAGCGCGCCTCTCTCGAGACACGCGGCGCTCTCGAAGGTCACGGCAGGGAAGCGGCCAGCGTCGACGCCGAAATGACGCCGCCGCTCATGAGCGACACGACCAGATTCCCTGTCGCCGCGTCCCGCCAGAGAATGTCGCTCGCGCCGTCGCCCGCGAAATCGCCGACGCCAGCGACCGACCAGGTCGCCGGCGGATTGGCGACGAAGAGCGAGGACGAGATCACCGATCCGTTCACAAGCGAAACAATCGTGTCGCCATTGACGTTGCGCCACAGGATGTCGGCTTTGTGATCGTTGTTGAAATCAGCGACGCCGGCGACGACCCAGCTTGACGGCGTCCGCGCGAGGAAGGCGGAGGACGTGATCGCCGGCCCGTTCATGAAGGAGACCACGTAATCGCCTGTCGTGGCGTTGCGCCACAGAATATCGGCGGCGCCGTCGCCGCTGAAATCCGCGACCCCGGCGACGCCCCAATTGCCCGGCAGCGACGCGACGAAAGTGCTGGAGACGATCGACGCGCCGTTCATCTTGGAAACGACGGCGTCGCCGTTGAGATTGCGCCAGAGAATGTCCGCCTTGCCGTCGGCGTCGAAATCGCCGACGCCGGCGACGTCCCAGCTCCTCGGCAGATTCGCGACGAATGTGCTCGACGTGATCGACGCGCCGTTCATCAGCGAGACGACGACGTCGCCGGTGGCGCCGTTCCGCCAGAGAATGTCGGTCTTATGTCCGGGGCCGTCGCCATTGAAATCGCCGCTGCCGGCGACCTTCCAGTCGATCGGAAGATTGGCGAGCAGGGCCGAGGACGCAATGGCCGCGCCGTTCATGAGGGAAGCGGAGAAATTGCCGGCGCTGTCGCGCCAGAGAATATCCGCCTTCCCTGCCCCGTCGACGTCGCCCGTGGCCGCGACGGTCCATGTAGCCGGCAGATTTGGAGCGAGCGTCGCGCGGCCGAGCTGATCCGTGCCCGTCTCCGATATCCATATCGCGCCGTCGCCCGCCATGCCGACGCCGCCCGGCGCCGAATTGGCGCTCGGCGGGGAATATTCGGTGACGACGCCGCCCGGCGTGATGCGCCCGATCTTGTTGATCCCGGGCTCGGCGAACCAGAGCGCGTTGTCGGGACCCCAATCGATCTCCCAGGGCTGCGCGCCCGGGGTCGGCAGCGCGAACTCCTTGACGAGGCCTTGCAGCGTGATGCGCCCGATCTTGTTCACGCCGGGCTCGGTGAACCACATGGCCCCGTCGGGACCAGGAACGATGCCCTGCGGCTGGGCGCCGGATGTCGGCACGGGAAACTCGGTGACGACGCCCGCCGTCGTGATGCGCCCGATCCTGCCGTTCGCGCCCGCCGACGCCGTGTACCACATCGCGCCGTCCGGCCCGCCCACGAGCTGCTGCGCCGACTCCAGACTGGAGGGAAGCGGGAAGAAGGTCACCGCGCCGGCTTTGGTGATCCGCCCGACGCGCGGCGCGACCAGCTCGGTGAACCACATGGCGCCGTCCCAACCGAGCGCGATCGCGGAGGGAAAATCCGTCGCGCCGGCGACGCGCATGGGAATGGGAAAGAGCGTGATCTGCTCGTCGAGTCCGAGACGGCCGACATAGTCAATCCAATTGGTGTTGCCATTAATTACGCCGCGATCGGCGACAGTGAACCAGACCGTGCCGTCGTCGGCATAGGCGATGCCGCCCTGTATGCCCTCGCCCTGCTGCCCAGGCCAGGAATAGGTCTTGAACGTGAACGTGACCTCGGCGTTGTGCCGGGGCGCGCCGGAGACGAACCCGGCGCCTCCCGCCGTCGCCCCGCCGATCGAATTGGCGCCGTTTCCGAAATTCAGCATGATCGCCTTGCCGACATCGAAGTCCGGCTGCGACACATATCGGACGGCCGGCTGCACGCCGACATGTTTCTGCATTTTGGTGCGTGCGACGAATTCGGCCCATTGCAGATCATCGTCATGCGTCGCCCGCGCCGGAGCGGCGAAGAGCGAGAGGCCCGCGACGCCAACAAGGAGCCGCGCAATCGTATAGAACGACGAATTAGTATGAAGCTTCAACATGATGCGCCGCCTTTAAAATTGCGGTCTGTGCGCGCGTTGCGTTTTTACGAGACCCGTGGGGGCCGACTGTCTTAATTTTCTATGAATTATCGAATTTTGACAAGATTGAGCTTGTATTGCCGCTTCGCGTCCCGGCGCCGTTTCTTGCGTGTCGGCGCAACGTCCCGCTCCGCCAAAAGCCTTCCGAAGCTGGACGGCCGCAATCGCCTCGCCGGGATCGGTTTGTGCGCCCGCCATGGCGGCGGATGGCGGGGGAGAAGCCCCTTATCCCGCAAGCGCGGCCGCCGCCTCCTTCCTGATCCGCTCGACCATGGAGCGCAGACCATTGGCGCGCTGGGGCGTCAGATGTTCGGCGAGGCCGAGCTGCTTGAAGAGCGGCTGGGCGTCCGTTTCGGCGATCTCCCGCGCACGGCGGCCGGAGTAAAGCGCCAGCACCAGCGCGACGAGGCCGCGCACGATATGGGCGTCGCTGTCGCCGCGGAAATTGAGCACCGGCGCCCCCGACGCGTCCTGTCCGGGCGTCGTCTCCAGCCACACCTGACTGGCGCAGCCGCGCACCTTGTTTTCTTCCGTATAGGCTTCCTTCGGCAAGGGCTCGAGCGTGCGGCCGAGCTCGATGAGATAGCGGTAGCGATCCTCCCACTCGTCCAGAAGCTCGAAATTGCCGATGATTTCATCGATGGCCATCGCATTCCCCTTTTATGCGCCATACTACTCGAAGCATACGCCACGCGGCGAATTATCTGCCGCAAACCAAGCCTTCCGCCCGCCCTTCCCATGCGTCTGGCGAGCGCTTAAGTTTGCCCCGTCAATCTGGCCAGGGCGACGGTCGCGCCCGCTTCCATGGAGAGTTGCACATGACCCTCTTGTCCCGCTGGCGCGCCCTCGCTTTCGCGATCGTCGCCGCCCTGTCGCTTTCCGGCTGCGGCTACAACACGATCCCGACTCTCGAGGAAAACGCCAAGGCCAAATGGGCGGAGGTGCAATCCCAGTACCAGCGCCGCGCCGATCTCATCCCCAACCTCGTCGCGACGGTTCAGGGCTACGCGAAGCAGGAAAAGGACGTGCTCACCTCCGTCGTCGAGGCGCGCGCCAAGGCCACCTCTGTGAAGGTCGACGCCTCCACCATCACCGACCCCGAGAAGATGAAGCAGTTTCAGGACGCGCAGGCGCAGCTCTCCGGCGCGCTCGGCCGCCTCCTTGCGGTGAGCGAAGCCTATCCGGACCTCAAATCCAACCAGAACTTCCTGGCGCTGCAGTCGCAGCTCGAGGGCACGGAGAACCGCATCAACGTCTCGCGGCGCGATTACATCAACGCGGTGCGAGAGTTCAACACCTCGCTGCGGACCTTCCCGACGCTACTTTGGGCCAAGACCTTCTTCTCGGGGACGAAGCCGATGGCCGAATTCACGGCGAGCGAATCCGCCCAGCAGCCGCCGCAGGTGAAGTTCTGATGTCGCCCGAGCGCCCCGCGGAAGAGCTTTGCGCGCTTTGCGCCCAAAGCGACGCCATGTGGGCGCATATGCGACAGGAGGCGCAGGACGCGCTCCGGCTCGACCCGACGCTTGCGCCGCTCTTCATCGGCGAGCTGTTGAACAGGCATAGCCTTGAGGAAGCGGTGATACATCGCGTGAGCGGCCGCCTGGGCGCGTCCGCCATGGACGCCGCCTCGATCGCCGACGCCTTTCTCGATGCGCTGGCGAGCGAGCCCGAGATCGGCGAAGCCTTCCGCGCCGACGCCGCCGCCTATGTCGAACGCGATCCGGCCTGCAGGCGGCTCATGGAGCCCCTGCTCTATTTCAAGGGCTATCACGCCATACAGGCCTCGCGCCTCGCCCATGCGTTGTGGCGCAAGGGCAAGCGCGACTTCGCCTTCTACATTCAGAGCCGCACCTCCGACGCGCTGGCGGCGGACATTCATCCCGCGGCGCGTTTCGGCAAGGGCGTCTTCCTCGATCACGCGACCGGCTTCGTCGTGGGCGAGACGGCGGTGGTGGAGGACGACGTCTCGATCCTCCATGGCGTGACGCTCGGCGGCACCGGCAAAGTCGCAGGCGACCGGCACCCCAAGGTGCGCCGCGGAGTCATGATCGGCGCGGGGACGAAAATCCTCGGCAATATCGAGATCGGCGCCTATTCCCGCATCGCCGCCGGCTCGGTCGTGCTGCACGCCGCGCCGCCGCATTCGGTGGTCGCGGGCGTGCCGGCGAAGATCGTCGGCGTCGAGCCGAAATCCGAGCCCGCCCGGGACATGGATCAGATCCTGCGCGGCCTCGCCTACGACTCCTTCGATTACGTCATCTGACGCGGGGCGGCGGAACGCGGCGCTTGCCCAAAGGCTTTATCCTTCTACATCCGGCTCAACCGAAGGGGCCGCCGCATGCACGCGCTCAAGACAGATGATTTTCGCATCGAACGCGACGGCGCCGAATGGATCGTCACCTTCACGCCTACCGGCGCGCGATTCTTTTTCGGCTCGAACGGCATGGAGACGCGCGTCAGCGAAACCGACCTGCCGCCGGAAGACGCGCCGACGGATTACGACCCGCTCGAAGTCGAGCGCATGGCCGCGCGCATTGCTTATCTCGTCCGCAACAATTCCGGCTGAGGTCAGCCCTTCACCCGAACATATTCGCCCGGCGCGTCGCATATCGGCTTGAGTTCGCCGCCGCCCGGCTCGCGCGCGGGAACCTTGCGCGGCGCCTGCGTCGTGATCCATTCGAACCAGTGCGGCCACCAGGAGCCCTTGTGGAGCTCGGCCTTCGCCACCCACTCCTCGAAACTGCCCTTCACCGGCCCGCCGGTCATGTAATCATATTTTCCTTTCGCCGGCGGATTGATGATGCCGGCGATATGGCCGGAGCCGCCGAGCACATAGGTGACGTCGCCCCCGAAGAACTTGTCGCCGCGGAAGACGGAGCGCGCGGGCGCGATGTGATCTTCCTTTGTGGCGATCGAATAGATGGGTATCTTCACGAGACGCAGATTGATCGGCACGCCGCTCATCACCATCTCGCCGCGCGTGATGCGGTTCTCGAGATAGCAGCTGCGCATGTAGAAGGAGTGGTTGGCCCGCGGAATGCGCGTCGAGTCCGAGTTCCAGTAAAGGAGATCGAAAGCGGCGGGCTCCACGCCCTTCATGTAATTATTGACGACATAGTTCCAGATGAGCTCGTTCGGCCGCAGCATGTTGAAGGCGTTGGCCATCTTCACGCCTTCGAGATAGCCGGTCTTCGCCATCGCCTCGTCGAGCGCCGCCATTCGCTCATCGTCGATGAGGATCTGCAGATCGCCGGCCTCGCTGAAATCCACCTGCGTCGCGAAGAAGGTCACGCTCTCTATGCGGTCGTCGCCCTTCGTCGCCATATAAGCGAGCGTGAGCGCGAGCAGCGTGCCGCCGACGCAATAGCCCGCCGCCGCCACTTTGCGCTCGCCGGTCGCTTTCTCAATGACGTCGAGCGCGGTGAGGATGCCCTCATGCATATAGGCCTCGAATCCCTTCTCGGCCTTGCTCTCGTCCGGATTGACCCAGGAGATGATGAAGACGGTGAAGCCCTGCTCCACGGCCCAACGCACGAAGCTCTTCTCTTTATTCAGATCGAGCACGTAGAATTTGTTGATCCAGGGCGGGGTGAGCAGCAATGGGCGCGCATAGACCTCCTCGGTCGCCGGCGCGTATTGGATCAGCTCCATCACGTCGTTGCGCCAGATGACCTTGCCGGGCGTATTTGCGAGATCGATTCCCAGTCTGAACTTGCTGTCGTCGGTCTGACGAATTTTCAGCATGCCGCCGCCCGCGCTAAGATCCTCCGCGAACATCTTCATGCCGCGAATCAGATTCTCGCCCTTGGCCTCGATCGTCGCGCGCAACAGCTCGGGATTGGTGGCGATGAAATTGGACGGCGACACGGCGCTCGAAATCAACCGCGTATAGAATTGCGCTTTGGCGCGCGTGTGCGGATCAAGCCCCTCGGCCTTGTCGACCATGTCGCCCGCCCAACGCGCCGCGTAGAGATAGGTTTGGCGCAGCCAGTCGAAAAACGGATTTTCCTCCCATTCCGGCGAGGCGAAACGCTTGTCGCTCGGGTCGGGCGCGACGATCGGCGGAACGTTCTCGCCGGAATAGCGGCGCAGGGTCTGACGCCAGATCTCGCTCAACCCGCCATAGAGCTCGGCCTGAGCCACGGCGGCGCGCTCGGGCTTGGCGAACCAATATTCGGCGACCGTGCCCAGCGTCTTGGTGGCGTCCGCAACATTGGCCGCGAGCTCGCTGCGCGATCCGCTGGCGTCTACCGTGCCGATCGCCGCCGCGAGCGCTTTGCGGCCCTGATCGACAAGCTGCGCCATATTCTCGGCCATGGCTTCTATGTCGACGCCCGCCAAAGCGGTCATCGGCGCTCCCCCGGCCGACGCCTGCGTCCCTTCCGGACGTCCAGCCCGATTCGCCGCCCGCTGCGATCCGACGGCGAGCGGCTCCGCCTCTGACGCCTCCATGGCCAGAATCCTGACCGGCTCCTTCGCCTTGGTCTTTTTGGCGATCTTCTTTTCGGACTTGGCCTTGTCCTGCTTAGCCTTGTCCTGCTTGGCCTTTTCCTTCGCCTTCCGCTCCGAAGCCGCCTCGGTCCCCGGCGGCGCCTTGCGCCGTTTGACCACTGGCTCTTCGTCGCGACCGATCGTCATGCTCTATCCCATCCTTCTCTCGGCCCGCGCGGCGCGCGGTCGATGCAATGCGCCCAGTATCGCCGTCCGACGGCGGCCTGTCCCGCTCTAACGACATTGCGGGCGCAAAAAAAGCGTCGAAACCGCCGCCGTCGCGCCCACGCCGCACTGCGGGCAGCGTAACTTCGGTATATTACAATCATATAGGAGCCGGGAAGCGCGCGCCGCAGCCAATATGTCGCGGCCCGAAACGGCTCGCGCCAGCATGCTTTGCCAGAAAGGACGCCGGTCGACCCGGCGTCGACGCTTGCGGAGACGAAAATGCTGCGGCGCAAAGAGGCGTTGGCCTATTGGCTGGTCTGCGGGCTTTCGGCCTGCGCGAGAAGCCATGGAGAAATCACGCCCGCGCCGATTCCGCCCGAGGCCTTCGAACGCGCGACCTGCCGCGAGCTTTCCATTATGCGCGCCAAGGCGATGCGCACCCTCATCTACGCCGAACTCACGCAGAACCACCGCTACGCCGAAGACCGCACGCGCATCTTTGGCGTCCCGACGCCGATGGCGACAATCTTCGGCGAAAATCGCGAGGCGGAAGCAGCGCGACTCAAGGGCGAAACCCTGGCGCTTGCAGCGCAGATCGAGCGCGCGGGGTGTCTCGAGCGCAGCCGGTGAGCGCCATGTTGCGCGAGGCTTGCCGCGCCGCTTCACGCCCCGCTCGAGGGAAGTCTTTTGTTCAGACCTCGCGCGCAGATTTTCTCGCAGCGACAGCGTAACGAAGAGGGTTGGTGAATGAGCGTTCCGGCGCAAGGCGCGGCGTTGCCTGCGATGACGATCGAAGAATGCCAAAGGCTGCAAACGCCGCTGCGTCAGGATCTCGAAATTCTCGATTACGAAATCAGGCGTCTCGTCGCGCGCATCCGCAAGGACGCGCGCGATGCGGGCGCGGACGATACGGCCTTCGTGACGGCCTCCTCCACCATTCTGCTCTCCATCGCCGCGACGCTCCTCTCTCGCGCCGCGGAGGATCGCCGCGCAAATTTCGACGCAGGCGCTTTCGCCGCCAGCGCGGGAAACGCCGCGCTATGGGCGCAAGAGAGACGGCTCAAATGCTTCGTCGGCGGCGAAGCCTGACGCCTCGTCTCTCCCGCCAAACGCTCAAAGCGCGTAGTTGCGACTTCTCATGCGCCGCGCCGCCTGCGCCTTGCCCGGCGTCGGCGCGCGAGACAGACGGCATCCGATCTCGGAGCCGCGCCGCCACACGATGCGCGCGGCGTAGATCGCGCCGCTCGCCTCCTCGAACAATTGAAACGCGGGCGGCGGGACGACGTTGCGCGCAAGCCTCAATCGCGCGCCTGCTTGCGTGCGATCGGCGATCAGGCAATCGCATAGAAAACGGTCTGCGGCGTCGAGCGCCTTGCCCCAATTGAGGCGTTGGGCGCGGCGCGGCGCGACCCGGCGATCGACATTTTCATCCGCAAGACGATGGAACCAGGCTACGCCTCTATTACATGCGCGCGAACGAGCCGACGCGCCGCCCTTCAACCGCGCGGCTTCCAATATTCGCGAAGTCATGGCGCCTTTCCAGAATTAAGCGACAGGCGAGATTTTTTCGCGCAGGACGTCGTCTTCCGCAACTGAAGTCGATGAGGCGGCGCCAGCCTCGGACAAGTTCCAGCGGCTTAGATCACGTCGGATCACTCTATGCGGATCGACGCGATGAGCAGCACATTCGGTTTGTTCAACACCTCCATCATGGGCATGTCCGCGCAGGCTGACGCGCTCGCCAATATCTCCGAAAACATCGCCAATTCGAGCACGGTCGGCTACAAGCGCGCGACGACGCATTTTCTTACCGTGCTCAATGGATTTCAGGGCGGGGATCAGTTTGGCGGCGGCGTGTATACGCGCAGCCGTTACGACGTCGGCGGCCAGGGGGCGCTGACGCATACCGGCAATTCGACCGACCTCGCCCTTCGTGGAAACGGCTTCTTCGTCGTGTCGGACGGTTCGGGCGCGACATTCCTCACCCGCGCCGGATCATTCGTCCCCGACTCGCAGGGCCGCCTGGTCAACGCCGCCGGTTATTATCTGATGGGCTTTCCGGAAGGCTCGCAAACCGACGCGCTGACCAATATGGAAGTTGTGCGCGTGCGGAACGACCGGCTCTACGCAAATCCGACGACAGAGGGAACGCTCGCCGCAAATCTTCCTTCCGCCGCCACGACCGTTCCCGCCGCCAATCTTCCGTCGACAAATGCGGCCGGCGCCAAATTCTCCGCCAAATCCTCGCTGACCGTCTACGACAATCTCGGCAAACCGGTCGTGCTGGACGTCTATTACGCAAAGACCGGCCCCAATGCGTGGGAAATGACGGTTTACGACTCGGCGGCCGCGACCAATGGCGGCTTTCCCTACGCGACCGCGCCGCTCGCGACGCAGTCCCTCGCTTTCGATCCCGCGAACGGCTCGATCGCCTCCGGCGCCGCGCTCAATTTCACGCCGCCCGGCGGAACCGCGATCGCTCTCGACCTGAAGGACACGACCCAGCTAGGCGCGCCCTTCGGCGTCAGCAAAATCACCGTCAATGGCAATGCGGCGGGCGCCATCCGCGCAGTCGACATCGCGACGGACGGAACCTTGAGCTACCAGCTCGACAATGGCCAGCTCGCCGCCGCCTACCGCATCGGCGTCGCTCAGGTCGCGGCGCCGACGGCGCTCTCGAGCTACACAGGCAACGTATACGCGGCGAATGGCGACTCGGGACAGATTTTCGTTGGAGCCGCCGCGATCGGCGGCAGGGGCGAAATCGCATCCGCGACGCTCGAAGCTTCGACGGTCGATCTCGCCACCGAACTCTCCACGATGATCGTCGCGCAGCGCTCTTACACGGCGAACACGCAATCCTTCCAGGCGGCCTCGGAAATTCTCCAGGTCCTCAACAATATCAAGTAAACGGAAGACGCCATGTCCCTGACCTCGGCCGGCGCCGTCGCGGCCAAATCGCTCGGCGTGATTTCGAACGAAATCAGCGTCGCCTCACGCAACATTTCCGCCGCCGGGATTGCCGGAGTCAGCGCCAAGCGCGCAAAAATTGCGGCCGGAGACGAAGGCGTCGCGTTTCTCGGGGTCGGACGGGCGGCGGACGCCGCGCTTTTTCGCAGCCTTGTCTCCGCCAGCGCCTCGCAAGCGGGAGAAACGGCGATCGCCGACTCGCTCGCACGGCTCGACCAATCGATGAATTTGCAGGACAGCGCCAACAGCCGGTCTCCCGCGGCGCTGATCGGCAAGCTGTCGAGCGCCCTGCAGGCTTATAGCGCCTCGCCAGCGAATGAAACGGCCGCGCAACTCACGCTCGACGCGGCCCAAGACGTCGTCGCCTCGCTGCGCGACGCTGCGACCGCCGCGCAAACGGAACGCCGGCAGGCCGATATTGGGATCGCCTCCGCCGTGAACGACGTCAACAGCCTTCTTGCGCGATTTGGCGCGTTGAATAGCGAGATCGTTTCCGGCAGCGTCAGCGGCGCCGACGTCACGGATGCGCTCGATCAGCGGGACGACGTCCTTCTCGAACTGTCGAAAATCGTCGGCGTCACCACGGTGATGCGGTCGAATAACGACATGGTTCTTTATACCGACAGCGGCGTGACGCTCTTCGAGACGACGCCTCGCCATATGACCTTCAGCGAAACGACGAATCTCTCGCCCGGCGTTTCGGGCGCCGCCATATTTATCGACGGCGTGCAGATCACCGGCGCCGGCGCGCCGCTGGCGTTGAATTCCGGAACGATTCAGGCGCTGGCGAAGATTCGGGACGAGCTTGCGCCGCGCTTCCAGACGCAACTCGACGAGATCGCCCGCGGCCTTGTCGCAGCCTTCGCGGAAAAGGATCAGAGCGGCGCCGGCGGGAAGCCGCTTCCGGGACTTTTCACCTACCCGGGCGCGAGCGAAGCGCCCGGCGCTTCTCTCATGGCCGGCCTTGCAGGCGCGATCGAGGTGAACGCCAATGTCGATCCTGCAAGAGGCGGCCTTATCACGCGGCTGCGCGACGGCGGCGTTTCGAACGATCCCGCTTACATCTATAATTCGAGCGGCGCGACGGGCTATTCGACCCGGCTGATCGAACTTGCCGGCGCCGACGCCGCGCCTCAATCATTCGATCCCGCCGCCGGCCTCTCGGGCTCCGGCTCGCTGAAAGACTTTGCGAGCGCCGCGATCGGTTGGCTGGCCGCGCAAAGAAAGCAATCCGACGGCGCGACCTCCTATTTCGACGCCCTTGTTTCGCAGACGACCCAGGCGCTCTCCAATGCGACCGGCGTCAATCTCGACGATCAGATGACGCAAATGCTGGCGCTCGAAAATTCCTACCAAGCTTCGGCCAAATTGCTCGAAGCCGTCAACTCGCTCTTCGACTCCCTGCTTTCAGCCATCCGCGCGTGAGTGCCTTCCATGTTCAGCATAACGTCTTCCTATACGATGAACGCCTCGCTCAGAGGCGGGATCGCCGATCTGCAATCGGAACTCGCCCGCGCCCAGAAAGAGCTGGCGACCGGCAAGCGCGCCGATCCGAGCGTCGCCCTTGGCGTGCGCGCGAGCTTCAGCGTTTCGCTCGCCGACGCTCAGGAAGGCGTCGGCGCGTTGCAGGCGACCAATAGTCTCGTCGATGCGCGCCTCGCATCGACGCAGGCCGCCCTCGACAGCCTTGTCGCCGACGCCAGGAGCATGCGCACGACTCTTCTTGCCGCTCAGACGGATGGCGGACAAAGGGAAGCCATCGTCGCTCAAGCCCGAAATGCGCTCACCCAGTTCGTCGCAAAGCTCAATAGCGGCGACGGAGAGGGATTCTTCTTTGGCGGAATAAATTCCGACGTCCCGCCGATCGCAAATTATTTCGCCGAGCCGCCCGCCCCGAACAAGGCCGCGGTCGACGCCGCCTTTGCAAACGCCTTCGGATTCGATCAAGCCGACCCCGCGGTCGCATCGATCTCGCAGACGCAAATGCGGTCTTTCCTGACGGGCGCCTATGATACGCTGTTCTCCGGCGCCGCCTGGCGCGGCGATTGGTCGGGCGCATCGGACAAGCCGCTGACAAGCCGGATCGGACTCTCTCACGTCATCGACAGTTCCGTCACGGCGAACGAGCCGGGCCTCAAGGACGTCGCCGCCGCCTATGTCATGATCGCCGACCTCGGCGCGGCGAATATGAGCGACGAAACATACCACGCCCTGCTGACAGGCGCGTTGGAAAGACTGGATCGCGGCGTCGGCGAAACCACGAAGACGCAAGCGCGCATCGGCGTCATGCAGAACGAGATCAAGACATCCAGCGACATGATGACGATTCAGTCGGATACGATCCGCATCCAATTGCACGATCTCGAATCTGTGGACGAAACCGACGCCGCTGCAAGGGTCAATGGCCTGATGACGCAGATCGAAACCGCCTATACGCTGACGGCGCGGATCTCCCAGCTCAGCCTCGCCAAATATCTGTAGAGGAGAGAGACGCATCGCGATGTATCAGCAACGCTACGCCGAAATCGCGTCCGATTCAGCGAGAAGCGCGCGCGAGAAAGAGAGAGAGGCGCTGCAAGCCGCGATCGCCAGGCTCAATCTGGCGAAGGCGCGGGGTCCGCGCTCGCCGGAGGCTTTCGAGGCGACAGCTTTCGTTCGGCGCCTGTGGACGATCTTCCTCGCCGATCTCGGCAATGACGACAATGGATTGCCGCCCGAGCTGCGGGCGTCGCTCATTTCGATCGGGATTTGGATGCGGCGCGAGACCGATCTCATAGACCGAGGCGAATCCGAGAATTTCGACGGGCTCATCGACATCAACCAGATCATCGCGGATGGGCTGACCTGAAATGAATATCTCGCTCCGTCGCGGCGAACGTATCTTCGTCAATGGCGCCGTGCTGCGCGTCGACCGCAAAGTCTGCATCGAGCTGCTCAACGACGTCACCTTCCTCCTGGAAAATCACGTCATGCAGGAGGAGGAGGCGACGACGCCGCTGCGCCGGCTCTATTTCGTCATCCAGACGATGATCATATCGCCAAATGATTGCGATGCGGCCGTCGCGCTTTGCCGGGAGACGCTCGTCTCTCTGAGCGGCGCCGCAAAGGATCCGCGCATCGTCGCGGGCCTCGGCGCGGCCATCCGTCATATCGCGGACGAACGGCCCTTCGAGGCGCTCAAGGCGGTTCGCGCGATGTTTCAGATCGAAGCGGAACTCGCCGCCTCGCCACAGACCGAACAACGCGGCGCCGCCTGAAAGGAAAAGTCATGTCCATTCCGCTCGTACAGAATAATGTCTCCTCCGCGGCTTCAAGCTCGACGGCTTCATTGGACGCGACAAAGCTGACGGGCGATTTCAACGCCTTCCTGCAGCTCCTCGTGACGCAACTGAAGAATCAGGACCCGACGAAGCCGCTCGATCCAACCCAGACCGTTTCGCAGCTTGCGACATTCTCCAATGTCGAGCAGGCGGTGAAGACCAATGCGCTTCTCGAGCGGCTATCGGATATGTCGACTCTCTCGCAAGCAAGCGCGCTCATCGGCAAGACGGCGACCGCCGCCGACGGTTCCGCAAGCGGCCTTATCGCATCGGTGACCATGACGGATGCAGGCCTGATCGCAACGCTGAAAGACGGACGTCAATTGGCGCTCGGCCCCGGCGTCACGATCAGTTGATCGATGAACGAAGCCGACGCCATTGAGATCGTCCATCGGACGATCGTCACGATCCTTGTCGTTTCCGGACCCCTCGTCGGCGCCGCCATGATCGTCGGCGTCGCGGTCGCGCTGCTTCAGGCCCTGACCCAGGTTCAGGAAATGACCCTGACCTTCGTGCCGAAGATCGTCGCCATGATCGCGGTGCTCGGCCTTTCGGCTCCCTTCATCGGCTCTAAGATCAATACGCTCGCGCAATTCGCCTATGCGCGCATCGAAAAGGGCTATTGAGCGGCGCGCCGCCGCAGGAGGAAGCGCGCCATGACGGACGCCCTGAACGCCAAACAGCCGAATGCGGAGACGAGTTCGCGAGACATCGGCTTCGCCATGTCCATCGTTTTCATTCTCTGCGTCTTCTTCCTGCCGATCCCGCCTTTTCTCCTTGATGCGGGACTTGCTTTCTCGATCGGCCTGTCGGTTCTCATTCTCATGGTCGCGCTCTGGATACAGAAGCCGCTCGATTTTTCCTCCTTTCCAACCGTCCTGCTCGTCGCCACGATTCTTCGTCTGTCGCTCAACATCGCCACGACGCGCCTCATCCTGTCCAATGGCGCCGAGGGCTCGACGGCCGCCGGCTATATCATCAGCGGATTTTCGCGGCTGGTGATGAGCGGCGATTTCGTCATCGGCCTCACTGTCTTCGCGATCATCGTCACGGTGAATTTTCTGGTCATCACGAAGGGCGCGACGCGTATCGCCGAGGTCGGCGCGCGTTTCACCCTCGACGCGATCCCGGGAAAGCAGATGGCGATCGACGCCGATCTCTCGGCCGGCTTGATCGACGAGCGCGAAGCGCAGATCCGGCGAAGAGAACTCGAAGAGGAAAGCGCCTTCTTCGGCTCCATGGACGGCGCGTCGAAATTTGTGCGCGGCGACGCGATTGCGGGGCTCATCATTCTCGCCGTCAATATATTCGGCGGCGTCATTATCGGCGTCACGCGTCACGGCATGACTCTGTCTTCCGCCGCAGACGTCTATACGAAGCTTTCCGTCGGCGACGGCCTCGTCTCTCAGATACCCGCCTTGATCGTTTCGCTCTCGGCGGGCCTTCTCGTCTCTAAAGGCGGGACAAGAGGCTCGGCGGAGCAGAACATCCTGCGTCAGCTCGGCATGTATCCCCGGGCGCTCTTCGTCGCCGCGCTGCTGATGTTCGTTCTGGCGCTCATTCCCGGTCTTCCGCTGACGCCTTTCGGCGCGCTCGGCGGAGCCATGGCCTTCGTCGCCTATCTCATCCCCAAACAGGCTGAAAAAGCGCGGCTGGAGGAAAAGGAAGCCCAGCGCGCGCTCGAGCGGCAGGCGCAGCAGGAGATGCAGGCCTCGGCGCGGAGCGTCTTGCGCATTCCCGCCGTGGAGCTCAGCCTCGGCAAGCAATTATGGGCGGGCCTGCTGCCCCCCCAAGGAGAGCTCGGACATCGCGTCCTGAAGATGCGGCGCAATTTCGCGCGCGATTACGGGTTCATGTTCCCCGACATCCAATTCGCGGACGATCTCGACGTCAAGCCCAAGCATTATCAAATTCGCATACACGGCGCCATCGCCGCCGCAGGCGAACTGCGCCTCGGCCATCATCTCATCGTCATTGGCGGCGGCGCGGCGCCCGATCTTCCGGGCGAAGAGGCCGTCGATCCGGCTTTCGGCGTCAAAGCCCTCTGGATCTCGGACGTGATGATCGAAGAGGCGAAGCGCCAGGGCTATTCGCCGATCGATCCGGCCTCGGTCCTGCTCACGCATCTCGCCGAGACGCTTCGCAACAATCTCGCGCAAATGCTCACCTACAAGGATATGCGAACTTTGCTCGACCGTCTGGAGCCCGAATATAAGCGGCTTCTCGACGATATGGTTCCGAATCTCGTCACCCATTCGACGCTTCAGGGCGTGCTCAAATTACTTCTCGTCGAGCGCGTCTCCATCCGCAATCTCGAGCTTATTCTCGAAGCGGTCGCGGAAGCCGCGCCCTTCGCGCGTCGCGCCGAGCCCATCGTCGAACATGTGCGCGCGCGGCTGGCGCCGCAAATTTGCAGCGACCTTTCCGTCGACGGCGCTCTCGGCGTTCTGCGGCTGGGAGCGCGCTGGGACCTCTTCTTCCACGAGCATTTGAAGCGCGACGCCAAGGGCGAGACGCTGGGCTTCGACGCCGATCCGGCGCAGATCGAAAAATTCACTCATGAAGCTGGAGCAGCGATCGGCGAACGTTTGGAGCGTGGAGAGATTTTCATCGTCCTGACGACGCCCGATGCGCGGCCCTACGTCCGTCTGCTCCTGAGCCGCCCCTTTCCCTCGCAGGCGGTGTTGTCGCATCTTGAAATCGCCGGCGGCGTTCAAATCAAATCGCTCGGAACCCTCTCATGACGCCGCCTGAAATTCCTCTCATCGGCGGCTTCGTCATCTTCTGCCGGGTCGGCGGCTGCCTGATGACCGCGCCGGGTTTTTCGAACGATCGCATTCCGGTCAGAAGCCGTCTCTATCTGGCTTTGGGCGTCTCCGTCGCGATGACGCCGGCGCTGATCGAAAGCCTGCCTAAAACCGACCTGACGCTTCCAAGCCTTATGATTGCGGGGCTGCTTTCGGAGACGATCATCGGCGTCGCGCTCGGCCTCCTCTCGCGCTTCTATCTCCTGGCGCTCGAAACGCTGGCGACGAGCGTCGCCATGTCCTTCGGCCTCGGCAATATTTTCGGCGGGGCCATCGCCGAGACGGAGGCGGCTCCCCCGCTTGCCTCCTTCATCGTCACCGCGGCCATAACGCTCCTTTTCGTCACGGACCTGCATTTGGAGCTCATTCGCGGTCTATCGCTATCCTACGATTCCGCGCCGGCGCTCGCCGCGCCGGACGCCGCCGCGCTTCTCGAGGAATTGACGCATGCGCTGACCCAGTCTCATCTCCTCGCCTTGCGCATTTGCAGCCCGTTCCTGCTTTTCGCCCTCATCGTCAATCTCGCCGTCGGGTTCCTCTCGCGGCTGACTCCGCAGGCGCAGGTCTATTTCCTCTCCGGGCCGCTCACGATCTTTCTCGGTCTTTACGCCTTTTTCGCGCTGTCGCCAGATTTTTTCACCGCCTTCATCTCGCATTTCTCCGACCAGGTTTTGCGCGGATGATGCAGCGAGACCGCCGAAACCGACTCGCGCGCCTTCAACAGATGACGTATTTGCTTTCGAAAGTCGCCCGCTCGCGCCTCGCCGCTACGGAGGCGGCGATCGCGGAATTGCGCCTGGCGGAACGCGCGGCGTTGGAGGCCCTCGATCAATACGCGCCTCTCGTTCTGAGGCGCCTCCAACGCATCGCCGCTCAACGCGTGGAGCTGGAGACGGCCATCGAACCGCTCCGTGCGCAGGCGAAGGAATATGGCAGGCGCGCCAAGCTGCTCGAAAGAAAGCTCGAGGAAACGGACGACGCGCTCCGTCTGGAAGCGGCGAGAGACGAGCGGACGCGCCTTCTTGCGGCGACGCCGTCAGCGCGCGGCAAGTCCGGCGGCTTAGCGTCAAATTGACAGCCGAAGGAAAAGCCATGTCGATCTTCCCCGCAACCGACCTGATCTCGGACGTTGCGCGCGCCGCAAATCCCACAAAGGCGCATCTCGCCCTCGAGCGCCTCGAGCGTGCGAGCGCCATGCGCGCGGATCTTGCGCGTCATCGCTTCGACTCGGCTTCGCTAACCGCGACGGGCGTGACGACGTTTCAGCACAGCTCTTCCTCCGCTACCGCGCCGAAGGGAGACGCCACGGCGCCCACCGCCGCGCGAAAATTCGAAGCCTTTCTCCTCCAGTCCTGGCTCGAAATGCTGTTGCCGAAGGAAGAAACCGGCGTCTTCGGTTCGGGAGCCGCCAGCGGGGTATGGCGCTCTCTCATGGCGGAGCGACTCGGCGAGCAACTGGCGCAGGCAGGGGGAATCGGCGTTCAGAAGCTTCTCTTGCAAAGTGCGCCTCCCGAGGGATGAGCAAGGATATGGCAGATGGTCGCTGACGAGATTTCGGTCGATCGGAGCGAGCCCGGAAGCTCGAGGCCGTCTCTTGCTCTGCAAAGATGCGTCGAGCGACTGGCGTCGATCATCGAAGGAGAAACGCGTCTGTTGAAGGAGGGAGGGCGGCTTGATTTCCCCGTCCTGAATGCGCGAAAGACGCACGCTCTTCTGGAATTCACCCTCGCCTCGAAGAGCGCGCGACCGGGAGATTTCGCCTGCTTCGGCGACACGGCGCTACGGCTCAAGGACGCGCTTGAGGAAAACAAGGAATATTTGGAGCGGCGCCTCCGGGCAACGCAGGAGATTGCGTCGCTCATTCTCGCCGGCATTCGGCGTGACGAATCGGACGGCACCTATAAGGCCTTTCGCCAAAAAGGGCGCGAATGATGACGCGAAGTCTCCTGCTGGGCGCCTATGCCTGCCTGGTGAGCCTCGCGGCGACTTTTGGCGGCGCTTATTGGCGGACTCATCCATCAACGGAGAATGGCGGTCATATTGACGCGCGTCAGATAACGACCATCAAGCCGATCACCGTGCCGCTTATCGCGAATGGCGCGCTCAAAGGTTACGTCACCGTGGCGTTCAGCATTGTGAGCGAAAAGGAGGACCCGCACGACGTCGGAATCGAGCCGTCCAGCTTCGTCATGGACGAAGCTTTCCGCCTGATTTACGGAGAATCCAAGGTCGACTATGCGCGCGCGGAAAAAACCGATCTGGCGGCGCTCACACGCCAGTTGACGCTCAATGTGAACCAGAGGCTGGGCAGGAGCGTCATCAAGGAAACGCTCATCAGGAGCTTCGCGTTCATTCCCCGCGACGAGACCCCGCGATAAAGGCGCGCGGCGACGCCGCCGCGCGACAATCGCGCCGCCGCTATGCGACGCGATGGATCGGGAGATAGGCCGCGTTCTTGACGATTGTCGGACCCGCGTCGCCGCGTAGATGATTTTCGATCGCCTGCGCGATTTTCTTGTCGGAGTCCTGGCTCTCGGCCTCCTGAGGCGCTTCGGACGGGGCCTCGTAGATTCCGGAAAGCTCCGCGATGAAGCGCTCCATGGCTTTCAGCGCGCGATATTGCGGGATCATCGTCAGTTCCTCGGCCATTTGGCGGCGAAGCTGATCAAGTTGCGACATCGGATGCATGCGGGCCTCTTTCCTTTTCAACGATGTTCGCAGATTAGGACGCGAAGCTTTCTCCGGCCTTGCATTCGTTAACTGAAATTTTACCGCGCCGCGGAGACCGATCAGCTTCGGATCATCGACGAGGAGTAGCTTACAAGCAATGGATCGAAGCGAAGGTCGCAGGCCAAATGTTCGGTAAGCTCGATTTCTCGGAAGTCGTTCTGCGCGGCGCCGGCGCCTTGCTGGCCGCGGCGAGTTCGGTCTTCGCCTTCCGCGAATTATCCGATTCTAATCAATCTCCGCGAATCGCGGGAATGGAGCATCTGGCGATATACGCGAAGCCGGCGACTCGCGCTTCCGCTCCTCCGAGAAGAGAAGATGGGCCTGGAATCGATTACGCGCCGGTCGGGTCGACGCGAAAGCGCACGTCTTCCCGCGCGACGCTCGAAACATATGAGATTGTGGACGCATCGCCAGAAAGCGCCGTCATCCGCCTCCCGGAGGGACGGATCATACGCATTGCGCCTGGAAGCCGCATAGCGGGGCTGGGCGAGGTGTTGTCGATCCGCCAGGACTCTCGCAAGTGGACCGTCGTCACGCAAAGCGGCGCTATTTCGGAGAATTAGCGCGGCAGGCGATAAGTGCGGCGTCGATTTGCGCATTGCAATGCGCCATTGTGACGGCCTGTACGGAAGATCGCGCAGCGGCGCAAAGGTCGGGATGGAGACGCCGGGCGATCGACCGTCGAAGCGCGCACAACCTTACAGGCGAGCCCATTGCGTCGCGCAGCATATCGGTAAAGTCTCCTGACGTCAGAGACGCCGACCCGACGGGTTCCGACAGGCCGATATTCCCCAAGCGGCGATAAGCCGTTTCCGCGCAGACCTTGTTTGCGACAAAGGGCGCAACGTCGATCGGATCAGGCGACGGCGCGCGCGGCGGCGAATGCCGCTCGATATCGGCAAAGCGCTTTTCGGTCTCGCCCAACACGTCTGCAAAAGCCGCCACGGCGCGCCCCGCTTTTCACGAGACGCAAGCAATAGACAAAAAACGCTAAGGCGCGATTATCATCCGGCGGCCCGCAAGTTCGACGTCAACGCGCCCGGCGCAGGCTGCGGGGCGAGAAGATAACCCAGAAATCGTTGGGAATCGATCGGATCATAGCCGAGTCGCGCGCGCAGCTTCTTGCGCAATTTGCTGATATGGCTTTCGATGACGTTCTCTTCGACGTCGTCGTCGAAAAGGCCATAAACGGCGTTGAAAATTTGCGCCTTCGTCAAACGGCGCCCGCGATTGACGAGCAAATATTCGAGGATGCGGCGCTCCCGCCGCGGCAGTGGCAGCGCCTCGCCATTCACCAGCGGATCGCCGCCATTGAAGAACACCTGAATGCCGCCGGCGATCGCGCAATCCGGACGCGCTTCGGCGCGGCGGCGAATGGCGTGAACGCGCGCAAGTATCTCCCTCACATGAACCGGTTTGCGCACCACGTCGTCGACGCCGGCGCTGAAAAGTCCGAGCGTCTGCTCCAGAGACGGCGCGTCGTTCATCGCGATGACCGGCGCCTGAGATCTGCGGCGGATGATGCGCGGAATTTCTTCACGCTGCGGGCATTCGCCGATGAGAAACGCCTCGACCGCCTGCACGTCGCCCTCGCCCGCGCTCGCCACCCAATCCTTGAATTGCACGGGCCGAAATCCCGTGGACGCGACGCCTTCCTGGCCAAATCGGCAGGCGTAACCATTCGTTACGAGATCTCGCTCGTCCACGATGATGAACATTCTCGAATTCCTCGCTGAATCAACAAGCCGCCGCTTCGAATCGGCCGATAGGCTCAGTTAAATTCGGCGCAAGGTTCCGGTCAATAGAATAGTAATAGTAAACATGACGACGTGATTGGACAGTTGCTTGCTATCGACAGTTGAATGTCAACTTTCAAGAAACTATTAACCATGAAAGACATCCGTCATCTGCATAAGTGCGAGTCCATGCGCCGCCGCGACGGGCTCCGAGACAATACGGCCGCTGGTTATTTCAAGCCCCGCGCGAAGATGCGCATCGTCGTCGAGCGCTCGCGGCCAGCCCTTATTGGCGAGCGTCAAAACAAAGGGGAGCGTCGCATTGTTGAGCGCGAAGGTCGATGTGCGCGGCACGGCGCCGGGCATGTTCGTCACGCAATAATGCACGACGCCGTCGACGACATAGACGGGATCGGCGTGGCTGGTCGGCCGCGACGTTTCGCAGCATCCGCCCTGGTCGATCGCGACGTCGACAATGACCGAGCCGCGCTTCATCGTCTGGATCATGTTCCGCGTGACGAGAATCGGCGCGCGCGCGCCGGGCGTGAGCGCCGCGCAGATGACGAGGTCGGCGCGCTTGATGGACTCGGCGATCGCCGCGCGCGTGGAATAGATCGTGCGCGCCGCGAAAGCGAGCCGCGCCTCCGCCCGACGTAACGCATCGACGCTGCGGTCGGCGATCAGCACATTGGCGCCCATGCCGAGCGCGATCGTCGCCGCTTGCAGGCCGACGCTGCCGGCGCCGAGAATGAGAACCTCCGCCGCCGGCACGCCCGGCGCGCCCGAGAGCAACACGCCGCGTCCGAGCGGCTTTTCGAGGAAGCGCGCGCCCATTTGCGGCGCGAGCCGGCCGGCGATTTCCGACATGGGCGCAAGAAGCGGAAGGCCGCCGCCGGGCGCCGTCACAGTTTCGTAAGCGATGCAATGGGCGCCGCTGCGCATGAGGCCCTCGGTCAGCGCCCGATCGGCCGCAAGGTGAAGATAGGTGAAAAGAAGCTGCCCCTGTCGCAGCATCGCGACCTCGGAAGACTGCGGCTCCTTCACTTTCACGATGAGATCCGCGCGCTCGAATATCTGGCGCGCGGGCGCGAGAGCCGCGCCCGCGGCGACATATTCGTCGTCGCTGAGCCCAGCCCCCTCGCCGGCGGAAGGCTCGACAAGGATTTCATGTCCCGCATGCGCAAGCTCGACGACCGAGGAAGGCGTCAAACCGACGCGAAATTCGTTGTTCTTGATCTCCTTCGGGACGCCGATGCGCATCTTGCCGCTCCAAAAAGTCGCGCGGACTGACCGAACGGTCCGCAGCGAATTATATGCAAAGGGCAAGGCCGCCGGACAAGGGCCGCGTTCAAGGCGGCTCGGCGCATTGGAGGCGCATTTGGAGGAATGAACGCATGCCCACCATCAATACCGAAAAAGTTTGTTACGTCGCCGTGAAGGCGCGTGAGCTCGAAAGCGAAGACGAAGGCATGGACGCCGACGCCTCCAATGCGACGGACGACAAATTCGTGAGCGTGCTGACGGAGGACGCCTATGATTCGGTGCGCAATGAAATCGCCTCCTTCATCGAAGCGATGGACGACGACGAGCAGGCCGAGCTGGTCGCGCTGACATGGGTGGGCCGCGGCGAATTTGCCGCCGATGAATGGGACGACGCGGTGCGGCAGGCGCGCCAGCGGCGCAAAGGTCCGACGTCTTCCTACCTTCTCGGCATTCCGCTTCTCGCCTCATATCTGGAAAACGGGCTGGGAGAATTCGGCGAAAGCTGCGCGCTTTTCGCCGCAGACCGACAATGAGCGCGGACGATTGGAATCGGTTTCGAGCCGCACCATATGAACGCTTGCGGCGCTTGATCGCAGGAGTTGAGCTATGAATCGCAGAGTTTTCGCTGTTGCGCTTTCCCTCGCTGTCGGACTCGCTTTCGCCCCGCGCTTGGCGCTGGCCGAAAGCCACCATCTCGCCGAGGCGGTCAAACACACCAAGGAGGCGATCGACCATGGCAAGCAGGGCCATGCCGACGTTCTGGTGACGCATGCCGAAATGGCCTTGAAGCACGCCGAGCAGGCGGAAGCGGAAAAAGCCAATCCGCACACGAAGGAGGGCATCACCCATCTCCAGGCCGCAATCGACACGGGCAAGAAGCAGGACGCGCCGGGCGCGACGAAGCACGCCGAAGAAGCGCTGACGCATCTCGAGGCGGCGGAGAAAAAGTAAGGGCGGAACGCGCGGGAGAGCGGCCGTGAAGCCTCTCTCCATGCGCATGACAGGGCCTGCGCAGTAGCTTATGTGAAGCCCGAGGATGAGGGCCGGGCATGAGCTACCAAGATTTCACGCGCGTCAAATCCATCGAGTCGCTGCGCGCGGAGGCGGGCGGCGATAAAAGCTTTCGGCGCGTCCTCGGCGTCTGGCAGCTTACCGGCATCGGTCTTGGCGGACTTATCGGCGTCGGAATTTTTGTGCTGACCGGCGTCGTCGCGGCGAACCAGGCCGGCCCGGCCGTGGCTCTGTCGTTCCTCATTGCGGGCGTCGCAAGCGGCGCCGCGGCCTTGTCCTACGCCGAATTCGCCGGGCTCATTCCCGTCGCGGGCAGCGCCTATACCTACGCCTACGCGGCGCTCGGCGAACTCGTCGCCTGGATCATCGGATGGGATCTCCTGCTCGAATATGCGCTCGTCGTCGCGGTCGTTTCCATCGGCTGGTCCGGCTATCTCCAGTCATTGCTTTCGCAACTCGGTCTTCCGCTTCCCGATTGGGCCGCGGGCGCGGCGGGAACCGGTCCGGGCCGCGTCGTCGACGTCCTGGCGGCCCTCGGCGCGCTTGGCGTCGCGGCGCTTCTGACGCTGCGCATCGAATGGGGCGCGCGCTTCAACTCGGCGATGGTGATTCTCAAAATCGCCGCGGCGCTCTTCGTCATCGCGGTCGGCTTGCCCTACGTGCGCGTCGAGAATTGGACGCCCTTCATGCCTTTTGGCTTCTCCGGCGTCGCGGAGGGCGCGGCGATCGTGTTTTTCGCCGTCTTCGGCTACGACACGCTCACCACGGCGGCCGAAGAAGCGCGCGATCCGCAGCGCGACCTGCCGCGCGCCGTGCTGCTGTCGCTCGCCGTGTCGCTCACGCTCTATGTCGCCATGGCGCTCGTGCTGACGGGCATCGTTCGGTACGACGCGCTCGACAGCGCCGCGCCGGTTGTGACCGCCTTCAAGGCGATCGGCCTGCCCTGGGTCGCCTTCATCGTGTCGGTTGCCGCCGTCGCCGGCATCACCAGCGTCATGCTGGCCTTTCTGCTGGGCTGCGCGCGCATCTGGTTCGCGATGAGCCGCGACGGACTTCTGCCGGAATGGTTCGCGGTGGCGCATCCGCGCTTTCGCACGCCGCATCGTCCAACCCTCATCGCGGGCGCGCTGACGGCGATCGTCGCGGCGCTCTATCCGATCAGGGAGGTTGCGGAGCTCGTGAATATCGGCACGCTTTCCGCCTTCGTCGTGATTAGTCTCGCCATCATCGTGCTGCGCAAGACGCAACCCGATGCGCCGAGGACGTTCCGCACGCCCTTCGTTCCCTTCACGCCGCTCGCCGGAGTTGGCTTTTCAATATGGCTGCTGTCGCGCCTGCCGCTCATCGCCTGGGAGCGTTTTTTGATTTGGATGGCGATCGGGCTGGCGATTTATTTTCTGTATGGAAGGCGGCGCAGCAAGCTCGCAAGGGCGCCGTCGAAGCGCTGACCGTCATTTGCGAACAGGAAAGCGCGCATCTCTTCCCGCGAATGCAGGAGCTCGTCCGAGGCGGCGCGATCTAGTTTTTGGATGCGGCGAGGGAGAGTCCGCCATTCACGCCGATACGTTTGGCGAGCGCGCCCCATTTGCGGAACAGGAGCTCCATGTTCCAGCGCAAGGGCAGAAAGGCCGCGTCGATATCGAGGCCCGTGGCCACGCGCTCGGCGACGAAATTCGCCTGCGGCATGCTGAAGCAAAGTTGCAGCGCCGCGCGGCCGGCGACCGTCACGGGCTGGCCGACGTGACAGATCCGCGCCAGCTCGGCCGAGTCGAAAACGCCGGTCGATGCGCGCAGCGACTCATAGATCAGCCGCGCCTGCGCCGGATCGCCCTGATGCGTCAGGATCGGAAAGATCGTCGCGGGCTTGCCGCCGAGACGCCAGCTTTCGGCGTCGAGAAAATCGAGATCGGCGTTGCCGGCGACGCAGCGGCGCGCCGACTCGGCGAAGCGCATGGCGATCTCTTCGCGAAGCGGCGCGGGGATTTGCGCATAGGCTTCAATTTCCGCGAGCGCCGCCGTCCAGCGCAGGCCCATGCCGAGATTGGCGGGCGCGAAGCTCGCGGCCTCGAAGGCGCCCTCGAAACTTTGCGGCCAGTCGCGGCGCGCGGCGTAAGCGGCGAGGCCCGCCGGCAGGCTCAGGCCGCGCAGCTTCTTCGCCTTGTCCGGCGGAATCAGCAGCGCGCCGCAAAAGGGCGGGCCGCCCGCGAATTTCGAGCCGGTGACCATCACCAGAAAGCCGTCGGCGAGATCGGCCCTGATCTGATCGGCGGCGCAACGCAGCTGGCAGGCGTCGACAAGGACGAGCGCGCGTCCGCCGGCGGTTCGGCTGATCTCGCGCGCAATCGCGCGGCTCGGACCGCCGCGGCCGGTCCTGGACGCGTCGAGCAGATGCAGCAGCGCGGCGCGACCGGTGCGCAGCGCATCGGCGACGGCGACGCCGGCGGCGCGGTCGATCTCGGCGGCGGGACGCAGGCGGCCATTGGCGTCGCGTATCTCGACGCGGCGCATGACCGCATCGCCCTTCTCCCAGCCCGCGATCGGCGCGCCCTTTTCGACATTGGGCTCGAAGGCGGCGGCGGCGGCGAAATGGGCGCCGGTCGCCGCAAGCGCGACGCCGCCGCCGATCTCGTCCGGCGCGACGACGATATTGGCGATGGGACGGTCGAACAGCGCCTTGGCGACGGCGAGCGCCGCGAATTCCGCTTCCGCCCCCGAGGCGGTGAGCACGACCTTGACGCCCGGAACGCCGAATTGCGCGGCGATGCGGGCGCGAATGTCGTCGAACCAGCGGGTAAGATCGGCGCCGTCCTGCGAGAGGGCGTCGAAAGCGTCGCGCGCCGCAGCGTAGCCGCGCTCGGTGATGGCGCTGGCGGTGGAGGAGGAAAACCAGATTTCCTGCGGCGCCGGCGCCGCCGGCGCGCCATAGCGGTTGCGGCGCGTCACCGGGTCCGGCCAGATGCGCTCGTCGCCGCCGGAAGCAAGCATCATGTCCAGCGGCGCGTGCGACGTCGCCACCTTCGCCTGCGCATTGTCGCGGGAGGCCGGAGCGCTCGCGAAGGTCGAATCCGTCAGAAGTCGCTTCGCCGCGTCGCTCATTGCCGCCCGTCGAATCATCGATCGCGCGATCGTCGCGCGGCGTCGGATGATGGCGGCGAACCCTTAATAAAGGTTAAGGAGAATGGTTAAGAGAGACGTCCTCGCCTTCATCCGTGACCGGTGAACTTCACTGACAGACGCATGCCCGCCCCGGAAGAGCGATCCGCCGAGCTGCGCGGCAAAGGCCTCCATGGCGCCGGGCGAGATAGCAGAAAGCGTTTCTTAGCGGAGCATAAATGGTGCATGTATTGCGTGGCGCCAGCGGTTACAACCAACTCATTTCCAGCGACAGGTTCCCTTCAATGTTAAAGTTTGCAGTTTTGGCCCGCCTACCTCGTAAATGGCCTCTCCGGTGCGCAGCTTTATATTGATGTTATATTGCACATCGAGACTGCCAACTCCTAAATTCAACTCATCCCCTTCCGTTTCCAACGCCGCGAATTTGACCCGCTCCGGATTGTGAAACAATGACTTGCCATTTAGCCGCACGAACCCGGCAAACGAAGAGATTTGCTTATAATTTGCGGTTGAGAGCTTTACGACGATTGTTGCGCCGCCCTCGCTAACGACGCAAGAAAGACGTTTTGGCCCGGGAGACAAATAGAGACCGTGCTGGTCAGAAGAATGAGCGGCGGAAGAGATAAAAAGCAGCGCCGCAAGAAGTTGGATATGTTTCATTTCCAATACTTCTCGAAGCGCAATAAAGGGGCGGGCCACCTGTTGCGCTATAGGCTGATCAACGTCGAAAGCGCGCCGATGCTGATAAAGCCGAAGACGATGAGTAGGATTTCCAGCTTTTGCATATCGCATCTCCTCTCTGTTTCCGCCTCTTTTATGGGCGGTCAAGGACAACGCGAAATTGTGGACTTGGTTCCGTTCGCGTTGCGCTCGCTCAAGCGTCTTTGAGAGCTGGCGACTTTCGCGACAGGGCGCGACGGTTCACGGCGGGTCGTTGGTGCGGGCGGCCGGAATCGAACCGGCACAGGCCTTGCGGCCCTACGGATTTTCTTACCCGCTACGGCTTTCGCCGCCTCGCTTTTCTGCGAGTTTGGGGTCTGGACTATCCCTTCGCCCTAGCGCCATGCGCCTTAGGCGCCGCCCGTCTAGTCTCTACACCTTCCCGCCGCGAGGCGGGCTTGGCTCGGGATCGCCACTTTCGAGGTTTCCCCGACTTTGAGCGGTTCTACTCGCGCGGTTTCCCGCATGAGCACTCAAATTTCCTTAAGTCCGTTGCGTCTACCAGTTTCGCCACGCCCGCATTATTCGTGACTAATCGAGAATGTTTATAAGTCGCGCCGCGCGCCGGCGACAAGCGCCAAATCATCCCCGCCGCGTCGCCCGTTGCGGTTTGCGGATCGGCGCCTGGAAAGTCAGTCCCGTGTCCCAGGGGAAATAGATCCAGGTGTCCTGCGAGACCTCGGTGACGAAAGTGTCGACCATGGGCAGGCCCTGCGGTTTGGCGTAGACGGTGGCGAAATGCGATTTGGGCAGCATTTCCCGCACGGCCTTGGCCGTCGCGCCCGTATCCACAAGGTCGTCTATGATCAGCACCTCCGCGCCCGGCCGTAAGAGAATCGTGTCGGTCAGCGGCTTGAGCACGTCGATTTTGTCGCGTTCGGTCTCCTCGTGATAGCTCGCGACGCAGACCGTCTCGATGACGCGGATGCCGAGTTCGCGCGCGACGATGCCCGCCGGCACGAGGCCGCCGCGCGTCACCGCCACGATGGCCGAGAAGCCGCCGATCGTCGCGAGCCGCCACGCCAGCGCGCGCGCGTCGCGATGGAACATGTCCCAGGAGACGGGAAAGGTTTTGTCCGGGCCGCTTTGCATATCGCTCTCGCCAGATTTTCTCATGGAGCCTGCTTGACCAAATCGGAAAGGAGCCCGCGCACGTCCTTCGCCGCCGCCGCCAGGCCGTCCGCGTCGCGGCTGCGAAGAACAATCTGATTGCGGACGCCGTCGGCCGAAAAATGCGGATAGGAGCCGATGCTCACGCCCGGATACGCCTTGGCGATCTCCTCGAGCTTCATCGCATAGCCGCCTTCCGGAATTGCGCCCGCCTCGACCGTTTCGGCCAGAACGCGCGCGCCCGATCTGAGTTGCGGCCCCACTGTATCCATCATGGATTGCATGATGACGGGGACGCCCGCCATGACGATGACATTGCCGATCCAGAAGCCCGGCGCCTTGGAGGCGCCGTTGCGCACGAGTTCAGCGCCCTCGGGAATGCGCGCCATGCGGCGGCGGGCGGGGTTGAGTTCTTCTTCGGTGAAGCGCTCGCGCAGCATGGCGATGGCGCGCGGGTCCTCGCCAATTGCGACGCCGAAGGCCCTGGCGACCGCGTCGGCGGTGATGTCGTCATGCGTCGGGCCGATGCCGCCCGTCGTGAAAACGTATGTGTAGCGGGCGCGCAGGGCGTTCAGCGCCGCGACGATCTCGTCTTCGACATCCGGCACGACCCGCGCCTCGCGCAGATCGACGCCGATTTCGGCGAGATAATCCGCGATGTAGCGCGTATTCGTATCCTGTGTGCGTCCCGACAGAATTTCGTCGCCAATGACCAGAACCGCCGCAGTCGCCGGCCCCTCGCCCGTTCCGGGTTCTTCCATTGCCCGCCTCCCTGGGGCAATGATTATGGCGGCCCCGGCGAAGAACGCCAAGCCTTGATCCGCTGCAAGCCTTGATCCGCCGCAAGCCTCGATCGCTGCAAGCCTCGATAAGCCGTCAAGCCTCGCTGGCGGCGGCGTCCTGAACCCGGGCGGCCCTCCGAACCAGAGCCGGCTCGTCGCGGTCGAGGAGGCCGGCGAGGCCGTGGAGCAGCAATAGCGCCGCGCCCACATAGACGATGTCGAGAAGGGGCGACGCGAGATCGGAGCTTGAGAGGATCTGCCCCAGCGCGCTGATCAGGCTGCCTGCACAAAAAACAGGCAGAGGATTGCGGCCGAGAAGCGCAAAGAAGTCGAAGACGGCGGTCTCCCTGACGCTCCAGTTCAGATTGGAAAAATAGACCGTGTAAGCGAGCGCGACGAAATCGACGATCCGCGCGACGCCGAGCTGGCTCTTATCCCAGTCGAGATAACGCCCCGCCTCGTCCAGAAGACCCGGCGCCAGCCCGAAAACATTCGAGACCACGAGCCCGGAGGCGATCGTGAAAGCCTGCGAGAATCTCAACGCGCCGAGATTGAAAGGCACCCCCTCCCCCCGCAGCGCCCCGCCGCAGAAAATGCCGAGCGCAAACATGAATTGCCAGGCGAAGGGATTGAAGTACCACCCGCCGGGTTCGGGCCAGGAAGGCAGATTGACGCCCGCGATCCGCGCGCCGCCATAGACGGCGGCCGAAACCGCGAGCATTTCGAGGCGGCCGCGCAATGCGAGGGCGAGGAGCAGCGGGGCCGCCGCCATCAGCACGATATAGAGCGGCAATATGTTGAAATAGGCCACCTGATGGCTGAGCGCCAGAATGCCGAGAACGCCCCTGACCGGATCGAGAAAAGGCGTCGCCCGACCATATTCGGCGCCCAGCAGATCGTTTGGCGTGAATTGGTTTGCGGTCCAGAATAGAGCGAGGCCCATGGCCGTTAAGATCAGATGGGCGCCGTAAAGCTTCACGGTGCGGCGCGCCATTGCGGCCGCGGCGGCGGAATTGCGCCTCATTCTGGGCTCGCCATAGGCCAGATAGACCGAGACGCCCGAGAGGAAGACGAAGAGTTCCGCGGAGTCGGAAAAGCCGAAATTCCGCGGCGTGACGGCCCCTAGAACATTGCCCGGGATGTGATTGATGAGGATGGCGACCAGCGCCACGCCGCGCCAAAAGTCGATCGAATCGATGCGTTTTTGTTGCAAGGCTGGCGTTCGCTCGATTTCTTTGTGAAGGGCTTTTTACGCGCCCGCTTTGCTGCCGCGGCTCCCACTATACAAATCTCGCGCCGAAAGGAGGACGCGGCCATTGGCCGCCCCGTTTCGTTGTCCTTGCTTTGCCGGCGCAAATCACTACCTTGCCGGTAATCCCGTCGATCCCGAGACAGAACGAGCGCGTATGACCTTCATCGAGTCCGACATCGCCCCCGCCGGCCGTAAAAGCGGGCAAATCAAGCTGCATGGGCCGAAGGATTTCGAAGGCATGCGCAAGGCCGGCCGTCTCACGGCGGAGGCGCTCGACATGCTCGTCCCGCATGTGAAGCCGGGCGTGACGACTCAACAGCTCGACGACCTCGTCTTCGACTTCGCCATCGCCAACGGGGCCTATCCCGCGCCGCTCGATTATCGCGGTTATCGCAAGTCCATCTGCACCTCGATCAACCATGTCGTGTGCCATGGCATGCCCGACAACAAGGCGCTTCGCGACGGCGACATCGTCAATGTCGACGTGACCTTCATCGTCGACGGCTGGCACGGCGACGCCAGCCGAATGTTCGGCGTCGGCGACATACCGCGCAAGGCGCAGCGGCTTATCGACGTGACATATGAGTCGCTCATGCGCGGCATCGCCGCCGTGAAGCCCGGCGGCGCGACGGGCGATATCGGCGCGGCGATCCAGCTATATGCGGAGGGCGAGCGCTGCTCGGTCGTCCGCGACTTTTGCGGGCACGGGCTCGGCCGCGTCTTCCACGACGAGCCGAACATCCTGCATTACGGCGTCAAGGGACAGGGCGTGGAGTTGCGCCCCGGCATGTTCTTCACCGTCGAACCGATGATCAATCTGGGGCGGCCGCAGGTCAAAATACTTTCGGACGGCTGGACGGCGGTGACGCGCGACCGCTCGCTCTCGGCGCAATTCGAGCATTCCATTGGCGTCACCGAAACGGGCGTCGAGATTTTCACGCTCTCGCCCAAAGGTCTGGACAATCCATCGGGCTCCGCCAGCGCCGCCGCATGACGCCGCCAAAAGGCGACGCCGGCTCCGGCGCGGCCGCGCCGGGCCTGGGCGAGGCGCAGGCTCCGCATTATCACGGCCACCGCCAGCGTCTGCGCGACCGCTTCATGGAGGCCGGCGAGAACGCGCTTGCGGATTATGAGCTGATGGAGCTTCTGCTCTTTCGCGTCATTCCCCGGCGCGACGTCAAGCCGCTCGCAAAGTCGCTGATCGAACGCTTCGGCTCCTTCGCGGAAGCGCTCGCGGCGCGGCCCGAGCGGCTCCAGGAAGTGGCCGGTCTGCCCGAAAGCGCGATCATCGAATTCAAGGTGACCGAAGCGGCCGCGCGGCGACTCGCGCGCGGCGCCCTGGAGAAGCGCAAAGTGCTCTCCTCCTTCTCCGCCGTGACCGATTACTGCCGCACCGCGATGGCCTACGCCGAACGCGAGGAATTTCGCATCCTCTTCCTGGACAAGCGCAACGCCCTCATCGCCGACGAGGTGCAGGGCGTCGGCACGGTCGATCACACGCCGGTCTATCCGCGCGAAGTGGTGCGCCGCGCATTGGAGCTCGGCGCGAGCGCGCTGATACTCGCCCATAACCACCCCTCCGGCGACCCGACCCCCTCGCAGGCCGACATCCGCATGACGAAGGACATCATCGCCATCGCTCAGCCTTTCGGCATTGCGGTGCACGATCATCTGATTGTCGGGAGAAACGGGCAATCGAGCTTCAAGGGGCTGAAGCTGATATGAGCGTGACGAACGTCATTGCGAGGAGCATATGCGAAGTCGGGCATACCCGACTTCGAGAAAATGCGACGAAGCGATCCGGAATCGCGACGCCGCTCCGGATTGCTTCGCTAGGCTCGCAATGACGGAAGAGAAACGTTTGCCCTTCTCCTTCGTCACGCCCCTCATCATCGCCACCGCCCTCTTCATGGAGCAGCTCGACGGCACGGTGCTGGCGACGGCGCTGCCAGCGATGGCGGCGGATATGCGCGAAGACCCCGTGGCGCTCAAACTGGCGCTCACTTCCTACCTTCTCTCCCTAGCGGTCTTCATTCCGCTCTCCGGCTGGGTCGCGGACAGATTCGGCGCGCGGCGCGTGCTTCGATCGGCGATCGCCGTCTTCACCTTCGGCTCGATATTGTGCGGCTTTTCGGATTCGCTCGCGGCGATCGTCGCGGCGCGCGTCGTGCAGGGAATGGGCGGGGCCATGATGGTGCCGGTGGGCCGGCTCGTTCTGTTACGCACCGCGCCGCGTCACCAGCTCGTGCGGGCGCTGGCCTGGCTCACTGTTCCGGCCCTGATCGGGCCGCTCATCGGCCCGCCGCTCGGCGGCTTTCTCGTCACCTTTTTCGACTGGCGCTACATTTTCTGGATCAATGTGCCGATCGGACTTCTCGGCGCCGGACTGACCGGGCGCTTCATTCCCCAGCTCTATGGCGAGCATCCGCGCCCGCTCGACGTCGCCGGCGCGGCGCTGTCGGGCGTCGGCCTGTCCTTCACGATGTTCGGCTTCACCATCCTCGGCCGCGGCTTTGCGCCGCCATGGATCGTCGCGGCGATCATCGCCTTGGGCGCGGCGGCCATCGCGGCCTACATTGCGCATGCGCGCCGCGCCGAACATCCGATCCTCGATCTCGCTTTGCTGCGCATCCCGACTTTTCGCGCCGCGATCGTCGGCGGCTTTCTCTTTCGCGTCGGCCTCGGCGCGATTCCCTTCCTGCTTCCGCTGCTTCTGCAAGTGGGCTTCGGGCTCAGCGCCTATGAATCGGGGCTGCTCACTTTCGTCGCGACCGCCGGCGCCATGGTGATGAAGACGACGGCGCAGCCAATATTGAAGCGCTTCGGCTTTAGGCGCGTGCTGATCGTCAATGCGCTCATCTCCACATGCTTTCTCGTCGCCAACGGTTTCTTCACCGCGGCGACCCCGCATGCGGCCATCATGGCGGCGCTGCTCGTCGGCGGTTTCTTCCGCTCGCTGCAGTTCACCGCGCTCAACGCCATCGCCTATGCGGACATTCCCGAATCCTCGATGAGCAACGCCACGAGCTTCGCCGCCGTCGGCCAGCAATTGTCGCTCTCGGCCGGCGTCGCCATCGGCGCGGCGGCGCTGGAATGGGCGCGCGCGACGCATGGCGGCGGCATGTTGCAGGCGCAGGATTTCGCGCCGGCCTTCTTCGTCGTCGCGGCGGTCTCGGGGGCGTCGGCGCTGGCGTTTGTCGATCTGTCGGCGGATGCGGGAGATGAACTCACCGGACGCAAAGCCGCAAGACAAGGCGTGTAACCTACCCTCCCTTCGAGAGGAGGGTGCAAGGGCGCCTGAAATCGCTACCCTTCGTGATCGCGCCTTCCGCGAAAGCCCGTCGCCAGCACGTAGAGCTCCGCCGAATCCGCGCGGCTTGCGGCGGGTTTCACATGGCGCACGGTCGTAAAATCGCGCTTGAGGCGCGTGAGCAATTGCCCTTCCGTGCCGCCCTGCAAGACCTTGGCGACGAAGAAGCCGCCGGGCGCCAGCACGTCCATCGCGAATTCCGCCGCAAGCTCGGCGAGCGCGACGATGCGCAAATGGTCGGTCTGCTTGTGGCCCGTGGCGTTCGCCGCCATGTCGGACATCACGCCGTCCGCCTCGCCGCCGAGCATGGCTTTGATGAAATCCGGCGCGTCTTCGTCGTTGAAGTCTTTCACCGCGAATGTGACGCCGGGTATCGCCTCCATGTCGAGAAGATCGACGCCGACGACCCTGCCCCTGCCGTCCTTCGCCTTCACCCGATCGGCCGCGATCTGCGACCAGCCGCCGGGCGCCGCGCCGAGATCGATGATGCGGCCGCCCGGTTTGAGGAGATGGTGGCGGTCGTCCATCTCGATGAGCTTATAGGCCGCGCGCGAGCGATAGCCCTCGCGCTTGGCGCGCGCGACATAGGGGTCGTTGAGCTGGCGTTCGAGCCAAAGCGTCGAAGAAAGCGAACGCTTGCGCGCGGTCTTCACCCGCGTCTTGAGCGAACGTCCGCCTTCGCGCCCCGATCCCGTCTTGCCTTCCGCCATCTTCACGCCGCTCCGCCGTCATTCCCGGAGGCAAAGCGACCGGGAAGCCAGAGCTACTATCACAGATAAGGAGCGGCCGCTCTGGATTTCCCGATCCGGGCTTTCGGCGGTTCGGGAATGACAGCGACGCAAGCCGATCATCGTCTCTTCTCTTAAGCCAGCACCTTGTCGCGCGGCGCGAAGAGACCGTCGGCGCCCGCCTCCATGACGATCTGGCGATCATGATAGGCATGGAGGGTCGAGCGATGGCCGATGGAGACGATCGTCGCTTCCGGCAAACGCTCGCGCAGCATGGCGTAGATGTCGCCTTCGAGCTTCTCGTCGAGGGCGGAAGTGGCCTCGTCGAGGAAGAGCCAGTCCGGCTTGGCGAGAAGGGCGCGGGCGATGGCGACGCGCTGCTGCTCGCCGCCGGAGAGGCGCTGACCCCAATTATTTTCCTCGTCCAGCCTCTCGACGAAGGCCGCAAGCCGCGCGGCGCGCAGCGCCTCCTCAATGTCCGCGCGCGAATAGTCGTCGACATTGCCGGGATAGACCACGGCCTGCGCGAGCGCGCCGAGCGGGATATAGGGACGCTGCGGCGCGAGCATGACGCTCGCGCCCTGCGGCATAGCGATGTTTCCGGTCACATGCGGCCAGATGCCGGCGATGGCGCGGAAAAGCGTCGACTTGCCCGAGCCGGAGGGACCGGTCAGCAGCGCCGACTGACCCGCCTCGAAAGCGAGCTGATCGACGGAAACGATGCGTCTGCCGTCGGGCAGAGAGAGCATGACGTCGCGCAGCGTCAACGCGCTGGCCGCGCCGCGCGAGATCGCCTGCACGCTTTGCCGCTGCGCTCCCGCCGCGTCGATCGCGCGGTCGAAAGAGCTCAGCCGGTCGAGCACGGCTTTGAAGCTCGCCAGGAAGGTGTAGTAATTGATGAAGAAGGTCAGCGCGCCCTCGACGCGGCCGAAGGCGCTCGCCGTCTGCGTCATCACGCCGAGCTGGATTTTGCCGGCGAAGTAGAAGGGCGCCGTGATCAGATAGGGAATGATCGGCGAGAGCTGCCCATAGGCGGCGGTGAAGCCCATCAGCTCCTTGCGCTTGCGCACGATCGACAGATAGTTGGCGAAGACGCGCTGGAAACGCCGCAGCAGCCACGCCTGCTCCTCATCCTCGCCCGAGAGCAGCGCGATCTGCTCGCTATATTCGCGCAGACGCGCGAGCGAAAAGCGGAAATCGGCCTCGCGCTTCTGCTGCTCGAAGAACAATCTCGTCAGCGACCGGCCGATGAGATGCGTCACGACCGTGCCGAGGGAGGCGTAGATCAACGCGACCCAGAACAGAAAGCCGGGGATATAGATATTCGTGCCCGGCAGCGCGTAATTGCCAGAGAGCTCCCACAGGACGAAGGAGAAGGAGACGAGCGAACTCATCGTCGAGATCAGCAGGATCGAATAGGAGTAGATCCCATATCCTTCCTCGCCGCCGTCGATGAAACGGTTCACGTCCTCGGCGATGCGCTGATCGGGGTTGTCCGCGTCTCCGCCGGCGAGCGCCATGTTGTAATGCGTGTGCGAACCGAGCCAGCGCCGCACATAATGCTCGGTGAGCCAGCGCCGCCAGCGAATGGTGAGCATCGATTTCAGCACATATTCCACGACCGCGGTCGTGACATAGACGAAGGCCCAGGGCGTGAAGACGTAAAGAAGCTGACGCCAGAACTCGCCGGCGTTTTTCTCCTGGATCGCGTTGAACCAGTCGCGGTTGAAGAAAGAGAGCCGGACGGAAATGCCGACCTGGCCCTGATTGATGAGCACCAGCACGACGATCATCGCGACCGCGATGGCGCTTTCCCGCGCGGCGAAGCGCGGAAACGGCCAGACCCGCGCTTCGCCGCGATCCGACGTGTCGAAATAGAGATCCGCGATCCGCGTCATCTCCTGCACGACGGGAATGCGCGAGACGGCGTAGACGATGACCGAAAAAACCGCGACCGTGACCGACATGCTTTCGGGCGGGGCGAAGCCCTCCAGCGCCTGCGGCCAAAATCCCTCCGTCTGGAGCAGCCGCGTGGAGCCGAAGACGATCGTCTCCGTCGAGAAGATCGCCGCGAAGATCTTCATGAAGCTCGACATGTCGAGGCCGCGCCAGGTGGTGACGGCGCAGAGGCCCGCGGCGACGGCGAGGACGAACAGATCCGTATCCGCCTTATGCGCGCCGATCAGCGCGGCAAGGACGGCGAAGGCGGCGACGGCCGCGCTCAGTTTCCGCATCTTAAACCCTTTGAAGGATGAGGCCGCCCGCGAATGGACGCGGGCGCGATCAGTCTCCCCTCTCACCTATGCACGGTCGGCGCGGCTTCTCAATCATCCTCTACGGGGATGACGGCGTCGCCATTCACATGCGCAACGAGGACGGGAGACGCTTTGAAAGTGAGCACGCGACGCGGCGTAATTGTGGCTTCGACGCCGGTCTTCGGATTGCGGCCGATACGCTCGCGCTTGGAGCGGACATTGAAGGTGCCGAAGGAACGAAGCTTGACGGCCTCGCCGCGCAGCAAAGCTTCGCTGATTTCGTCGAAAGTGGCGTCGAGAATTTTGCGGGCCTCCGCGCGCGACAAAGTCGGGCAGCAGCCATAAACGGCCTCCCGCAAGGCGGCGCGCGTCAAAGTGTTTCCAGGCGCGTTCTTTCTTACCATGCGGAATGAACACGGGGATGAGCGTTTGTCGCGATGTTGACGATTTGCATGGGCGCGCTGTCCCTCAAACTTTCGAGTAACGCGACAAAACTGATTATTGATCGCAAGCAAAACAGCTTACCGGGCACATAGTAATCATAAAATCATAGAGATGCAAGGCCGTGGCGCCGCTTGGTCACATATGTGACGATGCCGCGCCGCAGCAATATCATGGCGTCAGTTTTCGCTCAAACCGCCAGCTTCACTTTGTGCTGCGCCACCGGAATCATGGCGCGCACTTTGCGGATTCGGTCGACGTCCACATAGGAGGAAACCAAACCCGGCCCGTCGGACGCCTTGGCGACCACATGGCCCCAGGGATCGGCGATCAGCGAATTGCCGAAGGTGAAGCGGGTTTCGTGGCCCGCCTTGTGGGCGCCGGTCTGCGCCGGGGCGCAGAGATAGGCCTGCATCTCTATGGCGCGCGCGCGGCACAGCACCTCCCAGTGATCCTTGCCGGTGACGAGCGTGAAAGCCGCCGGCAGCGCGACAATGTCCGCGCCCTTTTCGGCGAGCGCCTGGAAAAGATACGAGAAGCGCAGATCGTAACAGATTGCGCAGCCGACGGTGACGCCCTCGCAATCATAGGTCACGACTTCGTCGCCCGGCTTGAAGGCGGCGCTTTCGTGATATTTGGCGCCGTCCGGAGCCGTGATGTCGAACATGTGGATTTTGCGGTAGCGCGCCACTTCCTCGCCGTCGCGGTTGAAGGCGACGCTGGTGTTGTGGAGCCGCTCCTCGCCCGGGATTTTCTCGAGAATCGAGCCGGCGTGGATGAAGACCTTATGCTCCCGGGCCAGCGTCCTGCACAGCTCATAAGCGGGACCGCCCGGCAACTCCTCGGCCGCGGCCATTTTCTCGGCGCGGGAGCCGCCGATGAAGTCGAAAACTTCCGGGAGGCAGATCCAGTCGGGATTTTCCTGGACGACGGCGCGTTCGATCAGGGCTTTGGCGTTGGCGAGATTGGCGGCCTTGTCGCCAATCGAATTCATCTGGACCAGTGTGACCTTCATAACCGCTCTGCTGTTTCTTACGGCCGCCCGGGCGCGCGGCTTTATTTCCGGAGGGTCATACTACACAGGCGCGGCGGGCGTCGTATAGCCCTCCGCTCGGACGGGCGAGAGGCGGGGAGGACGCTATCGGGAGACGCCCGCGCGCAGAGCCGCAAGGCAGAAGTCGATCATCTGCTCGCTCGTCGGCTCCGGACGGTCGGCGCATTCGACCATCAGGCGGGGGTGGCAAAAGCGGATCAGCGCCGTGTGCACGAGTTTCGCGGCGAGCTCCGGATCGCCTTTCGCGAACTCGCCGCTCTCCATGCCCGAAGCGACCAGAAATTGAACGACGGCGTCGACGCGGTCGATATGTTCGTCGATCATCGGCCAGTGCTCGTCGAGCGCCGCCTCCACCATCTCGTGCATCTTGCGATCGGCCAGATAGCGATCGGCGTTCATCGCCTCGTTGCAGCGCACGAGCGCGCGCAAGCGTTCGGAAGCCGTCCCCGGTCCGGCGGCGATCCGTTGCGCCGCGGCCTCGACCTCGCCCATCAACTGTCTGGCGACCGCGACATGGATTTCCGATTTGGAGCCGAAGAAACGATAGACATTGGCGGGAGACATGCGCAGCGCGCGCGCAATGTCGGCGACTGTCGTCTTCTGGAAGCCGATTTCGCGGAAGAGACGCTCCGCGGTGGCGACGATGCGGCAGCGCTGTTCGGCTTCGCGCGCGCTGGCCGCTTCGGCGACGACGCTCATTCCGCGGCCTCCCCGGCGAGACCCGCCATGCTCAACTCACGCGGCGCGGCCGCCGGCATGCCCTCGTTGAGATGCTTGCGGAACCAGGTTGCGTAAAGCGCCGGCAGGAAAAGCACCGTGAGGAACGTGGCCACGAAGAGCCCGCCCATGATGGTGAGCGCCATGGGGCCCCAAAAGGCGGAGCGGGACAACGGCATCATGGCGAGAATGGCGGCGAGCGCGGTCAGCGCCACCGGCCGCACGCGGCGCACCGTCGCGCCGATGATCGCCTCGCGGTAACTGTCGCCGGCTTCAAGATCCTGCCGCACCTGATCGACGAGAATGATTGAGTTGCGCATGTCCATGCCCGAAAGCGCGATGAGCCCCAAAAGCGCGACAAAGCCGAAGGGCGCATGCGCGACGTTGAGTGCAAGAGAGGCGCCGATGAGTCCCAGCGGCGCGCTCATCATGACGAGCGCCACGCGGGTGAAGTCCTGGAGCTGAAACATCACGATTGTCAGCATGACGAGCCCGACGATCGGAAAGACCGCGAAGATGGAATTATTGCCCTTCGCCGACTCTTCGATGGCGCCGCCCATTTCGATGCGATAGCCGGGCGGCAGCCGCTCGCGGATCTCCGCGAGCCTGAGCCAGAGCCTTGCCGAAACGTCCGGCGCCTGAACGCCGTCCTTGACGCCGGAGCGGACGGTGATCGTCATGTCGCGGTTGCGCCGCCAGAAGATCGGCTCCTCGTGCTCGTAGGAAATCTTGGCGACCTGCGACACGGTCACGGGCTTGCCGTCGCGCGAATAGACGACGATGTCGCCGAGCCGGCTGAGATCGCCGCGCTCGCCCGGAACCGCGCGCGCGACGACGTCGATCTGGTCGATCCCGTCGCGCAAGGTCGTGACGGCGACGCCCGAGATCACCATGCGCAGCCGGTTTGAAATGTCCTGCGGCGTGACCCCGAGCAGGCGGGCGCGATCCTGATCGATCACGAGACGCACGCTCGGCGTCATTTCGTTCCAGGAGAGATGCGGGTCGTCGACGCCTTCGTCCGTCGCCATCGCCTCGCGGACCTTATAGGCGATGGCGCGCACCTTTTGCGGGTCCTCGCCAATGACGCGAAACTGCACGGCGAAGCCGGTGGGCGGACCATAGCTGAAGCGATCGACGCGGGCGCGGGCCTGCGGCACGGCGCCATTGGCGATCGCGGCGTCGAGCTTTTTCTTGAGCCGTTCGCGCGCCTCGACATCCTTCGAGACAACGACGATTTCGGAATAGGCCTCGTTCGGCAATTGCGGATTGAGGCCGAGCCAGAAGCGCGGCGGACCCTGCCCGACATAGGTCGTGTAGAAGGCCGCGTCGGGATCGTTCCTGATCAGCGCCTCCGCCTGCTTGGCCGCCTCGAGCGAGGCGCCGATGGACGAGCCTTCCGGAAGCCGCATCTGGAGGAAAAGCTCGAGCCGCTCCGCATAGGGAAAGAACTGCTTCTGAACGACCACCATGCCGAGAATGGCGAGCGCGAACACGCCGACCGTCGAGCCGATGACGAGCAGTCGGTTGTCCACCGCCCAGGCGATGACCGACCGCAGCCGCTTGTAGAAGGGCGTTCGATAGATTTCGTCAGGATCGTGGTGCGGACGCAGCTTGCCGAAATCAGGCAGAAGCTTGACGCCAAGCAGGGGCGTGAACATCACCGCCACGAACCAGGACGCGATGAGCGCGATGAGCAACACCCAGAACATGGAGCCGGTATATTCGCCGACCGCCGAATTGGCGAAGCCGACCGGCAAAAAGCCGGCCGCCGTGATCAGCGTTCCGGTCAGCATCGGGAACGCGGTCGAGTCCCAGGCGAAGGTCGCGGCTTTGATGCGGTCGTAGCCCTGCTCCATCTTCACCATCATCATCTCCACGGCGATGATGGCGTCGTCGACCAGCAGACCCAGGGCGATGATGAGGGCGCCGAGCGAAATGCGCTGCAGGTCGACGCCCATAATGTTCATGAAGATGAAGACGAAGGCGAGGACGAGCGGAACGGAGAGCGCGACGATGACTCCGGTGCGGAAGCCCAGCGATACGAAGCTGACGCCGAGAACGATGATGAGAGCCTCGATGAAGGAGCGGGTGAATTCCCCCACCGCCTCCTCGACGACCTTCGGCTGATCGGCGATCTGGTCGATGTCGATTCCGATCGGCGTCTTGGCGCGAATCTCCTCAACGGCCGCCGCGACGGACTTGCCGAAATTGAAGACGTTGCCGCCCTTGGCCATGACCGCGCCGACGACGATCGCCGGCTGGCCCTTATAGCGGATGAGAAAGGAAGGCGGATCCTCGAAGCCGGCATAGACCGTGGCGACGTCCCCGAGCCGGATCACCTTGCCGTTCGCCGGAATGGGGATCGAGGCGATGGCGTCCGCGCCTTTGAGTTCCTCGGTCACCTGGATGCGGATGCGATTGGACGACGTTTCGAATACGCCCGCGTCATTGACGGCGTTCTGCTTGGCGAGGGAGTCGAAGATCGCCTGCGGCTCGACCCCGAGATTGGCGATCTTGGCTTCGCTGAATTCGACATAGATGCGGCGCATCTGTTCGCCATAGACGTCGACCTTCATGACGTCGGGCGACTCGATGAGCCGTTGGCGCAGCGCCTCCTGGACCTTGTCGAGGAGGTTATAATCCGCGCCGTCGCCGGTGATGGCGTACAACACCGCGTCCACATCGCCATATTCGTCGTTGATCGCCGGGCCCCTTACGCCGGCCGGCACATCGACCTTGATGTCGTTGAGCTTCTTTCGGAGCTGATAGAAGAGCTGCGGAATTTCTCTCGGCGGCGTGTTGTCCCTGAAAGTGACCTGCATCGCCAGGAAGCCCGGCTTTGTGTAGGTCTCGATCTTGTCGAGATAGGGAAGCGTCTGCAGCTTCTTTTCGTAGAGATCAGCGACCTGGTCGCGCATCTCGCTCGCCGTCGCCCCCGGCCATGAGGCCGTGATATTGGCGACCTTGATCGTGAAGGACGGATCTTCGGCGCGCCCCAGCCGCAGATAGGACCACCCCCCGGCGACGCCGATCGCCAGCATCAGGAACAGCATCAGCGCCGGACGCGACACGGACCATTTGGAGAGGTTGAAGCCCATAGCCCGCCTCACAGGGCGAAACGAAAGGCGGCGAATGTCGCGACGAGCCCGTCATGGACCGCGCAAGCCGGCGGACGCCAAAGGGGCGCGACGCCCTTGGGATCGCCGTCCGCCAGCGCGAAGCCGACGTAAATCGCCGCGATGAGAACGAGAAGAACGGCGACGGTGACGGGAGCGAATTGGTCGGGCGGAAAGGCGAGCGCAAAGGCCGTCGCCCCCGCCAGGACGACCCCTTCCGCAAGAAGCTTGCGATTCATCTGCGCGCGCCGCTCGGCCATCAAAATCATCTTGCGCTCTTTCCCCCGCATTCGGGACGGATCAGAATCAGCCTCTCGTCATTACGCGCACTTTGCGCCCGGCTTCGAGCTTGTGGACGCCGAGGACGACGATCCGGTCGCCGGCCGAAAGCCCGCCGGAGACGAGCGCGGCGTCCGAGTCGTAGCGGAGGAGCTTCACCGGGGTGAGTTGCAGGCGCCCGTCGGCGTCGACCTTCCAGACCGCCGGTCCGCTTCCCTGGTTGTAAAGGGCGGAGAGCGGAACGCTCATCACCTGCTGCGCGTCCGGCGCGGCGATGCTCAGCGTGGCGCTCATGCCGAGCGCGACGGCGGGGTCGGGGTCGAGAATGGAATAGCGCGCGGCGAAGGTGCGCGTCGCGGAATCCGCCGAGGGGCTGAGCTCCCTGAGCTTCGCCCGATAAACTTTGTCCTTGTTCGACCACAGCTTCAAAGTGGCATCGCCCTTGTCGGCCAGCGACGCATAGTCCTCGGGCAGGGCCACGGCCGCTTCCAGCTCCCCGGAATGGGCGAGGCGAATCGCGGTCTGACCGGCCGCCACGACCTGGCCGGGCTCCACCAATGTCTGGGTGACGACGCCGTCGCCATCCGCCCGGAGGGTCGCGTAATCGAGGGAATTGCGCGCGAGCTCCAATGCGCGTTCGGCCCGCTGCTGACGGCCGCGCGCCTCCTGGGCCGCCGCCTTGATGCGGTCGAGGGCGGCGTCCGTCGTCCAGCCGTTCTTGCGCAAGGCGAGCGCCCGCTTTTCGTCGCCCTGCGTCTGGGCCAGAGCCATTCTCGCCGCCGACAGCTCGGCTTCCGACTGCTCCTTCTGGAGCTTCAGGTCGTTTTCGTCGAGCGCCGCAAGCGGGTCGCCGGCTTTGACCTTCTGGCCTGTCTGCACGAATCGCTTCACGACCTTGCCCGCGACGCGGAAACCCAGGTCCGATTCGACCCGGGGGCGGATGGTCGCCACGAAGTCGCGCGGCTGGGATTGGGCCGCGAGCCGCGCCTGCGACACGAGCACCGGCCGGTCGAGCGTCGCGTCGCCCGTCTGATCCTGCTGCTTCTTTCCACAACTTGCGAGCGACGCCGCGAGAATTGCGGCGCATGCCGCCCGGACGGGAGAAAAAGCCTTGGTCATCTGGCCCTACGGCGCTCCGCGCCCGATCGGGCGTGACGTGTGACGAATTTCAATATTTATCACTCGTCATTCGCGGTCAAGCGCTGCGAGGTCGCGCGCCGTCGATTTGATACCCCAGGCAGGAGACCGAAACGTTACGGCGCTTGTCGCAAATGATTCCTTCTTCTATATGCGGCCTGCCCTTGCGGGAGACTGGGGCGAACACAATCTTGGGAAACGAAAGCGCCTCAAGGATCGCGCGGCGGGCTCATGGCGAGCCGCTGTCCCAGGGCGTCGATAGGACCGCTTCGGGGTCCGGATTCGAAAGCGAAAGGAAGCTCTAATGGCCAAAATTATCGGCATCGACCTCGGCACGACCAATTCCTGCGTGGCCGTTATGGAAGGGTCGAGCCCCAAAGTCATTGAAAATGCGGAAGGCGCGCGCACCACGCCCTCGATCGTCGCCTTCACGGATGACGGCGAGCGTCTTGTGGGCCAGCCGGCGAAGCGTCAGGCGGTGACGAACCCCGATAAGACCTTCTTCGCCATCAAGCGCCTGATCGGCCGCACTTTCGAAGATCCGATGACCAAGAAGGACATCGGCCTCGTTCCCTACCATATCGTCAAGGCGAATAATGGCGACGCCTGGGTGGAAGCCGCCGGCAAGCAATATTCGCCCTCGCAGATTTCGGCCTTCATCCTGCAGAAGATGAAGGAGACGGCGGAAGCCTATCTTGGCGCCACCGTCACGCAGGCGGTCATCACGGTCCCCGCCTATTTCAACGACGCGCAGCGTCAGGCGACCAAGGACGCCGGCAAGATCGCGGGCCTCGAAGTTCTGCGAATCATCAACGAGCCGACGGCGGCGGCGCTGGCCTATGGCCTCGACAAGAAGCAGACGGGCACCATTGCGGTCTACGACCTCGGCGGCGGCACCTTCGACGTGTCGATCCTCGAGATCGGCGACGGCGTCTTCGAGGTGAAGTCGACGAATGGCGACACTTTCCTCGGCGGCGAGGACTTCGACAACCGCGTCGTCGAATATCTGGCGGCCGAGTTCAAGAAGGAGCAGGGCATCGACCTCACGAAGGACAAGCTCGCCCTGCAACGCCTGAAGGAAGCCGCGGAGAAGGCCAAGATCGAGCTGTCTTCGGCGACGCAGACCGAGATCAACCTGCCCTACATCACCGCCGACGCCACGGGTCCGAAGCATCTGACCCTGAAGCTGACGCGCGCCAAGTTCGAGGCCCTGGTCGACGATCTGATCCAGCGCACCGTCGAGCCCTGCCGCAAGGCGCTCAAGGACGCGGGCCTGACGGCCGCCGAGATCGACGAAGTGGTGCTCGTCGGCGGCATGACCCGCATGCCGAAGGTGCAGGAAGTCGTGAAGCAGTTCTTCGGCAAGGAGCCCCATAAGGGCGTCAATCCGGACGAGGTCGTCGCCATCGGCGCGGCAGTCCAGGCGGGCGTTCTGCAGGGCGACGTGAAGGACGTGCTGCTGCTCGACGTGACCCCGCTGTCGCTCGGCATCGAGACGCTCGGCGGCGTGTTCACGCGCCTCATCGACCGCAACACGACCATCCCGACCAAGAAGAGCCAGGTGTTCTCGACCGCCGAGGACAATCAGCAGGCCGTAACCATCCGCGTCTTCCAGGGCGAACGCGAAATGGCGCAGGACAACAAGCTGCTTGGCCAGTTCGACCTGATGGGCATTCCGCCGGCCCCGCGCGGCATGCCGCAGATCGAGGTGACCTTCGACATCGACGCCAACGGCATCGTGAACGTCACGGCGAAGGACAAGGCCACCAATAAGGAGCAGCAGATCCGCATCCAGGCCTCGGGCGGCTTGAGCGACGCCGACATCGACAAGATGGTCAAGGATGCCGAGCTGCACGCCGCCGAGGACAAGGCCCGCCGCGAGCTGGTCGACGCCAGGAACCATGGCGAAGCCGCGATCCACACGGCCGAGAAGGCTGTCGCGGATTACGGCGACAAGGTCTCCGGCGCCGACAAGAGCGCGATCGAAGCGGCCATCGCGTCGCTGAAGACCGCCCTCGAGGGCGACAATGTCGAAACCATCAAGGCCAAGACCAACGAACTGGCCCAGGTCTCGATGAAGCTCGGCGAGGCGATGTACAAGGCCCAGCAGGCCGACGCCTCCGGCGCCGGCGCAAGCGAGGCCCCGAAGGACGACGTGATCGACGCCGAGTTCAAGGATGTCGGCGACGACAAGAAGTAAGCTGGGCTGGCCTTGAGCGGCCTAATGCGTTAGCCAACGGAAGCCCGGCGTGAAAACGCCGGGTTTCGTTGCGTTCAGGCGGCGCGGAGACGACCGGAAAGCCATGAAACCCTCGGAGGCGCTGGAGATGAATCGCGAAGCGATCCGGGCGGCGGTGGGCCGCTACCGGACCGCCAATCCGCGCGTCTTCGGCTCTGTGCTGCATGGGGACGACGAGGAAGGCAGCGATATCGATATTCTCGTCGACGCGCTTCCGGGCGCGACGCTTTTCGAGCTCTGCGGCTTGCAATTGGATCTCGAGAAAATCCTCAGCGTGCGCGTGGATTTGCTGACGCCGGGCGAGTTGCCCCTGCGCATTCGCGCCAAGGTGCTCTCCGAGGCCGCGCCGATATGAGAGAGCGAGATGTTTTCCTGGTTCTGGACCAGATGTTGCAGGCGAGCCGTCGGGCGACCTCGTTCATCGAAGGCATGCAAGAGCAGGAATTTCTGCATGATCTCCGTACGCAACAAGCGGTGGCGATGAGCCTTATCGTCATCGGCGAGGCGGCCTCGCGGCTGAAGCGAGATCACGAGGCGTTCCTGGCCCTCCACCCAGACCTGCCGTACCAACATATGGTTGGTTTGCGCAATCGCATTGCGCATGGCTATTACGACCTCGACTTTCGCGTCATCTGGCAAACAGTCAGGACCGACGTGTCGGCTTTACTCGAGCGCCTCGAACTTATCTATCAGGTGGCTGGAGAGACGCTAGGCGGCGCACCGCAGGGACCAACCCAAGATTGACCATGTCCAAACGCGATTATTACGAAGTCCTCGGCGTCACCCGCACCGTCACGGAAACGGAGCTGAAGATCGCCTTCCGAAAGATGGCGATGCAGTGCCATCCCGACCGCCATCCCGGCGATACGGAAGCGGAGGCGCGCTTCAAGGAGCTGAACGAGGCCTATCAGTGCCTCTGCGATCCGCAGAAGCGATCCGCCTATGACCGTTTCGGCCACGCGGCCTTCGAACAGGGCGGCGGCATGGGCGGTTTCTCCTCCTCGGAAGGCTTCGGCGCCTCCATGGCGGACATTTTCGAGGATCTCTTCGGCGACGTGATGGGCCGGCGCGGCCGCTCGGGCGGGCGCGAGCGTGGTTCGGACCTGCGCTACAATATGGAGATCACGCTCGAGGAGGCCTATCACGGCAAGACCGCCTCGCTGAAGATCCCGACCTCGGCGACCTGCGAGGCCTGCTCGGGCACGGGCGCCAAGAAGGGCTCCAAGCCCAAGACCTGCACCACCTGCGCCGGACATGGCCGCGTGCGCGCGCAGCAGGGCTTCTTCGCCATCGAGCGCACCTGCCCCACATGCGGCGGACGCGGCGAGACGATCGACAATCCCTGCCCGTCCTGCTCGGGCTCGGGCCGCAAGACGGTGGAGCGCTCGCTCTCCGTCAATGTCCCGCCGGGCGTCGAAGACGGCACCCGCATCCGCCTCGCGGGCGAAGGCGAAGCGGGGGTGCGCGGCGGCCCGCCCGGCGATCTCTACATCTTCCTTTCGGTGAAGCCGCATCCCTTCTTCCAGCGCGACGGCGCGGACCTCTATTGCCGCGTGCCGATCTCCATGGTTCGCGCCGCGCTCGGCGGCGAAATCCGGGTCCATGCGCTGGACGGCTCCGAAATCAAGCTGAAGGTTCCCGAAGGCTCCCAGTCCGGCAAGCAGATCAAGGCCAAGGGCAAGGGCATGCCCGTGCTGCGCGGCCGCGACCACGGCGATCTGCATGTGCAGCTTTCCGTCGAGACGCCGCAAAAGCTCACCAAGCGGCAAAAGGAGCTGCTCGAGGAGTTCGAGAAGGAATCCTCACATGAGACGCATCCGGAAGAGCACGGCTTCTTCGCGCGGATGAAGGATTTGTTCGGGGGATAGCCGCCGTTCAGCGTCTCTCCCGGTGTAAACGCGGATAAGGGAAACGCGTGAAATAGAGCCGGCGGCGGAAACCGTCTCCAACTGATCGCGCTCAGCTGGAGCCGACGCTTGCGGCGACGCCGTCCAGGGCGGATAGGGTCTCGTCGGAGAGTTCGAGTTCGGCGGCGGCGAGGTTCTCCCGCAAATGTGCGATGGACGAGGTGCCGGGAATCAGCAGGATATTGGGCGCCCGCCGAAGCAGCCATGCGAGCGCGACCTGCATCGGCGACGCGCCGAGATTCTGTGCGACCCCCGATAAAATAGAGGATTGCAGGGGCGTGAATCCGCCGAGCGGAAAGAACGGCGCATAGGCGACGCCGTCTGCGGCGAGATTGTCGATCAACGCGTCGTCAGCCCGGTGCGCGAGATTATAGTGGTTCTGCACGCAGACGATTTCGCAGATGCGACGGCCTTCCTCGATCTGCGCAGGCGTGACATTGCTGAGGCCGATATGTCGAATCAGACCCTGCCGCTGCAACTCCGCGAGAACCGTGAGCGGCGCCTCGATAGAGCCTTCGGCGGGACCATGATCGCTGAACATGGCGCGGAAATTCACTACCTCGAGCGCATCGAGGCCAAGATTGCGCAGATTGTCATGCACGGCCTGAACCAGATCGTCGCGGGAGAAGGCCGGAAGCCACGAACGGTCCGCGCCGCGCCGGGCCCCTATTTTGGTGACGATGACGAGTCCGTCGGGATAGGGATGCAGCGCCTCGCGGATCAGCCGGTTGGTGACATGCGGGCCATAATAGTCGCTCGTGTCGATATGGTTCACGCCGGAGGCGACGGCTTCCCGCAGAACGGCCACCGCCGCGTCCCGATCCTTGGGGGGTCCGAAGACGCCGCGGCCCGCAAGCTGCATCGCGCCATATCCGAGCCGTCTCACATTGCGGTCGCCGAGAGCGAATTCGCCAGTCATCTTCTTGATCCTCGCTTCATACGTCGCCTGCGAGAATACGAAGGGCCCGCATTTTCCGGAATTCGCATTGCATGAGCGCCGTCGTCCCCGGCCTAAGGCCAAGAAAATCCCCGGTTCAGGCGCGCTCCTCGGCCACCGTCGAGACTCTGCGCGTCGCAGCCATTCAGGTTTTGACCCGGGAGGGCTTGAGCCGCTGCACGACGACCCGCATCGCCGAGCGCGCGGGCATGTCGGTCGGCAGTCTCTATCAATATTTTCCGAATCGCGACGCGCTGCTCGCCGCCGTGCTGGAAAAGCATCTGGACGGCGTCGCCGGCGCCGTGGACCGCGCCTGCCGCGCCCATCGGGGCAAGCCGGTTCCGCAAATGGCGGCGGCCCTCGTCACGGCATTCCTTGCGGCGAAGCTGCGCGCACCCGAGGAATCGAAGGCGCTTTATGCGGTCGCCGAAGAGCGGGGCGGGCCAGAATTGGTCGCTCGCATGCACAAACGCATTGTGGCTGCGATCGCGGATATGCTGGCGAGCGCGCCGGACGCGGATTTCGACGAGCCGGCCATGACGAGCGCAATCGCATTCAGCGCCCTCGTCGGTCCAATACGGACGCTGCTCGAAGGGCATGCGCCGGCCGGATTCGAAGCGCGCCTGGAAGAGCAACTCATCCTGCTTCTGACCGCATATTTCGATACGCGCCGCCGCCGATAGACTTTGCGTTGACGCGCCCCGCGTTGTCTTTGTCACACGGGTCCCCTATTCTCGACTTTTCGGCCCCGGCAGCGGGGCCGTTTGCGTGACATGGCCGACAGAAGCCAATTCAGGGAAGCCGCCTTTGCAGAACGCCAAAAGCTCGCTCGCCGACAGCGCCCGCTTCATCAAGCAATGGATCGAGAACCCGCGGCTCATCGGCGCGGTGCAGCCCTCCGGCCCGGCGCTCGCCAAATGCATGGCGGGCTTTGTCGACCTCTCCCGCGACGGCCCCATCGTGGAGCTTGGCCCCGGCACCGGCCCGGTCACCAAGGCGCTGCTGGCGCGCGGCGTCCCGCCGGAGCGGCTGGTGCTGGTCGAATATGAGACGCGTTTCTGCCACATGCTCGCGGAGCGCTATCCCGGCGTGAACGTCGTGCAAGGCGACGCCTATGCGTTGAAAAAGACGCTCGACGGCAAGATCGACGGGCAGGTCGCCGCCATCGTTTCGAGCCTTCCCCTGCTCGTGCGCCCCGAGCGCGACCGCGTCGAGCTTCTGCATCAGGCCTTCGAACTGATGGGCGACGAGGGTCTCTACATCCAGTTCACTTACGGCCTCGCCGTCTCGCCCATGCCGATCCATGCGCATGGCCTCAGCGGCTCTTATGTCGGCAAGGGCTCTGCGCCGATCATCATGAACATCCCGCCCGCGCGCGTCTGGCGCTATCGCAAGGCCGGCCACGGCGGAAAACCTTAAACATGCCGAACGGACTCGCCCGCGACCGGTTGATCGTCGCCCTCGACGTCGAATCCGTCGAGGCGGCGCGCGCGCTGGTGGCGACGCTCGGCGACGCCGTCTCCTTCTACAAGATCGGCATGGAGCTGGCCTATGGCGGCGGGCTCACGCTGGCGCGGGAGCTGAAAGATCAGGGCAAGCGCGTCTTCATCGATCTGAAGCTGCACGACATCGGCGCGACCGTCGAACGGGCGACCCGTCAGATCGCGCGGATGGGTATGGATTTCCTCACCGTCCACGCCTATCCGCAAACCATGGCCGCCGCCCGCGCCGGAGCGGGCGATCTGAAGCTCCTGGCCGTCACGGTCATGACCTCCTATGACGACGCGGACCTTGCGGCGGCGGGCTACGCCTATGGCGTCGCCGATCTCGTCGCGCGCCGCGCCGGACAGGCGAAGGCCGCCGGGATCGACGGGCTCATCCTTTCGCCGATGGAGCTTTCGACCATCCGCCCCCTCGTCGGACCCGGCATGTTGCTGGTCACGCCGGGCGTGCGCCCCGCCGGCGCCGACGCCGGCGACCAGAAGCGCGTCATGACGCCGGCGCAGGCGATTTCAGCTACCGCGGATCATATTGTCGTCGGCCGTCCCATCACGCGCGCGGCCGATCCGCGCGCGGCGGCCGTCGAGATCGTCTCGGAAATCGAGGGCTCCTGACGCAGGCGCTCAGGCGACGACCAGCCATAAAAGCAGGATCAGCGTCTGGCCGACCGCCGCCCCCAATGTGACGAACTTCATCAAAGTCGCTTTCTTCAACCCGAGAACCTCCGACTGACTTGCGCCGCCCGCCGCGATCAGGCGCAGCAGGATCCGGTCCTCGACGAAATCGGCGGCGCCGTAAGCCAGCGGGATGAGGACGAGGACCCAGCGGCCGCTCTGAGGGAAGTGAAGCGCTTCGGCGGCCGCAAGCGAGGCGGCGGCGAGCGCGCCGGTCAGGCAGACGAAGAGGGCGAAGTCGAAGGGCGCGAGCACGCGCGCATAGCCGTCGAGCGAAGGCGCGCCGCTCGTCACCCAGCCGATGAACTCGTCGTCCCGGTAGAAGACCGAAATCTCCCAGCGGCGGGTGGAGACGGTGTCGCCATGCCGCTCCGCTTCGCGCCAAGACGCCCAACGCGCCGCAACGACGCCGAGAAAAAGCAAAACAGCAATATAGAACATGATCGCTTCTCCTTGTGACCAAGGGGCGGATTGCGCGAAGCGCGCGCATTCGGACGCCGCCATTGTGGGGCGTCTTTTGGCGAAAACAATGCCTTTGGAGGCAGATATGCCTTACGAGACCAATGCCGACCTGCCCGAGAACCTTCAGCGCCTGCTCCCGTCCCATGCGCAGGATATTTTTCGGGCCGCCTTCAACCGCGCTTTCGCAGACCATGAGGGCGATCCAAGGCAGGAGGAAGCCGCGCACCGCATCGCCTGGGCGGCCGTGAAGCGCAGCTATGTCCGCACGGAGCGCGGCTGGCGGCCTCGCGATTGAGGAGGCGCTCTGGCAAGCGGGGGGAACTTGCTCTAAACGGGCGTCATGGTTTCGACCCTTCTCGCCCTCGCCAGCTTGGCCGCCTGGCTGTATCTCCTTATTTTCAACGGAGGCTTCTGGCGACTGACCGAGCATGACCGCAAATTTGCGCCGCCGGGCGCCGTCGTCCCGGCAGGGTCTCACGTCGTCGCCATCGTCCCCGCGCGCGACGAGGCCGAGGTCATCGCGACAAGCGTCGCCTCCCTCCTGAGACAGGACTTTCCCGGCCGCTTCGACGTCGTGCTCGTCGATGACGAAAGCGCGGACGGCACCGGCGACGTCGCCCGCGCCAAAGCGGCTGAGCTCGGCGCGGCCGAGCGCCTCACCGTCCTGCGCTCCGACGGGCCGACAGACGGATGGACAGGCAAGATCGCCGCCATGCATCGCGGCTTCACTTATGTCCGCGGCCTCGAAAAACAGCCTGATTTCGTTTTATTCTGCGACGCGGACATCGCCTTCGCCCCGCCGACGCTCGCGCGCCTCGTCGCCGGCGCGACAGCGCGCGGCGCGGCGCTGTCGTCGCTGATGGTCAAGCTTCGCTGCGAGAGCCCGGCCGAGAAATGGTTCATTCCGGCCTTCGTCTTCTTCTTCCAGATGCTCTACCCCTTCCGTTCGGTGAACGACCCGGAAAGCAAGGTCGCGGGCGCGGCGGGCGGCGTGATGCTGGTTCGCCCCGACGCGCTTGCGGAGGCCGGGGGATTGCCCGCGATCCGCGGCGCGCTGATCGACGACTGCGCGCTCGGCGTCCTCATGAAAAGCCAGGGCCCGATCTGGCTCGGCCTCACTGACGACGCGTTCAGCCTGCGCCCCTACCCTCATCTCGCCGATATTGAGCGGATGGTCACACGCTCGGCCTATGCGCAGCTCCATTATTCGCCGCTCGAACTGGCGGGGGCGATTTTCGGCATGGTCGTCGTCTATCTGGCGCCGCCGCTCCTTACATTCCTTGGGCCATCGCCCGCGCGGGAGATCGGGCTCGTCACATGGCTGATCATGGCGCAGGCCTATATGCCGAGTCTGCGCTTTTACGGCCTGTCATGGGCGAGGGCCTTGGCTTTGCCGGCGGTCGCGGCGTGCTATACGTGGTTTACCGCGCTTTCCGCCTGGCGCCATATGCGCGGGCGCGGCGGCGAATGGAAAGGCCGCTACCAGGCGCCCGCCTGAAACTGAAGGCGACGAAGACAAATGATCGACATTGCCGAAACGAGTTCGGGCAAGACGCATCGCGACGAGAACTTTCCCGTCGCCTCGGTCCTGATCGCGCCGCAATATCGCGCGCCAATCATGGCCTTCTACGATTTCGTGCGGGCGGCGGACGACATTTCCGACCATGCGACGCTCAAAGCGCAGGAGAAGCTCGATCTTCTGGAGCGGCTCGACAACGCCCTGATGGCGCGCGGCCTGGACGAGCCCGTCGCGGCGCGGCTGCGCGAGGAATGCAAGACGCGCAAGCTCGACCCGCAGCATGCGCGCGACCTCATCACCGCCTTCATGCGCGACGTGACCTATCTGCGCTATCGCGACTGGGACGATCTCATCGACTATTGCCGCTATTCGGCGATGCCCGTCGGCCGCTTCGTCTGCGACGTGCATGGCGAGGACCCGGCGCGCGTGTGGGAAGCAAATGACGCGCTCTGCGCCGCGCTGCAGGTGATCAATCATTTGCAGGATTGCGGAAAGGACTATCGCGATCTCGACCGCGTCTATGTCACGGCCGAGGCGCTCGCCGCCCATGGCGGCGCGGTGGAGATGCTCCGGGAGCCGCGCGCGCCCGCCCCTCTCCTCGCCGCGATCCGCGACCTCAACGAAAAGACCGCCGGCCTTCTCGACCAGTCGCGCGGCTTCGCCGATCTCATCGACGATACGCGGCTCGCCATGGAGGTCGGCGCCATTCAGGCGCTCGCGGAGAAGCTCGTCGGACGGCTGAAAACCACCGATCCGCTCCGCGACAAGGTTCACGCCGGCAAGGCCGGCTTCGCGCTCGCGGGCGCGCAGGGCGCCGTCGGCGCGCTCCTGCGGCGCGTCATCCGCCCCCGCCGTAAAATCGCGGACGCAATGCAATGACCATGCAATCCCTCACCGACGCCGCACCGTTGAAAACGCAGGGCGTCGCCGTCAAAAGTTCGTTCTATCTCGCGATGCGGATCCTCGAACCCGCGCGCCGCGACGCGATGTACGCCATTTACGCTTTCTGTCGGGCAGTCGACGACATCGCCGATGACGAGGGCGATCGCGACGCGCGCCGCGAGGCGCTCGACCGGTGGCGCTACGATCTCGACGAGCTTTACGCCGGCCGCATACGTCCGCGCAGCGCCTTTCTCGCCGAGCCTGTGCGCCGCTTCAAACTCGACCGCGCGGATTTCGAGGCGATCATCGACGGCATGGCGATGGATGTCGAAGAAGACATCTGCGCGCCCGATTGGGAGAAGCTCGAACTTTATTGCGACCGCGTCGCCAGCGCGGTCGGGCGGCTCTCCGTGCGCGCCTTCGGCATGGTCGAGGAGGACGAGGCCGAATTGCCGACGGCGCCGAAGCTTCTCGCCTATCATCTCGGCCGCGCGCTTCAGCTCACCAACATTCTGCGCGATCTCGACGAGGACGCCGCGCGGGGACGCCTCTATCTCCCGCGCGAAGCGCTGGCGGAGGCCGGCGTCCCCAGCCACGCGCCGCACGCCGTCCTGTCGAATCCGGCGCTCGATCAGGTCTGCGCGCCGGTGATGAACCGCGCGCGCGAGCATTTCGAACAGGCCGACCTCGTCATGGCCGGCCTGCCGAAAAACGCCGTGAAGGCGCCCTATCTCATGGCCGCGGGTTATCGCTCCATCCTCGAGCGACTGACCGAACGCGGCTTTTCCCCGCCGCGCGCGCCGGTGAGCATGTCGCGTTTGAAACTCATCGGCGCCCTCGTTCGACACGCTTTCCTGTGAGCGGAACGGTTTACATTATCGGCGCGGGGCTCGCCGGCCTCTCCTGCGCCGTGCGCCTCGCCGACGAGGGCAAGCGCGTCGCGATCTACGAAGCCGCGCGCATGGCGGGCGGCCGCTGCCGCTCCTATTTCGACGCGACGCTCGATCTCGTGATCGACAATGGCAATCATCTGCTGCTCTCCGGCAATATGGCCGCGCGCGATTACGGCGCGCGCATCGGCGCGAGCGACGCGCTGGTCGGCCCCGAAGAATGCGAATTCGACTTTCTCGATTATGGGACGGGCCAGCGCTGGAAGCTGAGGCCCAACGCTTCGCAAATCCCGTGGTGGATTTTCTTCGCCGACCGCCGCGTGCCCGGCACGGGGCCGCTCGATTATCTCGACGCCGGCAGGCTGCTTTTCGCGAAGAACGGCGCGACCATTGGCGAGACGATGCGTTGCGAGGGGTCGCTCTGGGAGAAGCTCTGGCGCCCGGTGATGCTCTCCGCGCTCAATATCGAGCCGAGCGTCGCCTCGGCGACGCTCGCAGGCGCCGTGCTGCGCGAGACGCTCGCGGCGGGCGGGTCCGCTTGCCGGCCGCTCGTCGCCAAGGGCGGACTCGGCCACGCCTTCATCGAGCCGGCTTTGCGCAAGTTGCGGTCGCAGGGGATCGAGCCGCGTTTCGGCGCGCGGTTGAAAGAAATCGTTTTTGACGGCGCCCGCGTCGCCGGGTTGCGATTCAGCGACGAAGAGATTGCCGTTGAAACCGAAGACCGGGTCGTGCTCGCGGCTCCAGCCTGGATTGCGCAGGAGCTCGTCCCCGGCCTCGTCGCGCCCGACGACCACCGGGCCATTCTCAATGTCCATTTCAAGATCGCGCCGCCGGCGGGGCAGTCCTTGCTGCTCGGCATGGTGGGCGCGCTTTCCGAATGGCTCTTCGCTTTCGAGGATCGCCTCTCGGTGACGATCTCCGGCGCCGACCGGCTGATGGACGCGCCCCGCGAGGAACTGGCCGCAAAGATATGGGAAGAAGTCGCGACCGCCGCCGGCCTGACATGCGGCCTGCCCGCCTGGCAGATCGTGAAGGAAAAACGCGCGACCTTCGCCGCGACGCCCGCTCAGGAAGCGCGGCGGCCGCAAGCGAAGACGCAATGGGGCAATCTCTTCCTTGCCGGAGACTGGACCGCAACCGGCTTGCCGGCGACGATCGAGGGATCGATACGCTCGGGCTATAAAGCGGCCGGACTGGCGGCGGCCGAAAAAGCCTCGCCCGTCTAATCGTGGCGCGCCGCAGGGGGCGGCGTATCGCCGGAACGGCGCGGTATCAGGTGGAGATGCGCATGCGGGATCTTCTGTCCCGCGACCGCGCCAATATTCGAGCCAAAATTGAACCCGCCAACGCTGGGGTCTTCGCGCATGATGTCGCCTCGCAATGTTTCGGCGAGTCGGTGGATGGCTTCGCGCTCCTCCGAAACCGTGTCGAAAATATCCGCCGCGTGACGCTTGGGGAGAATCAGACTGTGAAGCGGCCTTACGGGAAATTTGTCCCGGATCGCAAAGGCGAGGTCATTCTCGCATAGAATCGACAGCGATGCCCGGTCGCAAAAAGGGCACGAAAAAAGCGCCATTCCGAAAAGCTCCGCGCATAAAAGGCGCGCGAAGCTTAGGCGTCGAAATGATCGCAGGCAATCGCTGCGGCGTTGACACCGTTTCCTGGCGTCGGCGGCGCTGACGCCGTTTTCTCTGAATGCTCCTTACACGCTTTTCTTGTTCAGATTGGCGATGAAGTCCGTCGATTTCTCGACAAGCGCAGCCAACTGCTTCTGCACGACAGGCAAATATTCCTCCGCCTTAAGCCAAGCCGCATGAAGCTCGCGCGACGCTTTATCCGTCAAAGGATGCGACTGCAGCTTCCTCCACTCGGCCTGCGGATCGAAATTCGCGATCGCAGCCTGCGCCTTTTGGGTCGCCGGATAGGATTTCGCCCTTTCGAATTCGGCGGCCAGATCGATGGTCGAAAGCCAGGCGGCGGTCTTCTTCGACAAGGCGACGGCCTGCTCGCCCGCGATCACGGAAACGTCGCTCAGCACAGCCGCGCCGCGCTTCGCCGCGCGCAGGGCCGCTTCGGACAGCGCATTCGCCTTCACGAGCGCATGCACCCGCGCATTCACCTTGCGCAGCTCGCCCTCGAGACGCGAAATCGTATATTCCTGCTCGCGCAGCATTCTGGCGGCGCTCTCATTCGTTTCGTTCACGCGCGCAAGATCGTTTTCAAGCGCCGTCACATGGTTCGTGATGGCTTCGACCATGCGGAAGGAAAATTTGCCGGCCTCGAGTTCGGTCAGCGCAAGTTCGATATCCGTTTTCGCAGCCATGCCCATCTCTCCAACTTCGCTTGCGAGAACCATTGCGAGCGGATGGTTAAAGTTTCGTTGCGATCCGCTGATGACAGGCCGTTTTTGCTTTCAGATCCATATGCTTGGCCTTATCCGCAAGACGGCGGGACAGGCCGCCAGAGGCCGAGCGTCGGGTTGAACGCAAAATTGCTTCGCTTGCAGTAACGGCCAGCGCCGCCCGCCCGCTCGCAGGGAGCGAGGATACGGCCTTACGTCACGCCCGCCAACTCAAATCGCCCGAGTCGCGTCTCGCAGCCATTGGCGCGTCTTCGCGTCGAGGAGCGGCGACAGTGTCTTGCGCACATAAGCGTGATAGGCGTTGAGCCAGGCGATCTCCTCCGGCGCCATCAGTTTCGGCTCGACGCAATTGAGATCGAAGGGCGCGAGCGTGATCGTCTCGAAACCGTACATTTCGCGCTCGGCGCCGGCGACCGCGCGCTTTTCGACGATGATGAGATTTTCGAGGCGAATTCCGTATTCGCCGGCGCGGTAATATCCGGGCTCGTTGGAGAGAATCATGCCCGGCTGCAAGGGAGTCGCGCCGAGCTTGGAGATGCGCTGCGGCCCTTCATGCACGGAGAGATAGGAGCCGACGCCGTGCCCGACGCCATGGTCGAAATCGAGCCCCGCCTCCCACAGATAGCGCCGCGCGAATGCGTCGAGCTGCGCGCCGGAAACGCCCTTGGGAAACACGGCGCGCGCAATGGCGATATGGCCCTTCAGCACCCGCGTGAAATGATCCTTCAACTGTCTCGACGCGCGCCCAACGACGACCGTGCGCGTCACATCGGTCGTGCCGTCGAGATATTGCGCGCCGCTGTCGACGAGATAGACTCCCTTGCCGATCTTGAGATTGCTTTTATCCGTCACGCGATAATGCGGAATGGCCGCATGTTCGCCGAAGGCGGAGATCGTCGGGAAGGAGATATCGCGCAGATCGCCATTCTCCCGGCGGAAGGTTTCGAGCGCCTCCGCCGCCGAGATTTCCGTAAGCGCGCCCTTTGGCGCGGCTTGCGAGAACCAGGCGAGAAAACGCGTGAGCGCGGCGCCGTCGCGAATATGCGCCGCGCGCGCGCCCGCAAGCTCCGCCTTGTTCTTGATCGCCTTGGGCAGCGCCGCCGGGTCTTCGATCACGCGCGGCTTGCCGCCCGCCGCGCGCAGCGTCTCGACGAGCTTGACCGGAGCCGTCGCCGCGTCGAACGTCACGGCCTCGCCGCGCGCGCCGGCCGTCTCCAGGTCGCCGATGAGCGCCGACGGCGCGCGCAATGTCAGAAACTTCTCCAGGCTCGCGCGGATCCTGGGATCGAGCTTGGCGTCGTCGATATAGAGCGTCGGCGCGCCCGCCTTCGGCAACAAGGCGAAGGCGAGCGCGATCGGCGTATGGGCGACGTCCGCGCCGCGAATATTGAAGGCCCAGCAGATGGCGTGCGGGTCCGACATCAAAGCGGCGTCGGCGCCTTTGAGCGCCTCGCGCAGCTTCTTGATCTTCGCGGCGGCCGTCTCGCCCGCATAGCGCGCGGGATGGATCGCGACATGGCCCATTGGCTCCGGCGGGCGATCCGGCCAGAGCGCGTCGATGGGGTTCGCGTCGAGCGGAACAAGCGCGATCTTCTTCTCCGCAACCGCCTTGGCGAAGCGCTCGATCTGGCCGCTCGTATGCACCCACGGATCGTAGCCGATGCGGGCGCCTTCGCGCGCATGATCGGCGAGCCAGGCGGAAGGCGCGGTTTTGGAAATGTCGACCGGCTTGAGGATCGTCCCGTCGATTTCCTGACGCACCTGAATGACGTAGCGCCCATCGACGAAAATCGCGGCCTCGTCCGTCAGCACGATGGCGAAGCCGGCCGAGCCGGTAAAACCCGTGAGCCAGGCGAGGCGCTCGGCGTTTTTCGGCACATATTCGTTCTGATGCGCGTCGGCGCGCGGGACGAGAAAGCCGTCGAGGCTCTGGCGCGCGAGCGCGTCGCGCAGCGCGGCGACCCGCGCGGCGCTGTCATGGGACGAGGAGGCGTCGGCGAAAGATTGGAATTTTGCTTCGAACATGGGAGGAAGTTATGCGCGATCCATGCCAGCGACAATGGCGCTAAGCTCCGCCCCTTCGCAGCACCAGCGTCGCCCAGCCGTCTATGTCGCCGCGTTCGGCGAGTGCGAAGCCCTGTGCGGCGTAGGCGGAGAGCACGCCTGCAACGTCTTTCGCCAGCAGTCCCGACAGCACCAGTTCCGCCCCCGGCGCAGCGGCCGCCGCTATCGAAGGCGCGAGGAGGCGCAGCGGCTTCGCCAGAATATTCGCGAGAATAAGGTCATATCGCCCGGTCATCGCCGCATGGCGCAGGCCGACCGCGACCACCGGGCGCACATAGGGTCCGGCGCCGTTCTGGACGGCGTTGGCGCGGGCGGTCTCCACTGCGACGGGGTCGATGTCGCCGCAAGCGACCGGCTGGCGCAGCAGTTTCGCCGCGGCGATGGCGAGCACGCCCGTGCCCGTGCCCACATCCAGCACGCGGCGCGGGCGGCGGCGTTTCAAGATGCGGTCCAGCGCCTTCAGGCAGCCCAGCGTCGTGCCGTGATGGCCGGTGCCGAAGGCGAGCGCCGCCTCGATCTCGACGCCGATGTCGTTCGGCTTCAGGCGGTCGCGGTCGTGGAAGCCATGGACGACGACGCGGCCGGCGCGCACGGGCTCGAGCCCGGCAAGCGACTTCTGCACCCAGTCTTCCTTGGCGATCTCGGCGAATTCGGCGCGCGCGGCGGTCTCGGCGTCGCTCGCCGCCTCGATCAGCGCGCGGATCGTCTCCTCGTCGGGCGCCTCCGCGAAATAGACTTCGACCGTCCAGACCGGGCCGTCATCGACCTCGAAGGCGCCCGCGGCGGTCTCCGTGGGGTCGAACGTCTCGACGATGATGTCGGCGACGGCGCGGGCGCGCGTTTCGTCGGTGGAGAGGCGCAGGACATGGCTGGCGCCGTTGGGGGGAAGGCCTTCGAGCATGGCGCGCGATTAGCACGCCGGACGGGCGCGCGTCACCCTAAAGCGCGCGGCGAAAAAGTGGGGACCGGTTTTTCGCGAGACGCGCGCTCTAAACTTTAGAATCGATCACGGTGTCTGCGATTGGACGATACCGGCCAATCGCAGCGTGATCTAATGGCGCGATCCCTTTCAAGAGGGCGCACGGATTGCTAGAATGCCGCCATGACAAAACTCCTTGATGAAGCCTTCCAGGCGGCGCGCAGCCTGCCTCCCGCGATGCAGGACGATCTCGCGCGCGTCATCATGGCCATGACGGGCGAGGCCCCCTGCGTCATTCAATTGACCGCGGAGGAAGAGGCCTCGTTCGAGGAGTCCTTTGCCGAGGCCGAACGCGGCGACTTCGCGACCGACGAGGAAATACGGGCCATCTGGGCGAAGCACGGCCTGTGACGCTTTTCTATACACGCCGCGCCGCTGCTGAACGCCTTTCCCGCGCGGCCCGCGCCCTGTATGGTCGCGCTCATGACCGAGAAAGTCGCGATCTGTCTCATCGGGCCGAAGAAGGGCGGCAAGTCCTCGCTGCTCGCCTCGCTCGCGGATTGCGTGGCGCAGGCTTCCTTCGGCTACTCGCCGCGCCTCCGGCCGGCGCTGCAGCCGATCGCCGAGGCCGAATTCAAGGCGGAGCCCGATCAGAGGCGCGACCTGTTGAACGTCGAACAGGGCGATTACGATCGATTGAAGCGCGATTTTTCCGAGGGCGGCGTCGCGACTGACACGCTCAACACATATGAATATTACTTCCGGCTTTCGGTGAATGGCGAAGCGCCGCCGGAAGTCGTCACGCGCGGTCCCTGGCTCCTCGAAATCATCGACTCGGCCGGAGAGATCGCCGCGCCGCCGGACGGCGCCGAGGTCGCGATCCTCAATGACGTCAAGTCGAAGCTGGCGCGGCAGATGCTGACCTCGGAAGCGCTCGTCATCGTGCTGCCATTGGTGCGGCTCGACGACTCGGCCTGGACCGGGACGCTGGCGCGGCTGATCGACCGGCTGGCGCTCGCGCGCGAGAAGAAGCTCAAACGCGTGGTGGTCGTGTTCTCGCAATATGAGCGGCTCTTCACGCGGCTGGGGCCGAGCGCCTTCACCTATGCCTGCGATCCGGCGGTGGCCTTGCATGTCTTGCGCAAGTCCCTGCGCGCCGCCCAATGGCTGAACCGGCTGCGGGCGCTCGAGCCTTCGGGAGTCGCGGTCCGCTACACCGTGTGCTCGGCTTACGGCTTTGTGAAACGTTTCCAGAATCCCAATATGGACCCGCACCAGCCGGGCGAGCGGCGCTTCCGCCGCGCCGGGCTCGAAGGCGCCCGGGCCTGTAGCGAATATTGGCGCCCCTTCCTGACCGCCGAGCCCATCCTCTACGCCGCGCTCGGGCTCGACAGCGCCTTCACCTTCTCCCACGCGCAACTCGACGCCCGGGTCGAAGAAATTTCCGACGCGTCAATTCTTGCTTAATGGAACCCTCTTATTCTTAGTTAAGTGAGTATTGTTCTAGTGAGGGTCCGCTTATGGCGATGGGCGCGCCGGCTGGCGAAGAGTCGAGCATCATCTCTTTTCACCGTCTGCATTACGGCAAGCTCGGAGAGGGCGAGGAGCGTCGCGTTCCCGCCTCCGCCGGCTACGCCGTGACGCGCCGGTCGAGCGGCCTCAGCCGGGACTGGGACCCGCATCTGTCGCCTTTGCGCCTGATGGGCCTGCGCCGCTTTGAACCCGACGCGATCGACATCGACGCGCGCACGGCCGGATGCCTCGTCGTGCGCGCCATCGGTGAGTCCATGGTTCTGCTTCGCGCGCGCTTCCGGCCGGAAGACGGCGAGCGCGGCTTCGGACGGCTGCATCAGCAGGCGGCGATCTGGATCGGCGCGCGAGACGCCTTCCAGCAAAATCCCGCCGCCGTCCTTTCGGTCGCCGCGCATGAATTGCAGGCGTTGCCGGATCTCGTCGAAGAAGGCGAAGCGCAGCGCCTCAACGACGCGCCGCTGCTCTGGCGCGTGCCGCGCCCGGATCCGGAAGGCGTGCGCCGCGTCGTCGAACGCTCGGATTGGGCGCTGCCAATGCTCGAATTACTGCTGGACGGCGCGGAGACGGGCGAAGATGCGTCCCGCGATTTCGGCGCGCATGACTTTGCGAGCGAAGCGTCCTTTCTCGCGGCGGCGGGCCTGACCTTGCAGATGTTGCCGCAGGCGTTTCCGCGCTGGCGCGACATCAGCGTCGTCTCCGGCCTCGCGCATCCGCTGCCGGGTCTTTGCCTGCGCTACGTGCCGTCCTGGGGACGCGCAAAGGCGGCGGCCTGAGCGCCCTCACGGGCTCGGGCGCGTGACGCTAACTTCGCGCCAGCCAATTCAAAACATTTGATTCAACTTTTCGCCATAGGCTACGCGTCCAGGTCGGGCGCGGGTCTTCGCACATGAAAGAAAAGGTCAGGAAAGCGCGTCACGACGCCATCATCGACGCGCAATTCGAGGCGATCGCCCGCCACGTTCCGGCGCTTTACTTCACGGTCAGCGCCTTCGTCTGCTTTCTCATCATCATCCTCAAAAATCTCGCTTCGCCGGCTTTCTTCTTCATCTGGGGGGGCGCGCTGATCTGCGGCGCGGCTTTCCGCGCGCGCCACTGGATCAAGCTTCGCAAGCTCGGCGCTCACATGACGACGGCGCAAAAGCTTGGACAGATCGAGCGGACGACCCGCGTCGGAATATTGGTGTGCGTCGCCCTTTGCGGCGTCGCGGTCGTGGTGGCGCGCGCGCCCAGCCCAACGCTGCAAGCCGTCGCCATGATGCTCATCTGGAGCGCGGCCGTCGGGGCCGCGTTCAACGTCGCCGTCCTGCCGTCCGCGTCCGGCGGCATCCTGCTGATCGCGACAGCGGCGACCGCGGCGGTTTTCTTCCATTCCGGCGACCCGCTTCTGGCGGTCGCCATCCCGGCTCTGTGCGCGCTCGCCGGCGCGATCTGGGATTTGCTCGCGAAAAATTTCGACGGCTTCTCCGCGCTGGTTCACTCCAATGTCGAGAATGCGTTTCTGCGGCGGGAAGCCGTGCAAATGGCGACGACCGACGCGCTGACGTCTCTTCCGAACCGCCGCGCCTTCGACGAGCGCCTGCGCGAATTGTCGGCGTCCGACCGGCGTTTCGCCGTCGCCATGATCGATCTCGACGGCTTCAAACCCGTCAACGATCTTCACGGCCACATCGTCGGCGATCTTTTCCTCGCCGAGGCGGCGAAGCGTCTGAGCGCGCGCGTCGAGAGCGCCGGTCTTCTCGCGCGCATGGGCGGCGACGAATTCGCGCTCCTGATCGAAGGGTTCCGGTCGCAGGAGGACGTGGTCGCCGTGACGCGGCGGCTCGTGGACGCCCTTTCCGCGCCATTCGTCCATGAACGCGCGACAGCCCATATGTCCTGCTCCTGCGGCGTCGCGCTGCGCTACGAAGGAGAGGAGGCCGGGCGCCTCCTGGAGCGCGCCGACATGGCGCTCTACGAAGCCAAGGCGAAGGCGCGCGGCGGAATCGTCCTTTTCTCGGACGAATTGGAGCGCGTGGCGCTCCGCCACACCATCGTCTCGCATGACTTGCGCGCGGCGATCGAAAGCGACGCGTTTCAGATGGCCTTCCAGCCGATCGTCGATCTGCGAACCGGCGCGCTCTCTGGTTTTGAAGCGCTGGCGCGCTGGCGTCATCCCGAGCTCGGCTCCGTCCCGCCGGACGTTTTCATTCCCATGGCGGAGAAAAGCGGCCTCATCGCGCCCTTATCGGCTTTGCTACTACGGCGCGCCGCCAGGGCGGCGCGGGACTGGCCGAGCCATCTGACGCTGTCCTTCAATCTCTCCGCTGCGCAGACGGATCAGCCCGGAACCGCGCTGGCGATCCTGTCGATCATCGAGGATTGCGGCCTGCCGCCCTCGCGGCTCGAAATCGAGCTGACGGAGACCGCCGTGCTGGCCGATCTCGCGATTGCGACGCGCACGATCAGCGGGCTTGCGACAGCCGGCATTCACATTTCGCTCGATGATTTCGGCGCGGGCTATTCCTCTTTCGGGCAGCTCTGCGATCTCGCCTTGGACAAGGTCAAGATCGACAAGAGCTTCGTCGACCGCATCGTCACAGAGCGGCGCGCGGCGAGCATTGTCGGCGCGATCATCGGCATGTGCGACGGGCTGAACATGCAATGCGTCGCCGAAGGCATCGAGACGCAGGCGCAGTTCGACAAGCTGCGCGCGCTCGGCTGCCACAAGGGGCAAGGCTATCTCATCTCGCCGCCGCTGCCGGAGGAGGAATTGATCGGCTTCATCGCGCGCGCCGAAAGAAAGGTCGCGTAAGGGGCTCCCGGACTATTCGGCCTGACCCGCGCCTCGCGCCGTCGTCGCATTCTCGGGCGCAAGATAGCGCTCGAGCGCGGTGGGGCGACGCCGTCTTGCGTTCGCCAGAACGACGTCGCCGTAAAAGGCCCGGGGACCGCCGCCCGCCGCCGAGCCTTCCAGCGCATAGCGCGCGGCGCGCAGCGCCCGGGGCTTCATCGCCGCGAAGAGGCGCGACTCGACCTGCGAGACCGTGACATTGTCCACGACATAGGCGCCCTTGCGGTCGACATGGGCGATCTCGTCGCGCACGAGCCGATTGAGGATCGCGACGAGATTGTCCCGCACATTCTGTGCGAGCGACGACAGCGTCGGGTCCCGGGGATCGATTTCGCTCATATCGCCGTGAACGGGCTTGGCGACGCGGAGCATCGCCTTCATCGCCCGGATCTCGACGGGCTCCTCTTCCTCGTCGGTCAAATCGATCGGCGTCATGAATTGCCGGCGCTCGCGCGCCTCGAAGCCGCGTTTGAAGATTTCCGACAGGAACTTCATGATGAACAGAAAGCCGTCCTGAGCCATGGCGACGGCGATCGCCATGGTCGAATCCGGCGTGAAGCTCCAGAAGGCTTCGCGCGCGAGTTCGAATCTGTTTCGCTCCGTGGAGTGCGCGCGCATAAAGGCGTCGCTTTTCTTCAGGAGCTCGCGAACGTCGTCTTCCGTCAGGCCGACGGCCTTGCCCGCGACGACGCAGGCGTCGACCAGACCTTTGGCCTCGTTGAATCCGTTCGACGCGGCGCTCCTGTCGGAAGCGGGCGCGTTGCGGATTTTCAGGACGATCGCGTTCAACTCGTCCCGCAACCCCGTCTCCAGGCCGCATTTCTTGTCGAAGGCCACGCGCGCCGCGATCACCTCGTCGCGCGCCGAGAGGAGGTCGCGCGCCTCGCCCTGCGGTTCGCAGGCGAAGTCGCGCCCGACCGAGGCTGGCAGCGCGTTGGACTGGCGCGCCGCCGAGAGGATCGGCTCGCAAAGCGGCTTCGCCTCGCGGACTTTCGTCCAGGTCGGCTCGACGCGAAGCTGGTCGCGGAGCGCCGTGAGGTCGCGCAACGTCGCGTCGAGATCAAGCGCGGCTTCCGATTTCGGCAAGGGCTTTTTCGCGGCCGTCGCGGCCAGCTCGGCCTTCTGTTTCAGCGCGATCGACTGAGCGGCGAGCGCATCGCGCTTTTTGAGCGCCGCCGCGCGTTCATTCGTCGGGCCGGCGAGCGTCTGACGGATCATCGCGGCGCGGCGGCTGGCTTCCTTCGCTTTTTCGCGGTGGCCGATGCAGTTCGGGCCGCAGACGGCGCCCTTATTGTCGAGGCCGTGCTCAGCGTCCACAGCGAGTTGCTCCTCCTGACGGGCGGTCGCGGTCAGCGCGGCGATCTCGTCCTGCTTTCCTTTGATGGTGGCGTCGAAATCGGCGACGTTGCGCTCGAGCGCGGCGATCTCGGCCTGCGCCTCGTCATATTGCCGACCGGCCGCGCGCGCGCTTTCGAGCTCGACGGCCGCCTGTTGCGCCGCCTTGGCGAGAGCGGCCTGCTGGGCTTCCTGGTTCTTACGGATGGCGTCGCGCAGCGCCGGTCCGGCGGTCCGGGCGGCGTCGATGACGCCGTCGAGCGATTCGAGATAAGTCTTGAAGGCGGGGTTTGATCCGATCTTCGCGGAGGCCGTCTCATAAGCGGCGGCGATCTGCTTCGTCGCCGGCAGGACAACCTCCGCCGCAAGCTCCATGGGCTGAAGCTCGGCGACGATCTTGCGCGAGGAGAGCTTGAAGATGTTGTTGTAATAGTAGGTAAAAGAAAAGAAGGCCGAAATCGAGAAGACGAAGGCGAAGACGGCCGCCGTCACGAGCGTCTTCATGACCATGCGCTCGCGGGCCATGCGGCGGCGGGCGATGAGGGCGGCGAGGTCCGCGCCGAGCGACCAGGAGGTCGACGCGAGCATGACCAGCACGGCGGTCGTGGCGACCAGAGTGCCGGCGATGCCGACAAGGTCGCCCTGCTCCTTCTGCATGATGTCGATCATGCCGGAGGAGGTCGTATAGAAGACCCAGGCCAGGACGGGCAGCGTCACGGCCATGCCGATGCGGCCGAGATCGATCTCGCCCGCCCAAAAGCGCTTGAAGGGCGCGAGAAACGCGCGCGCCGAGGCGACGCGGCGGGCGGCCGGAGGCTCCGAGGGGCGCGCGGGCGGCGTCGCGACGTTCATCGAAAAATCGCTCCTTCTAGCTCTGGCCCCGCGCGGTAGCTTCACGCTTGATGCGTCGGAAATGAGACCTATTTCCGCCTTTTCGCAAGCGCCTTTCCAAGCGCCTGCTCACGCGCCCGTCGACGTAGGCGCGACCGCCGCGCGGAAGCCCTTCCCCGCCCGGCTTTTCCTCCCCCGCCGTTTCATGCTAGACGGCCCTTTCGGCGCGACGCTCGCGGCTGGACGCGCGCCGGCGCCTCTGTCTCGCGGCCCCTTGAAGGTCGCGCACCATAGCAGGAACACGCCGTGTCCATACCTTTTCGTTACGTCGCGAAGATCGGAACCTATCTCGTCAAACAGCATCTCATGGGCCGCAAGCGCTACCCTCTCGTTTTGATGCTCGAGCCGCTCTTCCGCTGTAACCTCGCCTGCGCCGGCTGCGGCAAGATCGACTATCCCGACCACATTCTGAACAAGCGCCTTTCCGTCGAGGAATGCCTCGCATCGGTCGACGAATGCGGCGCGCCGGTCGTCGTGATCGCCGGCGGCGAGCCCCTGCTCCACAAGGATCTGCCTCAGATCGTCGAGGGCATCGCGAAGCGCGGCAAATTCGCGATCGTCTGCACCAACGCCCTGCTGCTCGCCAAGAAGATCGACCAGTACAAGCCGTCGCCTTATTTCACCTGGTCGATCCATCTCGACGGCGACAAGGAGATGCACGACAAGGCGGTGAGCCAGGACGGCGTCTACGAGCGCGCGGTGGAGGCGATCAAGCTCGCCAAGTCCAAGGGCTTCCGCGTCACGACGAACAGCACCTTCTTCGCCGACGCCGATCCGGCCCGCGTCGCGAAGTTCCTGGACGACGCCACGGCGCTGGGCATTGACGGCATGACGGTCTCGCCTGGCTACGCCTATGAGCGCGCGCCGGACCAGACGCACTTCCTCAACCGTCAGAAGACGAAGGAACTCTTCCGCGACATCCTGCGCCGCGGCCGCGGCGGGCGGGCCTGGGCCTTCCAGCAGTCCGGCCTGTTCATGAATTTCCTGGCTGGCAACGAGACCTATGCCTGCACGCCCTGGGGCAATCCGCTGCGCACCGTCTTCGGCTGGCAGCGCCCCTGCTATCTTCTGGGCGAAGGCTATGTGCCGACCTTCAAGCAGTTGATGGAAGAGACCAATTGGGACGCCTATGGCGTCGGCAATTACGAGAAATGCGCCGACTGCATGGTCCATTGCGGCTTCGAGCCGACGGCGGTCGCCGACACGGTGAAGCATCCCTGGAAGGCGGCTTTCGTCGCGCTCTTCGGCGTGCGCACCGAAGGCCCGATGGCGCCGGACATCTCGCTCGAGAACCAGCGCCCGGCCGAATATGTCTATGACGAGAACATCGCCCGGCTCTCAGAGATCCGCGAGCACGAGGCGAAACAGCGGGCCGAGCAGCGGTCCACAGCGGCTTAAGGAGACGAAGGCCGCGCGGGAATCGAGCCCCGCCAGGATCAAACCGCCGATCTGATGGGGCGCGCGAATGAGTTCGCGCGCCACAATTCTTCCGTCTATGTCGCCCTTTGGCGTCAGCGCCTTCGCCGCGAGCGGCGGCAGAGCGCGGGCGGCTGGATCGCTGATCGCGCGCAGCACGGCGAAAGGCAGGCCAAGCTCGCGGGCGAAGCCGGCGGCGAGATGGGATTCCATATCGACGGCGTGGGCCTGGGCCGATTCGCGCAGGAATGTCTTGGCCGCGGGGTCCATGGCGGGTTTGTCCACCCCGACAATCGCGCCGGGAACGACCTTGCAGCCCCTGGCGGCGGCCCCTTCGGCCAGCGCGTCCGAGAAGCGGCCATGAGTCGCATGGCGCGCCTCGCCCGCGACCACCGTATCGGCGATGACGATGTCGCCCGGCCGCAGCGCGTAATCGAGCGCGCCGGCGAGGCCGAAACTGACGACGGCGGAAAAACGCCTCTCCTTCAGACGCTCGAGCTGCTCGCGAAGCTGCGCGACATTCGCCCCGCTGCAGAGGGGCGCGACGCCCTCGCCCATGACGCAGGCGGCCTCGCGCCGCATGCCCGTGACGACGAGGACAGGCCCGGGCGCAGCCGCAATCCGCGCCGCCTCCCGGCGGCGGCTCTGAACAAGCGTCATAGCGCCTCCCTGTTCGTGACCTGCGCTAACTCCGATGTTTCGGAGGGCGAAGTCAACGATGAACAGGGAAGCGGGCGCTTGTTTGGCGTGGCGAGGGATCTCTGCTCTATAGCCCCACCGTCACGGCCTTGCTGTTCGTCTGCAGAAGGTTGCGGTAGCGCGCCAGCGCCCAGAGCGGGAAGAAGCGGCGATAGCCGTGATAGCGCAGATAGAAGACGCGCGGGAACCCCGTCGCCGTGAAGCGCGGCTCGTCCCAAAGGCCGTGTTCGGCCTGCGTCGCCTGCAGATAGGCGACGCCGCGCGCGACGGCCGGATGATCGACTTCGCCCGCCGCCATCAGGCCGAGGATGGCCCAGGCCGTCTGCGACGAAGTGGACGGCGCCGGCTCGTAGCCCTTGTAATCCATCTTGTAGCTGGAGAGATCCTCTCCCCAGCCGCCATCCGGGTTCTGGATCGCGACGAGCCAGCTCACCGCGCGGCGATAAGACTCGTGGCTATGCGGCAGGCCGGCGGCGTTGAGCGCGCAGAGCGCCGACCACGCGCCGTAAACATAATTCGCGCCCCAGCGGCCGAACCAGGAGCCGTCCTTCTCCTGCTCCCGAATGATGTAGTCGACGCCACGCTTGAGGCAGTCGCTCGTCTCCACCTTATCGCCAAGCTGCGCCAGCATCGAAACGCAACGCGCCGAGACGTCCACTGTCGGCGGGTCGAGCAGCGCGCCGTGATCGGCGAAGGGGATGTGGTTGAGATAATGATAGGCGTTGTCCGCGTCGAAGGCGCCCCAGCCGCCATTCTTCGACTGCATGCCGACGATCCACTCCTTCGCCCGCGCGATGCGCTCGGCATAGGGCTTCTTCTCCTCGGCGCTGGTCAGGCGGTCCATCGCGGTCGCGACGACGGCCGTGTCGTCCACGTCCGGATAATAGGCGTTGGCGTATTGGAAGGCCCAACCGCCCGGGCGCAGATCGGGACGCTGCGCCGCCCAGTCGCCCTTCACGTCGAGCACCTGCAGAGGCGCCAGCCAGTCGCAGGCCGCGCGGGCGCGCTCGCGGGCGTCTTCGCCGCCGGTTTCGAGAAGCGCGTGGGCGACGAGCGAGGTGTCCCACACAGGCGAGACGCAGGGCTGGCAATAAGCCTCGGTCTCGCCCACGACGAGCAGCCGCTCGATCGATTCGCGGGCGTCCTTCACGCGCTGGTCGGTTTCGGCGATTCCCAGCGCGTCATACATCAGCAGGCTGTTGACCATGGCCGGGAAGATCGCGCCAAGGCCATCGACGCCGTTGAGGCGCTCGGTCGTCCAGCGCTCGGCGAGCTGAACGCTATATTCGCGCGAGCGCTTGGGCATATGCGGCTCGACGAGGCGCAGCAGCTTGTCGATCTCGCCGAAGAGATGCGCCCAGGGCCAGGTCTGATGCTCGCCCTTCGGCCAGACCTTCACCTCCTCCGGCGGCGTCGTGAAGAGCTCCTGGATGCGCACGCCCTTGGGATTCCTGGCCTGCGGCCTCTTCGTCATCAGCACCAGCAGCGGCACGAGCACCGTGCGGCCCCAATAGGAGATCTTGTCGAGATGGAAGGGAAACCATCTCGGCAGCAGCATGATTTCGACCGGCATGACCGGGACGCCACGCCACGGGATTTCGCCGTAAAGCGCCAGCAGCGCGCGCGTGAAGACATTGGAGGTCGCGGCGCCGCCATGGGCGAGGATCGCCTCGCGGGCGCGGACCATATGCGGCGCATCGACGTCGTCGCCGATCATCTTGAGCGCGAAGTAGGCCTTCACGCTCGCCGAAATGTTGAAGGCGCCGTCCTGGAAGAGCGGCCAGCCGCCATGGCCGCCCTGCATGCGGCGCAGATAAACCGCGATCTTGCGCTCCAGCTCCTCGGCTACGGGCTCGGCGCGGAAATGGCGCATCAGCACATATTCGGCCGGAATCGTGGTGTCGGCTTCGAGTTCGAAGCACCAGTGGCCGTCCGCCTTCCCATCCGCCAGCAGCGCGCGTTTGGCGCTCTGAATGCTGGCCTCCAGCGCCTCAGGCCCGACGGGGGCGAAATTCTCAATGCGCGCGGCAACGTTCATATGCCTGCATCCCCTTGGATAAAGCCATTTAGCGTTATGCGATCCTGAGCGTCGTGGCCGCGCCCGCTTCGGGCGCGCGCGGCTTCACGACAATCTCGACGTCCTGCCCCAAAGCGACGAGGAAGCGCAGGAGCCGCTCCACCGAAAACTGCCGGAAGTCGCCATGCAGCAGCTTCGAGACGTCGGGCTGCTTCACGCCGAAAAGGGCGGCGGCCTCCACCTGCTTGAGACCGCGCTCCTTCATGAGCGCCTCGATCTTCTGGACAAGCTGCGCCTTGAGAAGACGGTCTTCGGCGCATTGCGGAGGGGTTGAGGGCTCTTCCTGCATCGCCTGTTCGAGCGCTTTCGGCTCAGCTCGCCGAACGGCGTTCCGGTTATAGTGATTTTACCATATGGTCAAGCCCGGCGCGGTCGCTGTCGCCCCGCCCGTCCGCCTCTGGCGCATCGCTTGCTACCCGATCCTCGACCCGCCCGCATTCACCGCGAGGCGCCCGACATTGTTCGGAAAGAGGCAAGCGCATGGACGAGCTTTTTGTGATTTGTCGGACAGTCGAGATCGACGACGCCCAGGCCCACGGCTTCGTGCTGATGAAGGCCGAGGAAAGCGGCGAAGCGACGCCCTGGCCAATCATCGTCACGCGCAAGGGCAATAATTTCTATGGTTTCGAGAACAGCTGCCCCCATGAGGGGCTGCGGCTCGACAAGGACCCGGGCGCGTTCATGGACGAGGAAGGCAATTTCCTCGAATGCGGGCGCCATCATGCGCAATTCGACATCGACACGGGCGAGTGTTTCATCGGCCCCTGCCAGGGCGCGCATCTGACCCCCATCAAGCTCGTCATCGACGACGGCGACGTCTGCGTCACCGGCGTCATGCTCGCGGACGAGTAGGGAGAATCGATCCATGACCGATATGGCCGAATTGCAGCGTCGCAAGAAACTCATCAACGAAGCCATCGTCTTCGTCGATCCCGACGCTTTCATCGCCAGCTATCCGGGCTGGCTCGAAATTACGACCTTCATCACGGCGCTGCGGGCAGGCGACGTCCAAGCCCCGGCCGACGGCGTGACGCCGCAATTGACCGCACAGCAGATGAAGGGCGGCGTCGCTGCCAAATATGGCAACGACGCCGTCTTCGCCTTTTGCATGACCGCGGCGCTCAAGGGCGACAAGGCGGCGGTCGAGAAGGTCGAGAAGGCGCTGACCGAAAGCCTCGGGGCGGACTTCCCGGGTTCGGTCGCCTTCTGGCCGTTCCGCTCGGCCAACGACGCGCCGATCAGCCTGGAAGATCACGTCGGCGCGGCCGCCTTTAAGATGCTCGCCGGCGACATCCCGCCGCCGCCCATGCGCGCGCGCGAAAACTGGAATGCGGGGCTGCGCTTCTTCGAAAAGGCGCGCCAATCCAATTTCGCGCAGGAGATCATCTATCCGCTCGCCGTCTGGACGCGCGCCAAATGGGGCGAAACGCTGGAGAAGGGCGTGGCCTTTCTGGCGCATATCGAGGACAGCGTGCCCGCGCTGCAGGGATGCCTGGCCGAAGCGCGCAACGATCAGGCCTTCGTCGCGAATATGCTGCTGACGATGGCGCCGGCGCTCGAACAGGATCTGAGCGACGATATGGCGGGCTTTCTGCGCTCGCTGGCGCGGCGCGTGTAGCGCGCGCGCCAATACCGCTCGACCGGCCAGGAAAACAAGAAAACCGCTTCCGCGATTCAGCGCCGGGCCGGATCGGGGAAGCGGCGCGCGGATGACGGGCGGCGGGGCCTCGTCATCGAAACATCATACATCCGTCACGCAAGCTCTATTCAACCGTCACGCAAACGCAGTCGCAACGTCGCGAAAACGCAGCCGAACGCGTCTAACAATCGGTTATGGCGTTTACGACGGACCTCGCGGCAAAGCTGACGCGCGACGCGTCATCCCAACCGCATAACGGCCTCACGGCTCTGTGGCTTCAACGCTTTTTCGCGGCTGATCTCGCCGCGGTGCATTTCTTCTCCCGCTGGGCGCAGCCGGCCGCGATCCGCTATCTCGCCATTGGCGTGAGCAAGCTCGGCAATGGCTGGATCTATCTCATCCTGCTGCCGCTCGTCTTCTGGGGTCTGGGCTGGAACGGCTGGCATGTCGTTCTGCTCGCCGGCCTCAACGCCGCGCTGCTGCATACGCTCTATCCGATCATCAAGCGCCGCTTTCGCCGCAAGCGCCCCTATCATGTCGACGCGCGCCTGCCGTCGCTTCTCAAGACGCTCGACGAGCACAGCTTTCCGAGCGGCCACGCCATGACGATCACCGGCGTTCTTGCGCCCATCGTGCTCGCCTGGCCCACCATGACGGTTTCGGCGGTGATCATCGTCCTGTCCATGGCGTGGTCGCGCATCGCCACGGCGCATCATTACCCGACGGATGTGATCGCCGGCGTCGCGCTCGCAGTCGCACTGGCCTTTCCGCTGTCGAGCTACGCGCTCTCCTTCTTCTGAACGCGGCGCTCGCGGCGCGGTTCGCCCCTCAGCGTTCCGAACAGGTTTTCGCCTCTTCCCGGCAGGCGGGCCACGTCTTGCGTCAGACGAAAGGCCGCCCGCAGGCGAGGCAGATTTTCTCAGCCAAATAAAGCTTGCCGCGCGCGCCCGGGCTCTGTCGAGGCTTGGACATGAGCTTTACGTGGCGCGCGCGGTCTCGCGCGCAAGAGACCCGGAGAGAGCCGGGTCAGGCGGCGCGCGGCAATGTAAGGGAGACGTCGCGCGGCGCGGCGCTCACCCGGCCGCTGGCGCCTTCCAGCGCGCCCGAAGCCAGCTCCAGACCAAGGAAACGCGCGCGCTCCACCGGCCCCGGCATGACGAGCTTTTCCGTGAACCGCCGCTCGAAGCCGAAGCGGCGATAATAGGGCTCGTCGCCGACGAGCAGCACGGCGCGATGGCCGAGCGCCTGCGCGCGAGCGAGCGCCGCGCGCATCATCCCGGCCCCCAGGCCGAGCGCCCGCGCATGTTCCGCCACAGCGAGCGGGCCGAGAAGCAGAGCGGGACGGCGCCCGCCGGCGAAAATCGGCCAAAGACGGATCGTCGCGATGAGATCGCCCGCCTCGTCCTTTGCGACCAGCGCCAGTCCCGTCGCGGGCGCGGCGCCTTCGCGCAGGCGTTCGCAAGTCTTCAGGAATCGCGCCGGGCCGAAGGATGCGTCGAGCAAAGCTTCGCGCGCCGCGACGTCGGCCGGCGTCTCGTCGAGAACGGCAAAGGAAGGACGCGTCAGCAGCGCGGGAGCGACGGGCGCATAAGAGGGGGCATGAAGTTCAAAGGTCATCTGTTCCTCCTCGAGAGGACAAGCGACCCTCGCGCCTGACGCGCTTGCGATAAGCGCGCCCGCCGTACGGGACTGTTACAGGGGTTATTGCCCTCCCGCTTCCGGGAGAGACGATTTTCGCCGGCTAACGGAGCTTGCCGATCAGCCAGTCGAGCTATTGCGCGACGTCCATCAGGAACCATGTCGCGATGAAGAAGCCGGCGAAGCTCAGCTCCTTCAAATGAGCGAGCAGAGCCCGCCTCGCCAATGCGGCGAGAGCGCCCGGCGCCTTTTCGGTTCGCTTATCCTTCGAGAAGGCCCCTTCGGGCCTCCTCGGGACGAGGCGACACTCAGATGATGAACGTCTCGAGCGGCGGGAAGCCGTTGAAGCCGACGGCCGAATAGGTCGTCGTATAGGCGCCCGTCCCTTCGATCAGAACCTTCGTTCCGATCTCGAGCGAGATCGGCAGATCGTAAGGCTTCTTCTCATAGAGAACGTCCACCGAGTCGCAGCTCGGACCGGCGATGACGCAAGGCGAGACCGGCGCGCCGTCCGCCTCCGTGCGGATCGGATAGCGGATCATCTCGTCGATCGTCTCGGCGAGGCCGTTGAACTTGCCGATGTCGAGATAGACCCAGCGCAGTTCGCCCTCGGCTTGCGACTTCTTCGAGATCAGCACGACCTCCGCCTCGATCGTCCCGGCATTGCCGACCATGCCGCGGCCCGGCTCGATGATCGTCTCCGGAATGCGGTTGCCGAAATGCTTCGACAGCGCGCGGAAGATCGCCTCGCCATAGCGCTTCACCGCCGGCACGTTCTTCAGATATTTCGTCGGGAAGCCGCCGCCGAGATTGACCATCTGAAGATGGACGCCGCGCTCCGCGAGCTCGCGGAAGATGTCCGACGCCGACTTCAGCGCGCCGTCCCATTTGCGCGGGTCGGTCTGCTGCGAGCCGACATGGAAGGACACGCCGTAAGCCTGCAGGCCGAGACGATGCGCATGCTCCAGAACGGTCGTCGCCATCTCCGGCGCGCAGCCGAATTTGCGGGAGAGCGGCCATTCGGCGCCCGAGCCGTCGCAGAGAATGCGGCAGAACACCTTGGAGCCCGGCGCGGCGCGCGCGATCTTCTCGACCTCTTCGACGCAGTCCACCGCGAAGAGGCGGATGCCATATTCGTAAGCGCGCGCGATGTCGCGCTCCTTCTTGATCGTATTGCCGAAGGAGATGCGATCGGGCGTGGCGCCGGCGGCGAGCGTCTGCTCGATCTCCGGCACGGAGGCCGTGTCGAAGCAGGAGCCGAGCGAGGCGAGCAGCGAGAGGACTTCCGGCGCCGGATTGGCCTTCACGGCATAGAAGACGCGCGTGTCGGGAAGCGACTTTGAGAAGCCGAGATAGTTCTCGCGAACGACGTCGAGATCGACCACGAGGCAGGGACCGTTGTCGCGGCCCGCGCGGCGGCGCTCGGCGAGGAAGTCTTGGATACGGTCGGTCATTGCGGCATCCCCTTCGAAGGGCGCGGGTCGAGCCGCGCCAGGAACCAGATTTTGCTTCGGCGGATGCACGACGCCGTTCCCTCTCGCGCGGTGGAAGACGCGACGAAGGTTGAATGCGCCAGCAATCCAGGATCGCTTCACGCTTGCGCGCTGGACGATCCGGTGATGCGCCGTTGGCCGGTCAGACGACAAAAGACACGCGCAAGCGCATGTCGATTACGTTCCGAACAGCCATCGATTGGAAGGGGGGAACCCCGTCCGCACGCCCGGCAAGAAAGACAAGCCTCTTCGGTGCGTCGGCCTTTGGAGGAGCCGACAGAGACCAAAAAAGCCCGGTCCGTCGTTGCTTTAAGTCGCGATCCTCCGTTGAGGGCGGAGTTCGCCGGTTCGCCTCCGGCTGCCGGTTTTACTCGGGCGGTTGACCGGCCTCTTGTCCGGATCCCCGTCCACCGACACACGACCACAGGCACGTGCGATTTGGGCAAATCCGTAGATACGCCGATTTTGACGGGTGACAAGTATTTTTTAGGGCTCCGGATCGATTATTTCGCCCGGCAGCAAATCGGACACAGTCCTTGGCTGCGTCGCAGCAACGCTCATCCTTGCGGAACTGTGACGATCCCGCTAAGCAGTCCCCTTCGCGCCAGCTCGTAATAGGCGAAAAGAAGGCGCTTTTCCGGTATCTCGCATGAAGAAGCTCTCCCGGCGCCGGATGATTGGCGCCCTGGCCGCGACAGGCGCCCAGATCGCATTCCCGGCGCGGGGCGACAGCCCGATCACGTCGCCCAGATTCGGCTTCGACGACGTCGTCGCGCGCGCGCGCGCCTTGCTGGCGGCCCCGTTCGAGGATGTTGTTCCGCGCCTGCCCGACCCGTTCGATTCGCTCGACTTCGACGCGTGGCGCAACATCAAATTCAAGCCCGACCACGCCATTTTCGGCAACCTGCCCGGCGCCTTCCAGATCCAGGCCTTCCATCTGGGCTTTCTCTATCGCCGCCCGGTGACGGTGAACACGATCCGCGACGGCATCGCCGCGCCTATTCCCTATTCGACCGCCATGTTCGACTATGGGAGGCTGAAGGTCGACAAGCCTTTGCCGATCAACACCGGTTTCGCTGGTTTTCGCCTCAACTTCCCGGTCAACGACCCGCATGTTTATGACGAGGCGATCTCCTTCGTCGGCGCGAGCTATTTCCGCTTCCTGGGCCGCGATCAGCAATATGGACTCTCCGCGCGCGGCCTTTGCGTCGAGGCCGGCACGAGCAGGGAGACCTTCCCCTTCTTCCGCGAATTCTGGGTGGAGACGCCTGCGGCGGGCGGCAATCGGGCGACGATCTACGCGCTTCTCGACGGCGAAGCGGCGACCGGCGCCTATCGTTTCGACCTGACCATCGGCCAGGAAAGCGCGGTCGACGTGCAGGCGACGGTCTTCCCGCGCCGCGCGGGCGTGAAGTTCGGCCTCGCGCCGCTCACCTCCATGTATCTGACCGGCGAGAACGACCGCCGCGTGCGCGACGGCTTCCGCAGCGAATTGCACGATTCGGACGGGCTGCTCATCCACAACGGCGCGGATGAATGGCTATGGCGGCCGCTCGGCAATCCAGCCCGCGAGCGCATGTCCTCCTTCCTGGACAAAAATGTGCGCGGCTACGGATTGCTGCAGCGCGACCGCACTTTCGAATCCTATCAGGACCTCGACCTCGCCTATCAGAACCGCCCCAGCTATTACGTCGAGCCCGCAGGCGATTGGGGCGAGGGCCATGTCGAGCTGATCGAGCTGCCGACATCCGACGAAACGAACGACAATATCGTCGCGAGCTGGACGCCCGCGACCCCGCCGGAGCCCGGCAATCCCTTCTCCTTCGCCTATCGCATCACCTCCGGCCTCGACATGCCGCGCCTCGCGCCCAATGGCCGGGTCGTGCATACATTCGAGGCGCCAGCGCGCGCGCTCGGCTCCTCGGAGCCGGAAGATCCGGGCGCGCGCCGCTTCCTCGTGGATTTCGCCGGCGGCGATCTCGGCTATTACGTCGCCGATCCGAGCCAGGTCGAAGCTGTCGGGGGCGCGTCGAAGGGCAAGGTGCTGCGCACCATCGTGACCGCGAACCAGCACATTGACGGCTTGCGCGTGCTCTTCGATGTAAGGCTCAAGCCGGGCGAAACGGCCGACCTGCGTCTTTTCCTGCGCGCCAATGGGCGCACGCTGACGGAAACCTGGACGATGCCCTGGTCGGCGCCGACCGGCACCTGAGTCAGGCGGGCAGGAACAGCCCGCCGATGAGGAGCGCCATGGCGGCGAGCAGCACAGCCAGATAGGGCCAGGAAATTCTCGGCTTCGACAGATAGCACCGCATCATGGCGACGAGCGCCGGATCGGTTTGCTGCTGTTTCATCTCGGCCATGAGAACACGCTGTCTTTCATTTGCCGGCGTTCGGCGAAAACCATCGTCCAGAGTTCATCGCCGAGGCGAAAAAAGGGAGAGGCTCGCCCTCTCCCTTTCAGCCGGCGCTTACTGAACCTGCTTCACCGCCGGCGGCTGCCAGCTTCCGTCGATGATGGACGGCGCCTTCTCCGTCGGCCAATACATGCGCAAGGTCGCGCTGAAATCCTTGTCATTCGCCGGCAGCCAATTGGCTTCCTTGTCCTTGCCCGGCGAGTCGTGCTGGACATAGAGATCGAGCGAACCGTCCTTGTTCTTCTTGAGCGGCATCCAGCTGCTGATCGCGTAGCGATTGATGGGATTGGCCACGAAGAACGAGTCCGGATTGTACATCGTGACCGACCAGAAGGCGTTGACCGGCGGCAACGCGCCCTTGTCGAAATGGATGACATATTTATTCGCGCCGTTGAGCGGCTTGCCCTCGCCATCCACAAAGGCGGAGGGATAGACCGCGTCCTGCGGCAGATTGGCGCCGAGGCCGATCAGCGCGACGACGGCGCGCGCGCCGTAATCGGAGCCGTAATTGCCGAGAACCATTGACGGCACGCGCCAGCCATTGACGGGCGCGCCGGTCTCCTTCGACGCCGCCAGCAGCTTTTCGAAGGCGACCTTCACGGACTGTTCCAGCCCCTTGGCGACGGCTGGATCGAGCTTGGAGGGATCGAATTTTTCGCCGGGCGCGATGCCGATCGCCTTCAGCTTTTCGAGGACCGGCGCCTCGGAGGCGGGCGGCGGATTCGATTTCAGCAGCGTCGCCATGAGGTTGAAATAGGCCTCGGCGCTCATTTTCTGAGCCTGCTCGACCGGCGGCGTCTTCATGTCGAGATCCGGATCGACCTTGCCTTCCGGCGCGGTATAGGGCTTGCCGAAGGCGGAAAGCGGCGTGAGCTTGTAGCCGCTCTGAATCTTGTGCACCGCCGGATAGTCGCGCGGACCGTTGGTCTGGGTGCGGCCGAGGACCCAGACCATGTTGGTCGGCGCCTTGACCTCGGTCACGCCTTTCGGAAGCGTTCCGGTCCAACCGGGGCCGGTAATTGCGAAATTGCCGGCCTTCGTCCCCGTCGTGCGCTTGCCCGGCGAGGAGAAGACATTCGTCCAGGCGTCGAGCATCGGCATCAGATAATAGCGGCCATGCGTGTCCGGCACGGAGAGCACGATCGGCTCGGCCGAGAGATCGAGAAAAGCCGACGAATAGAGCGTGTCGACATTGGCGCGCACGACGTCCTTGAAGGACGCGTCGGGAAAGGCTTGCACATTGACGAATTGGTTGACGGGCGCGGCGAAGCCCTCCGGCTTCGCGACATTGGTCGTCTTGGCCTTGGTGAGGTCCATCATGACGAGCGGCAGGCCGTAGACCACCGCCTCGACGCCGGCCTTCAGCGCCTCCTGGGCCTTGGCGTCGTCAGCTTCGGACTCCACCTTGGCCGCGTCGGTCGACGAGCCGGCCTGCTTGTCGTTGCAGCCGGCAAGCGCGCCGATGCTGGCGGCGAGAAGAATTGAAACCCATTTCGCGTTCATGAAGCCCCCTGGCGGCAATTGGACGCCCGCCGCTCTTTGCAGAAATGAAACGTCGAGATCGAACCGTCGGGAGATATGCGGACGGCGAGAACCGTCCGGAGACGTACCACGGAGGCGACGCGATTGCCACGCGGAATGAGGCGCGGCCGGCAGACTAACTTTTCCGGCCGCAAATCTTACTTTTACGGACGCAGTTTCACCGGGAGTCCGCGCGAACAGGTCAGCCGTCCGGGCGGCGAAGCCGCTCGAGGTCGAACGCCTCCACGTCGCGCAGCAATTCGATGAACGCCGTCGCCCAGTAATCGGCCGTCGCCTCGCCTTTTTCGGCGCTCGCTCTGGAAGCGTCGCCCATCGCGCCCGAAGGCGACAAATCCTGCGTCAGCCAGCCGAAGCCGGCGGGACGGTCGGCGCGCAGCCAGGCGAAGTCGCGCTCGAAATCGAGCGTCGCGGGCGGGAAGTTTTTCGCGCGTCCCATATCGACAAGGTCGGGACGGAAGGCGAGCATCAGCGACGTTTCAATCTCGCCGCCATGAATCCCGTGACGCTGCTCGACCGTCGAGAAGAGGCCGTCGGGATAGCCGAAGCGCGCCCAGGAGCAGGTGACGGCGAGCACGCCGTGCCGCGCGCGCAGATCGAGCGCGGCGGTCGAGATCAGCGCGGAATTGCCGCCATGGGAATTCATCAGCACGATCTTCTTCACGCCCGCGCGCACGACGCCTTCCGCAATGTCGCGCAGGACATGGGACGCCGTCTCCTGCGTCAGCCACAGCGAGCCCGGAAAGTCGCGATGCTCGATCGAGACGCCGACGCTCTGCATCGGCAGGAAAACGGCTTCGAGATCCTGCGGCAGGCGCATCGCGACGCGCTCGATGCACCCTTCCATGATCATGGCGTCGACGCCGAGCGGCAGATGCGGCCCATGCTGCTCGACCGCCGCCACCGGCAGCACGGCGATGACGCCCGACATGTCGTGCGAGCGGAAATCGCGCAGGGAGAGTTCGGACCAGAAGCGGGAGGACGGCATAGGGAGATTAAAGCGCGATTGGGCGCGGGAGGTCAAAGCGGGATATCTTAAGCGCGAGCGCTTTTCGCAGTCCCGGAAACGGTATCGGATCGACGCTTCTCAACCGTTGATATTCGGACGGATATTCGAACGGCTATCGAGCGCATTTCCAATATTCCTGTGGAAAAAATACCTCTCGTCTTGTGAAGCTCACGTTGGCGCGCGAGCCTGAGGAAAGGATTATGTTGTTGGCATTTCGCTGATTTTGAAGGGGTTTTAGATGCACAAAAGGTTGCTGGCGTTAGCAATTTTCGCCTTCGTAACATTTCCGTCGATCAGCGCCCACGCCAGCGCGATCAGTCAGCCTAAAAACCTCGGACACCCGAATTGTAATGGCTGCGGCAATCCGATCAATTTTGCGACCGGCAACAAATTCCAGGAAGAGAAGGACTATGAGGGCTCCGGACCCTTCCCGATCAAATTTTACCGTTATTACAACAGCCAGGACAATAACGGCTGGATCAATCAAAACTCGTGGTCGGGCGTCGTCTCTTTCGGAGAAAGGTGGAAGTTTACCGGATCACCCGATTGCAGGTCGGCTATCCGGGAGGCCCAGGCGGCGTGCTCGACCGCAGCTACGCCTGGACCGGCGACATGGTCGACTCGATCGCCGACAATCGTTTTCCGGGCACGACGCCGCCCTTCACCTTCGCCGCCCAGTCGCAGCTTTTCACCTACACCCCAAATAATCGTCTTGCGACCGCCGTCGGCTATTACGGTTCGCTCGGCTGGACATATGACGCCAATGGCAATCGAACGTCGGAAACGGCCAACGGCGTCACCTCGACTTATGCCTACGCGCCCTCGTCAAACCGCTTGCTGTCGATCACGACCGGCGGCGCGGCGCGCGCCTTCACCTACGACGCCGCCGGCGACATTGTGACGGATTCGCGCAGCGGCGCGCTGGGCATGACCTTCCAATATGACGTGGAGGGTCGGCTCTCGAAAGCCTACAAGACCAATGCGCCCTCGGACGTCTCGACCTATGGCTATGACGCCTTTGATCGCCTCGCCTCACGCAAGACGACCAGCGGCGGCGCGACCACGACCACACTCTATATCCACGACATCAAGAACCATATCATCGCCGAGACCGACGCGGCGGGGACGACCCTGCGCGAATATATTTGGCTCGACGATCTGCCCGTGGCCGTGGTGGACAAGGTTGATACGGGAAACCCGATCCTCGCTTACGTCCATACCGATCATCTCGGCCGGCCGGCGCTGATTTCCTCGCAGAACTGGGACCCGCTCTGGTATGCGATCTATTCGCCCTTCGGCGCGACGAGCTACATCAGCAACGCCGCGGGCTTTTCCGGGCAGGACATCCGCTTTCCTGGCCAATGGTTCCAGCTCGAAACCGGGCTGGCCTATAATTGGCGCCGCCATTACGATGCGAGCATCGGGAGGTATCTGCAGCCTGATCCGTTGGGGCTCCAGGCCCTGATCAAGGACGGGGCGAACGTATACGATTACGTGCGCCAGGATCCGAATGCGAAAACAGATCCGGAGGGTCTACTTTCAACAAGTCGTCCAGAGGCTCCGGCCTCTCCGATCGACACTTGTGCTAGAAAAAAGAAATCACCAAATTACTGGTGTCAAAGCGTAGATTGTGGTGCGCCCCACGGAGGGGTTTTTGATCCCCTTTGTCCTGACTGCCAGAGTAAACTTCTCAACGGCACACCGATGTTGCTTGAGAATGGGCAGTTGCTGACCCCGCCCGCTTCAACCAATACGGAAGAAGAATAGCCCTAATTTGGGAGGTATATCTGCTTACCCCTGACATGAAAAAGCGCATCATGCGTTCACTCGATGATGTCGGACAAGGGAAAGCCGTCGGTTACTTACCGCTAGCGACATTGAAAAACGTTTTAAGGATCTCTGCAGATAAAATTCGGGAATCGTGTGAAGCTAGGGGCTTGAATGTGAAGATCTTTGATGAAGACTCTAGTTGTATAAAAAGTGGAGCAATTTTCGTTTACGATACTGGACTCGTCCGCGGCATCATCGACCGTTTTGATCAAGATATATTGGCGCGCGGTTGGAGTGGCGATGTCGAATCGATAATAGAGAGGATCGCGATTGAATGGTATTGTGAGAATGACCCCGCAATGCCTTTTATAAAGGCATTGTACGGCGAGTAGCGTTTCCTTTCGATTTGCATAACAGCGTCAGCCGCGTCTCGAATCACGACTCGCTCGACCTCGTCGAGGCTCATCTCGTCGCATCGCCGAAATTACGATGACATAATATTTATTATCGCAAAGAGCGATAATAAATTGATTTTTTATGACGATGTCGAAGAGGAGTTTTGTATAGTCGACGCTTTGTCTGAGCCATTTAAAACATGGAGTTCGTATCAGGAGCTGCGTCGTGCGGTGAAGGATCTTTTTTGAATCGCACGCAATTACGGTGATATGGTACCAATTGCAGAAACTCCCTCTCCATCCACAACAAGCGCCCCACGATGCGCATTGCCTCGATGAGCCCAACAATAGAAATCCAATCAGGTGGTTGAACCCGGATAAAAATTCGCTATGACTAATAGATATGAAAAGTATTATTCGTTCCCTGTCGACACCACGTCCTCACAAATGATATACGACGATGGACTGTTGCGCATTCACGGATTTGATCGCGCCAATGTAGCTGTTGTTGAAATTAGATTCAACGATGCATTGCTAATCCGTATAACGGATGAGGGAGCGCGACTAAAGCTGTGGCGCGATCTTGGAACGATGCGCGCTCTTATTTTGATAGATCAACAGAGCGATCTGCTCAACTGGCTTTTTCAAGAAAATTTTCAATCTCGAGATCTGGGACTAGCGAAGCACTACATCATATCAGTTGGGGAAGAAGTATTTGATATAGTGTCAATATCTGAGCCATATGTTTCGGAACCAAGCAAAAATACTGTGAAATAGTCGATATCAAATTACGACTCTCTCCACATCATCAAGGCTAAGCTCGTCACACCGCCGAAATTACGATGACATGATACCGATTGCAGAAACTCCCTCCCCATCCAACAAGCGTCCCGCGACGCGCATCGCCAGCATCGCCATCCGCTCGTCGCTTACGTCCATACCGATCATCTCGGCCGGCCGGCGCTGATTTCCTCGCAGAACTGGGACCCGCTCTGGTATGCGATCTATTCGCCCTTCGGCGCGACGAGCTACGTCAGCAACGCTGCGGGCTTTTCCGGACAGGACATCCGCTTTCCCGGCCAATGGTTTCAGCTCGAAACCGGGCTGGCCTATAATTGGCATCGCCATTATGATGCGAGCATAGGGAGATATGTGCAGCCTGATCCGTTGGGGCTCACAGGCGGACGAAATCTTTATGCCTATGCCGACGCCAGTCCTCTGGCGAAAATCGACCCGGACGGGCAGTTTGTGTGGGTCATTCCGGCGTTCATACCTTCCATTCCGTCGATAATCCCGGCAATTCCCTGGATTGGTTCAGCAGCCGGCGCGGCCGGAATCGGTTGGTTGTGGTGGAACGCGCCGCCGAACGACCAGCCGGATGACAACATTCCCGATAAAAAGCAACCGCAGCGACCATCGAAAACTCCGAATGAGGGCGAGCCTGGATCTTGTCACGTAAACCCCGGCAGCGGGCAAGAGAGGACTTACGGTCCGGATGGACAGCCGCTGTATGATGTCGATTACGACCATGATCACGGTCAGGGAGTTCCACATGCTCACAATTGGGTGGATGGTATACGAGGCGAAGGCTATCCAGTTTCGCCGTGGCCTCGCGGTCGTGTAAAAGGGTTTTAAAGGTGCCTAGATGGATCGCCTAGATCAAGACACTGTGGCTATTGTAATTGATAGCTGCTTTGGCGAGAAAATAACCCAAATAGCGCCACATGTAGGTGCTATTTGGGTTATTGATACGAAAATTAATTCCGCAGCTGTTCTGGCGGCACGGAGAGCAGGCGCGAAAAATATAACATTAGTAGCACAGATTCCCGGCGAAACGAAAGAAACACAGTTATTTAGAGTTATAAACGAGGTAGATGAGCACGAAGGTCCCTGTTCAAAAAATCAACCGTACAAATATATCTGCGTTTTTGTCGATTCCGATTCCAAAGATATATCGCAATTGATAATTAATGCTGGATTCCAGTCGGTGACGAAGGACAACTACCGTATTTTTGGAACAAAAGCAGATAGTCTTAAGTCGTTATAATATATACTTAATAATATATACGTAAATAACGGTCATAATACCGATTACTGAAATTATCCATTCGACGAGAATCGGCCCTATTGCCGCGCTTCCGCCGAGAGCGGCGTGGGAGATTTTCTTTCTTGTGACCGAAAATAGAGCGCCCGCCGCTTTCCCGGCGGGCTTGCCGCCGTCCGGGCTTTAGATCAGGAGCTTCGCCTCCTCGATCGCGCCGGCGATGTTTTACGCCGGCTGGAACTGAGAACGATCCCAAAGCGTTTCCTAACATGGTCGGTCGCGCTAGCGGGATCTTGGCGTACGTCGGCGGGCGGCAAATCTTGAAAGACGCCTAACTTCGAATTGCTCGCGCATGGGGCGGGAACGAAACGCGAGTCGTTCTTATGGTTCTTATGAGTGGAGTAGCGATCATGCTTCGGAAATATGCGATTACCGCCGCCGCGGCGGCAATTCTTCTTTATCCTTCGGCGTCTTTCGCCTGGGGTAGCGGACACTGGGGAGAAGGGTCGGCGCCTCAGTCCGGCAGCTCGGGAGGCAGTTCCAGCGGCGGCTCGGGAGGCGGCTATGGCGGCGGCCAGCAGAGCGGCGGCCAATGGGGCGGCGGCGGCCGACAGAGCGGCGGTGGCGGCTGGGGAAGCGGTCGACAGAGTGGCGGCCAATGGGGCGGCAATGGCGGCGGCTATGGCGGCGGCCGACAGAGCGGCGGTCACTGGGGCGGCAACGGCGGTCACTGGGGCAGCGGTGGCGGCGGCTGGGGCGGCTATGGCGGCGGCCGGCAGAGCGGCGGTCACTGGGGCGGCAGCGGCGGCGGCTGGGGCGGTTATGGCGGCGGCCGGCAGAGCGGCGGTCACTGGGGCGGCAGCGGCGGCCATTGGGGCAGCGGCGGCGGCGGTTATGGCGGCGGCCGACAGGGCGGCGGCGATCAGTGGGGCAGCGGCAACGCCGGTTGGGGCGGCTATGGCGGCAACGCCCACTAGGTCCTGTGGACAGTTACCTTAGCCAGAAGACGATGGCGGCGACTGTCACGACGGCGAGGCAATTTCTCGCCGTCTTTTCATATCTAATTACGTAATACCGTAATTCAGCTCTAACCGGGCCGTTCCGTCATCTTCTATCCGGCTCAGACAACAGAATTTTCGAGCGCGCGCCCTCTCGAGAGAGGGGGTAGTTCGGGCGACTGTCCGAAAAACGTTCATTTTTCGGACAGCCGAATGGGTTCGTCGAGACGCCCCTTGGCGCCAGTCGCGCCGATCGAGGATTTGTCGCTTATTCAACCCCGGCCCCGAACCCTCCCCGGCCCATCATGCCGCGCATCCGATGCCCATGCTCCGCGATCGCGGCCCTCACCAACGCGCCGAAGCGGCGCTTCTGGGCGTCGTCGAGGCTGTCGTAAAGCGGCTTCGCGGCGATGGCGAGCTTGTCGAGTTCGCCCGCGCGCGCCGTCATCGCCTGCGCGCGCCGCTGAAGGGCGCCGATGGGGTCGTTCTCCAGAGTCGGGGGCGCCTTTTCGCGCCATTCCTCGATTCGCGCGATGCGCGCTTTGGCGTTGTCGCGCAGCGCCGCTTCCAGGGCCGGCCAGTTCTTCTCCTGCTCGGGCTTGAGCTGCAGCCCCGCCTTCAGCGCGGCGATGCGGGCGTCGGCGAAGGCCGTCATGTCCTGGGCGCTAAAACGAGACGGCCGGGCGAATGGCTCGGCGTTCGCCGTCGCCCCCGAAGCGGCGGTTGCGGTAAAGAGAGCGGCGGCGGCCAGCGCCGTGAGAAAAACGCGTTTCATGCGAGACATGTCCCAGAATCACTTACGACGGCCACGATTGTTTCGCGTTGCGGCCCCGATGATCAATTTAAAGTTCGGTAATGTCTCCCTATGTTCAACCGGGACGCGGCCATGGCCAGGAAACGGAACGACTCAATGTCACGCTTGCTTTCCCGCCGCGAGGCGGCGCTTTTTCTCTCCGCCGCCGGAGCGGCGCTCCTCCCGGGCGCGGCGCGCGCGGCGGAGTCCAGGAAGATGGTCGTGCACAAAAGCCCGACCTGCGGCTGCTGCGGCGGCTGGGCCGCGCGAATGCGGGCGGAGGGCTATGTGGTTGAAGAGATCAATGAAGCCGATATGAAAGCGGTGAAGGCGCGGCTCGGCGTGCCGGAGAGCATGGCCTCGTGCCACACCGCCGAACTCGAGGGTTACGTCATTGAGGGGCATGCGCCGCCGCAGGCGGTCGCGAAGCTGCTCAATGAGCGTCCGAAGGTTACGGGCGTCGCCGCGCCGGGCATGCCCATGGGCTCGCCTGGCATGGAGATGGGCGAGCCGGAAGTCTACACGCTGTATTTGTTCGACGCCGCCGGCGCGCGCGAATTCGGCATGTGGCTGGGCGACAAGCCGGTCTGAGCCGGGCTCAGAAGCCCCAGATAGCGGGCGGCGCCCCTGCCCGCGGCGAGGCCGGTCGCGAAGGCCGCCTGCAGCAGATAGCCGCCGGTCGGGGCGTCGAAGTCGAGCATCTCGCCCGCGACGAAGACGCCCGGCATCTTCTTCAGCATCAGTTCCGCGTCGACCTCCTCGAAGGAGACGCCGCCAGCGGTTGAAATGGCGCGCTCCAGCCCGGCCACGCCCGCCACTTTCAAGGGCGCGTTCTTGATCAGGCTCGCCAGCGCCTCGGCGTCGCGCGGCAGACCTTCGGGCCGCGCCTCGCGCAAAAGGCCGATTTCGGCTCTCGAGAAGCCGGAGCGCTTGAGGAAGGTCGCATGGGACTGTTTGGGCGCGCGGCGGGAGAGCTTGCGCGTCAGGCATGCGAGGCTCGTATCGGGCCGCATATCCACGAACAGCGTCGCCGCGCCGTCCGTCGCGGACGCCTCGCGCAGCCGCGCGGAGAGCGCATAGACCGGCCCGCCTTCGAGCCCCGCGCGGGTGACCACCATATCGCCGCGCGCCGTCGCGTCGCCATGGCGCAGCAATACGGTCTTGATCGGCTGACCCTCGAAATCGGCGCGGAAGATGGAGGACCACTCGACGAGCGCGCCGCTATTTGCGGGGGACAGCGGCGTCACGGCGACGCCGGCTTCGTTGAGCGCGAGGGTCCAACCGCCCTCCGAGCCGAGCTTGGGCCAGGAGGCCCCGCCGAGCGCTAGCACCACGGCCCCGGCCGGGCGCGCGAACTCCTCGCCCTCCGGCCCCTTCAGCCGCAGGGCGCCGTCCGGCGCGAAACCGAGGAAGGCGTGGCGCGAGGCGATCGTCACGCCGAGCCGCGCGAGGCGGGCGAGCCAGCCGCGGAGCAAAGGCGACGCCTTGAAGCTTGCGGGAAACACCCGGCCGCTGGTGCCCACAAAAGTGGCCTCGCCGAGCTCCGCGCAGAAATCGCGCAGGGCTTGCGGCGGAAAGGCGCGGACGAAGGGGCCGATTCGCTTGGCCGCAGCGCCGTAGCGCGAAATGAAGCGTTCGAGATTCTCGGTATGAGTGATATTCAGCCCGCCCCGGCCCGCCATCAGAAATTTGCGCGCGGGGCTCGGCTTGTGCTCATAGACGACGACGCGCGCGCCGGCGCGCGCCAGCGCTTCGGCGGCGAAAAGCCCGGCGGGTCCCGCGCCGATTACGGCGCAGAAGGGAGCGGCGGCGTCGGTGATGAGAGCGGCCTCCACGCGATGGGCGGGGGAAAATGCGAAAGGGGGATGGCTCTGTCCCATCTCTTGCCACGCTTCTGTCGGCGTCTTGTTGCGCCCCAGTTAGCACGAGCGTCACTCGGGCGGAAGAAGACTTTAAAATGACGGTCAAGGACATGCAGCAAATCGACGCGGCCGCGCATTTCGACTTTCTGGTCGCCGAGGAAGAGGCGGGAGCGCGCCTCGACCGTTTCCTCGCCGAACGGCCCGAACTCGTCGAAGCCCATCTCTCACGCAGCCGGATCAAGGCGCTGATCGAGGAAGGCCGCGTCGCGCTACGCGGCGCGCCGGCCCGCGACCCGGCGAAGAGGCTGGGAGCGGGAGACGCGGTCGCCCTCGACGTGCCGCCCCCGGCCCCGGCCGAGCCGCAGGCCGAGGAGATCGCGCTCGCCATCGCCTATGAGGACGCGCATCTCATCGTCATCGACAAGCCGGCGGGGCTCGTGGTGCATCCGGCGAGCGGACATGAGAGCGGCACGCTGGTCAACGCGCTCATCGCCCATTGCGGCGAGAGCCTTTCCGGCGTCGGCGGAGTGAAAAAGCCGGGCATCGTGCATCGCATCGACAAGGACACGACGGGCCTGCTCGTCATCGCCAAGACCGACGCCGCGCATCACGGACTGTCGAAGCTCTTCGCCGACCATGGCCGCACATTGTCGCTGACGCGCGAATATCTGGCTTTCGTCTGGGGCGTTCCCGACCGGGCGCAGGGGACGATCGAGACTTATCTGGGCCGTCATAACATCCAGCGCGAGCGCATGGCAGTGGTGCCGGAATCGCGCGGACGCGAGGCGATCACTCATTGGGAGAAGATCGCCGATTACGGCGTCGCCTCCCTGGTGCGCTGCCAGCTGGAGACCGGGCGCACCCATCAGATCCGCGTCCATATGGCCCATATCGGCCATCCGCTGATCGGCGACGCGACCTATGGCGCTGGATTCAAGACGAAAGCCGCCAAGCTTCCCGAGACCGCGCGGGAAGCCATAGAGGCTTTGGGCCGACAGGCGCTCCACGCCGCGACGCTCGGCTTCGAGCATCCGATCACGGGCGAGGAGATGATGTTCGAGAGCGAATTGCCGGCGGATTTGAAGCGGCTGATGGAGGCGCTGGAGGCGGCGGCGTAGGCAAGGAAAGCGAACCCACCCGTCGCGCCTCGCGCGCCGGGTGGGGCACATCAGAGGCTGTTCTACGCCCCTTCCTTGCGCGCCTTCGCCGTTTGGCCGCTGCGTTCCTTGGCCTTGGTCTTACGCAAATTCTCGGCGTTCTTCCTTGGCGTTTCTTCGTTCGAGGCGCCCGCTTCATGCAGCGCGATGGCGATGGCCTGTTTCGGGTTCTTGACCGCCTTCCCGGCGCCGCTCTCCAATTCGCCATGCTTGTATTCATGCATGACGCGGCCCACGGTTTTCTTCTGTTCAAGCGACTGGCGTCTGGGCATGTCTGCGCTCCTTTCGGTTTAGAAGCAGAACGCGCAGACAGCGCATGTGATCCGTTCTCGCCCCGACCATGTGGCTAACGCGCAGGCGTGATAGGTCCCTGTCGCGAGGCGGGCAAAAACGGAACCGCCCCATCACGGCGGCGTTTTCTTGTCCAGCGCGATCAAATGGAGAGGTCAAGATGTCGCCACGCCGCCAAAAGCCGCGTTTTTGCAAAATGCTCGCGCTTGCGCTGCTGATTGCCGCGCCGGTCGAAGCGACAGCGCGAAATATCGCGCCGCCGAGGCCCGCGCAAAAGGCGGAGCGGCCCCATGCGACCTATATGGGCGATTGCGGCCCCAATCCCCCGCCCGGCTATCGCTGGGACCTCAAGAATTGGCAGAGCCGCACGCTGCGGGATTTTTCCTGTTACATGTTCGATGAATATTGAGCTCGATGAATATTGAGCGCAGCGCCCGGCCCCTTCTTCAGAAGGAGGAGGAGCCGGCCGCGCCGTCCACGCCTACTCCACCAGCGCGCCAGCCTTCTTGCCGAACTTCTTGCGGTCGTTCGGATCGAGATAGACCTTGCGCAGGCGGATGGACTTCGGCGTGACCTCCACGCGCTCGTCGTCCTCGATATAGGCGAGCGCCTTTTCCAGCGTCATCTGGATCGGCGGCGTGAGGCGCACCGCCTCGTCCTTCGACTGCGTGCGGATATTGGTGAGCTGCTTGCCCTTGAGCACGTTGATCTCGAGATCATTGTCGCGCGTATGCTCGCCGACGATCATGCCGCGATACACCTTCCAGCCCGGCTCGATCATCATCGGGCCGCGATCCTCCAGCTTCCACATCGCATAGGCGACCGCCTCGCCCTGATCGTTGGAGATCAGCACGCCGTTGCGGCGGCCCTGAATCTCGCCGCGATGCGGGGCATATTCGTGGAACAGCCGGTTCATGATCGCCGTGCCGCGCGTGTCGGTCAGAAGCTCGCCCTGATAACCGATGAGGCCGCGCGTCGGCGCGTAGAACACGAGGCGCAGGCGCCCGCCGCCGGAGGGGCGCATCTCGATCATCTCGGCCTTGCGCTCGGCCATCTTCTGCACGACGACGCCCGAATGCTCCTCGTCAACGTCGATGACGACTTCCTCGATCGGCTCGAGAATGTCGCCGTCCTCGCCCTTCTTGAACACGACCTGCGGACGCGAAACGCCGAGCTCGAAGCCCTCGCGGCGCATGTTCTCGATCAGGATGCCGAGCTGCAATTCGCCCCGGCCGGAGACGATGTAGGCGTCGCCCTGCGGCGAGTCCTCGACGCGCAGCGCGACATTGCCCTCGGCTTCCTTGTAGAGCCGCGCGCGGATCATGCGGCTCGTCACCTTGTCGCCCTCAGTGCCGGCAAGCGGCGAGTCGTTGACAAGGAAGGTCATGGAAAGCGTCGGCGGATCGATCGGCTGCGCCTGAAGCGGTTCGCTCACGTCGAGCGCGCAGAGCGTGTCGGCGACGTTGAACTTTTCGAGGCCGGCGATAGCGATGATGTCGCCCGCTTCGGCTTCTTCGATCGGCTGACGCTCAATGCCGCGGAAAGCGAGAATCTTCGAGACGCGGCCCTGCTCGACGACCTTGCCGGAGCGGTCCAGCACCTTCACGGGCTGATTGGGCTTCACGCTGCCGGAGAAGACGCGGCCGGTGATGATGCGGCCGAGATAGGGATTGGCTTCGAGCAGCGTGCCGAGCATGCGGAAGCCGCCTTCCTCCACCTTGGGCGCGGGCGTTTGCTTCACGACGAGGTCGAGCAGCGGCGACATGTCGTCCTTGGGACCCTCGGGCTCCTCAGCCATCCAGCCCTGCTTGGCGGAGCCGTAGATGATCGGGAAGTCGAGCTGCTCGTCGGTGGCGTCGAGCGCCGCGAAGAGGTCGAACACCTCGTTGACGACTTCTGAAATACGCGCGTCCGGCTTGTCGACCTTGTTGATGCAGACGATCGGCTTGAGCCCGATCTTCAGCGCCTTGCCGACGACGAATTTCGTCTGCGGCATGGGGCCTTCCGCCGCGTCGACGAGGACGATGGCGCTGTCCACCATGGAGAGGATGCGCTCCACCTCGCCGCCGAAATCGGCGTGGCCAGGCGTATCGACGATGTTGACGCGAAACCCCTTCCAGGCGATCGACGTCGCCTTGGCCATGATGGTGATGCCCCGCTCTTTTTCGAGATCGTTCGAATCCATCACGCGCTCGGCGACGCGCTGGTTCTCGCGGAAGGCGCCCGACTGACGCAGGAGGCAGTCGACGAGCGTGGTCTTGCCGTGGTCGACATGGGCGATGATGGCGATATTGCGAAGCTGCATGGCGGCTTTCGAAGAAACAGCCGCGACCCGGTCCGTGGGCCCTCTGGCCCGGACGACGCGGCGGCGACTTATGTTGCGATGCGGCGGGTTTTACAGGAGCGGAGAGGGGAAGTGAATAGGAAAGGGCGAAGGATGCGAGGACACCCCCACGATCTCGTCGAGACGCCGGCCGTGCTCGCCTATACTGTCGAGTGCCAGAAAGAACTCGACATGAGTTGCAGTAAGGGAGCGCCGTGATGGCGCGGCTAGTGGACTGTATGTTCAGGAGTAGCTGAACAGTCAATGGCGGCGAGGCTAATGAAAAAGGGAAGGCGACGTCCGCTCTCCAATTCATTGACACTTCTTGTTATTTGGAAATCGGGACTTCTACCGTGCGACGGCAGCCCCTGAAGTGAGCCCTAAGGTCTCAAACAAATGAGGTCTGGTGTTCTAAAAAAGCGCTTTCAAATTCCTTAGAGTTATGCTACGTTCCTAGTCAGGTGAAATTAGGAATTTCTTATGCCTCGCAGCGTGAAAAGTATTGTCGACGACCTCAATGCCCTCCTCCAAGAAAGAGTCAGGCTGGGCGGAGGAGAACCAGTCATGACCATTCCATGGCGTAGATTCTATGAGCTTTGCGAAATCACGCGCTTTAAAACACCGCGTGGCGAAGAGATTCAGACGGAAGGAAGGGAGCGGTTCGGATTGATCATCGCTTACGGAGAGAAGGTTGTGCTGGTAGCGCACGATCGCAATTTTTCGCCTTTGAACGAATAAAGGAGCGATGCCATGGCCTATAATCACGAACGAGCAATCGGATGTCGTATCGGATACAATGCGGTCATTAAGGCCGTCAGATTCGTTGATCAAAACCAGCAGATACCGCCCAGCTCATCGACTGAGCTACGGCGCGTCCTAAGAGAAATTTATGGGTCAGAAATGTATAATTATTATCGCTACCGTCGACCTAAGCTAAGACGTGTTGGAAGAAAGGCTTCTTTTCTCCCTCAACTCACATAAACCTTATCCGGCAGCTCATCTCCCTCCGTCCCCGGCGGAGCCGCCCGCGCCAGCAGCCGCGCGCATTCCTCGATCGTCGCGATAAACCCCTCCGCGCAGCGCCCCTGCCCCAGGCGCGCCAGCAACGGCTCCAGCGCCGCCGCCCATTCCGCGTCCGAGATTTTCCCGTTCAGCCCCTCATCCGCGATGATGCGGGCGTAGTGCTCCGCGAAGGAGACGAAGATCAAGACGCCTGTCCTGCCCTTGGTGCCCGCGACGCCGCGCATGAAGAACTGCTCGATGGCGGCGCGTTCGGCGCGGCGTTTCTTAACGAGGCGGGGAGTCAAAAAGATCCGGATCGACGGCTGCCAGATCAAGAGCGCCGCCGCCATGAAGACGCCGATCTGGATGGCGTAGATGTGAATGGCCGAGAGCGTGGTGAACTCCGCCAGCGGCCAGGGCGTCGCAAGCGCGAAGAACGCCGCCCAGAGCGGCGGCACATAGGCGTAATCCGACGCGCGGCGGGCGAGCGCACAGACGATCTCGCCGGAGGTTTTCTTCTCCGCTTCGCCGATCGCCGCGGCGATGCGGTCGAGGTCTTCGTCCGAAAGCCGCATCACCAATCCCCCGAGGCGCCGCCGCCGCCCGACGATCCGCCGCCGCCGGAGAAACCGTCAAAGCCCCCGTCCCCGCCGCCCCAGGACGAGCCGGAGGAGCCGCCCGACCAGCCGTCGTCGCGCCAGCCGCCGCCGCTCGGCGGCAGGATGATGATCGGCGGCCCGCCGCGGCGATAACGCCGATAATTGGTCGGCCGCCCGGCGCTGCGCGCCATCATGATGAAGATGAAGATGAACAGCGCGAAGATGAGGAGCGGCAGCATCTCCTCAAATGCGGAGGGCTGCGGCGGCAGTCTCTTCGCCCATTCCGACCTGTCGCCGCTGAGCACTTCGATAATGCCGTCGACGCCGTTCTCGACGCCGGCGTTGAAATCGCCCGCCTTGAATTTTGGCGTCACCGCGCTGGCGATGATGACCTTGGACAGCGCGTCGGTGAGCACGCCCTCGAGCCCATAGCCCACCTCGATGCGCATCTTGCGCTCATTGGGGGCGACGAGAAAAAGAACGCCGTTGTTCTTCTTGGCTTCGCCGAGTTTCCAATAACGAAAAAGGCCGTTGGCGTAGGTCTCGACGTCGTAGCCGTCGAGGGACTTGATCGTCGCGACGGCGAGCTGGATGCTCGATTTGTTTTCGAGATCGCGGAGCTTCGAGGTGAGGCCGGCCTTCGTCGATTCCTGCAAAACGCCCGCCTGATCGACGACGCGTCCGGTGAGCTCGGGATAGTTCGGCGCGGCGAAGGCGAGCGCGGCGGCGAGCGAGAAAAGGAACAGCAACAGCCCGCGCAAGGCGAAATGGCGGGGATCGGCGGCGGCGCGCATCGTCAGCCGCCGGCGCAGCGCGCGCAGCGCCCGGCGATCTCCACGACGCGCGTGCGCGCCTTGAAGCCGGCTTCGCCCGCAAGCGCGGAGAGTTCGCGCGCAAGCCCGGCCGAGGTCGCCTCCTTCACCTCGCCGCACTGCTCGCAAATCAGGAAGACGACCGGCTCCTCGGCCCCGTGCGAATGGCCGCAGACGACGAAGGCGTTCTTGGATTCAAGGCGATGCGCCAGCCCATTGTCCAGCAGAAAAGCGAGCGCCCGATAGACCGAGACCGGCGCGGGCCGCTTGCCGTCGGCGCCGGCCATGAGATCGATCATCTCATAGGCGCCGACGGGCCGATTGGCCTGCGTCAGAATATCGAGCGCGCGGCGGCGCGCCGGGGTAAGCCCTGCAATTTTGGCCGTATGCGTATGCTCGCTCATGACGCCATTGTAGCCGCCCCCGCCCGGAAAGACGAGGCCGCCCGAGCTCAGGGCGCGGCGCAGGCGGCGACGAAGGCCCTCACTTTCGGGGCGGCGCCCCTCAGGGCGGCCGTCTGTTTGGTCGGCCCGATCACGGCTGTGAGCGTTCCGCCCGGGCCGCGCTTGCGCTGGGGCGCGCGGCGCCTATAGTCCGCGCGACTTCCAAACCAGCCGAGCCGAAAATGACCCGCGCCAAGAAAGACATCAAGAAAGTCGTCCTCGCCTATTCCGGCGGCCTCGACACCTCCATCATCCTGAAATGGCTGCAAACGACCTATGGCGCGGAGGTCATCACCTTCACGGCCGATCTCGGCCAGGGCGAGGAGCTGGGACCGGCGCGGGAGAAGGCGCTGCTGCTCGGCGTGAAGCCCGAAAACATCTTCATCGAAGATCTGCGCGAGGAATTCGTGCGCGACTACGTCTTCCCGATGTTCCGCGCCAACGCTGTCTATGAGGGTCTCTATCTGCTCGGCACCTCCATCGCCCGCCCGCTGATCGCCAAGAAGCAGATCGAGATCGCCAGAAAGACGGGCGCGGACGCGGTCTGCCACGGCGCGACCGGCAAGGGCAACGATCAGGTGCGCTTCGAACTCGGCTATTATGCGCTGGAGCCCGACATCACCGTGATCGCGCCCTGGCGCGAATGGGATTTCCAGTCCCGCACCGACCTCATTTCCTTCGCCGAGGCGCATCAGATCCCGATCGCCAGGGACAAGCGCGGCGAGGCGCCTTTCTCCACTGACGCCAACCTTCTGCACACCTCGTCGGAAGGCAAGGTGCTGGAGGACCCGGCGCAGGAGACGCCCGATTACGTCTATTCGCGCACCGGCCATCCCGAGGACGCGCCCGAGACGCCGGAATATGTGACGATCGGCTTCGTGAAGGGCGACGCCGTCTCGATCAATGGCGAGGCGCTCTCGCCCGCGATGCTGCTCGCGCGCCTGAACGACCTTGGCCACAAGCACGGCATTGGCCGTCTCGACCTCGTCGAGAACCGCTTCGTCGGCATGAAGTCGCGCGGCATGTACGAGACGCCCGGCGGCGCGATCCTGCTCGTCGCGCATCGCGGCATAGAGAGCATCACGCTCGACCGCGGCGCCGCGCATCTCAAGGATGAGCTGATGCCGCGCTACTCGGAGCTGATCTATAACGGCTTCTGGTTCTCGCCCGAACGCGAAATGCTGCAGGCGGCGATCGACAAGAGCCAGGAGCATGTCGAGGGAAGCGTGCGCCTCAAGCTCTATAGGGGATCGGCGACGTTGGTGGGCCGCGAGAGCCCGTGGTCGCTCTACGATCAGGACCTCGTCACCTTCGAGGAAGGCGGCACGTACGACCAGCGCGACGCGGAGGGCTTCATCAAGCTCAACGCGCTGCGTCTGCGCACGCTCGCCAGGCGCGCGGCGCGCGGCGCGAAGAAGTAAAAAGAACCCGGCGCCCCCCTCCCTATCCTCCCACACTTGCGCGGGAGAGGGGACGCTCGCGATCCGCTTTCTCGATGAGGGCGAAAATCTGCTCCCTCTCCCGCTTGCGGGGGAGGGTTGGGGAGAGGGAATGAGCCACCGCAAAATTCACGGCAAACTCGTCATCGCGACGCATAATCCCGGCAAGCTCTGGGAGCTGCAACAGCTCCTCGCGCCGCATGGCGTCGACGCGGTTTCGGCCGGCGATCTCGGCCTGCCGGAGCCGGAAGAAACGGAAACGACCTTCGCCGGCAACGCCGCGCTGAAAGCCCGCGCCGCCGCCATGGCCTCGGGCCTGCCCGCCTTCGCCGATGATTCCGGCCTCTGCGTCGATGCGCTCGACGGCGCGCCGGGAATCTATTCCGCGCGCTGGGCGGGCGAGAATCGCGACTTCAAGGCGGCCTGCGAGCTTGTGCGCCAGAAGCTCGAAGAGCGCGGCGCCACGCCGCCCTTCCGCGCCAATTTCACCTGCGCCCTCGCCGTGGTCTGGCCGGATGGACATATCGAAGAATTCGAAGGCCGCGTGGACGGCGTTCTGGTCTTCCCGCCCAGGGGCGACAAGGGCTTCGGCTATGATCCGATCTTCAAGCCGGACGAACTCGACAAGACCTTCGGCGAGATGATGTCGGCCGAAAAGCACGCGCTGCCCGGCGACGGCTCGCGCGCGCTCTCGCATCGGGCGCGGGCGTTCCAGGCGCTGGCGAAAGCCTGTCTCGACTAGGCGCTCATATCGCCCGTCATTGCGAGGAGCATATGGCGAAGTCGGGTATGCCCGACTTCGAAAAAATGCTCGCAATGACGGGAATAGGGACTGCGTCTCCCACAATCGGAGCCGTCGCGTCGGAATGCCAAGGCCAAGCGTTCCGAGGGGTCGCGACGCGCCCTTTCCCTTGGCGCGGGCCTGTGCGTTACTATCTTCGGACAATAACAGGCGCGGCGAACGCGCGGTCCTCAGGAAACGCAAGGAAGCCTCATGACCAAGCATGAAACTTTCGCGACGGCGCAGCCGCCCTTCAAGGCGCGCTACGGCAATTTCATCAATGGCGAATGGGCGGACGCGAAGTCAGGCCGCATTTTCGACAATATTTCGCCCGTCACCGGCCGTAAGGTTTGCGAGATCGCCCGCTCCGACAAGGACGATGTGGAGGCCGCGCTCGACGCGGCGCATGCGGCCAAGGACGCGTGGGGCAAAACGAGCACGACAGAGCGCGCGCGCATCCTGAACAAGATCGCCGACCGCATGGAGGAGAATCTGGCCCTCCTCGCCACGGCCGAGAGCTGGGACAATGGCAAGCCGATCCGCGAGACGATGGCCGCCGACATTCCGCTCGCGATCGACCATTTCCGCTATTTCGCCGGCGCCGTGCGCGCGCAGGAAGGCGGCATCTCGGAGATCGACCACGACACCGTCGCCTATCATTTCCACGAGCCGCTCGGCGTCGTCGGCCAGATCATCCCGTGGAACTTCCCGCTGCTGATGGCCGCATGGAAAATGGCGCCCGCGCTCGCCGCCGGCAATTGCGTCGTGCTGAAGCCCGCCGAGCAGACGCCCGCGAGCATTCTCGTCTGGGCCGAAGTCGTCGGCGATCTTCTTCCGAAAGGCGTGCTCAACATCGTCAACGGCTTCGGCCTCGAGGCCGGCAAGCCCCTCGCCTCATCGAGCCGCATCGCGAAGATCGCCTTCACCGGCGAGACGACGACCGGCCGGTTGATCATGCAATACGCCAGTCAGAATCTCATTCCCGTGACGCTGGAGCTCGGCGGCAAATCGCCCAACATCTTCTTCGAGGACGTGGCGCGCGAGGACGACGAGTATCTCGACAAGGCGGTCGAAGGTTTTGTGATGTTCGCGCTCAATCAGGGCGAAGTCTGCACCTGTCCAAGCCGCGCGCTCATTCACGAGAAGATCTATGACCGCTTCATGGAGCGGGCGCTGAAGCGCGTTGGCGCGATCAAACAGGGCGATCCGCTCGATCCCGAGACGATGATCGGCGCGCAGGCCTCTTCCGAGCAGCTCGAAAAGATTCTCAGCTACATCGACATCGGCAAGCAGGAGGGCGCAAAGGTGCTCGCCGGCGGCGCGCGCAACACGCTCGAGGGCGACCTGGCCGGCGGCTTCTATGTGAAACCCACCGTGCTTGAAGGTCACAACCGCATGCGCGTCTTCCAGGAGGAAATCTTCGGCCCCGTCGTGTCGGTGACGACCTTCAAGGACGACGACGAGGCGCTCGCCATCGCCAATGACACGCTTTACGGGCTCGGCGCCGGCGTGTGGAGCCGCGACGTCAATCGCTGCTATCGCTTCGGCCGCGCGATCCAGGCCGGCCGCGTCTGGACGAACTGCTACCACGCCTATCCCGCGCACGCGGCTTTCGGCGGCTATAAACAGTCCGGCATCGGGCGCGAGAACCACAAGATGATGCTCGATCATTACCAGCAGACGAAGAACATGCTGGTGAGCTACAGCCCGAAGAAGCTGGGATTCTTCTGAGGAGGCGCTCTGATCTGCAATTCTGGAGTCCCGGTCGCCGCTTCGCGGCGCCGGGGATGACACGTTCCGGAGAATGGGATGGATCAACCGCCTCGCGTCACCGCCACCGACGCCGCGCTCGATCTCATCGCGCGCCTGTCGCGCGAGCATGGCCACATCCTCTTCCACCAGTCCGGCGGCTGCTGCGACGGCTCCGCGCCGATGTGCTATCCGCAAGGCGACTTTCTCGTCGGCGATAATGACGTGAAGCTCGGCGAGATCGGCGGCGCGCCCTTCTATATCGGGCAAGCGCAATTCGATTACTGGAAGCACACTCAGCTCATCATCGACGTCGTGCCCGGCCAGGGCGGCATGTTCTCGCTCGATAACGGCACAGGGAGCCGCTTTCTGACGCGCTCGCGGCTCTTTTCCGAGGCGGAGCTTGCCGCGCTTGCGCGCTAAGCCCGCGCGCTTCAACCAAAATTCAGCGACATTGACGCGGCGCACAAATGTCGTAACGTCCCGCTTACGCTGGGTTACAGAAGTGAGCAGGAACGAGATATGTTGCAGGACTTCAAGAATTTCGCGCTTCGTGGAAATGTCGTCGATCTTGCGGTCGGCGTCATCATCGGCGCCGCTTTCGGCAAGATCATCGACTCCATGGTCGGCGACGTCATCATGCCGGTCATCGGCGCCGTCACTGGCGGCCTCGACTTCTCCAACTATTTCATCCCGCTGTCCAAGGCGGCGCATACCGACATGACCTATGAGGAGGCGAAGAAAGTCGGCGCCGTGGTCGGCTATGGCCAGTTCATCACCGTAGCGGTCAACTTCATCATCATCGCCTTCGTGCTCTTTCTCGTCATCCAGGCTTTCGAGCGCATGAAGAAAAAGCCGGCCGAGGCGCCCGCGGCGGCGGAGCCGACGAAGACCGAAGTTCTGCTCACCGAAATCCGCGACGCGCTGCGCGGCCAGCCGCAATAACGCCACGCACAGCGGAGGCGTGGACGCCGCGCCTCCCGTGAAGCTTTGTCGTCGTCTCATCCGCAAAAGCGCGCTATTATAAGAGCCGGAATAGAGAGGAGACGCCGATGACGGCAACGCATGTCGCGGAAAGGCGGCCGGAAGGCCGCACGCCGCAAAAGGCGGAGGCGATCCGCTACGGGCTTTACAAATGCAGCCTTGGCCTCGCCCTGGTCGCAACGAGCGACAAGGGCGTCTGCTCGATCTGGTTCGGCGATGACGCGGACGTCCTGCGCGACGAGCTGCGCGCGCGCTTCCGCGACGCCGCGCTCATCGAAGGTCGCGCAAGCGATGCTTACGTCGCCGCCGCTCTCGCCTTGATCGAAAATCCGTCTTCGCCAGTCGCCTTCCCGGTCGACGCGCGCGGCACAAAGTTCCAGCGCGGCGTATGGGCGGCGCTGTGCGCCGTTCCGCCCGGCGAGACCGCCAGCTACGCCGACATTGCGAAAGCCATCGGCGCGCCGACGGCGACTCGCGCCGTCGCCGGCGCCTGCGCCGCGAACCCCGTCGCCATCGCCATCCCCTGCCACCGCATCCTGCGCAGCGACGGCGCGCTTTCGGGCTATCGCGGCGGCGTGGCGCGCAAGCGTGAGCTCCTCGAGCGCGAGAAAAGCGCCGTCAATCCGCCCCGTTGATCACTTGAAGGCGACGAGTTTGAGCGCAATCAACGGCGCCGCGAGGCTTTTTCTTATTGCACAGGGGAAAATGGAAATGAATCCTTCATAAGCAGTAAAGGGGCTGATTGGCAGCAGCAGCGGCATCACAAAACGCTTGTAGCTGGCTCTCATCTTGAAATCGCGAAAGCCGGCTGCGCGAAACAGACTGATCAGCTCTCGGTTATCATATTCCTTCAAGTGCAATCCGGTTGGCTCAATGTCGAAATGCGCGGAAACATCGTGTGGGCCACAAAGACGGTTCGGCGTCACGCATATATAGACTCCGCCGGGCTTCAACGCGGCATAAACTTGACCGAGCTGCTCGAGAGCATCGTCGACATGGAGATGCTCCATGAGTTGGTTGCTATAGACGACATCAACGCTTTCGCTGGCGACCGGCACCGTGGCCCCGTCCGAGACAACGAGTTGGAAATTTGAGGGGACGGAAGCAAGCGCCGTAATTTCCTCTGATACGTCCACTGCATAGACCTTGGCGACCTTAGAAGCCACCATTACAGCCAAAGAGCAATCGCCCGGCCCAATCTCCAGATAGGTTGTGTTCTCGTTGAGAAACGGGCTCAAGATTGCAAACTGCCTCTTCGCATCGGCTGCTTGCGTATCAGCATCGCCCTTTGCGACGATTTGCGGATGATCGGGCACGGTTCGGAAAAGTTCGTCATATACGGTCGTGTACAGCGTCCGACGTTCGGACTTGTCAGCGTGGCGCAGTCTGTTGGCAAGCGAGCGCTCGATACGATAATGATGTTCAATCGCTTCCCGCGTACGCATTTTATTCGCTTTCCGCAAACCTGGATTTAGAGACCTCGCCGCCCTGGCTCAATTGAGTCTAGCCCCTGCGCATGCGACGAAAATAGGTCTTAAGTTATAGTCGCCCTTCACGCGTTCCTGACGCCGTCCATGGTGAAAGCTCATCCCTGATTTGTCTGCGGATATCCTTCAGGCGCCTCACCTCCGGCTCCCCGCCAGCCCGGCGCAAGCGCCGCGCCCTAACGTAGCGACGTCGGGACTTGCGAGGCGGACAATGGAGCCGGTCTATCTCTTCAATCTGATCGACCAGCAGAAAAGCTGGCTGTCGGCGCGGCAATCCGTCGTCGCGCAGAACATCGTCAATGCGGATACGCCGGGCTACAGGGCGCAGGACCTCATGCCCTTCTCGCGCGTCATGGAGCGCGGCGCGCTCGACATCTCCGGCGCCGATCCGAAGCATCTTCGCCCCTCCCCCGTTGAAACGCTCGCCGCCGCGATACGCCCGACCGAGGGCTGGGAGACGACGCATTCCGGCAACACCGTCTCGCCCGAATTCGAGATGATCAAAGCCGGCGAAGTGCGCGGCGCCTTCACGCTCGACACCAATCTCATGCGCGCCTTCCATGGCATGTGGATGTCGGCGGTGCGCGCATGATCGATCCGCTCGAAGCCTCCCTCAAGGTCGCCGGCGCCGGTCTCGCCGCGCAATCGGCGCGCCTTCGCGTCGTTTCGGAAAACATGGCCAATGCGCAATCGACCGGAAAGACGCCGGGCGCCGATCCCTATGCGCGCAAGACGATCGCTTTCGTCAACGAGCTCGATCGCGCGACGGGACTCCAGCTCGTGCGCGTCAACGGCGTTGGCGTCGACGCGACGCCCTTCGCGATCGAACGCGATCCCGGACATCCCGCCGCCGACGCCAATGGCGACGTGAAACGGCCCAACGTCAATCTGCTCGTCGAGATGGCCGACATGCGCGAAGCCAACCGCGCTTATGAAGCCGATCTGCAAATCATGAAACAGTCGCGGGATCTCCTCGCCATGACCGTCGATCTTCTGAAAGGCCTCTGATGCTTCCGCTCGCCCCCATCGCCGCCGCCGCCATCGGTCCCCTCGCCGAGACCGCGCTGACGTCGGTCGCCGCGCCGCGCGTCGCGGCTGGCGCACAAATCGCCGCCGCCTCCTTTGGCGACATGCTGCAACAATTTGCGAGCGGGACTGTCGACTCGCTGAAAAAAAGCGAGGCGACGGCGATCGCCGGCGTGGAGGGCAAGACGTCGACGCAGAATATCGTGAGCGCGGTCATGCAGGCTGAGCGCGACCTGCACACCGCCATCGCGCTACGCGACAAGGCCGTCGCCGCCTATCAGGAAATCAGCCGCATGGCGATCTGAGGAGCTTGGGATCGTGAGAGCACTCGCCATCGCTGCGACCGGCATGAGCGCGCAGCAGCAGAATATCGAAGTCATCGCGCACAACATCGCCAATATCAATACGACCGGGTTCAAACGGGCTCGCGCCGAATTCACCGATCTGCTCTATCAGACGGAGCGCATTCAGGGCGTCTCTAATCGCGGCCGCGACGCGACCGTTCCGCAAGGCGCGCAGTTCGGCCTCGGCGTGCGCACGGCCGCCGTGCGCAGCCTTCAGCAGCAAGGCGCCATGTCGAATACCGGCAACGCCTATGATCTGAGCCTCAACGGCCATGGCTGGTTTCAGATTCTCGGGCCGGACAATGAAACGCTCTATACGCGTGCGGGCTCCTTCAGCGCCAACGCAAACGGCCAGCTCGTCACGGTCGACGGCTATCAACTGAGCCCGACCGTCACCGTGCCGAACAATACGCTGAGCGTCTCGGTGAGCCAGACCGGAATCGTCTCGGCGATGATCGCCGGGCAGACCCAGCCGCAGCAGCTCGGTCAGCTCACGATCGCCACTTTCCCCAATGACGCCGGCATGGACGCGCTCGGCGGAAATCTGTTTCGCCAGACCTTCGCCTCCGGACAGCCGATCGTCGGCGTGCCCGGCGATCCCGGTTTTGGCGTCGTGAACCAGGGCTATCTCGAAAGCTCCAATGTCGATCCCGTCAAGGAGCTCGTCAGCCTCATCGCCGCGCAGCGCGCCTTCGAACTCAATTCGAAAGTCATTCAGGCCGCCGACGAAATGGCGGGCACGATCTCCAAGGGCATTCGATGACGTTCCGCGCCTGCTTCTTCGCCGCGTCCGCAGCGCTGTGCGCCATCACGCCGGCCGGCGCGCAGGAGACGCTTCCGGTGGCGCGTCTCACAATCTATCCCGGCGACGTCATTGCGGAGGCGATGCTCGACGAGCGCGCCTTGGGCCTCGCGCCCGGATCGGAAGCGCTCTATGCGCGCACGCGCGACAAGCTCATCGGCAAGGTGGCGCGGCGCACGCTGCTCCCCGGTCAACCCATTCCCGCCATCGCCGTGGACAACCCGCGCATCATTACGATCGGCGCGCAGATCAAGATGGTCTTTCTCGAAGACGGGCTGCAAATCGTCGCTTATGGCGTCGCGCAGCAGGCCGGCGGCGTCGGCGACCTCATCCGCGTGCGCAATCAGGATAGCGGCCTTTTCGTTTCCGGGCGGGTCCAGAGCGACGGCTCCGTGCGCGTCGGCGAGGGATGATGACGCGCCGCGCAATCCTGGCCTTCGTCCTGCTCTTTGCGACGCCCGCCGGCGCCGATGTGCGGATCAAGGATATCGCCGCACCGATTGGCCCGCGCGATTATCAGCTCGTCGGCTATGGCCTTGTCATCGGCCTGCAGGGCACTGGCGACACGCTGCGCAATGCGCCTTTCACCGAGCAATCGACTTCCGCGCTTCTCGACCGCATGGGCGTCAATGTGCGCCCCAATAACAGTATGCGCACGCGCAACGTCGCCGCCGTGATGGTGACGGCGGCGCTGCCGCCTTTCGCGAGCTGGGGCACGACGATCGACGTCACGGTCTCGTCCATGGGCGACGCCACGTCGCTCATGGGCGGCACGCTCGTCTTGACCTCTCTCACTGGAATTGACGGCGCCGTCTATGCGCTTGCGCAGGGCCCGATCGCCGTCTCGGGCTTTTCCGCGCAGGGACAGAACGAGACGCTCACCCATGGCGTCGCCACGGTCGGCCGCATTCCGAACGGCGCGACGATCGAGCGCGAAGCGCCGCGCCCGAGCGTCCCCAACGACGGCCAACTCGTCCTGCAATTGCGCAACCCGGATTACACGACGTCGGTCCGCGTCGCCGACGCGGTCAACAGATATGCGCGACAGCGTTATCGCATGACGCTCGCGCGCGAACGGGACGACAGAAGCGTCCTTCTCGCTTTGCCGAAAGGCGCGCATGCGACGCGCCTCCTCGCGGAGATCGGCGAATTGCGCGTCGCGGTCGAAACGCCCGCCCGCGTCGTCATTGACGAACGCACCGGCACGGTCGTGATCGGCGCCGATGTGCAGATTTCATCCGTCGCCGTCACCCATGGCGGGCTCACGGTTCGGATCACCGAGACGCCGGAAATCTCCCAGCCGGCGCCTTTCGCGAATGGACGCACGACCGTCACCACGCAAACGACAATCTCCGCCGCGGAACAGACGGGGCAAGTCGCGATGCTCGCCGGCCCGACATTGAAGCAACTCGTGAAAGGCCTGAACCAGATCGGCCTCAAGCCGACCGGCGTCATCTCGATCCTTCAGGCGATCAAGAGCGCCGGCGCCTTGCAGGCCGATCTCGTCATTCAATAGTTCTTTCGCGCGGAAATGCGATCGAGAAAATGTATCAGCTCCGCGATGGGGCGGTAGAAGTCCTGCGGAATCATTTTGTCCACTTCGACGATGTCGAACATTGCGCGGGCGAGATCCTTGCGTTCGAGCACGGGCACGCCGCTTCCTTCCGCGACCTCCCGGATTTTGAGCGCGACGAGGTCCTTGCCCTTCGCCACGACGCGCGGCGCGCCGCCCTCCTCCCGCACATAGCGTAAAGCGATCGCATAATGAGTGGGGTTCGCGATCACAAAGCTCGCTTTTGGCACCGCGGCGATCATGCGCCGGCGCGAACGATCGGCCGCGAGCGACCGCAAGCGGGCCTTGACAAAGGGATCGCCCTCCGACTGCTTGAACTCTTCCTTGAGTTCCTGCCGGCTCATCCGCAAATCGCGCCGCCATTTGAACCTTGTCCAAACAAAGTCGGCGACGGCGAGCGCGGCGAGACAGAGCGCTACGACGCTCGTCAGGCGAAGCAGCGATTTGAGCCCCAAAGAGGGCAGCCCCCGCGGCTCCATGCGCATGGCGTCGACATAGATGGCGCGATCGCTTTGAACGACGATGGCGACCGCCGCGCCAACCATCGTCATTTTGATCAAGGCCTTCGCAAGTTCGACAAGCCCGGCAAGGCCGAAAAGACGGCTCCATCCGGATTTGGGCGATATGCGCGACAGATCCGGCGCCACGCGGTCGAACACGATACGCGGCGCGCCCTGAATGAAAGCCGCGACGACGCCCGAAAGCATCGTCGTCAGCAATATCGGCAGGAGGAACTGCGCGCATTCGAGCCCCACAATCTGCAAATAGCCATAAGCGTCGGACTCCGTGCGCAGGCGCAGGGCGCCGGAATTCGAAAGAAGCAGCGTCAACGACTCCGCAAGACGCGGCCCGACGGCGTCCAACAGGAAGGCGAGACATGCGAGCAAAGCGAGAACGCCAAGCGCAGCAGCGACGTCGCGCGAGACGGGCGTTCGTCCCTGCTCGAGCGTATCATTTATCTTCTTCTCCGTAGCCTCTTCGGTTTTGGATTCGGCGTCTTCGCTGTCCGACATGGGCCGCGCTCACGACGCTATGTCGGGGGCCAGATCGATAAGGCCCTGACCGGCGAGACGCAGGACGAGATTCGCGATTTCGCGCTGCGCGGCAAGAACCTCCCGGCGCGGCGGCTCTGCGGGCGCGGCGAGCTCTGCTTCGACCATGCGCCGCGTGCGCGCCGAGAGACAGGGGAGAACCGCCTCTCTGAGCGCCGCATCGGCGTCACGCAGCGCAAGGATCACGCGATCCGTCGGCGCCTGGTCGAAAACGACCATGCGCGCCCGCTGACCGAGGCCAGCAATGTCCTCAAACGAGAAGAGGAGCGCCTTCAACTGCTCGGCGAGCATCGGCTCCGCCTCCGAAAGGCCGGCGAGCACGTCGTTGATCTGCTCGCGCTCGAGCTGATTGACGATCCCCGCGACCTTGGCGCTTACCTCCGACGTGGAAGGCGCATTGGTCGTCGCGAAGAGATCCGCCTGCAAGGCCTCTTCGATAAGATGCAGGACGGGCTCGGCCGCGGGTTTCGAAATCAACATGCGCCGCATGGCCTGCGCCCGCGTCGACGCGGACAACTGCGCGAGGACGCGGGCGGCGACGGCGGGCTCGACCCGCGCCAGGACGATAGCGATCGTCTGCGGATGCTCAGCGGAAAGATAGTCCGCCAGCATCGTGTCCGGCAGAGCCGCGACGCGCCGCCACAAATATTGGTTCGAGCTCCCCCTGACGTCGGACATGATGTCCGCAACCTGCTCGTCGGGCAGCACGCTCGCAAGCAGTTCCTCGGCAAGCGCGGGACCGCCGACGAGATCCGGATCGCCGCCCTTTATCTCTTCGACAAGCCCGGCGCAGATATTCTCCAACATCGATTGCGGCACGGCGCCGAGACCCGCGGCGACGCGCGCGACGCGACGCAGTTCCTGATGGTCGAAATGCTTCAAGACCCGACTTGAAGCCTCCCGATCGAGCGCCAGCAGCACTGCGGCGACTTTCTCCGCGCCGCCGAGAGGGCGATCCTCTTTGTCCTGCGCCGCAAGGTCCGTCATGGCCCGGCTTCGATCAGCTCATCTGCTCTTGCTGGGGCTCGCAGATTTCGGTCAGCGATACGCCGAAGCGCGCGCCGTCCTCCTCGACGACCACTACTTCGCCGCGCGCGATCGTCCGGCCATTGACGACGACGTCCACCGGGTCGCCGACGCGGTGGTCGAGCGGCAGCACCGCTCCCCGGCCGAGCTTCAACAGACTGGCGACCGGCAAAGTCGCCGATCCCACCACGACCTGCAGAACCACGGGGATGCGCATGATCGACTCGACCCGGCGCGCCTGAATGCGCGCATCGTCTCCGGCCCTGGGCCCATTTTCCGGCATGCGCGGCGTCCGGGCTCCGTCCCGCTCGAGTTCGACATTGCTCATCGTCGGCTTTTCCCTTTCGCGCGCTCAGACGCCCAGAATATTTTCGATGAAGGATTCGCGCTCATCCGAGAATTCCTCGAGCCGCACAGTGTATTTCCCGTCCTTCTGGCCCAGCGTGCACCAGAAGAGCGTCCGCCCTTCCGACACGACGCGTATGGGACTCGTCGGCGCGATCGGCAGGCGCAACACATCCCCGACTTCGAGCCGCGCAATATCGCCGAGCGTGAAGCCCCGCGCTTCGAGCCGCACTTCGGCGGTCACTTCCGTCCGCACGATATTGTCGTAGAGATTGACGGACCAGGCTTCGTCATTCGCCCGGCCTTCGACGTGAGGCGGTCGCGCAAGTTCGTTGCGGAAGGGATCGATGGCCGTTCGCGGCAGGGCGAGAAGCGCCTGCCCCGAATATTCGCGATATTGCAGCGTCAGCCGCGCCAGAACCGCCACCGCGACCTTCGGACCGAGCGAAAAGAAACCCGCCTCCTCGGCGCCCCAATCACGTTCGAACGAAACCGAAGCGAGGGAGCTGAAGGCTTCGGCGAAGCCTTGCAGAAGCTTCAGGCTGGCGAAAGCAAGGATCGAATCCTCGATGCGCGTGATCGGACGATCGGAAAGAGGCGAGACGATGCTCGAACCGAGCAGCAATTCGAACGCCAGACTGCGAAAGCCGTCGTCGACGGCCAGCGCCGCGCGCGAGTCGAGGCCAGCCGCGCGATAGACCAGAATTTGTCTATATCCGACGCCCGCCGCGATCAATTCGCCGACGCGGAGCGCTTCCAGACCGTCGAAGGAGAGACTGGCGCCTTCGCTGAACGCGCCTAGAAAGCCCGAGAAGCTGGACGCGGTTTCCTCATATAGCCGTGCAAGCGCCGGCATGCGGTCGAGCGCCCCCTCGCCGATGAGGACGAGCGGTTCGTCGGCGCCGGCCTCGGCTTTCTGCTCGCGCCCCGTCATGCGGCCTCCGCAACGGCGACGCCGCCGTTCAGCGTCTCGCTTTCCACCTCGTCGATCGTCGGACGATCATGCGCGGGGATGGATTTGCGTCCATGCTCGACCGCGACCTGCGGAAGCGCGCCGTTCATGAAGGCGAGCAGCGTCTGCTTGATGATGAGAAAGACGTGACATTCCTTGGTGCGCGCGACCTTCACCTTATAGGCGAGCGGCGTCATGATGCCGTAGGAAACGAAAATTCCGGCAAATGTCCCGACCATCGCAGCCCCGATCAGCCCGCCCAGCAATTCCGGCGACTGATCGAGAGCGCCCATCGCTTTGATGACGCCGAGAACCGCTGCGACGATCCCGAGCGCCGGCAACCCGTCGCCAACCGCCGTGAGCGCTTGATAGGGCTTCAGCTTGTCGTGCTTGATGGACGCGATTTCCTCGTCCATAAGATTCTCGATCTCGAACGTCTTGATGTTGCCGATAATGTAAAGGCGGCAGTAGTCGCAGATGAATGTGGTGACTTCGGCGTTCTTCAAGATATTTGGAAAGGCTGCGAACAGAGGGGACTCGCCCGGCTGGTCGATATGCGTCTCGACCTCCGTGCGCGACTTGCTTCTCAACTCGCGCATGAGGACGTGCAGCAGACCAAGCATGTCGAGATAGTCTCTGCGCTTCGGCGTCTTTTCGAGCACCGCCTGCATGATGGCCTTGCCCGTGTCCTTTATGACTTTCGTTGGATTGGCGACGATGAAGGTGCCGAGCGCCGAACCCATGATGATGACGAACTCCCAGGGCTGCCACAGGACGATCAAATGACCGCCCAGCGCCGCGAAGCCGCCCAGCATGCAGCCCATGGTCACGACGAGACCGATGACGAAGCTCATTTCATCATTCTCTTTCTTGTCTCAAGACAAGCTCTGGATAAGTTATGGGACTTACCCGAGGCTGATGAGGCCCGTCATTCGCGGCAAAAGGACAAGGCCTCCCGCGTCCACGCGCCGAAGCCGCTCGCAACCATGTTTCTCACGACGGCGCAGACATAGCGTCGCTGCGCCGGCGCATTGCCGGGGCCGGCGTGGTATCGCGCGACGGCGGCCGTCCAGCTTCCTTCGCTGCGCTTCAGATTCGTCAGGAAGCGCGCCGCATAATCGACATTGCGCGTCGGATCGAACATGTCCTCCACGGAAGCGAATTGCTTCCCGTGATAGCGGTAATTGACCTGCATGCAACCGATGTCGACGAGTCGCTCGCCACGCCTCCGCGCGGCGTGGAAAGTTGCGAGCGCCTCTTCGAGCGTGGCGTTGAAAGCCGGGCGTCCGTGAATATTCATCGCATAGGCCTTGAGCGCGCCGCGCTGCCCGGTTTCAGTGAGCGCGACGGCGTAGAGCACCGCAATCGGCACGGCGTTTTCGCGCGCCGCGCGGATCATCTCCGCTTCGCAGAGATTCTCCCCGGCGCTAGCGACGCTACAATACGAGGCCGGGAGGGATGCAAGAAGGAGAAGCCGCCTCGCGCGGCCGCCTCGCATTCCGGCCCCCTTCCCGTCTTTCCTGCTGGCTCGATCGACCGTCATGCGCAAAGCCTCGTTCGAAATTTCCGGTATGTTGCGGCGTTCGATCAGCCGCAACGACAGTCTGCGGCTCCTGTGCGATCGCGCGAATTTCGCAGGAGTCGAGGATCAACCCCTTGTCGCCGATCGCCGTCGAGAGAGCCTCCCGCGCCCGCAGCAGAGCAGGCGCGACATCGGATTGCGCGTCCAGTCGAATCTCGACGCGTGAATGCGCGATCTTCATCCGCACGGAGACGACGCCGAGGGATTCGGGCTCGAGCGAGAATCTCAGGATTTTGACTGTTTCTCTCGGATGCACCGCATCATGGGTCGAATCGCGCGCCATCGCGACGCGCTCAGAATTTACGAGCGATGCATTGTCCGTAAGCGAATGCGCGATCGCCAGGGGAATATGAACGCTAAGATCATCGACGTGAAACGTCATCGATTCACTCGGTACGGCCGGCATGTCAGCTTTGATCGCCTGCGGCGACTCGTCTCGCGGTCGGATCGTGCGCTCGAACGCCATCGGAATTTTATGCGCCCCGCCGGGGTCGAAGGACGAAGGCGAGCGCGGCGCAACCGGCTCGGCCGCGTCGGTTCGCCGGCGCGCTATCAGCAGGCTTTCTTCATCCGCGAGCGCGCCACTCAGCGCGGGCCGATCTTGCGGGGGAAGCATTTGCGCGTCGCGGGCGGCCAGCCCCTCCGGCTCGGCTGTTTGCGGCTGAATGGCGACGCGTCCCGCCGCGACCGTCGCCGCATCTCCATATTTCTCCTGAGTTGACGCAGGCGCATTCATTTGCGCCGGATTGGGAATTGCAGCCTGATAAGGGAAAAAGGCCGGCGAAAGCGCTGCCTCAATTCCGCGCGTGGAAGTGGCGGGCGCTTGAGGCGGCGCGTCGATTGCGCCATTCACGCTGCAGAAAATTCGCTCGAATTCATCGGCGTCCCTGCCGCCTGTCTTGTCGACAGTCTTGTTGGCGGCGGCGTCCTCGCGCCGCAGCCTCACCGGATTGTCCAGCGCTTCGCCTAGTGCGATCATTTGCCATCAGCCCTTTTCAAGAGTTCATCCGTCCGCGCGAGCGCTTCGCGTATCGCCGTCGCCATCTCGCTCTTTTCCCCGGCGTCGGAGCCGCCGACCGGCGCTTTCTTCTCGATCGGGCGCGCAAGCTTTTCTCCGACGCTCGCGACGAGCTGAACAAGTTGGACGTCTTCAGTCGGCAAGCCCTTCGTTTCAATGTCCCGCAGCGCCGCCACGCTTCTCTTTTCTTCCAAAACGGACAAAGCCGAGCGATAGATTTCGACGCGTCGCTTCGCGCGATCGTCCAGATCGCCTCTTTCAGCCGTCTCCACCGCCTTTCCGGCATCCGGGAATTTTCCCGCCAGCAAAGCCCGGCGCGCCAAAGCAAGGTAAGCGGCGGTTCGATCAGGCGCGGGCGCTTTGTCCAGAACGAGAGAAAAGCGCGAAGCGAAGAGAGAAGAGACGGAGGCGCCGCGCGCCATGTTGGGAAGCAGACCCCAGAACTGGCGCGCAAAGGGCGAAGACGCATAAATTGCGGCGTAACGCACTGCGAGAAGTCCCAGCTTATCGCTCTCGCGCACAGGATCGAGGATGGAGATTTCACGTCTCAACGCCGCCTCTTCCACGAGCGAGCCGGGCAGGAGAAGACGCGCGAGATCGAGAAGGGCGATCGCCCGGCCATTGTCCGATCCTATGAGGCCGCCAGCCTGCACAAGCGCGAGATGACCGCCAAGACCGGCGGGATATCGCCTCGGATCGAATTGAAGCAGCGTTTGCAACGCGCCAGCATCGCCCTCCGCATATCGCAGGCTGACGTCAAGAAGAGGCGCGAGAATTTCATTCGCGCGCTTCGCCTCAAATATCGCGCGCAAACCGCCGGCGCCGCCGCCGCATAGAAGATAGATGACCGCGGAACGCGCATCTCGTTCCTCCCGGAGGAAATCCGGCTCAGCGGCGAAAGTCGCTTTCTCGATGCGGTCGAACTGTCGCGCGGCTTCGTCTCGCGCCGCGATATCGCCCATCGCCATTCGATTTTGCAGGGCGTTGAGGTCGCGGACCATCTCAGCCAGCGGCCGCGCATGCGCCTCGGCGCCGACAATTGAAAAGAACAGTAACAGCCATGCGCCTGTTCTCATGGCTGCGCGCCACGCAACAGGATTTCGATGCGGCGATTGGCGGGCGCGAGCGGATCCTTTGCGATTTTGAGGCGACGGTCGGCGTAGCCGACGATCTTTCCGATACGCTGCGCCGGCAAGCCGCCGCGTATGAGCATATAGTTCACGACCGTCGCGCGATCGCTCGATAGCCGCCAATTGTCGTAGCTCCTCCCGGAATAGGACCGGCCGTCCGTATGCCCTCTCAGTTCGACGTCGCCGCGGCGTTCCGTGAGTATTTTGCCGATCTGACCTATGATGCGCACGAGTTGCGGCTTCGGCTCGATCGAGCCGATTGCGAACATCGAAAAATTGGCGTCGTCGGTCAGACTGATCAAAAGCCCTTCCTCGCTCTGCTTGACTTCGACCTTCGGCGCGCGCGCCTCCTGCGCGGCGACACGCTCGATTTCCGCCTGCAGCGCGGCTGCGGTCTTTGCGTTCTCGGCGGCGGCGGCGGCGGCGGGCGGCGGCGGCGCACCGCGGGGGGCGCGATCGAAAGGGTCTCGGGCGGCGTTCTGGGGAGGCGGCGGCGTGTGATCCAGCTTTGCGATTTCGTCGAGCGTCTCCAGCGGTTGGCTGTGCAGCGCGGCCTCTTTATCCTTTAGTTTCTCCGGCGGCGGAGATTGGACATTTTCCTGCGGCTGCGCGGTTTTTCCTTCGTCCTGTCGCGTCGGATCCCGAAGCCCCTTATCGGACGTTGTCGCGTCGACGAGCTGAGTTGGATTGAAATATTGAACGATCGCGGCTTTCGTTTCCTTGGAGGATGAATTGATGAGCCACATCACCAGGAAGAAGGCCATCATCGCGGTCATGAAATCGGCGAAGGCCAGCTTCCATACGCCGCCATGATGCTCTTCTTCATCCACGCCGCGCTTGCGCCGGACGATGGTCTGCGTTTTGTCGTTCATGATGCGTCCCGCGCCGCTTGTTGCAATCGGCGCATCCATGCGCGCAGCCGCGTCTCGATCCTCGCCTTCGAAAGATCGACGCTGACATCCACGGAAGCGTCCGGGGAAAGCTCGACGGCGATGCTCTCGGCTTCGAAAACCGCGCCAACTTTTTCGATGAGATCGACAGGTCCGGCCAGTTTGATGAGCGGCGCCTTTTCCTCCGCAATAACTTGACGGATTGCGCATACAAGTTCGTCGAGCGCCCTATCCGCGACAGAGCGCGTCAAGAAGGGCGTGAAAATTCGAGCCAAATCGGCGCGAAGCGCCACGAGGCCCGTCTCCAGTCCCTGCGCGAGCCGCGCGCCGAGCGCCGCCGCCTCTTCACGCGCCCATGTCTCGCGCGCGTGACGAAGCGCCTCCTCATGCGCCTCTCTCTCGGAAGCGAGACGCGAGGCAAGCTCCGACTGCAGCGCTCGACGCATGTCCTCGACGTCGATCGCTGGAGCGGACGGCGCGGCCTCTGGCGCAGGCGCGTCCGGCCCTGCATCCGGTTCGGCGGATAATGGCGACGCCGGCGGCTCGACTGGATCGAAACATTGCAGATAAGCGGCGATGTTGTGGATCGTCATGGCGTGTCTCAGGACCGCATCCATTGCTTCATGACGGCCGCGGCCTGCGCGTCGTCTTTTTCGATCAGCTGTTCGAGCCGACGACGCGCGCCGTCTCTCTTGGCGGCGACGGCGTCCGCCAGGAGATTGGGACTCGAATTGGCGAGAAGCGGCATCGTTTCATGTGCGTTCGAGCCGATGGCCAATGGCGGCGCCTGCGCGAGGAGCGGCGGCGGCTCCAATCTCGCCGGGGCGTCCTGGGCGAGAAGCGCGCGGCGCGCCGGCGCCAGACCGAAAATGACGACAAGCGCGGCGATGCCAATGGCGGTGAGCGCATTCAGGAACGCGCCCAGATGGCTGCCCAGCATCGCAATGAGTCCGGGACTTTCGACCGGGCTAATCTCATGTTCGTTGAACATGAAATCGACTGCGGTGACTTTCAGCGTGTCGCCGCGCTCCTTTTTCAGTCCGGCGGCGGAGAAGACAAGCTGTTCGATCTCCTTCAGCCGGGCGTCGACGATCTCCGGCTTCGGCGCATCCTTGCCGGACTCGGCGAAGGCCGACTTGTTCACGAGCACAGCGACGGAGAGATGCTCGACATTATAGCCGCCGCTGACCGTCGTCACGGTTTTCGACGAGAGCTCGAAATTGGTGAGCTCTTCGCTTTTCTTGCTCTCGTCGGTCGACTGCTTGCCGTCGGCGGGCGCGGGATTCGTCTGGGGGATGTTTCGTTCGACGCTCGTCGCTTGCGCGCCGCTCGCATTCTGCGACTGCGCGCTTTCCTTGACCGTTCGCACAGACCGCTCGACGCGCGAATCCGGATCGAAGATCGTCTCGTTGATCTGCCTGCGATCGGTATTGATCCGCGCGCGCACGCTGACCTGGAAATTCTGCAGGCGCAGATAGGGCGTCAGCGTGCGGCGAATATTGTCCTGTATGTCGCGCGCAACGTTCTTTTCGAGCGTCAAGGTTTTCACTGGCGCGGCGTCGGCGGCTTCGCCGTCCGATGAAGAGAGGATCATGCCGTCCGTGTTGAGCACCGTCACCTGATCGACCGTCATTCCGGGCAGAGAAGATGCGACGAGATGGCGAATGGCCTGCGCGGCGCTGGAATCGTCGGGACCGTCCGTTCGGATGGTGACGGAGGCGGATGGCGGCTGCCTGGCTCTGCGGAACGAGCCCTCATCCGGCATGACGATATGAACGCGCGCCGCTTTCACCCCGCGAATGAGCTGGATGGTGCGCGCAAGCTCTCCCTCCAGCGCGCGCACGCGCGTCACTTCCTGCATGAAGGAAGTGAGGCCGAGCGCGCCAACCTTGTCGAACAGCTCGTAGCCGGCATTGGCGCTTTGCGGCAATCCGCGCTCGGCAAGCAGCATGCGCGCCGGCGCGGTTTGTCCGTAAGGCACGGAAACGGCGTTGCCCTCGGGATTGACGTCAAAGGAAATTCCCGAGGATTTGAGCGCGGCGCCGATGCGGCTGACATCCTCTCGGTCGAGGCCGGCGTAAAGCGTCTCGAAATTGGGACGCGAAAGATAATAGGCGGCGACGGAGACGAGGCCGACGACCAGCGCGAAAATCAGGCCGAGCGCCATGAGTTTGCGGGCGCCGAGCGCCTTGAGATTGTCGAGGAGGAGCGTGAGTCGATCCATGAGTCGCAGCGAAAGCTCCATGAGAACTTTCGATCGACATTCGCCGCATTGGCTTGTGCGAACGTTGCGCGCCGCGGCTTCAAATCATTTCTTAACAAATGGTTAATACGGCGTCGGCGACAAGGGGCCGCGCCGTCGCTGGCGCGGCCCCGGAGATTTGAAAAAGTTGACCGCTCTCTTACTGGAAAAGCTTCAGGATCATCTGCGCGTTCTGGTTCGCGATGGCGAGCGACTGCACGCCAAGCTGCTGCTGCGTCTGGAGCGCCTGCAAGCGCGTCGACGCTTCGTTCATATCGGCGTCGACGAGGGAAGAGACGCCGTTGGTGAGCGCATCCTTCATCGTCTTGATGAAGTCGTTCTGCTGCTTGACGCGCATTTGAGTGGCGCCGATGTTTGAGGCGTAGTCGGTGAGATCAGCGATCGCCTTGTCGGCGTTCGACAATGTGTCGGCGATGACTGTCGCTCCAAGATCGGCGGCGGTCAGCGCGGTCAAATCCGACAGAGCCGCGGAGCCCGTGGCCTTGGCGCCCTGAAGGATGCTGGTCGTGCTGCCGGTCTTGAAAAGCGTCTTGGTGGTCAGATCGATCGTGTCGACTTTCGAGGCGGCGGCGCCGTTCTTGTCGGTATAGGACGCGATAAAGCTCAGCGTGCCCGCGCCCGACCCGTCGACGGCGTTGATGTTGGTGAGCGTCGCGGAAGAGACGATGCTCTTCAGCTGCTCGCCGAGCGCCGCGAGATTGGTGGCGATCTTCGCCTGATCGGCGCCGGGCTGCTGAGCCAGCGTCACCGCGTCCTTGATCGAATTCACCACCGTAATGGCGCTTTGCACCGCGCCCGCGGCAACGTTGAGAATCGCGTCGGCGCCGGAAAGCGAGTCGCTGATCGTCGACAGAACGCCCTTGTCCGACTTCATCGTTTCCGCGATCGACCAGGTCGAGGCGTTGTCGGCGGCGCTCGAGATCTTGAGGCCGGTCGAGATTTCCTTTTGCGTCGTGTTGAGCGCGGACTGCGTCATGCGCAGCGACTGTAGGGCGGTGATGGCGGAGGGGTTTACAAGAATGCTAGACATGTTTCGTCGATCCCTTGAGAACTGAGAACTATAAGGGACATACCGGTGTTGCGCCGGTTCGACGGATATGGCGTCATGCCGCGGGCTTTGGCCCGTCCGAAGCTATCGTCGACCGCGCCGTTGGCTTCAATTGATCGACGGCCCAACCTTACACGAAGGCAGGTTGACGTATCGGACTTTGACAAAACGCGTTTAATGAAGCGTTAAGCCCGCGCGTCACGCAGCGGCGCCGCAGCACTTCTTGAATTTCTTGCCGGAGCCGCAAGGGCACGGATCATTCCGGCCGGGCTGCTTGCCCTTCACGACCGGCTCGTTCTTGCGGTTGGCTTCTTCCTGGAAATACCAGCGGCCGTCTATCTTGTTGAAGAGCGAACGCTCGCGGTGATCGTAGCGCTGCCCCTCGGAGACAAAGCTCGCCACGAATTCGACATAGCCGCTATCCTCGTCTTCGCCCCCGTTCTCCGTTGACAGAATCTCGAGGCCAAGCCATTGCGACTGCTTCGCCCAATGGGTGATCGACTTGCGGTCGAAATCGTGCCGCGTGCCGGGAGCGAGAGTCTCTTCGAGATAATCGATATCGTTGCGCACGAAGGCGGTGTAGCGCGAGCGCATGAGCGCCTCCGCCGTCGCCGGCGCCTTCCCCTCTTCGATGAAGGGTTTGCAGCAATCGGCGTAGTCGCGCTTGTCGGCGTCGGTCACGCGGCAGGGGCAGATTGCGTCGGTCATGCTCGGCTCGTCTTGAAGTTGGACGCCCGCGCCTTCCCCAGCGCGCTTTCCGCGCCTACGGGAATCATGTGGGCGAATTAATTTGGGCTGACGCCGAAAAGAAAGAGCGGCCCCTTGCGCCGGCGCCGCTTCCTTTTATCCGCGTCGTGGATCAGGCTGCGCCCTTGGCCTTTTCGGCGTCGAGGAGCTTCACGGCTTCAATTGCGACCGGCTCCAGACCCGCGCCGCCATGCTTCACATGTTCGACGATCGCCGTGCGCATATGGGGCTCCCAGAACTTGCGCAGATGCTCCGCCATGCCGGCCGCGCCGCTCTTCTGAGGGGCGAAGAAGGCGCCGATCTGATTGGCCATTTTTACGAGCTTATCGACTGAATCATGCGACATGTGCGGAAACCTGTTCGAGGATGCGTCCCGGATGGGTGAAGATTTCAAAGTCGCGGCCCCGCATCACGGCCACGAGCGTCATACCGCATTTCTCGGCGTTGCGAACCGCCAACGCCGTCGGCGCCGAAATCGCCGCGATGATCGGCGCGCCGATGCGTGCGGCTTTTTGCACAAGTTCCACGGAGACGCGGCTCGTCATCAGCACGACGCCTTGCGAGGCCGCGACGCCTTGTCGCGCCAGAGCGCCGGCGAGCTTGTCGAGCGCATTGTGGCGGCCGACGTCTTCGCGCACGATCAACGCATCGGATGCCGGGTTCCAGAAGGCCGCGGCGTGGACGGCGCGCGTCTCCTGATTGAGCTTCTGCTCGCCCGGCATGCGGCTCATCGCCTCGATCAGCCCCGCGGCGGACACGGTCAGCGCATTATCGAGCGACGGCAGCTCCCGCGTCGCAGCCTCCAGGCTCTCAATGCCGCAAAGGCCGCATCCCGTGGGACCGGCCATTGAGCGCTTGCGCGCGGCATAGGCTTCTTGACGGCCCCCGCCGAGCCATGTGCGCAATTCGACGCCCGCGTCGGAGGAAACGATCTCGACCTCGCCGGCGTCCTGCGGCGAATCCACGAGACCTTCCGTCAGGGCGAAGCCGATGGCGAAATCTTCGAGATCGGCGGGCGTCGCCATCATTACGGCATGGGTGGAGCCGCCATAGGTAAAAGCGATCGGCGTCTCTTCGGGGATCACGCGAGAAGAACGCGCCGTCACATCGTGACGGCGCGCCTGACAATCCACTCGAAGAGAGGCGGACGGTTTGTCTGTCATTCCGCCGCGTCGATCGCGCTCGCGATGCGACGGCTCCGCTCCGTCAGCTCGCGATATTTTTCCTGCCACTCGGTCGGCCCGTTGGTGGTCGAGACCTGCACCGCCGTGACCTTGTATTCGGGGCAATTGGTCGCCCAGTCCGAATTGTCGGTCGTGACGACGTTCGCCTGCGTCGTCGGGTGGTGGAAGGTCGTGTAGACGACGCCCGGCGCGACGCGATCGGTGATCTTGGCGCGCAGCGTCGTTTCACCGGCGCGGCTCGCCACCTTCACCCAATCGCCCTCGCGCACGCCGCGATCCTCCGCGTCATGCGGATGAATCTCGAGCACGTCCTCCGGGTGCCACTGGCTGTTTTCGGTGCGCCGCGTCTGCGCGCCGACATTGTATTGGGACAGGATGCGGCCTGTCGTCAGCAGCAGCGGGAAGCGCGGCCCGACCTTCTCGTCCGTCGGCACATATTCGGTGATGACGAATTTGCCCTTGCCGCGGGCGAAGCCGTTAATGTGCATGATCGGCATGCCGTCCGGCGATTCTTCGTTGCACGGCCACTGAACGGAGCCGACCTCGGCGAGGCGCTCGAAAGACACGCCCGCGAAGGACGGGGTCAGACGCGCAATCTCGTCCATGATCTGGCTGGCGTGAGCGTAACCCCAGTTCAGGCCCAGCGCATTGGCGAGGAGCTGCGTGACTTCCCAATCGGCGTAGCCGTTCTTCGGCGACATCACCTTGGTGACGCGCTGAATGCGGCGCTCGGCGTTGGTGAAGGTGCCGTCCTTCTCGAGGAAGGTCGCGCCCGGCAGGAAGACATGAGCGTAATTCGCCGTCTCGACCAGGAAAAGATCCTGAACGATGACGATGTCCATATTGGACAGCGCGCGCGACACATGGCTCGTGTCGGGATCGGACTGGAGAATGTCCTCGCCCTGCACATAAAGGCCCTTGAACCGGCCTTCGATCGCCGCGTCGAACATGTTCGGGATGCGCAGGCCGGGCTCCGGGTCGAGCTCAACGCCCCAATCCGCCTCGAAGGCCTTGCGGGCCTCCTCGTTGGAGATGTGGCGATAGCCCGGCAGCTCGTGCGGGAAGGAGCCCATGTCGCAGGAGCCCTGCACATTGTTCTGCCCGCGCAGCGGATTCACGCCGACGCCGCGGCGGCCGAGATTGCCGGTCGCCATGGCGAGATTGGCGATGCCCATGACGGTCGTCGAGCCTTGCGCATGCTCGGTGACGCCAAGGCCGTAATAGATCGCCGCATTGCCGCCCGTGGCGTAAAGACGCGCTGCGGCGCGAATCTCCGCCGCCGGAACGCCGAGCGTCGTCTCGAGCGCCTCCGGACTGTTTTTCGGAAGCGAGACGAAAGCCGCCCAATCCTGATATTCGTCCCAATCGCAGCGCGACTTGACGAAATCGAGATTGGCGAGCCCCTCGGTCACGATGACATGCGCGAGCGCCGTCACCATGGCGACATTCGTGCCGGGCTTCAGCGGCAGATGGTAATCCGCCGTGATGTGGGGCGAGCGCACGAGGTCGATGCGGCGCGGATCGATGACGATCAGCCTGGCGCCGTCGCGCAGCCGCGCCTTCATGCGCGAGCCGAACACCGGATGCGCGTCGGTCGGATTGGCGCCGATGACCAGGATGACGTCGGCCTCGTCCACCGAGTCGAAATCCTGCGTGCCGGCGGAGGTGCCGAAGGCCTGGGCGAGGCCATAGCCCGTCGGCGAATGGCAGACGCGGGCGCAGGTGTCGGTATTGTTGTTGCGGAAGCCCTGACGCGCGAGCTTCTGAACGAGATAGCTTTCCTCATTCGTGCAGCGCGACGAGGTGATCACGCCGAGCGAATTCTTGCCGTGCTTCTCCTGCGTCGCCTTCAGGCGGGCGGCGGCGAAGGCGATCGCCTCTTCCCACGACACTTCGCGCCAGGGCTGCGCGATCGTCTCGCGGATCATCGGCGTGGTGATGCGGTCGCCGTGATGGGCGTAGCCATAGGCGAAGCGGCCCTTGATGCAGCTATGGCCGTGATTGGCCTTGCCGTCCTTCCAGGGAACCATGCGAACGACTTCCTCGCCGCGCATTTCGGCCTTGAAGGTGCAGCCCACGCCGCAATAGGCGCAGGTCGTAATCTCGCTATGTTCGGGCTGGCCGACGGCGATGACCGCCTTTTCCGTCAGCGTGGCGGTCGGGCAAGCCTGGACGCAGGCGCCGCAGGACACGCATTCCGACTCCATGAACGCTTCGTCCATGCCGGGCGACACGCGCGAATCGAAGCCGCGGCCGGAGATCGTCAGCGCGAAAGTGCCCTGCACTTCCTCGCAGGCGCGAACGCAACGGTTGCAGACGATGCATTTCGACGGATCGTAGGTGAAATAGGGGTTCGACTCGTCCTTCGGCTTCCAGTTGAAATTGGCCTCGCCATCGTTGCGGGCGAAGACGTGGTTCGAGCCGTCATAGCCGTAGCGCACGTCGCGCAGACCGACCGCGCCCGCCATGTCCTGCAATTCGCAATCGCCATTGGCGGCGCAGGTCAGGCAGTCGAGCGGATGGTCGGAGATATAGAGTTCCATGACGCCGCGGCGGATGGCGGCGAGACGCGGCGTCTGGGTCTTGACCGAAATGCCGGGCCCGACCGGCGTGGTGCAGGAAGCCGGCGTGCCGTTGCGGCCCTCGACTTCGATCACGCAGAGGCGGCAGGAGCCGAACGCCTTGATGCTGTCGGTGGCGCAGAGCTTGGGGATCTCCGTCCCCGCCTCCATCGCCGCCCGCATGATCGAGGTTCCCTCGGGAACCGTGACGCTTTTACCGTCAATGGTCAGCGTGACCATTTTTGCCGATTTGGACTCTGGGGTCCCGTAATCTGTCTCTTTGATAAGCGTCATGGCGGCTACCTCACTCAGCGGCTTCAAGGGCCGACTTGCGGAAGTCTTCTGGGAAATGTCGGAGAGCGCTCTCGACCGGATAGGGCGCGAAGCCTCCCAAAGCGCACAATGAGCCAAACTTCATCGTGTGGCAGAGGTCCTTGAGGAGCTCGATATTCTTATCGACGTCCTGACCGTTGCGGATCTTGTCGATCGTCTCGACGCCGCGCGTCGAACCGATGCGGCAGGGCGTGCACTTGCCGCAGCTCTCGATCGCGCAGAACTCCATGCCGAAGCGCGCCATCCAGGACATGTCGATCGCATCGTCGAAAACGACAATGCCGCCATGGCCGATAAGGCTGTCCGTAGCCGCGAATTCCTCATAGCCGAAGGGCAGATGGAAAAGCGACTGCGGCACATAGGCGCCGAGCGGACCGCCGACCTGCGCCGCCTTGACGGGACGGCCCGTGCGCGTGCCGCCGGCGATGTCGTTGATGACTTCCCCGAGCGGAATGCCGAAGTCGATCTCGAACAGGCCGCCATATTTGACGTTGCCCGCGATCTGCAGCGGCATGGTGCCGCGCGAGCGGCCGATGCCGAGATCGGCGTAATGCTGCGCGCCCTTCTCCATGATCATCGGGATCGTCGCCATGGAGAGGACGTTATTGACGACCGTCGGCTTGCCGAAGAGGCCGACATGCGCCGGCAGCGGCGGCTTGGCGCGAACGATGCCGCGCTTGCCCTCGAGCGATTCGAGCAGCGAGGTCTCCTCGCCGCAGACATAGGCCCCGGCGCCGATGCGCAGCTCGACGTCGAAATCGAAGCCCGAACCCTTGATGTTCTTGCCGAGCCAGCCGGCCTCGCGCGCCTTCTCGATCGCGGCCTGGAACACCTTGGCGACGACCGGATATTCGGAGCGCAGATAGACATAGCCCTTGGAGCCGCCGATGGCGTAGCCGCAGATGGTCATGCCTTCGATGAGCGCGAGCGGATCGCCCTCCATGATCATGCGGTCCGCGAAGGTGCCCGAATCGCCTTCGTCCGCATTGACGACGACATATTTCTGACCCGGCGCGCAATCCGCCACGGTCTTCCATTTGATGCCGGTCGGGAAGCCCGCGCCGCCGCGGCCGCGCAGGCCGGATTTGGCCACTTCCTCGACGACGGCCGCGGAGCCGATCTCGAAGGCGCGCTTCAGACCTTTGAAGCCGTTATGCGCCTCATATTCCGGAACGGACAGGGGATCGATTATGCCGCAGCGCACGAAGGTGAAGCGATTCTGGCGCTTCATCCATGGATGCTCGTCCACGACGCCGATATTCAGCGGATGAGCGCCGCCGGCGAGGAAGCCCGCGTCGAAGAGCGACGCGACGTCCTTCGTTTTCGCCGGCCCATAACCGACACGGCCCGCGGGAGTCTCCACCTCGATCAGGGGTTCGAGCCAGAGCATTCCACGCGAGCCGTTTCTCACGATCTCGACTTGCTGGCCGCGCCTGGCGGCTTCTTCCGCGACGGCGGCGGCGAGGCGGTCGGCGCCCATCGCTACGGCGGCCATGTCCAGCGGGATGTAAATCTTGGTCATTTGCCCTTCGCCTCCTCGACAAGGGAGTCGAGCGTCTCGGCGTCGACCAGTCCAATCGGCTCTCCGTCATAAAGGGCGGAGGGGCTGTGCGCGCAGAGGCCCAGGCAATAAACAGGCTCGACCGTCAGGGAGCCGTCCGGCGTGGTCTGGCCCCAATCCAGCTTGTGGCGGGCCAGGAATTCATTGGCCTGCTTCTCGGCGCCCATGGACTGGCAGGATTCGGCGCGGCAGATCTTGAGATGATGGCGGCCCTGCGGCGCGCTGTGGAAGTCGTGGTAGAAGGTCACCACGCCGTGCATTTCGGCCCGGCTGATATTCAGCGCGCCCGCCATTTCCTTCACCGCCGATTCCGGGACGCATCCGAATTCCGCCTGAAGCGCATGCAATATTGGGAGTGCAGGACCTTCGAGGCCCATATGGGCCGCAATAATCTCCCGCGCCCGCTCGTCGCTATATGGAGCAGCGCCAGCCATTTCTTCCCTCGCTTGGGGCGTCGAGCTCAAGACAAGCGCCCTTCATTGGTTTTATTCCAATGACAGTGCCGGAAATCCCGCGCCTGATCAATACCGTCCCCGCCGTTATGTCATAGACCCTGCCTATCAATCGGCCAGTCTGCCGCTTTCGGCGAGCGCTTTTGCCTCTGCAACGAGCGCGCCAACGAGCGGGATGACAGGATCGCGCAAGGGGGCGACGAGTCCGATTTCGTGCCCGACCTCCGGCTCGACGATCGGGATCGACCGCAGGGGCGGCTCTGTTCCCATTGTTTTTGCGAGCTTCTCCGGCATGATCGTGGCCCATCGGCCGGATTTCACATGGTCGTAGAGCAGAATGACGGAATTCGACTCGAGAATCGGCGCGACGTCCGGGCCGATCAGCCGGTCGACGATGCGGCGATTCTGCATGTCAGGCGTGAGCAGGCAGAGATCGATCTTGCCGACCTCGGTCCATGTCACGCGGTCGCGGTCGCCGAGCGGATTGCCGGCGGTCGTCAACAATCGGTAACGTTCCGAACAAAGCGGCACGGTTCTGACGCGGCCGAGCGGATCGTTGTCGAGATAGGTGACGCCCGCGTCGATCTCGAGATTATCGAGCATCCCCATCACTTCCGCCGACGAGGCCGAAATCACCTTGAAGCGGACATGGGGATGCTTTTCCCGATAAGGCGTCGTCAGCGCGGAGACGATTCCCTCGGCCGTGGGAATGACCGCAATCCGGAGCTGGCCTGAAAGCCCTTCCCTCAGGGTGCGGACTTCCTGCCGCATGGCGCGGGCGTCGCCGACAATTCGCTTCGCCCATTCGAGCACCCGCTCGCCCTCGGCGGTCAGGCCGTGAAAACGGGAGGAGCGGTTGACCAGCAAGACGCCGAGCGAATCTTCGAGCTGCTTGATGCCGGCGGACAGGGTCGGCTGCGTGACGCCGCAAAGCTCCGCCGCGCGGGAGAAGCTTTTCTCACTCGCGACGGTGATAAGGAATTCGAGTTTGTCGATCACTTCGAAGGATTTCCTTTGCGCGGCGCGCGGGCGCTCGCGATTCCCGGAAGCGAGGGGCCCCGCTTCGAGCGCGCCAAGCGCCGAGCCTTCCTCCCCAGGGGCTTCAGACTTAGCACAAGCGAGCGCTGAAATCCCGTAAAATGAACCGAAAAGCGGCCAGGCGCCGCATATGGGCGACAGCTTGGGTGGGAACGCCAAACGTCGCCGGTCCCCGCCGAAGCTCGCGCTTGGTCTGGCGTAGGCCACAATTTGCCCATATTTGAACCGTTTCGGGATGGTCAGTATGCTTTTTGCGTCGTCTTCCCCCGTAGCGCGAGCCTCAAGAGACATTTGCCCATGACGAAGATGAAGCGATTTGTCCGCCGCGGCGCCTTCGCGTCATGCCTCGCCTCCGTTCTTGGCGCGCCCTTCGCCGCCTCGATCGCGCAAGCGACCCCCTCGCTCGTCATCGACGTGGCCTCGGGTTCGGTGCTCGAGCAGGATCAGGCGACGGCCTCCTGGTATCCGGCTTCGCTCACCAAGCTGATGACGGCCTATGTCGCGCTGGAAGCCGTGAAGGCCGGCCGCATCACGATGGACACGCCGCTGATGGTGTCGCCGCGCGCGACCCGCATGGCGCCGTCCAAGATGGGTTTCCGCGTCGGCCAGGAAGTCACGCTGCAAAACGCGCTCATCATGCTGATGGTGAAATCGGCCAACGATATCGCCGTCACGATCGCCGAAGGCGTCGGCGGCTCCGTCGAGGCCTTCGCGGATGAAATGAACGCCGCCTCGCAGAAGCTCGGCATGACGCAGTCGGTCTGGGTCAATCCCAACGGCCTGCCCGACTCCCGTCAGGTGACCTCGGCCCGCGACCTCGCGATCCTGGGCCGGGCGCTCTATCTGCAATTTCCCGAATATTCCAATCTGTGGAACATCGGCGCCATGCAGATCGGCGGAAAGGTCCATCCGACCCATAACGGCCTGCTCGGCCGCTATCCCGGCGCGGACGGCATGAAGACGGGCTTCACCTGCCCCGCCGGCTTCAACCTCGTCGCCTCCGCGACGCATGGCGGCCAGCGGCTCATCGCCGTCGTCCTCGGCGCGCCGTCCGCCAACGCCCGCACCGCCAAAGCCGCGGCGCTGCTCGATCGCGCTTTCCAGACCGGCGGCGCGCAAGGCGCGCTCGCTTCGCTGCCCAGCGCCGGCCCGACGGCCGCGCCGGACATGCGCGACAGCGTCTGCCGCAACCGCGGCGCGGCGACGATGGAATTCATGAGCGAGGTCGAGGACATCTCAATTCCGATCGGCTCCGCGCCCACCGGCATCCCGCTGCTCGACGCCGTCGGCGGCGGCCAGCAGGCCATCAGCGTGAAGGACATTGCTCGCCTGCCGCGCCCGCAATTTCAGCCTGTGCAGGTCTTCGCCGGCCGCGCCCCAGGCTATGCCGGCCCCGTCGCCCGCGCCCGCGCGCCCGGCGCGGCGATCGGCGAGCAGCCGGATCTCGCGGCCTACGCCAACGCCGAGCCGACAGGCGGCGAGGCGTCGCCGATCAGCAAGGCCGCGCCGGACGCGGTGAGCATGCGCAAGGGCAGGCGCGCCAAGCGCGGGGCCGCGACGGCGACCCTCCCGACGCCCGCCCCGGCGGAGAGCATCATGCAGGACGAGAACGCCGCCCCCGCGGACAAGCCGGGCAAAGGCAAGGGCAAGCAGGCGCCCGCCAAATCGGCGAGCAAGCCGAGCGCCGACAAGGCCGCGCCGGCCAAGGTCGCCGCAAAGACGCCCGCCGAAGCTGCGGCCAAACCCGCCGCCGGCAAGCCGGCCGCCACGGCCGGAAAATCCAGGGCGTCCGCCAAGACCCAAACCGCCGCGAAGCCCCAACAGGTCAAGACTCAGTGAACGACGCCATTTCGGCGACGGCGAGACGGCCGCCGCCGCCCATTCCGCTGACCGTGCTGACCGGCTTTCTCGGGGCCGGCAAGACCACGCTGCTCAACAGGCTTCTCGCCAGCCCGGACCTCGCCGACACGCTCGTCCTCATCAACGAGTTCGGCGAAATCGGGCTCGATCATCTCTTCATCGAGAAGGTCGACGGCGACATGATCATGATGAGCTCCGGCTGCGTGTGCTGCACCATTCGCGGCGATCTCGTGAACACGCTCGAGGATTTGCTGCGGCGGCTCGACAATGGCCGCATCGAGCCTTTTCGACGCGTCCTGCTCGAGACGACGGGCCTCGCGGATCCGGCGCCCATCCTCCACACCATCATGAACCATCCCTATCTCGTGCTGCGCTTCCGGCTCGACGGGGTTGTCGCGGTCGTCGACGCCGTCAATGGCGAGGCGACGCTCGACGCGCATGAGGAGGCGGTCAAGCAGGCGGCCGTCGCCGATCGTATCGTCGTCACGAAATCCGATCTGCCCCAGGGCCCGGAAAAAGCGGCGCGCCTGAAAGCGCGTCTCGCCGCGCTCAATCCCGGCGCGCGCATTCTCGACGCCGAGGAGGCGACGCCCGCGGCGCTGCTCGATTGCGGGCTTTACGACCCGGCGACGAAGACCCCGCGCGTGCGCGACTGGCTGAACGCGGAGGCGGTCGACGAGGCGCATGATCACGGACATGACCACGACCATGGCCACGGTCACGGCCATGCGCATCATGGTCGCGACCACCATCATCGCGACGTCAACCGCCATGACGACCATATCCAGGCCTTCTGCCTGACGGGCGACGAACCCTTCACGCCGCCCTCTTTCGACATCTTCATCGATCTGCTGCGCCACACGCATGGCCCGCGGCTGTTGCGCGTAAAGGGAATCGTCGCGCTCTCGGACGATCCCGCGCGGCCCGTCGTCATTCACGGCGTGCAGCATGTCTTCCATCCGCCGCACCGGCTCGACGCCTGGCCCGACGACGACCATCGCACGCGCATCGTCTTTATCGTGAAGGATCTCGACTGGAAATTCGTCGAGGGCCTCTATGCGGCGCTGATCCATATGCCGGCTACGGATACGCCGGACGCGGAGGCGCTGACGAACAATCCGCTGGCGCCGGCGCGGGGCGGGTTGCTGGGTTGACCCCTTCGCGAAGCGGGGGAGGGACAGAGAGGCGGCTTTGAGCGATACTGCCAGGATGCAGTTGGCCTCCCGCCTTACCACCGCCGCAACGGCCGCCCGCCGCGCCGGCGCCTATCTGCTCGACCTTGTCTATCCCGCCTCCTGCCTCATCTGCCGCAAGACGGTCGCGGAGCATGGCGCGCTTTGCGCTGAATGCTGGCGGGAGATCGCCTTTATCGAGCGGCCCTTTTGCGAGCGGCTCGGCACGCCCTTCGCGCAGGACCTCGACCAGCCGGGGCTCATCTCGCCGGAAGCCGCCGCCAATCCGCCCGTCTTTCGCCGCGCCCGCGCGGTCGCGCGCTATGACAGCGACAAGGCGCGTTCACTCGCGCATCGGCTAAAATATCACGACCGGCTGGAGTTCGCTGGTCCGATGGGACGCTGGATGGCGCGGGCGGGCGCGGATATTCTGGCCGATGCCGACCTTCTTGTTCCAATCCCCCTCCATCGCCTGCGTCTCGCCGCGCGGCGCTTCAACCAGTCGGCGGAGCTGGCGCGGGTCGTTTCGTGCGAATGCGGCGTCCCCGTTGAAACGCAGGCGCTGCTGCGCGTGAAGTCGACGGCGCCGCAAGTGGGGCTCTCCCGCGCCCAGCGCGCCGTAAACCTCTCTGGCGCTTTTCGCGTCGATGCGGAACGCGCGCCGCTGATCGAGGGGCGTAATGTCGCACTTGTCGACGACGTGCTCACCACCGGCGCGACGGCGAACGCCGCCGCCCGCGTTTTATTGAAGGCGGGCGCGGCTCAGGTCGATCTCCTCGTCTTCGCCCGGGCCGTGACAAGCGCGTGACAACCGGCGTATAAGCGGCGCAACGAAAATGTCGATTCAGGTGGCCGCCGGATGGCGCGAATTGAAATCTACACCACACCGACCTGCCCCTATTGCATCGCAGCCAAAAAGCTGCTGACGCAGAAAGGCGCGTCGTTCGAGGAAATCAGCGTCGCGGGCGATGCGCAAGGACGCGCCGCCATGACCGAGCGCGCTGGCGGCCGCACGACCGTTCCGCAAATTTTCATCGACGGACGGCATGTCGGGGGCTGCGACGATCTTTACGCGCTCGACGGAAATGGCGGCCTCGATCCGCTCCTCGCGGCAAAGGCCTGAAACATGATTCATTACACGCTGGTCTGCGACGAAGGCCACGATTTCGACGGCTGGTTTCGCGACAGCGCAACCTTTGACGCGCAGTGCGAACGGGGCTTCGTCACATGCCCCTATTGCGCCTCGACGAAAATCTCGCGCGGCGTGATGGCGCCCCGCATCTCGCGCAACGGACGCGAGGACGACGCCGACCGGCTGCGCCAGATGATCCGCGATTTGCGCGAGAGAGTCGTGTCGGAAACGGAGGATGTCGGCGAACGCTTCCCCGAGGAAGCCCGCGCCATCGAGGACGGCGAGGCCGACCGCCGGCCGATCCGCGGCCGCGCCACCTTTGAAGAGGCCAAGGCGCTTCTCGAAGAGGGAATCAAGATTCTCCCCATTCCCGGCTCGCCCAACGACGGCAATTAGCGCGTCCGCGATCGGCTACGCGCCGGGAGGCTCGCGCAGTCCTGCGCCCGGTCGAGACGCTGTTGCAAGGCGAGCAGCGCACTCTTTTCGCTCCGCTCGCAACCTGCCGTGAATGAACGCCTAATCCTTCGGCGGATCGAAGCGCTCGCATGTCACGGAGGCCAGACGCGCCCTTGCGCGCGCCTGATCGGATGGGCGCCTGGCGAGAGAGCGCACGAGCACGAAGCCGCGCTTCGTCGGCGCGGTCAGACGCACTTCCTGCGGCGGCGCTTCTTCGCTCGCCGCCTGCAGCGCGTCGATCTGGCGCGCGTCGCCGATCACAATGTCGATCTTGCCCTTGATCGCCGCGCGATCGGTGACGGCGTGAAAAAGACGGCCCGCGAGCGCATGGAAAGACAGAGCCAGATAATCATCTCCGTCCACATTGCTGGCGACGCGCAGCAATCCTTTCGACAAATCGAAAAGGCAGACGGCCTCGGCGAAGGCGGGATCCTCGAAAGGCAACGGCTCGGCGCCCGGCGCCATGGGCGGCAGCACGACAAGCGTGTTGGTCGCGCCGGAGCCCGCGGCGGCGAGAAGGCGCGCATATGCGTCGCGCGGCGCCACAGTCGGCATCAGCAGCACTGACACGATATGCACGACGCCCGCGACGAGCAGGGTCGCGGCCGCCCATGGCAGATAGTCGAAGAAGCGGTCGGGGAGCCTCAGGCGCACGTCGATTTCACGATTCTTGGAAAGCTGTTCGGGTCGGCGCGCGCATCCGTATCGAGCGGCGTATCGTAGAGACGCAGCACGACGACGAAACGGCGCGCCTCGCCCGGCGAGAGCCAATTGCCGGCGCGGGCCGTGCGCGCGACGGCGACGTCGAAGGCCCCGCCTTCGCGCCGTAAAATGTCGACGGAAGAAAAGCCGTAGCGGCCGGCGGGGTTGTCGATCAAGGCGCCGGTCGGCGTTGCGAGCGACAGCGTCCAGAAGCGGGCCGGCGGCAGCGCATCGACGATACGATATTCGCAGGCGCCGTCGAGCGGCGCGCCGTTCGAGTCTTCGGCCGCCACGAAAGCGACGCCCTGATCCCGTCCCAGCGGCGCCTCTCCCGTGCGCGAGACGACGGCGCGGCCGTAAGGATCGATATCCGCGCCGCCGAGAGAGGGCCATGCGGTCCACGGCCCCGCGCGCAGCGGGTTGAAGCCATAGCCCGAGTCGAGCGAGAGCGCCGTCGCGAAGAGGCCGAGCGCAAGCCCGCCCAGCATGGCCGATCCCGCGCGAAGATATTTGGCGTAAGGACGATTCATCGCGCGCTCGCTATTGCACGGCGCCGATGGTCGGAAAAGCGTCGCGTTCCGGACGCTGCGCAATCGTCGCGGGAGCTCCAATCGAGCTCTGCCGGCCGGCGCCGAGCGTCTTCGCTTTCTTCTCGATCGATTCCAGCGCCTGCACGGCGCCCTTGGAGAGCGTGGCCGGACGTTGCGGCGCGCCGAGCTCGAGCGCTTTCAGCCCATTGGCGCCGTTCGCCGCCACGTCGGTTTTCGCCTCCGGCTTCAATCCCACGATCGGCTTCAGCGGAACGCCCTGATGGGCATAGGCCATCACGTCGCGCCAGGTGCCCGCGGGCAAGGTGCCGCCGGTCATATTGTTCATCGGTTCGTTGTCGTCATTACCGAACCAGACGCAGCCGCCCATCGTGCCGGAATAGCCGCAGAACCAGGCGTCCTTGTAACCATTGGTCGTTCCGGTCTTGCCGATCACGTCGATGTCGGGCCCAAGCTGCGCGCGTTTGCCCGTGCCTTCCTCGACAACCTTCTTCATCATGCCGGCGAGGTCCACGACTTTCTCATAAGGCAAGACCTGCTGCTGCGGCGGCGCGTCGCGATCGTGGCGATAGAGCAGATCGCCCTGGCGATTGCGGACTTCGACGGCGGCGTAAGGGACGGCGCGCTTGCCGCCATTGACGAAAGCGGCATAGGCGGCGGAGTGCTCGAGCAGGATGACGCTGCTCTGCCCCACGGGCAGCGACGGCGTATCCTCGAGCGGCGTCGTAATGCCGAGCCGGCGGCAGGTCTCGATGATCCTGGCGCGGCCGACGCGGGAATCGCCATTGCCGATCGCCTGAGAGAGCTGGATCGCGACGGTGTTGAGCGATTTCGCGAGCGCCATGGCGAGCGGCATGGACCCCGCATAGCCGCCGCTGTAATTGTGCACGCAGTAATTGCCGATGCAGGTGGGTCTGTCGGTGACGATGGTGGTCGGCTTGAATTTGCCGCTCATGAGCGCCGTCAGATAGACATAGGGCTTGAAGGAAGAGCCCGGCTGGCGCGATCCGTCCGTCGCGCGATTATACTGGCTCTCGCCATAGTCGCGCCCGCCAATGACGGCGCGCACGGCGCCGTCCGGCTCCATCACCACCATTGCCGCCTGTTTGACGTGGTAGGAACGGCCCTGCTCGCGCAGATTCTTTTCGATCACGTCCTCGGCGTGTTTTTGCACATTCGAATCGAGCGCGGTGCGCACCGTCAGCACGCGATTGTCGCCGAGCTTGCCCGCCGACGCGAGTTTGCGGATCTCACCATAGGCATAGTCGAGATACCAGTCGGGGCTCTCCTGCCGCTGGCGGTCGACGGGCGTCGCCGGGCTGCGCTGCGCGCCGACGATCTGGCTCTCGCTCATGAAGCCGGCGTCGACGAGATTGTTGAGCACGTCGTTGGCGCGGGCGCGCGCCGCCGGCAGATTGTTGTGCGGAGCGTATTTCGTCGGCGCCTTGAAGAGGCCCGCGAGCATCGCGGCCTCGGCGAGCGTGACCTCCTTCACCGACTTCCCGAAATAGAACTCCGCCGCGGCCTGAATGCCGAAGGCGCCGCCGCCCATGTAGACGCGATCGAGATAAAGCTTCAGGATTTCCCGCTTGGTCAGATGATGCTCGAGCCAGAGCGCGAGAAAGGCCTCATTGATCTTTCGCGTGATGGTGCGCTCGTTGGAGAGAAAGAGATTCTTAGCGAGCTGCTGGGTAATGGAGGAGCCGCCCTGCACCACGCCGGACGAGCGGGCGTTGACGGTCAACGCCCGCGCCGTGCCGATGACGTCGATGCCGAAATGTTCGTAGAAACGGCGGTCCTCCGTCGCGAGCACGGCCTTGATCAGATAATCGGGATATTCCTCGAGCGGCACGGCGTCGTCATGCTTGATGCCGCGCTGGCCGACTTCATTGCCGTAGCGATCGAGGAAGGTGACGGCGAGATCGGTCTGCTTCAGCCAGTCGCCCTCATTCGTCATCTGAAAGGCGGAGCCCGCAAGCGCAAGCAGAACAATAAGGCCGCCAAGTCCGAGCGTGAGCCCCTCGCAGGCGGCTTCCACCGCGACCCGGGCGAAGCCCGAGACATGGAAGCGCTCCATATAGGTGGAGAAATCCTCGTAAATCTCGCGCGAACGCCGCTGGCTGTCGAAGACGCTCGAATCGATGAGCGCGTCCATCGACAGCAAAATGCGCCTGATGCGCTTGATGAAAGGCGAGGACGTGAAACGCTCGAACAAGGTCCGCAAGCTCCCCGGCCGGCGAAAAGAACCCGGCGCACGACGTTAGCACTTTTTAAACCATCTTGACGACGCCCGCCGCGCCCCTCATTGCGGTTATGGTTTCCGCCCGGAGCGCCGCTCGCGAAAAGTCGGAACCGGCTTTCGCATGAGGCGCGCGCGCCAAACCCTTGAATCGATCACCTCATCCATGTTCGGGCGTCGGTCCGACGCGGCGGGATCTAGCGGCGGAAGGGCCGAACGGATCAGATATGGCGGATGAAAAAGGCGGAAACGGCGCGGACGCTCCCTTTTGGGAGAAGCCGCTCTCGGAACTGACCCGCACGCAATGGGAGAAGCTTTGCGACGGCTGCGGGCGCTGCTGCCTCGTCAAGCTCGAGGATGAGGACAATGGCCGCGTTTACCACACGAGCGTCTCCTGCAGGATGCTCGACCGCGAGACCGGCCTTTGCGGCGACTACAAAAACCGCCGCGACCATGTGCCCGACTGCGTCCGGCTGACGCTCAAGAAATTGCAGGAGATCGACTGGCTGCCCCCGACCTGCGCCTATGTGCTGCGCAACGAAGGCAGGCCGCTGCCGCCCTGGCATCCACTGATCTCGGGCGATCCCGAGACCGTCTATCGCGCCGGCGTCTCGGTGCGCGGCAAGGTGGAGGTCAGCGAGGCCGAGATCGAGGAGGAGGAGACGCCGGACTATATCCGCGTCTGGCCGAAACGCTGGCCGAAAAAGGCGCGATACTGAAAGGCGTCAGTCGTCCGCGTGGTCGCCGGACAAATCCGACCCCGCCCATTCCGGCGCGTCGTACGCCGTCTGCGACTCGTCTTGACGACGCCAGGGCGGCGTCGGCCGCGCGATCGCGACGTATAGCGCCGCGACGATGGTCAGGATTCCGATAAAAATCCCGATCAGGAAGCCCATCGAACGCCTTCCGCTTCAGTCGCCGCCGCAACCGCCGCAAAACCCTGCATCCCCGCAGTCGCAGCCGCCAAGTCGGAAAACCCGTCCCATTCTCCGCCGCTATCCGCGCGGCTCCCCGCCAATAACAGGCGACGGCTTCTTTGAGAAGCCGCCAGCGCGCCGGCGCCCCGAGCCGTCCGAACGCCATGCTTGCCGCTCCGGCGCCCAACGCTAGCTACCCGACGCCGGGGGGCCAGCGGCCGGAGTCTTCCCTCATGTCCATCACCAGAGAAGCCACCACCAGCGAAAACGCCGTCGCCTATGGCGGCTTGATCGACGCGATCGGCGGCGTCGCCACGATCGTTCTCGCGATTTGCGGACTGGTCGGGATCGCGCCCGCCTACATGACGGCGATCGCCACCATCGTCTTCGGCGTCGCCCTTCTCATTCAAGGCGGCGCCATGGTCTCGGAATATGCGCAGATCGCCTTCCCCGCGGGCGTCGCGACGACAAGTTCAAGCGAGCAATTTGGCGGCAACAGCCTGGCCGTCGTCTTTCTCGTCGGCGCCGCGGGCGTCGTGCTCGGCATCCTGGCTTTGCTGGGGATCAATTCGGGAACGCTGACGCCGATCGCCGTGATCGCTTTCGGAACCGCGCTGCTGCTCAGCAGCAACGCCGTCTGGCATCTTTTCCTGATGCGCCGGGCGTTGCGCATCAGCGCGCTCAGCGGCGGACAATCTCAATTCGTCGGCGGCGAAATGCTCGCCAGCGAAATGGCCTCCGGCTCGGCCGGCCTTCAGGCGCTTGCCGGGTTGGCGGCGATCGTGCTGGGCATTATCGCGCTTGCCGGGAGCGCCTATGACCTGACTCTGAATCTCTCGGCGCTGCTGGCGCTCGGCGCGACCCTCGTGCTCACCGGCAGCGCGCTCAGCGCGACCGTCATGGGCTTTATGCGGACGCAATGAAAAACGCGCTTTTCGGCCGATCGACGCCGCCGGTCCCCAGAGGCGAGGGCGGCGTCTTTCGGCCGGGGAGCGACAATCCGCTTCCCAGGGGCGGTCGAAATGCTCTAAACACTGCCGCCAAATTCCTCTCTTTGCGAGGCGATATGGCGCGCCAGTTCATCTATCATATGCAGGGCCTCACCAAGACCTATCCGGGCGGCAAGAAGGTCCTCGACAATATCTACCTGTCTTTCTACCCGGACGCCAAGATCGGCGTGCTCGGCGTCAACGGCGCGGGTAAGTCGACGCTGCTGCGCATCATGGCCGGCATCGACAAGGAATTCACCGGCGAGGGCTTTGTCGCCGAGGGCGCGCGCGTCGGCTATCTGCCGCAGGAGCCGCAGCTCGATCCGGCGCTCGACGTGCGCGGCAACGTCATGCTCGGCGTCGCGGAGAAGAAGGCCATTCTCGACCGCTACAACGATCTCGCGATGAATTATTCGGACGAGACGGCCGACGAGATGACGAAGCTGCAGGACGAGATCGAGGCCAAGGGCCTGTGGGATCTCGACAGCCAGGTCGATCAGGCCATGGACGCGCTGGGCTGTCCGCCCGACGATGCGGACGTGACCAAGCTCTCGGGCGGCGAGCGCCGCCGCGTCGCCCTATGCAAGCTGCTGCTCGAACAGCCGGAAATGCTGCTGCTCGACGAGCCGACCAACCATCTCGACGCCGAGACGGTGAACTGGCTCGAAGGGCATTTGCGCAATTATCCGGGCGCGATCCTGATCGTCACCCACGACCGTTATTTCCTCGACAACGTCACGGGCTGGATTCTCGAACTCGATCGCGGCCGCGGCATTCCCTATGAGGGCAATTATACGAGCTGGCTGAAGCAGAAACAGAAGCGCCTCATGCAGGAGGCCAGCGAAGACAAGGCCCGCCAGCGCGCGCTCGAAGCCGAAAGCGAGTGGATCGCCGCCTCGCCCAAGGCCCGTCAGGCCAAGAGCAAAGCCCGCATCCAGCGCTATGAGGAGCTTGTCGCCAAGCAGAACGACAAGGCGCCGACGACCGCGCAGATCATCATTCCGGTGGCGGAGCGTCTTGGCCAGAACGTCATCGACTTCGAGCACATCTCCAAGGCCTTTGGCGACACGTTGCTGATCGACGATCTTTCCTTCAAGCTGCCGCCGGGCGGCATTGTCGGCGTGATCGGCCCGAACGGCGCCGGCAAGACGACTCTGTTCCGCATGATCACCGGGCAGGAGAAGCCCGACAACGGAACGATCGAGATTGGCGAGAGCGTGCAACTCGGCTATGTCGACCAGTCGCGCGACGCGCTGAACGCCGGCAAGACGGTGTGGGAGGAGATCTCCGAAGGCAATGAGGTGATCTATCTCGGCAAGCGCGAGATCAACTCCCGCGCCTATTGCTCGGCCTTCAACTTCAAGGGCGCGGATCAGCAGAAAAAGGTCGGCCAGCTCTCGGGCGGCGAGCGCAACCGCGTGCATCTCGCCAAGATGCTCAAGAGCGGCGCAAACGTCCTGCTGCTCGACGAGCCGACCAACGATCTCGACGTCGAAACGCTGCGCGCGCTGGAAGACGCGCTCGCCGATTTCGCCGGCTGCGCCGTCATCATCTCGCATGACCGCTTTTTCCTGGACCGCATCGCGACGCATATTCTCGCCTATGAAGGCGACTCGCATGTGGAATGGTTCGAAGGAAACTTCGCCGATTACGAGGAAGACAAGAAGCGCCGGCTGGGCGTCGACAGCGTTATTCCGCACCGGCTGAAGTACAAGAAGTTTGCGCGGTAAGGGGCCGCTGATCCCCGCAAGGCTAACTACCGTCATTGCGAGCGAAGCGAAGCAATCCAGAGTCGAGACGCGGCCCCTGGATTGCTTCGTCGCTTCGCTCCTCGCAATGACGACGTTATCGTGAATGCGCTTTTGAGAACGCGCCCAAGCCACGCCGGCTGACTTTAGACGCGCAGTTCCGATATCGCGGCCCGTATGGCGTCAATTCCGTAGCGCTCGACGAGTTCAGCTAGCAGAGCCACTGGTACCTTGTCTTCCGGGTCTTCCAACCCTTCCTCAAGCTCTTCAATGCATAGAGCGGCGCGGGGTC